>NZ_SVEV01000006.1 GCF_015057185.1 Pseudobutyrivibrio sp. | reverse complement strand
CGCCGTGTACCGAACGGTACGCACGGTGGTGTGAGAGGTCGGGAAATTCATTTGAATTTCCCTCCTACTCGATTATTTTATTATTAGCTATAAAGTGCTAGAATGTTTAATATGAACAAAAAGAAATTAGACATGACTCATGGCCCTCTTCTGGGCAAACTTATTATCTTTACTATTCCTATTGT
This sequence comes from Pseudobutyrivibrio sp., assembly GCF_015057185.1. Taxonomy (GTDB): domain Bacteria; phylum Bacillota; class Clostridia; order Lachnospirales; family Lachnospiraceae; genus Pseudobutyrivibrio. The sequence continues at coordinate 100,552 of NZ_SVEV01000006.1, read as the reverse complement.
AATGTCAGGTGTGTTGCAATTATTGTTTAACGCAGCTGATGTAATTGTTGTGGGGCGATTCGCGGGAGAAGCGAGCCTTGCTGCAGTTGGTTCTACTGGATCCCTTATTAATTTAATGACAAACCTATTCATTGGTGCTTCGGTTGGTGCTAATGTTTGTACGGCTCAGTTTTATGGGGCTAGACAATATGAAGATGTAAAAAAGACACTACACACTAGTGTAGCTATATCTATTATTGGTGGAATAGTATTAGTATTTCTTGGACTATTTGGTGCAAGACCAATGTTGGAATTAATGGGTTCTCCTGAAGATGTTCTTCCATTGGCAGCACTATATGTACAGATTTACTTTTTGGCAATGCCAGCTGCGATGTTATACAACTTTTTAGCAGCTATTCTGCGAGCAGCAGGTGACACTACTCATCCATTAGTATTTTTAACTATAGCTGGAATTGTAAATGTAATATTAAATCTTGTTTTAGTTATATGCTTTGGGCTCGGAGTGGCAGGTGTTGCCATTGCTTCTGCTACTGCCAATTATATTTCTTGTATATTATTGGTTCTATTCTTTATCAAACAGGATGACGCTCTAAAGCTCAATCTTTCAGAGATTAGCATAGATAGACGTATCCTCAAGAAAATTGTAAAGATTGGATTGCCAGCAGGTATTCAGGGTAGCGTATTTTCACTATCCAACGTAGTTATTCAATCTGCAATTAATTCTTTTGGTACTGCAGCAATAGCCGGTTCTTCAGCTGCAAGTTCGATAGAGGGCTTTGTTTATGTTTCAATGAACTCAGTATCTCAGACTTGCGTTACATTTACAGGTCAGAACTTTGGTGCTGGTAATGAGAAACGTGTTAAAAAGGTTATTTTTGAGTGTTTAGGCATTGTTACTGTATTGGGAATTATTTTAGGTAATTTAGCTTATTATTTCGCTGATGTATTGCTTGGTATTTACACTGACAGTGCTCCAGCAATTGCCGCTGGCACCATTCGTCTATTCTGGGTATGCACACCATATTTCTTGTGCGGAATAATGGATTCACTTACTGGTGGTCTGAGAGGTCTGGGATATTCAACTGTCCCTATGATTGTCTCTCTGTTGGGCGCATGTTTTTCGAGACTTATTTGGATTGCAACATACTTTAGAGTTCATCATACAGAGTCAGTATTGTTTTTCTCATATCCAGGAAGCTGGTTGTTAACATTGAGTGTGCATAGTATATGTCTGGTGATTATTTACCGTCGTTGGGTTAAAAAGAAGAAATCTGAAATCAGGATTTAATAACTAGAGGGGGTTGTTATGTATTGGAAGGAAATGCTAGGGGCCATTAGCCGAATTGACAAAAATGCACCAGTTTATGAACTGAGCACAGATTATAAATATGAGGGGCTGCAAGAATATCCACGTCCACAGCTTCAGAGAAATACATATATTAATCTTAACGGCAAGTGGAATTATAGAATTATTAGTGGTCAGGGAAAAGTGGTTCAAAAAGGGATTATAGAGGTGCCATTTTCTCCTGAGACTACACTGTCTGGTGTTGAAAAACACGTTTTACAGCCTGATGAGACGCTAGAATATATAAAGGTTTTTGGGCTTGATAAGGTAAAAAAAACTAAGCATTTAATTTTACATTTTGGCGCTGTCGACCAGGTGTCACAGGTATCTATAAATGGCATAAATCTAGGCACCCATGAAGGTGGTTATACAGCATTTTCCTATGATATCACTGATTTTATTGTAGATGGCGAAAACGAGATAAAAATAAGGGTTAGAGACTATACAGATGGTGTTGGCTATGCTAGAGGAAAGCAAAGTATTTCACCTTGTGGAATGTGGTATTCTGCTCAAAGTGGAATATGGCAGACCGTGTGGATGGAATGGGTCCCTGAGGCCTACGTAACAAAGCTGAAAATTACCCCTGATATTGATAATAATCGATTAGATTTAGTTTTGAGTGTTTCTGAGTTAAAAGGTCAGGTGTCTATCTCAGCTGCCAATCAGGAGCTTATAAAAGATTATTCAGTGGACAAAATACAGGATGATAAAATATATGTTCATGTAATCCTGAATCACTATAAGCTATGGACGCCAGAAGATCCTAATATTTATTTCTTAAACATTGAATATGGTAAGGATACCTTTTCTACTTATTTTACTATGCGTCACTTTGGAGTAGGAGTGGATGAACGAGGATTTCCTTGTCTGACATTGAATCACAAGCCATATTTTATGCATGGCGTGTTAGATCAGGGATATTATCCAGAGAGTCTTATGACTCCACCTAGCGATGCTGCAATGATAAATGATATAGAGTCCATAAAGTCTTTAGGCTTTAACATGATTCGAAAGCATTGCAAGATTGAGCCTATGCGTTGGTATTTCCACTGTGACAGAATAGGAATGATTGTATGGCAGGATATAATTAATGGTGGCACCAAATACGACATGAAAATGATTTGTCATATTCCTACAGTAGTTAGACCATTTGGAAATACAAAGGATAAAAATAAACTATTCCTTAGATTCACAGGTCGAAATACTGAAAAATCAAAGGCAGTGTGGCGACATGAGTGCAAGGAAATGATTGAACAGCTTTATAGTGTGCCATGTATCGGTCAGTGGTGCTTATTCAATGAAGGCTGGGGACAATTTGACGCTAAGGCCTGTTTAGAATATGCGAAGCAGTTTGATTCCACAAGACCTATAGATGCTGCGTCAGGTTGGTTCCATGAGGGCTGTGGTGATGTGTTCTCAGAACATCTATATTTTGAAAAGCTAAAAGTAAATCATGGACCTAGACCTTACGTTATATCAGAATATGGTGGCTTTTCCTTGAAGGTAGGCAATCATGTGAGACGTGATGCAGTTTATGGATATAAAAAGTATTCACAAGGCAAAGATTTGCAATCAGCATATGATGAAATTATGAAAAAAATAAAGTCCCTCAGGGAAGAGGGACTAGCAGGTGCGGTTTATACACAGGCAACCGATATAGAAGATGAAGTTAATGGATTGTTTACTTACGATCGGAAGGTGCAAAAACTGTATTAAACCAACTTTGTGGAAATGCCATTCCGAAAATGATTCCCATAACTATGGCGCCTGCGGTCTTGATTGTTGAAAGACCATAGTTTGTAAAGTTAACCATATCATTCATAATTAAATAATAGGATGTATAGTAAATTCCGGCACCGGGTACTAAAGGGAATATTCCTGAAATCAAGTATACGGTGACGGGATTTTTGCGTTTAGACGCAAGACTTCTTGAAAATACTGTAAGGAAGAATGAACCTACAACATTACCAAGGGTAGGTGCAGCTAATGTGCTAGCAATTACAGAATAGAAAATCCATCCGATTGCTCCAGATATACCGCAAAAAAACAGCTCGGATTGAGGCGCAGAGAAAACGATTGCAAATCCAATTGTTGCTATAGTGGCAACTATAAATTCGATAATATAATTTGTATACATTAGATGTAAGCACCTCCTCCTATTAAATGAGCAATAGTGATTATGGTACCAACACCAACAGCTATACAAAATGCAGTTAATAATGCATCAATAAGTCTGATTGATCCTGAAAGATAATCGCAATTGATAAAATCTCTAATACTATTAGTAAGTGGAATACCAGGAACTAATGGCATGATTGCTCCGATAATGATTTTGTCGTAATGTACAGGTAACCCTGCAGCATAAAACAGCAACGCTACAATAGTAATAACCATACTGCTCAGTACATTAGTAATTGTTTTCGAGTGACCAAGCTTTCTATCTAATGTGAGGAATAATCGAAGTATAACACCAACTATGATGGCAATAAATGCATCTAGAGGAGTTCCACCATATAAATATGCAAATCCGCCACAACCAATTCCTGTTGCAAGTATTAATGTTAATAAATTATATTCAGGTATAACTTTTGCTTGCTCCAATTTTTTCCATGCATCTTCGATGGAAATCTTTTTTGCACAGACGTCACGACATAAACTATTAATGGCAGCGATTCGACTTAGGTGCATAGGGTACATAGGGACATGCCTAATCATTGAACTGGCATGCTTAGTTACTTCGTCCGCACTGGCGAAAATTCCGTTACTCAAAACATACACATCACAGTCTGTAATATCATAAGAATTCAAAATAGCAAGTACGCTATCCTCAACTCTATAAACTTCAGCTCCATTTCGAAGTAAGCAGTCTCCTAATTCAACTGCAAAGGATAATACTTTTTTTGTATCTGACATATTGTCTCCTAAATGAATAAATTTTCCAGTTCTGATTATCTAATAATCCCGGAATAATTTCAACCTTATGGAAAGTTATTTACATTTGTGGATAACTTTGTGGGAAATGTTTGTTCGTTGAATTATATATCAAAAAGACACAAATTAGCGCTAGCCATTGAAAATTGGGGATTTTTGAAAAAAAGTTATCAAGACTAAAATGTGGATAACTTGTAAAAATGAAGTTATCCTCAACCTTAGAAAAATGATTGTGGAAAATGTTGATAACTATATTTTTAGGTTGATACATTACTCAACAAGATAAAACGTCAACAGTGAAGCTTTTCCTATATACATGTATTTCTAAATAAACCTTATATAAGTTGGGTTTTATGATATAATCAAACACAGTGAAAATGAAAGAGATAGATTAGGAGGTCTAATAATCATGGCAGATAATAATACATGTGCTTCAGCCAGCTCTTGTAGCAGAGGCTCATGCGAAGGTTGTCCTTCTGCATCAGCAGCACAACAAGGTGTTAGGAATACAGCTTTTTTAGAGGCACCAAATGCCAATTCCAATATTAAGCACGTTATCGGAATCGTATCTGGTAAGGGTGGCGTAGGAAAATCAATGGTTACATCTTCACTTGCAGGTGTAATGGCGAGAGCAGGTTACAAGGTAGGTATCCTTGATGCAGATATTACAGGTCCATCTATTCCAAAAATGTTTGGTGTTCATGGTCCAGCTGCAGCAGACGCTGAGGGAGTTATGCTTCCAGAGGTTGCAGAGGATGGCACAAAGATTATGTCAATAAACCTTATCCTTGATGACGAGGAGAGTCCAGTAATATGGAGAGGTCCTGTTATTGCAGGTGTTGTAAAACAATTCTGGACAGATGTTGCATGGGGTGATATCGATTACTTATTTGTTGATATGCCACCAGGAACAGGTGATGTTCCACTTACATGTTTCCAGTCTTTACCAGTTGATGGTATTGTAATTGTTACAAGTCCACAGGAACTTGTTCAGATGATAGTTAAGAAAGCATATAACATGGCAGATATGATGCATATCCCAGTGCTTGGAGTTGTTGAGAACTATTCATATGTACAGTGTCCAAATTGCGATGAAAAGATTCAAATCTTTGGCGAGAGCCACATTGATGAAGTAGCAGCAGAGCTTAATATTCCAGTACTTGGTAAAATACCAATGGACAGAAGCTTCGCTACAGCAGCAGATGCTGGTCGCATTTATGACATGGAGAATAAGTATCTTGCAGATGCTAAAGCTGTTCTTGAAAAAGCAGAGAGTGTTGCAAAATAAAAAATCGTAAACGAGGCTATAATTAAATACATATTTAATATATATAGCATTATAATTGCTTAAATGAGCTTGTAGTTCACAATCTCTGAGGTCTCTGGAGGATGACATGTAGTCACCGTAAGAGACTCTCAGGATTGTGAGCGTAACAAGCGGAGTAAAGGAGAATTTATTATGGCACAGAATCCAATTGTTACAATTGAAATGGAAAATGGCGATATCATGAAGGCTGAGCTTTATCCAGAAATCGCTCCTAACACAGTTAATAATTTTATTAGTCTTATCAACCACAATTTCTATGATGGAGTTATTTTCCACAGAGTAATTAACGGTTTTATGCTTCAGGGTGGAGATCCTGATGGAACAGGCATGGGTGGCCCAGGTTATTCTATCAAGGGTGAATTCTCAAGCAATGGTTTTGAAAATAACCTTAAGCATGAGCCAGGTGTTCTTTCAATGGCTCGTACAATGATTCCAGATTCAGCTGGTAGCCAGTTCTTTATCATGCACAAAACTAGTCCACATCTTGATGGAGACTATGCAGCATTTGGTAAAGTTATCGAGGGTATGGATATAGTTAACAAGATTGCTGAGACTGCAACAGATTGGTCTGACAGACCTGTTGAGGAGCAGAAAATGAAGAAGGTTACAGTTGAGACTTTTGGTGTTGAGTATCCAGAGCCAGAAACTGTATAGCAAATCATTTTACTTGCCAATGAGGTTTTAATATGGTAAACTAGCGGCACGCGTTTTGCGTGTCGTTTTTTTCGTTAAATTCAATTTATTTCCCAAAGGACAATATGAAACTAAATAATATTTACTTGTGCTTTGTACTGTGGATAACAGTAGGAGGTTTGGCTTCTATTTGCTCAATTTACAGGCGTATTAGGGCAAAGAAAAAGAATAAGCTAAGGCTAGCATACATGAATAGATTAATGCTATTAGCAGAGCAAAATCATGATGTTACGACACTCTTAAGAGAAGTTTATTATGGATTTAATAATAAGCTGTTTAAGCACTGTCTATTTAAAGCGCTTTTGCTGCAGGAAAAAGCAAAGGATAAAGAAGCATATGCTCAAATCGGATTTAGATACATTGAAAAGAAATATGGATGTAAGCCTATGAATTTAATTCATAATTATCTTATCAATGAGTTTCTAAAAAATGGAAAGTTATCCACAATGGATTATGCTGCTTTCTATAATTATGGAGAGAAACTAATAAATGCCTGGAAAAAGGAAGAGTTGGTGTTCAATCGTATAATGAGAAAAGAACTGATAAAAGGTGTTCTATGGCAATTGTTTTTCTTTAATATGAATATAGCGGTGTATTTTAATTTTTATACAGAAATAAGTGAACTAATCCTTGTAATTGTCAACACAATTGGGATTGTGGTATTTATTATTCTGGATTATGAACGTACTTTTGTAGATGTGAAAAACCGTGACGGAAAACTTGCAAAGACATTTTGGGGCAAAAAAAGAGCCCTAGCCAAAACCATCAGGATAAAATCCTTTTATCAACTGATAGGTGGCATGGGCCTTATAATTAATCTTGGTTTGTTTGTGAGTCAGAAGCTTGCGCAGGAAGCTTTATTCTAAGCTTAGTAATACGTTTTTTCTCAACAGCAAGTACTCGAATAATAGCTCCATTTTCTGAAACGTAAGTCTCACCCACATTTGGAAAATGATCAAAGGCGCCTGTAATGTAACCACCAATGGTATCGTAGTCCTCACTGGAAAAACCAAGTGGGATAATATCGCATAAATCCTCTAAGTTCATAGAACCTAGAACCTGATATTCTCTATCACTTATGCGAACAACAGGGTCTTCTTCGTCTTCATCATACTCGTCTCTGATTTCGCCTACGATTTCCTCTAATAGGTCTTCTAGTGTAATCATTCCAGAAAGGTCACCGTATTCATCCAACACAATGGAAAGAGAGGCAGCCTCGGATCGCATTTCATCAAATAGGTCAGAAACGTTTTTCATTTCAAATGTGAAATAAGCGTCTCTTAAATAATCGCGAATTGAAAAATTATCAGGTCGATTAAGCCCGAGAAAATCCTTCATGTTGACAATTCCAAGAACCTTGTGGGTATCTGGCTCGCATACAGGAAGTCTTGTGTACATGTCTTCTTTGAAGACTTTTATTAATTCATCATAGGTGATGTCGGCATCTACCATAGTCATGTCTATTCGAGGAATCATTACTTCCTTAGCCGTGGCGTCAGAGAAGTCAAATACCTTGTGAATCATGGTGCGCTCATCACCTTCGATGGCTCCACTTTCGTGGCTGACATCAACCATTGTTCGGATTTCTTCTTCGGTAATTGTTGTATCTTTAAAATCTGGGTCAATGCCAAACATCCTAATAAAAATGGCAGATAAAAAATTAATGGCAACAATTACTGGAGTAAGAATCCACATTAAAGCACCAATTACTGGAGCAAATATAAGGCTGAGGCTGGTAGAATAGCTGGTAGCTAATGACTTTGGTGTAATTTCACCAAATATTAAAATTAACAAGGTCAGGATACCAGTTGCTATTCCGGCACCAACATTACCAAAGATATCTATGGCAAGTGCTGTGGCAAGAGAAGACGCTGATAGGTTTACAATGTTGTTGCCTATTAAAATAGCAGAAAGCATCTTTTTAGGTCGGTTAATAACATTTAAAACCCGGGCGGCTTTTTTGTCATTATCATCAGCCATAGTTTTTATTTTAATTTTGTTAACAGTTGTGAGTGCAGTCTCTGCAGAAGAAAAAAATGCAGATAAGCATAGCAGAACAAAAAGAATTATTAGTTTACTTAGCAAGTGCACATCCAAACGATAAAACCCTCCTTTGTTATGAATGAATAATTTCTAATAATTATATCATATAGAAGAAAAGATGTTGCAAGTTTTCACTACACAAAGGCTGGTTACTTTGATAGAATTATCACTATGAGAAAAAGGTTAATTGCGATTGGATTAAGTGCATATATGGTGCTGTCTTTGACGGCATGTTCTAAATATAACGAGACTGAAATTTCTCTCAGAGATGAAGGCATCGAGCTTATGGATACAGGAGACTATGAGGGGGCCATTGAAAAGTTTGACGAGGCGCTAGACTGTTCCATTGGCAAGGTCACTGATTTAGAAATCGACATTAATTATTACAAGGCTGCAGCCCAGTATAATGCAGGAAATTTTGAGGATGCAACGAAAACATATGCAGCTCTTATAAAATATGATGGCGATAACTATAAACCATATTTTCTTCGAGGCAGCATATATGCCAAAGAGGGTGAAATCGGTCAGGCTATTTTAGATTATGACGCAGCTATTGCCATAGATGATGAGAATTATTTGTTATACATTGAAATATATGAGAATTTAAATTCGCTAGGGTATACTGATCAGGCTATGGTCTATTTGAATGATGCTCTTGCTGTTGACGATAATTCCTCAGATGCAAAATATTACAAAGGTCGAATCTATTACATGCTGGGAGAGACATCTGATGCCGAAACTTATTTAAAGGAGGCTGTTGATGATGATATAGTAGAGGCCAGATTATATTTGGCAAAGCTGTATCAGGATCAAGGAGATTATACTTCTGCCCAGACTTTATTAGAGGAATACGCTTCATCAGAGGATGTGACCAGTGATGCTCTTGCAACACTTGGAGATATCGAAGTTTCAAATGGCAATTATGAGAAAGCCTTGAACTATTTTGAGGCAGGGTTGAAATTAGATTCAATAGACAATTTGCCAGAACTAATGAAGGGTAAGGTTGCTGCCCTAGAAGGACTAAATAGATTCTCCGAAGCAAAGGAAGTGCTAACACAATATCTTGAGTCTTACCCAAATGACGAAGAGGCTCAAAAGGAACTAGTTTTCCTACAAACCAGATAAAAACACCAAAGACACGCTACAATATATAGTGTGTCTTTTTTGTGTTTAAATACCAAATATTGTGTGTGTTGAAACGTAATTCTACCTATAATTTATTCAAAAGGTTTTAACTAATTTAGGTAATAATGACGAAAAACACTATATATAGTGATTAGACATTGACCCACCACCCTAGATTTTGATAACATATATTCAAGTCAAAAGTACCTTAGTTCAACAGAAGAAAGAGGCAACAAATAAGGTTGTAGGGGGAGTCCTTTTATTGACGAGATTAAGGATACTAGTGAAAGGAAATTGGTGAGTAGAATTGTTTGATGTAGTGAAAAGAGATGGAGAAATCGCAGAGTTTAATTTGGGGAAGATTAATGACGCGATAGCAAAGGCTTTTGAAGCAACTGGAAAGGAATACAACGACGATATAATCGGTTTATTATCACTTCGTGTTTCCGCAGATTTCCAGACAAAAATCAAGGAGAGCAAAATATCAGTAGAGGATATTCAGGACTCTGTTGAGAATGTTCTGGAGCAAACTGGATATACTGATGTAGCAAAGGCTTACATATTATATAGAAAGCAGCGCGAAAAGATGCGCAACATGAAGTCTACAGTTTTGGATTACAAGAACGTTGTAGACAGCTATGTTAAGGTAGAGGATTGGAGAGTAAAAGAAAACTCTACAGTTACATATTCTGTAGGTGGACTTATTCTTTCAAACTCAGGGGCAATCACAGCTAATTATTGGCTTTCAGAGATTTACGATGAGGAAATTGCAAATGCACATCGTAATGCTGAGATTCATATACATGATCTTTCGATGCTTACAGGCTACTGTGCAGGTTGGTCATTAAAGCAGCTTATTCAGGAAGGTCTTGGAGGAATTACTGGCAAGATTACTTCTGCACCAGCAAAGCATTTATCAGTACTTTGCAACCAAATGGTAAACTTCCTCGGTATCATGCAGAATGAGTGGGCAGGAGCACAGGCTTTCTCTTCATTTGATACATATCTTGCACCATTTGTTAAGACTGATAATCTTTCATATGATGAGGTTAAAAAGTGCCTTGAGGCATTTATATATGGTGTTAATACTCCTTCACGTTGGGGTACTCAGGCACCTTTCTCAAACATCACATTAGATTGGACTGTTCCAAATGATCTAGCAGAGCTTCCAGCTATAGTTGGTGGCAAAGAGATGGACTTTAAGTACAAGGACTGCAAGAAGGAAATGGACATGGTCAACAAGGCATTCCTTGAGATTATGATCGAAGGTGATGCAAATGGTCGTGGATTCCAATATCCTATTCCAACATATTCAATCACACGTGATTTTGATTGGTCAGACACAGAGAATAATAGATTATTATTCGAGATGACTGCAAAGTATGGTACACCATACTTCAGCAACTATATCAATTCAGATATGGAGCCAAGTGATGTGCGTTCTATGTGCTGCCGTCTTCGTCTTGATCTTCGTGAGCTTCGCAAGAAGTCAGGTGGTTTCTTTGGCTCAGGCGAGAGTACAGGTTCTGTTGGTGTTGTTACTATTAATATGCCACGTATCGCTTACCAGGCAAAGGATGAGGCAGACTTCTATGCGCGTCTTGACAAGCTTATGGATATTTCAGCACGCTCACTTAAAATTAAGCGTGGTGTTATTACAAAGCTTCTTGATGAGGGATTATATCCTTACACAAAGCGTTACCTTGGAACATTCGACAATCATTTTTCAACAATTGGTCTTATTGGTATGAACGAGGTAGGTCTTAATGCTAACTGGCTTCGTGCAGATATGACTGACAAGAGAGTTCAGGAATTCACAAAGGATGTACTTAATCACATGCGTGAGAGACTCTCTGATTATCAGGAGATGTATGGAGACCTTTACAACCTTGAGGCTACTCCTGCAGAATCTACCACATACCGTTTTGCTAAGCATGATAGAGAGCAGTTCCCAGACATCATTACAGCTGGCAAGGAAGGTGATACACCATTCTATACAAACAGCTCACATATGCCTGTTGAATTCTCATCAGATATTTTTGATGCTCTTGAGGTTCAGGACGAGCTTCAGACACTTTATACATCAGGTACTGTATTCCATGCATTTATCGGTGAGAAGCTTCCAACATGGGAGTCAGCTGCAAACCTAGTTCGTAAAATCGCTGAGAATTACAGATTACCTTACTATACACTTTCTCCTACATACTCAGTATGTAAGGATCATGGTTATATTGCTGGCGAGCATTATACATGCCCACACTGTGGTAAGACTGCAGAGGTTTACAGCCGTATTACTGGTTACTATCGTCCTGTTCAAAACTGGAACGAGGGTAAGACTCAGGAGTACAAGAACCGTAAGCTTTATGATATTGCAGGCTCTGTATGTAGACGTGCAGGCGAAAAGAAGGTCGCAGCTCAGGAGCAGCCACAGGTTAATCTTGAGATTGTATCAGAAGAGCCAGAGACAGGTGTAAAATATTTGTTTACAACCAAGACATGTCCTAATTGCGCTAGAGCAAAGGAAATTCTAGAAGACGAGGATTATATCCTTGTAGATGCTGAGGAACAGGTTGATTTAACAAAGAAATATGGTGTTATGCAAGCTCCTACATTGGTAGTTGTTAATGGCGACGATGTTAAACGCTATGCAAATGCAAGTAATATTCAGCGTTATGTAGACGAAAATTAGACAATAAAGTAAAATTATGGATGTGTCAACGTTCGCACACGTTGACGCATCTATTTTTTTATGTGGATATTATGATCAAGGACTGTAGTAAACAATCTCTTATTACTTTGAACGAATCGTTTTAGATGAGTGAAAAGTACATAAGGATTGTATACGTAACAGTCCGTAGGTCGTGGATGTTGGGAGAATGAAAAAATGAAATATGATGCGTTTATTAGCTATAGGCATTTAGAGCGGGATATGTATGTAGCCAAAAAGGTACATAAGGCATTGGAAACTACCAAAATTCCTAGAAAGATTCAAAAGGAGATTGGTAGAAAGAGAATTAATAGGGTTTTCAGAGATCAGGAAGAGCTTCCTATTGGTAGTGACCTGGGAAGTAATATTGAGGCGGCATTACAAGAGGCAGGAATGCTTATTGTTATCTGCTCTCCACAAACTAAAGACTCTTATTGGGTAATGAAGGAGATTGATACCTTCATTGCTATGCATGGTCGAGAAAATGTACTCGCTGTGCTAGTAGATGGTGAGCCTGGAGATTCTTTTCCACCACAGCTTCTAGTAGATGAAGCAGGCAATCCAGTGGAGCCACTTGCAGCAGATGTTAGAGGAAGCTCAAAAAGAGAGGTTCGACGTAAGCTAAAGACAGAATCCCTTAGACTTGCAGCTTCTATTTTGAACGTTGATTATGATGACCTAAAGCAGAGACATAGAGAACGTCGTATAAAAAAGATTGCAGGAATCGCGATTGGTATAACAACTATTATAGCAGGTCTTGGTATTGCCTTTGGTTTGTACAACGCATACAACCTTCAAAAGATAAATGAAGAATATACTCAAAAGCTCATAAATGAATCCAAGGTTTTGGCCGCAACATCCCTTGATGTTTTAGATTCTGGAGATCGTCAGGCTGCGGCCCTCATTGCGCTAGCAGGCTTACCAACTGAGGAAAATGAGAGACCAGTTGTGCCAGAGTCAATTTACGCTTTATCACAGGCATTGGATTGTTATGATATTGGAGCAGATTTGGCGAAGGACAAAATACTTGTTCATAATTTGCCTGTTACAGATTTTGTAGAAAATATTCAAGGTACTCGCGTGCTTAGCTATGATACTTCAGACTATGTGTATCTATGGGATTTGGAGTCAGGTGAAAAGCTTTTTGAAATTCCACCTGAGTATGATAATTATGGTACCACTGTCTCCAATAAAGCACTTGGCTTTTCAGAAAGCAATGCTGTTGTAATAAATGCAAATGGTATATTTGCTTATAATGAGAGTGGAAAAGAGGTATATAGCTTTATTCCTGAGGGGTACGTCAAAGGTGGAGAAATATATAGCAAGTCAGGTAAAGCAATTCTTTGCACTGACACTAATGTTTATTTGATTGATGCTGAGTCTGGAGAGATATTAAAGGATTATGCTAATCATACAGATATAGATTTTGGTCATTATTGTGCCTTGGATACAGAAAACAATAAGATGGCTGTGACCCACTATGATATAGGTGACATGGACATTAATTATTGCACTATCTATGATTTAAATACTGATGAGTACGTGGATGTGCCTATGGCAGGTGATACATGTATAGATTTAATATTTGATGATGACGGGCAGCTTTTGTTGGGAACCATGGATTATGATGGACTCATGAGCTTTTCAGACGCACCACTATATGTACAAAGAATTGATTCCACTACAGGTCAGGAACTGTGGAATAGAGAGTTTGTATATGAGGGCGCGAGCCTTTCTTCTAGCTACTCATACATACGAACAACAAAAGTCGAGCTTAATGGCGAGGAATGTGGTCGAGTTATTATAAATGGTACCAAGTCAGTATTTGAACTTGATTTATATACTGGAGAGGATATAAACACTATCAATTCCGATAGTTACATCCAAAGAATAGGCTTTAATGATATTGGTACCTACATTTTTGTTGGTACCTCAGATGGAAAGGTGACATTGTATCATACAGATCCAGCTATCACTCTTACAGATAATATTATGGACATAACAGATGATAGCATGATGGATTTCTTTATTACTTCTGGTACTTTGGTTGCTAGGACATATAGAAGCTCCGAGCTATTGGTACAAAAATATTCTACTGATGAGTCCATGCTATATGAGGTGGATTTAGATGCGAAGGTTTCGGCAATTGTTGACTCTAGTCCTAGCGGTGACTTGTATCTAGTGGCAGAGCATTATGACGGAGCGGACGATAGCTATGGATATATGTACGATGTTGTAGAAACTGCAAGTGGTGAGATTAAAAACCATTTTGAAGTAGAAAAGGCAGATTACAAGTCAACTCGTTTTATTAGCGAAGACAAAATTGTGATACCACGTACTGATGGATGTATTGATACGTATAATATTTCGAAATCTAAGCTGGACGAAGAAAAGTACTATGATTGTTATACTGCTGAGGCTAGTTATTCACAGAATGGAAAATATCTTATCTACTATAATGGAAGCGATTACACTGTGGTTAGCCTATCAGACATGAAAACGATAAAGGATGGTTCAAATGAGAGTGGACCAATTTCGTCTGCCATTGTTACCAATGATGGAGAAACAGTTTATTGTATTGATAGTCTAGAATACACATTGAAGAGATTTAGTACATCAAAAGACAAGGTTGAAACGTTAGTACCAGACTATCGAGTTGACATTATCGGCCTTAGTGATGATGCAACACTTGTTGCAGCAGCATGTGACGATGGAAAACTCAGAGTGTATAAAACTGACTCCATGGAGCTTGTTGACGAGATTCCATTCTACGTCAAATCATATTCTGGATTTGTGAAGTTCTCTAATGACAACTCCAAGCTTTATTTGCAGGGAGCTGATTTGTATTTTAGAATCTATGATTTGGAGCAAAACAAATTTGTATACAAGAATAAATACCAGACAAATGAGTATGATTTTTGTGAATATGATGAAGAAAACAATAGATTGATATTATCTAACTTTATTGCTATGACTATCATAGATTTAGATAGCATGGGTGAATTAAGCTATATATCAGGTGGAAGAATATATATTCCTGAGAACAAAACTATCATATGTGTTGATAATCTCAGTCTATATGCATTTAAGTTTAAGGAGCTAGAAGAGCTTATGGAGCAAGCAGAAGAGTTGTACGGTGACATGGAATTAACCGATGAACAAAAACTAGAATATCATATTGAATAACTGATTAAGGGCTGTCCTATGGGCAGCTCTTTTATTATGCTACCTGCAATATGCTTTGCCCCCAAAAATAGTAGTAAAAAAATATTTTATAATAATTATTGACATACTATGTATAAAGTATTAATATACTACTTAGAAAATACGCTAATCCATAGAAAAAGGAGGATGATAAAAATGATTAAGGTGGTTAACAAAGCATTTCTAGTAGCATTACTTGGGGTTTCATTAATATTTGGTTCCCAGGCATTGAAAAGCAATGCACAAGAGATTCCCCAGTCCACAATAACTAAATCAATGCCTACTAGCGCCAGCGTTACCACCTGCCACAAGAAAATTGTCGGAGAAAACATTCAGCAATCTACAACTAGAACAAGCGGCCTCAAATACGTTGAAGAAAACTCCGAATTACTATATAGCATCACACCACAGACAAGCATGGAAAAAGCACCAGCCTTTAACTAAGGCTGGTTAATTTTATGCTTTAACTTGCTAAAGCGTTGTGATAAAATAGATTCTAAGATTTTAGAGAAGGTTTTAGGAGGATTACTATGAAAAAGAGACTTTTATCGATGCTCATGGTTGGTCTTATGACTGGTGTTATGATGATGGGCTGTGGTGATACAGAAAAAGCTGCTGGTGGAGATTCGGCAGATGCAGGAAATGACACAGTTACTGAGGGACAGGTTTATAAGGTTGGTATCATTCAGTATGTTGATGATGCTTCACTTAATCAGATTGTTACTAATCTAGAGGCTCAGCTTGATAAGCTTGGTGAGGAAAAGGGCTGCACATTTGAGTATGAGGATTACTATTATAATGGACAGGCTGATTCTACTAATATTAATCAGATTGTTACAGAGCTTATTAATGATGAGGTAGATATTCTGGTTCCTATAGCTACTCCTACAGCAATGATTTGCCAGGCAGCTACAGAGGATAATCAGATTCCTGTTGTGTTTGCAGCAGTTTCTGACCCAGAGGCAGCAGGTCTTGTTGAGAGCAATGATGCTCCAGGTTCAAATGTTACAGGTACATCAGATGCCCTTAATACAGAGGCTGTTATTGACCTTATGCTTACTCAGGATAGAAATCTTGATAAAGTTGGTTTGCTT
Source organism: Pseudobutyrivibrio sp. (assembly GCF_015057185.1). Taxonomy (GTDB): domain Bacteria; phylum Bacillota; class Clostridia; order Lachnospirales; family Lachnospiraceae; genus Pseudobutyrivibrio. The sequence goes on along the minus strand of NZ_SVEV01000006.1, from coordinate 84,083 downwards.
TATGACAAGGGACAGGATTCTTCAGCAACAGCAATTACTGATGCAAAGGCATATCTTGATTCAATGGGAATTGAGTATGTTGAAAAAACAGGTAACACTAATGATGAAGTTATGCTTGCAGCAGATGCTTTAGTAGCAGAAGAAGTAGATGCTATATTTACACCTACTGATAATACAATTATGACATACGAGCTTGCTATCTATGAGAAGTTCATTGATGCAGGTATTCCACATTACTGTGGAGCAGATTCATTTGCACTTAACGGAGCTTATTTAGGATATGGAGTTAACTATGCAACACTTGGTGTTGAGACAGCTAACATGGTGTCAGAAATATTAGTTGATGGCAAGGACCCAGCTTCACTTGCGGTAAAGACTCTTGATAATGGAACAGCTACTGTAAATACAGAGACAGCTGCTGCCCTTAATCTAGACTACGAGAAAATCCGTGATATGTGCGACGGATTCGTAGAAATCCAGACTGCAGAGGAGTTTGAGTAATGTCATCTATTTTTACAGTTTCAATTTTTCAAAGTGCTTTAGAACTAGGGTGTATGTACGCCCTAGTTGCTTTAGCACTTTTTATTTCATTTACAATTCTAAATATCGCGGATTTGACAACTGATGGCTGCTTTACCTTGGGGTGTGCTGTTGCGGCTCTTGTTACCCTTTCAGGTCATCCGTTTATGGCGCTGATTGCTGCAATGGTGGCAGGCGCCTTTGCAGGCTTTATTACAGCCTTTTTGCAGACAAAACTTGGTGTGGAGTCGATTCTTGCTGGTATTATCGTTAATACGGGTTTGTATACTATCAATATTTCACTGATGTCAGCAAAAATTAATATATTTGGTGCAGACACATTGTTTTCTATTGGAAAGGATGTTTTAGGAGAGTCCTTCATTGGAGATTGGTACAAGGTATTTTTGGTTGTGGCGATTATCGTAGTCATTGCCATTTTATTGTGGTGGTTCCTTGGAACTACTCTTGGAATGTCGATTAGAGCCACAGGTGACAATGCGGAAATGGTAAAATCATCTTCCATTAATCCAACATTTACAATCACAGTTGGCCTTTGTCTTTCCAACTCCCTAACAGGTTTGTCAGGAGCCCTTATTGCCCAGTATCAAAAGTCAGCTGACATAAATATTGGTACAGGAATGGTTACCATTGCCCTGGCATCACTTATAATTGGTCAGTCATTAATTGGAAATAAGGGAAGCATGCTTCGAAGAATACTTGGCACAATTTTAGGTTCTATTCTCTATAGATTTATTGTTGCAATAGCTCTTCGACTTTCGGTTCCAGCAGAGGCGTTAAAGCTTGTTTCTGCAGTTATCGTTGCGGTTGCAATCGCTGCTCCTTATGTTAGAAAAAAGGCAGCACTTAAAAAGCGTCAGTTTGCAAACTACAGGGGACAGCGTAGTCAGGAGGTGAAGGGCGATGCTTAAAATAGATAACATTTCAAAGACCTTCAATCCTGGTACTGTTAATGAAAAGGCTGCATTGACTAATTTGAGTCTTGATTTAAAGGATGGAGATTTTGCCACTATTGTTGGCTCCAATGGAGCAGGCAAGTCCACCATGTTCAATGCCATCGCAGGAACATTTATTGTGGACGAAGGCAATATTTATCTGGATGGAGAAGATATTACGTTTAAAAAGGAGCACGTTCGAAGCCGAGTTATTGGCCATTTGTTCCAGGACCCATTAAAGGGTACCGCTCCTAACATGACAATAGAAGAAAATATGGCCCTGGCTTTCTTGAGAGCGTCCCATGCTTCAGCTCATCTGTTTTCTAGAATTAGCTCTAAGGATAAAGCTAGGTTCAGAGAGCAGCTGGCTCTACTTGATATGGGACTAGAGGATAGAATGAAGCATCCTGTTGGGCTGCTTTCAGGTGGCCAAAGACAGGCACTAACACTTCTTATGGCTACATTTGTTACGCCAAAACTGTTATTATTGGATGAGCACACTGCTGCTCTTGATCCAGCCACTGCTGAAAAGGTTCTTGAGCTGACCAAAAATATTGTTGCTGAGCGAGGCATCACATGCCTTATGGTCACACACAATATGCATCAGGCCCTAGAAGTAGGTAACCGTACACTTATGATGAATGCAGGAAAAATAGTATTTGATACTAGTGGAGAAGAGCGAAGCAAGCTTACAGTTTCAGATCTACTTGAAAAGTTTAAAGTGGGAGCTGGAGAAGAATTAGATAATGATAGAGTGTTGTTATCAGAATAATTTGGATAAATTAACACTTTAATTCGCTAAAGTAATAGTGTAAAGTAAATGACAATAAAGTAGTACTTAAATATTATTAGGAAGAGGAAATAATCGATGAAAAAGGTTGTAAAATTTGGAGGTAGCTCACTTGCTGATGCAAATCAGTTTAAAAAGGTAGGAGATATCATTCGAGCTGACGAAAATAGAGTATTTGTAGTACCTTCTGCTCCTGGCAAGCGTAATAGCAAGGACACAAAGGTTACTGACATGCTTATCCAAACATTCAAGGATGCTGAGGCAGGAAAGGATGTTACAGATAATCTTAAAGCTATTAAGGCCAGATATGATGAGATTATTGATGGTCTTGATTTAAAAGGCTTCTCATTAGAAGAGGATTTCAAAAAAATAGCTCAGGATATTAAGGATGATTTATCTCTTGATTACCTTGCAAGCCGAGGTGAGTTCCTTAACGGAAAAATTATGGCAGAGTATTTAGGCTATGATTTCATCGATGCAAAGGACGTTATCTTCTTTAATGAAGAGGGACATCTTAATTCATACAAGACAATGAAGACTCTAGGCAAGGCCTTAGAAGAGCATCCACACGCAGTTGTACCTGGCTTCTATGGCTGTGACAAGGATGGCAGGGTTAAAACATTCTCACGTGGTGGCTCTGATGTAACAGGCTCAATCGTAGCTGGTGCAGCAAAGGTTGATGTATATGAAAACTGGACAGATGTATCAGGCTTCCTTATTTGTGATCCACGAATCGTTAAGAATCCTGTAGGAATGCAGACAATTACATATAGAGAGCTTCGCGAGCTTTCATATATGGGGGCTTCAGTGCTTCATGAGGATGCTATTTTCCCAGTTCGTTCAGCAGGCATTCCTATCAATATCAAAAATACAAACAAGCCAGAGGATGATGGTACTTGGATTGTAGAAAGCACAGGACAGCGCAATGAGTACGTTATCACAGGTATCGCTGGAAAGAAGGGCTTCTGTACAGTACTTATTACAAAATCACTTATGAACTCAGAGGTTGGTTTCTGTAGAAAGGCACTTCAGGCCTTTGAAGACAATGGAATCTGTATCGAACACATGCCATCAGGTATCGACACAATGACTGTTGTTGTTCATGAAGATGAGTTTATTAACAAGGAGCAGGCAGTTGTTTCTGCTATTCATAGAAACTGTTCTCCTGATTCTATTGAAATTGAGTCAGACCTCGCACTTATTGCAGTTGTAGGTCGTGGCATGAAAAATACACGTGGTACTGCAGGTCGTATCTTCTCTGCACTTAGCCATGCACATGTAAATGTTCGTATGATTGACCAGGGTTCTTCCGAGCTCAACATCATCATCGGAGTTGAAAACCAAGACTTCGAAGCTGCTGTAAAAGCAATCTACGACATTTTCGTAACCACAAGACTATAGACAAATATATAGACATACTAAGAGCCACTGTTACGGCTACAAGCCATGTAACGCTCCGCTCAACGAACATGTTTCGCTTGAGAGTTACATGAGCTTGATGCCTACAGTGGCTCTTTTGGATTGTCTTATAAGTGTAAGGCACAAGCAACCAAAATATTAAATAATATATTGATGATTTTAGGTGCAAAAAGCGGTAGAATGAAAAAACATGGTAGTGAAAATGAGTTTAAGCTCTAAATAGTTTTAATTAGTGGAGGATTATATGGATTTAGTTAGTGCAGTGAACAGTGCGAAAAATGGAGATAATGCAGGATTCACATATTTATATGAACAAACATATCAGAAGAGTTATTACATTGCTTTTAAATATTTAAAAAATGAGCAGGCAGCTATGGATGTTTTGCAGGAGTCTTATATCAAAGCTTTTCAAAGCATGGATCAATTGGAAGACGCAACAAAATTTGAACCATGGCTTGGACGTATTGTTGCCACTCGCTCGCTAAATGAATTAAAAAAGAATAATCCTTTATTGTTTTCAGAGGCAGAAAATGAGGATGAAGGAGATATCAGCGATACATTCGAGGACGATCGAATTGATACAAGACCTGATTTAGCAATTGATCAGCAGGAAACTTCTAGGCTCATCAGAGAAATGATGGCAGACCTTTCTGATGAGCAGAGAATGTGCGTAACCATGTTTTACATGGAAGAAATGTCTGTCAAAGAAATTGCTGAAACCCTTGGGGTCTCTGAAAATACTGTTAAAAGCCGTCTCAATTATGGCCGTACCAAGATAAAGGACAAGGTCCTTGCGCTAGAAAAGCAGGGTACAAAGCTTTACGGTATGCTTCCTATGGTATTCTTCTTTGCACTTTTCAAGAAAGATGCCATGGCATGCGAGGCTGTTGCACCTACAGTGGAAGCTGTATTATCTACAGTCAATGCTGGCTCAAAAGTTGGAAAAATTGCCGCTACAGGCGCAAAGACAACTGCCACAGTAGGCACAAAGACGGGTCTTACTATTGGTGGTGTTACAGTTACAACAAAGGTATTTGTAGCAACAGTTGCAGCAGTATTAGTTATTGGAGGCGGCGTTGCCTATGTCGTGAGCCACAATGACGCTGATACAGCAACAGAAGAAACTGCTGATATTGACTCTGCAAATCAGGATGAAGCTGATGAGTTAAATTATGAAGAGATTAATTCCTCAGAAAATTCTCAGGGAACAAGCCAAAGCGATGATTTAAATAAAGATGATAATGCTGGCAAAATAGGTGATGATGCAGCAGGTGAAATTGGTGAAGATTCTCAGGCTGTAGAAGAGGGTGCTGAAGAAGCTAATCAGACAGAAACTGCTGGTGAGGCAGGAGCTATTGGACAGCAGGTTGATGAGACAAGCACAGAGTCCGAGGGATTTAGTGGAACCTATTATTCATTAGAAGAATATGATTATTGTGAGATTAATTTTGATAGTTCCACAAGTGGTGTTGTTTATATGGGAGATGTGGCTTGTGACTTTACAAAAAATGGTAGTTCATATGCATTGAGCAATTATCGTTTTAGTGATGGAACAACTATGGATGAAACAGGAACCATGACTATTAAGGAAAATCCTGATGGAACCCTTGATGTTACAATAGATGGGTCATATTACCGTCTGACAAATAATTAATAATACGTCCCGTAGGCGAACAAATAATAGCAAAAATAGCCCATGGTAGGCAAATATATAACAATAATGAAAGCCTCTGTAGGCATCAAGCTATTGCAGCTCTCAAGCGATACATGTTAGTAGAGCGGAGAGTTGCAATGCTTGTAGCCGTAACAGGGGCTCATTATATTTTATGTTTTATTCTTCATCTATTTGGAATAGATTTACTATATTTGTGAGGGCTTCAATGGCTTTTTCAGTATCGCCTACTTTATCGTTGACTTCGCCAGTTCCCATAACGATCCCAGAAGTTTTTTCTGCAATATCGTATACACCTTCAGCTGATTCACTAACAGTGGCATTGATATGTCCTAATGTTTCAGAAATATTCTCAATAGAGTGAGATAGTTCTTGAACACCTGTTGAAATGGTTCCCATACTGTTCTGGAAAATTTCAGCGTCTGAGTAGTATTGCTCGGATACCTTTGTAAAATCAGAGTAGTCAACAAGTACTGTTTGCTCAAGGAAATCTGTTGTTTCCTGAAGACAAGAAGACATTTGATAAACTGCATTGTTTACTTCTGCAACAATTTCGTCGATATTTCCAACTGCTTCACTAGTCTGCTTTGCGAGATTACTAATCTCAGAAGCAACTACGGCAAAGCCTCTACCAGCATCGCCTGCTCTTGCAGCTTCAATAGAGGCGTTGAGAGAAAGTAACGATGTCTGAGAAGAAATCTGCATAATTGTGTTAGTCAACTCATTAATCTTATCAACGGCTTTTGCATTCTCAATAGCTTCATCTGTTTGTTGGCGAACACCTTCGTAAGTAGCCTGTGTACGCTCAGCTGCTTTTTTAGTGCTAATCTTAAGGTCAGAGGCTCTGCCCATAATGTCTTTTGAAAGGTTTGCGCCCTCAACAGCCATCTCGTCAATGCCGTTAGCTTCATCCTTTATTATAGAAACATTGTTGCTAATTTCCTCAGTAGCAGCAGATGTTTCTTCCATAGATGCAGCTAATTCCTGAGCTGTAGCGGAGTTGTCTGAACACATTGCATTAACGTCATCTGCAGTACCTTTTAATGTGATCACGTTATTATTAATACGGTTCTCTGTTGAAGTAATATCTGTAACCATACCGCGAAGTGCATCACGCATTACACGTACAGAATTTGCTATCATGCCCACTTCATCTTTTCTTTTAGCTAAAGCTACACCCTTCTTACTCTTCTTGAAATTAAAGTGTGCAGTTTCATCGATTATTTCTGCTACATCTCCAAGAGGTCTAAGCATAGTATTAATCAATACAAAGAAGATAATCATGAAGATTAATAAGATTACAGCAACAGTGATAGTAACAAGCGCAGCCATGGAATTAACCGGCTCCATGATTAAATCATAATCACCAGTAACAATGACAATATTTCCTGCCCCTGTGAATGCATATCCTGCATATTTATTGGCACCATTATATTCATAAATAATGGAGCCACTGCCAATATCCTCAGGAGTTTCTCCTGCCTGTAAACGTTCTACCAAACCTTTAACAGCAGCATTTTCTACTGGAGTACCAATTTTTTCTATAGTAGGATGGTAGATCATTGTTCCTTCGCGGCTTACATAGTAAGCATAAGAACCTTCTACACTTTCGATTTTGATGTTACCAAGTGGCTTGTCAAAAACTTCAAATATAGAGTCTCTGTTAGCATCAACATCAGCCTCCAATTGTGAAAGCAGATACATTTCGATAGTAGGACCGGATAAATCATTGTATCCCTCGAGAGTAATGTATCTACCAGTAGAATCCATAGTAGAATCTACAGTACTTGCAGCTACCTCTGCTAAATTTTTTGTATAGTTGCGGTATGTTTCAGTAAGTGTCGATTTTGAATTATGTATCGATATACCTCCTACAGCCAACATTGCTAAAATAAATATTATGTCAAAAACTAGAACAATCTTGAAAGCCATAGAATGAGTAAATGATACTTTAGATTTTTGTTTCTTAGTTTTCATATTTCATTCCTCCAAAAAAATCTTTCATATATTAACATAAGGAATCTTATAAATGAATAGCCAAATTAAATAGTTTATTATTTAATCGCGCAAAATTTAAAATTGGGTATTTATGCTCTAGTGTAGAGCAAATTATTCGAGAGAACGATTAACAGTAAAAACAGTAATCTGAGATTAGTAACTAAAGCGGTAAAAATAGTTTTAATAGATGGGGGACTTATGCTATACTATTTAAAGTTTAGAAGAGAGAGGTAAAACATGAGCCTTATAATCAAAAATGGTAGGGTTTTAAATCCACCTACAAACACAGATCAAATATTAGATATTAAGATAGACGGGAACAGTATTTCAGCTGTAGAGGCTGAAATTGTTCCCGTTTTTTCTGATTTAGTAATTGATGCAAAGGGATGTTTTGTTATGCCAGGACTCATTGATATGCATGTGCATTTCAGAGATCCGGGCCAGACAGCAAAGGAGGATATTGAGACAGGTTCCAAGGCTGCGGCTAGAGGAGGGGTTACCACAGTTCTTGCCATGCCAAATACAAAGCCTGTTGTTGATAATCCTGAGCTTGTTAATTATGTCCATGAAAAGGGAAACTCTGTTGGACTTTGTAGAGTACTTCAGGTGGGCTCGGTTACAAAGGGCATGGCAGGCAAAGAGCTTTCGGATTTGCAAGGAATGATTGATGCAGGAATTCCTGCTATTTCAGAGGATGGCAAATCAGTTATGGATTCAGGTCTATATCGTCAGGCTATGAAAATAGTTGCAAACCAAGGAGTTCCAGTCCTAGCACATTGCGAGGATATTAATTTGGTTGAGGGCGGTGTTATGAATATGGGAACACGCTCAAAGGACCTTGGAGAAAAGGGTATTAGCAATGCGGTTGAAAATATAATCGAAGCCCGTGATATTATGCTTGCTGAGGAGACTGGAGCAACACTTCATCTTTGCCATTGCTCCACAAAGGAGAGCTATGACATTCTTAAGGAGGCAAAGGCTAGAGGTATTAAGGTATCCGGGGAGGTTTGCCCACATCATTTCACACTTACTGAGGATGACATTGTGCCAGGAGATGGCAATTACAAAATGAATCCTCCAGTTCGTACAAAAGAAGACAGAGACGCTTTGCGCAAGGGATTGGCAGAGGGAGTTTTTGAGGTTATTTCTACTGACCATGCTCCACATACAGCTGAGGAAAAGGCAAAGGGATTTGCATCTCCATTTGGAATCGTAGGTCTTGAAACGTCGGCCAGCCTTACATATACAGAGCTTGTTTTATCAGGTCTTATTTCACCACTTACAATGGCTGCGTACATGAGCAGCAATCCAGCGAGAATATTAGGAAGAGATGATTTAGGAAATATTGCAATAGGCAAGGCTGCCGACATTACAATATTTAATCCATCCATTGAATACGAAATACATGCTGCCGACTTCGTAGGCAAATCAAAAAACATGCCATATGAAGGCCGCAAGGTGCAGGGCAAGGTTGTCAAAACAATCTACGATGGAAAAGTCGTCTACTCCGAATAGCTGAGTATGTAGTATCAAGAAAAATACCAATGTAGATTTTATCGTTGTATAACGTGAATTAATTTTAAATTAGTTGTTATTTAGATGATTAGATGATTAGATGAGCTTGTAGTTATCAATCTCTTGGGGTTACTCTCGCGAGACATTCCAGTCGAGCGGAGTAATGCCAAGGATTGAGAACGTAACAAGCGGCCTAGGGAGGAAATATGATTCAGAAATTAATTAGTCAGATTCAGGAGAAAAATGCACCGATTGTAGTGGGCCTTGATCCTACTATGAAGCTTATGCCTAAGGGGCTTGTGGACAAGTGGACTGCAGAATGTGGCCAGACACTTGAGGCTGTGGGTGAGGCTATGTTTGATTACAACAGACAGATTATGGATGCCTGCGCAGATTTAATCCCAGCAGTAAAGCCACAGATTGCCATGTACGAAAGCTATGGCATACCTGGCATGATTGCTTATAAAAAGACAGTTGATTATGCAAAGGAGCTTGGTCTTGTTGTTATCGCTGATATTAAAAGAGGTGATATCGGTTCAACATCAACAGCATATGCTTTAGGACACCTTGGCTCAGTTCAGGTTGGAGAATATAAGTATCAGGGCTTTGATGCGGATATGGCTACAGTAAATCCTTACCTTGGATCAGATGGAGTAAAGCCATTTGTTGATGTATGTAAGGAAGAGGACAAGGGAATTTTCGTACTTTGCAAGACTTCAAATCCATCGTCTGGAGAATTCCAGGACAGACTTATTGATGGTAGACCTCTTTACGAGCATATGGCAGAAAAAATTGAAGAGTGGGGCGCTGATACTTTAGAAGGCAACTACTCAAATGTTGGCGCAGTTGTTGGTGCAACATATCCAGAGATGGGGGCAAAGCTTCGTAAGCTTATGCCACATACATATATTTTGGTGCCTGGTTACGGCGCACAAGGTGGCAAAGGTGCAGACCTTGTAAACTTCTTTAATGAAGATGGACTTGGTGCAATCGTAAACTCTAGCCGTGGAATTATTGCAGCTTACCAGCAGGAAAAATATGCAAAATATGGTGAGGCTAACTTCGCAGAAGCAAGCCGTGCAGCAGTAGAAGATATGTTAGCAGATATCCGTGGAGCACTTTCTTAATTACCACTATCAAACTGCAATTGGCAAAACAAATATTAGGAGTTTAATAAAGCATGAAAGTAAAAGAAAAAGCTAAGGTCATAGATCAGCATAATTTGGCAGAGGGAGTATACAGTATGGTGCTTTCTACAAAGGCTGCTGAGTATGCTATCCCAGGTCAGTTCATAAGTATATTTTCTAATAATGGAAGTAAGCTTCTTCCACGCCCTATAAGCATCTGTGAAATCGATAAAAATGCAGGTACTCTTAGAGTAGTTTATAGAGTTGTAGGAGAAGGCACTACAGAGTTTTCAAAACTAACTGCTGGCGATGAAATAGAAATTATGGGCCCTCTTGGAAATGGATTTCCACTTGAGGGAGACAAGGCTATAGTTATTGGCGGTGGAATCGGTGTGCCACCAATGCTCGAGCTTGCAAAACAATTGCCAGGTACAGTGACTGCTGTTATGGGATATAGAAATGATGATATGTTCCTTACAGAAGAATTTACTGATGTGGCATCAGAACTAATTATTGCAACAGACGACGGCTCTGTGGGAGTTCACGGAACAGTTGTAGATGCTATGAAAGAAAATGAACTAAATGCTGATGTAATCTACGCTTGTGGACCAAAGCCAATGCTTCGTGGTGTGGCAGAATATGCTAAAGAGCATGGAATTAAATGCTACGTTTCTATGGAAGAGAGAATGGCCTGCGGAGTGGGAGCTTGCTTAGGCTGCGTTTGTCAGTCAACAGAAAAGGATGACCACAGCCATGTAAACAACAAGCGAGTTTGCAAAGATGGTCCAGTATTTCTTTCGACGGAGGTAGTGCTCTAATGAATACAAAAGTTACAATTGCAGGTGTAGAATTTCAGAATCCAATTATGGAGGCTTCAGGAACCTTCGGTTCGGGAATGGAGTACTCAGAATTTGTTGATTTAAATAAGCTTGGTGCTGTGGTAACAAAGGGTGTAGCAAATGTACCTTGGCCAGGCAATCCAACTCCTAGAATCGCAGAAGTAAGCTCAGGAATGCTTAACGCTATAGGACTTCAGAACCCTGGAGTTGAAGTATTTTGCAAAAGAGATTTAAAATTCCTAGAACAATTCAAAGATGCAAAAGTTGTGGTTAATGTTTGTGGCCATTCAGCCGAAGAATATATTGAAGTGGTAGATATATTGTCTTCGGAAAAACGCGTGGATATGTTAGAAATCAACATTTCCTGCCCTAATGTTAAGGAGGGAGGAATTGCCTTCGGACAAGATCCAAAAGCGGTAGAAGAAATAACACGTTTAGTTAAGTCTCATGCTAAACAGCCTATAGTGATGAAGCTTTCACCTAATGTTACTGACATCAAGGTCATGGCAAAGGCTGCAGAGGCAGGTGGAGCAGATGCCATTTCACTCATAAATACTCTTACAGGAATGAAAATCGATGTGGAGCGTCAGAGCTTTGTTCTAGCCAATAAAACCGGTGGCATGTCAGGCCCAGCAGTTCATCCAATTGCAGTTAGAATGGTTTATGAATGTTCAAATGCAGTAAGCATTCCAATAATAGGAATGGGTGGCATTTCAACATGGCAGGATGCAGTGGAAATGATGTTGGCAGGAGCCACAGCCGTATCAGTAGGAACAGCTAATTTCTACAACCCTACAGCTACCCTTGACATCCTTTCAGGATTGAAGGATTATATGTTACGCAAGAATATTGACGATGTTAATGATTTGGTTGGTATTGTAAGGTAAAATAGGAATTGTACGACACTTATCCCATAGTTCACAGAAAAGTCAGATAAAATACTCAGAAATTTCCGTGACACTTTTACATCGATTTGCTAAACTTTATTTACGTCGACACACTATGTGAAAGGAGGGGAGCTGATGAAGTTCAAGAAGATAGGTGAGGACAAAATCCGTTGTGTTATCACCAAAGAAGAAATGGAACAGAACGGTATGGAGCTCGGAGATTTCGTCAGTGACCAGGAAAAAACCCAAAGCTTTATCAGGGATATTTTAGCAGAAGCATGTGAAACACTTGGTATAGAAACTCACGCAAAGGCTTATAGTGTACAGATGACAGTTATGCCACAGGGCGATGTTGCATTACTTATATCCCCAGATTCAAGTTCAGGACTGGCAACTGCTATAGAAGAATTAAAAAAGCATTTAACAGGTTTACAGGAGACACTTTCTACTACGAAAAATACACCACCAGCAATTTCAGCAAGCACAGCTGATGTACCTGTACAGAATGCTACAGTTTTAAGAGATGACAAGGATGAGGTTACAGATCAGTATTTAGATACTCCTCTGTGGGCAATCCTTCCAGATTTAGATGCATCTATAGAGTTATGTAAACATATTCCAAAGTATGATGGAATCAAGAGTTCTCTCTACAGATATGGTGATGATTACTACGTTAAGCTTAATTTTGAGCTTACACGTCGCCAGATTTCAGCAGTTATTTTGGTTATTGCAGAGTTTGCAAGCCAGATGTTTACTGAGAGCTTCGATGGAGCATTTTTATTAGAGCATGGCGATTTGATTTGTGATGATTGCGTAAATGTATTGTCGCAGATTTAAAAGTTTTATTAATCGAATAGTGTAATTTAGAGGGCAACAAATGTTGCTCTCTTTTTTGTTTGACATTGACAAAACTTAACGAAATGCGTATTATACCCTCAGTATTGTTGATAGTTAGTTTGCACTAATTGGAGAGTAATAATGAGCAAGAATAATATTTTAAAAAGAATATTTGCTCTAGTAGCTATTTTAGCTACTGTTATTCTTGTGCAGTTTTCTAATGAGTATATTTCAGAGCATATTAATCATCATTGCGATGATAGTGACCACTGTCCTGTATGCTCAGTTATCATCCAGTGCGAGAACAATATCAAAACACTTAGCACAGGTCTTATATTGGTAGTTGCTGCAGTTATTGCATTTTCTTTTATAGCTGTAGAGATTGCTAATTTTGATTATCAGTCTGTTCAGACTACACTGGTTTCCCAAAAGGTTAGATTAGATTCTTGAGTGTGCCTGCATTTACTCATAGGCATTATTGTTGTGCAAGCTTTTGTTTTAAATCAAACAAAGGCTTACAATGGATACACGAAAGGATAATGAAAATGAAAAATTTAATAGCGAAGATTTTTACTAGAAGATTATTTACAAAGAATCGTAGAGTGATGTCTTTGATGTGCGCTTTTGTTCTTGGAGCTTCTATTTTTGTAGGCTGTGGAAATGCAAATAATGCAGGAATAGCAGCTGCAAATACAGATGGTATTTCTGTAGTGACAACTATTTTCCCTGAGTACGATTGGGTTCGTCAGATTGTAGGAGATTCTGCAAATGTGGATATCACAATGCTTTTGGATAATGGCGTGGATTTGCATAGTTATCAACCTAATGCTGAGGATATCATGAAGATTTCCACTTGTGATGTATTTATCTATGTAGGTGGAGAATCTGACGAGTGGGTTGATGATGCATTAAAGGAAGCTACAAACAAGGATATGGTTGTTGTTGACCTTTTAGATGTACTAGGCGATAGCGTCAAGGAAGAAGAAGTCGTTGAGGGCATGGAAGCTGAGGAAGAAGCCGAAGGCGGTGAAGAGGAAGTTGAGTATGACGAGCATGTATGGCTTTCTTTGAAAAATACTCAGACTTTAGTTACAGCAATTTCAGATGCACTAGGAACTGTTGATGCTGAAAATGCAAGTGTATATGCAGAAAATGCAGCAAAGTACAATGAGGAGCTTGCAGCTTTAGATGCACAGTACCAGGATGCCGTTGATGCTGCTAACGTAAATACGATATTATTTGGAGATAGATTCCCATTTAGATATTTAACAGATGATTATGGCCTTGATTATTATGCAGCTTTTGTAGGCTGCTCTGCAGAGAGTGAGGCTAGTTTTGAAACTATCACATTCCTTGCAGGAAAGGTTGATGAGTTAGGGCTTAACAGTGTTTTAACTATTGAAAATTCAGACCAGAAGATTGCTGAAACTATTATCGTAAATACGAATTCAAAGGATGCAAAAATATTAACATTGGATTCTATGCAGTCTACTACAAGTGCAGATGTTGAGGCAGGCGCTACATATTTAGGCATCATGGAAAACAATCTTTCAGTTCTAAAAGAAGCATTACAATAAAGGAGTTACTATGGCAATTTTAACAGCCAAGGAACTGAGCGTAGGCTATGAAGGCAGCTCAGTATTAAATGGAATCAATTTTGAAATCAATGCAGGAGATTACTTTTGTATTGTTGGGGAGAATGGGTCTGGAAAAACTACACTTATGAAGACCATCTTAGGACTTCAGACACCGATTTCAGGCGAATTTAATTTTAGTGAGGGACTTTTGAAAAATGAAATCGGATATTTGCCACAACAATCAGATGTACAGAGAGATTTCCCAGCATCTGTTTTTGAAATAGTTCTTTCCGGCTGTCAGAATGGATTGGGCAAAAAGTTCTTCTATAGTAAGGAACAGAAGGAGCTGGCTCTTCAAAATATTAAACGAATGGGAATAGCTCAATTGAAAAATAGATGCTATAGAGAGTTATCAGGAGGTCAACAACAGAGAGTTTTATTAGCTAGAGCTCTTTGTGCAACGAAAAGAGTGCTCCTACTAGATGAGCCTGTGGCAGGTCTGGATCCTCAGGTAACTGCAGAGATGTATGAACTAATCAAACAGCTAAACGATGACGGACTCACCATTATTATGATTAGTCACGATATTGATAATATTACAAATTACGCAACTAAGATTTTTAACGTAAATACGTTAGCAGTTGAAGAGAAAAAGGAGGTGCAGTCATGCTAGACACATTAATGCTTTACCTCACTTTTCCATTTGTAAGATACGCTCTAATAGTAGGAGTGTTGATTGCCCTATGCTCCTCACTCCTTGGAGTCACTCTTGTATTGAAGCGATACTCATATATAGGAGATGGATTGTCACATGTTGCCTTCGGTGCATTATCAATTGCTACAGTTTTAAATCTTACCAATAGCATGCTTATAGTTTTGCCTTTAACCATACTGGCTGCAATATTGCTTCTTAGTAAAGGAAAAAATGCCAAGGTCAAGGGTGATGCAGCAATTGCTATGATATCAGTTGGAGCTCTAGCTTTTGGTTACATGATAATGAATCTATTCCCAACATCCTCAAATGTATCGGGAGATGTATGTACCACACTTTTTGGTTCCACATCGATTTTGACTTTGACAAATACTGAGGTTTGGGTTTGTGGAATACTTGCAATTGTAGTACTTGTAATATTTGTGCTGTTCTATAATCGCATTTTTGCGGTGACATTTGATGAGGATTTTGCCAATGCAGTTGGAACAAAGGTTAAACTATACAACCTTTTAATTGCAACAGTTATAGCTATTATCATTGTAATTGCAATGAACCTAGTAGGCTCCTTGCTGATTTCAGCCCTTGTAATCTTTCCTGCATTGTCTGCAATGAGTGTGTTTAAAAGCTTTAGAGCAGTTACAGTTTTTTCTGCAGTAGCATCTGTAATATGTGCATTCTTTGGAATCATAGTTTCAATACTTGTAGGAACACCAGTTGGTTCCACAATCGTTACCGCAGACGTAATTCTTTATATCGGTTGTTTGATCGTAGGTAAAATAAAAGGATAATAGTACATGAAAAGAATAATTACTATATTGATGTGCATAACTTTGACTTTTGGTATTACTGCTTGTGGAAAAAATGAAGATTCATCGGACGCCACTGAGACAGCCACAACAACACCTCAGGTTAAGCCAATAGAATCCACAGAGGAAGGCGAACCTCAGGAAGAAGAGACAAACACTTCTGATGAGATAATTGTACCAGATGATAGCGTAGACATTGACCTTACAGCAATGTCAGCCACCTTCGTATACTCCGAAGTCTACAACATGATAATGACTCCCGATGACTACATTGGAAAAACCATAAAAATGGAAGGTATTTGCAACATGTACGAAGACCCGGAATCAGGTCAAAAATACTACGCCTGCATCGTACAGGATGCCACCCAATGTTGCTCTCAGGGCCTTGAATTCGTACTAGACGCCGACCAATACACTGAGGACGACTACCCTCAGGTAGGTGACGACATCACAATCATTGGAACCTTCGCCACATACATGGAGGGTGAAAATCGCTACTTGACAATGTTGGATTCTAAAATGGAATAAAAGCCACTCTGTAGGAGACAAGCTCTGAGTGTTGCTTAGCGAGGCATGTTAGCCGAGCAAAGCAATATTTCAGGCTTGTCACCGTAACAGGGTGGCTTAATTATTATCGTTATCTACTTACATATACTGGTAATCCGTTTTTGTATTCAACGTCTGGGAGTCCGATAACGAGAGGCTGTAGGTAGTTTACCATATCGGAGGTAACTCCATTGTGGGAAGAATTAATCCATGACATTGGGACTTCCTTAGCTTCGTTGGCAATGTCGTGAATCTTTGCGTAGTCGAATTTGATTTCGTATGGTGCATTGCTGATACGCTCCATAGTAACCATGGCGCCTGTGACACCTTCTTCGGCAATGTTAACGGCCTTTTTTCCGATAGCTTCGGATTCGTTGATGTCAGTAAGGCTGGACATATGAGCTGCGGCACGCTGGAGTACGTTTACTTCGATAGAACGTACCTTTACGCCCAGAGCATCCTTTACAAGGTATTCAAGAGTTTTGCCTGCACCAGAAAGCTGAGCATGTCCAAAGTTATCGAGAGTACCTGTAGAAGCTGAAATGTATTCGCCATTTGCATCTCTAATGCCTTCTGAAACAGCAACAACTACGTTTGTTTTTTCTTTTAATAGACGCTTTAGGTCTTCGATAAATTTAGCTTTATCAAATGGAACTTCTGGAAGATAAATAAGGTCAGGACCGTCGCAACAATCTGTTTTGGCAAGGGATGTGGCAGCTGTTAACCAACCAGCATCTCTACCCATAACCTCAATGATTGTAACGCTAGGGTTATCGTATATTTGAGCATCGAAGATTACTTCCATTGTTGAGGTTGCAATGTATTTAGCTGCAGAACCAAAACCAGGTGTGTGGTCTGTTACACAAAGGTCGTTGTCTACAGTTTTTGGAACGCCAACAAATCTGATTTTTGAACCAATTTTGCTAGCATAAGCTGAAAGTTTGTCCACTGTATCCATAGAATCGTTTCCGCCAATGTAGAAGAATGCTTCGATTTGGTATTTTTTAAATTGATCAAATAATGTATTATATATAGGATCCTCTGAGTCGATACTAGGGAGTTTGAAGCGGCATGAACCTAAGTACATGGCTGGAGTTGTTTTAAGACGTTTCAAGAAATGTGGATCGTTAGCTACGATAGAAGAAAGGTCAATGATATTATCATCTCGAATACCGAGAATACCGTTTATTGAACCGTATATTTTGTCATAGTTAGAACCGATGGTTCCTTCAATAACTCCGGCGAGACTGGCATTAATAGCAACAGTAGGGCCGCCTGATTGAGCTACAATTACATTACCCATAAATATAATCCTCCCATTCGAAAATAGTTCTATAGGGTTGATTTTAACATAGGAGAGCAATTTTATGAATACATTTTTATACGGTATTATTGATATTATTACAGAATTACATACTTATTTTTTGAGCCTTAACGATTCCTATGAGGCCAACTTTACTGATAAGGAATTACACTTTTTAATAATTGGTGTATTTGGCATGGCACTTGTTTTGTTAATCCATCCACTTTTTACGATTTTGGCAAAGCATGACCACGTTCTTGCAATAACATGGATATATGTATTTACACTTGTAATTCTTACAACCTTTGCAATTGAAATAGGACAAAAGGTTACCAAAACAGGTGTCATGGACTTCGAGGATATCGTTTTTGGCGTATGGGGATTCCTGTTAATGTTCTTGATTTTTGCCCTAATTAGAGGCGTAATTAAAGGCATTATTGGCCTTTTCAAATCTAGAAGAGACTACTAAATTTTAGTTATCTCTACTTAAAAGCCCTGCAATAGATTTAAGTAATCTGTTGCAGGGTTCTTTTTAACTAATCATATCTATGCAATCTTTTTAAAGAAAAAATAAAATTAATAGAAAGAGTCTTTCCCAACTATTACATAAAATAATAGCTGTTAATTAGATAATTGAAAATTTAGGTTTTTATTTTCTAAAGCTATTTATAAAGGAGTCTAGGATTATGGCAAATGTTAATTTGACTATCGACGGCAAAGCTATTGTGGCTGACGAGTCAAAAACTGTCCTTGAGGCAGCTCTTGATAATGGTATTTACATCCCACATCTTTGTCATCATGATGATTTACATCCAAATGGAGGATGTCGTCTTTGTGTTGTAAAGCAGGAAGGTGTAGACGGTGTTATCACATCATGCTCAACAAAGGTTAAAGAGGGCATGGTTATTAACACTAAAGAAGAAACAGTAGAAAAGGTTCGTAAGCTTTCGGTTGAGCTTATGTTTAGAACTCATCCAGATGAGTGTGTTGGATGTCCTAAATATGGTAAGTGCCAACTTGCTTCTATTTCTCAGTACGTTGGTGATGCTGGTCGTGAATTCCGTCAGCAGAAATTACCTCTTATTGAAAATGAAGAGAATCCACTTATGCTTCATGAAATGTATCGTTGCATCCTTTGTGGACGTTGCGTACGTGCATGCTCAGAGATGCGTGGCGTAGGTGCTCTTAAATTCGAAAAGGTTGATGGCAGAATGAAGGTTGTTATCAACGGCAAGGATCTTGCTGATGCAGGCTGCCAGTTCTGTGGTGCTTGTGTTGAGGTTTGTCCTACAGGTTCAATCAGAGATAAGGTTGGTGTATTCAAGGATGATCCAAGCCTTAGCCGTGAGCAAAGATTAGTACCATGTACCGAAGGCTGCCCAGCCCACATTAATGTTCCTAAGTACATTAGATTTATCAAAGAGGGCAACTATCCAGCAGCAGCTGCTACAGTTCGTGAAAAGGCTCCTATTCCAGAGTCATTGGGTTACATCTGTGTTCACTCTTGCGAGCTTCAGTGCAAGAGAAATCACCTTGATGGACCACTTTCAATCAGAAACCTTAAGAGATTTGCAGCTAGCCAGGATGATGGTAGCTGGAAGGCACTTTCATTCCAGAAGGATGCTACGGGCAAGAAGGTTGCTATTATCGGTGCAGGTCCTGCAGGTCTTACAGCTGGCTATTATCTCAAGAAGCTTGGCCATGAAGTTACTATTTTTGAGAAGCTTCCAAAGGCTGGCGGCCAGATGAGATATGGTATTCCTTCATATAGACTACCTCGTGAAGTTCTTGATAGAGAAATCGCTGAAATTGAGTCAATCGGCGTAGAGATTAAGTGCGGTCAGGATGTTAAATCAGCAGCTGAGCTTAAGGCGCAAGGGTTTGATGCAGTATTCGTATCTGTTGGTACACATGCTGGTAACAGACTTCCACTTGAAGGAAATGATTTACCAGGTGTATATCTTAACGCTGATTTCCTTCGTGCAATCAACCTTGGTGAGCCACTTCCAGTGGGCGAGAACGTAGTAGTTCTTGGTGGTGGTAACGTTGCTATCGACTGTGCTGAGTCAGCTCTTCGTCTTGGTGCTAAAAATGTTGTAATGACATGTCTTGAGGCTCCTGACAAGATGACAGCTTCTGAAGAAGAAGTTACATGGGCAAAAGAGGATGGAATCGTTGTTGAGAATTCTCGTACATTCGATGCAATTGAGTCAGAAAATGGCAAGGTAACAGGTCTTACTGTTACAGGAATTGAGGGACTTAAGTTTGGCCCTAAGGGACCTGAATTTACACGCATCCCTGATTCAACAGTTACATTCCCAGCTGATACAGTTATTTTTGCTGTTGGTCAGCACCCAGATATTAATGAAGAATTTGGACTTGAGCTTAACAGAGGCCGTATCGTAACAACTGATGGTCATAAGACATCTGTTGAGGGTATCTACGCAGCAGGTGATGCTGTAACAGGTACACGTTCAGTTATTGCAGCAATTGCAGAGGCAAGAGCTGCTGTTAGCGAGATTGACATCTTTTTAGGTGGCGATGGAAACATTGAAGAGAACCTTGCTCCAGAGCAGGTTGCTAATCCATGCATTGGAAAGAATCCAGAGCTTACAACAACACATAGAACTGAGCCAACAGTTACTGATGCTGACACTAGAAAGTGTAACTTTGAGCCTATGGATCTTGGATTTGATTGCAGCAAGGCTGGCTGTGAAGCAAGCCGTTGCTTACAGTGTGACCTTCGTGTACAAATCTCTCCACAGAAATTCTGGAGCGATTACATTTCTGAGGAAGGAGGTCAGCAATAATGAAAAATTTATTAGTTGTTAGTTGCGTAAGCGACGATTATAAAGCACCTCTCTCAATGTATTTATTGAAGAATTGCCTTTCAGAGGTAGTTGGAGGTGTAGAACAATATGCGAAAAACCTTGATGCAGATATTATGTATTTGCTTCCAGAAGGTGAGAAAATTGATGATTTAAAGGGCGATGTGCGCTATACTAATGCATGTTCACCAACCTTGAATAATCCATATTCGGTTGTGCAGGTTTTAACTGGCAACATTCCACGTCCAATGATTCAGGACGACTATGTGGCAGTATTCGAGGACAAGGCAGTTTCAGTTGTTACACCTGAGGCAGCCTATGGTATCAAAAATGGCTTCGATGAGAAGTTTGTGGCAGTAAACGTGGGTGGCAATACAGAAATCAAAAAGGTTTCTGTAGGCCAAACTGTAGGTGAAGTTGCAAATGTTGATGGCGCAAAAGCAGTTTTACTTGGCGGCTTAAAGGGAACATTCTATGCTCCAGCCGATGCTGCTTCTACAAAGATTGAGGCAACAGAAAAGTTTAGCTCAATTACTGTATACGATCAGAGCGAATGCATGGTTGATGTACTTGTTCAGATTATGAACAAGACATATGAAATGTCATGCGGAAAGTGTGTCCTTTGCCGTGAAGGTACATCACAATTCAAGCAGATTGTTACAGAAATGACTACTGGCCGAGCTAAGGCTACTGATATTGACCTTATCAAAGAAGTATCTGAAATTATTAGTGTTGGTGCTTATTGCCCATTTGGTCAGAATATGACAAATCCTCTTACATCTGCAATTGCACTTTTTGCTGATGAGTTTGAGGATCACATTAAGAGAAAGACTTGCAAATGTGGCAAGTGCTACAAGCAGGCTGAATTATATTATATTGATCCAGATGAATGTATCGGTTGTGGAGACTGTATCGATGCATGTCCAGAGGAGGCAATCGAGGGTAAAGATGGCTATATCCACATGATTGACCAGGATCTCTGTGAACAGTGTGGAAAATGTGTATCTGCTTGTGATGAAGGATGCATCAAAACAGCTGCTAAACTTCCTAAGCTTCCAAAGAAGCGCACAAAAGTTGGTAAATGGTAACATGATGTAAAAAAAGCCGCAGGCTTTTTTACATCAGGAGACCGGCAGGTCGACGATAACATGATGTAAAAAACGCCACAGGCTTTTTTACATCAGGAGACCGACAGGTCAACGACTATAGGAGAATTCAAATGAAAGAAAAGTGGCTAAATATTTTAACATTAGCATTCACTGTAGCTTTTCTTCCACCTATTTGGGCGGTTGCATCTACACATGTAGGAGTTACAGTTGGTGCAGTGGCACTTATTTGTGCAGGCTTATTTGCAGCCCTTGGCAACAATATTAAGCTTGCAATTCCAGTATCCCTTGGCTTCCTTTGCGGAGACGTGTGGGCTGTTATTGCAACAAAGGTTATGGCATCTCTTGGATTAGGACCAGACCTTACAGTTTACGTTACATTGTTTGTTATGGGCGGTCTTGCAGTTATTATTGGATCTGTTTTAGAAAAGTTCATTTTTGTTCCAGCATGGCTTGCTGGATGGGCTATTGGACTTACTATTATGGGACCAATGGATGCAAGCAATTTAGGAACAATGCCAATTCAAATTGGTGCAGCAATGCTTGCAGGCGTTTGGTATGTAGGTGTTGTAGGAGATTTGTTCCAGAAATTATTAATAAAGATATTTAATAAGTAAAATTGAGCTTCTGCTACTAAGGTGGCAGGAGCTTTTCTTTTGTTCTATGGGCAATTTCTCAAATAGCAAAACTTAAGCTGGTTTTGCAACACATGCAACGACGCTTTGTCTTTTATTGCAGAATGATTTTCTCAAAAAATGTTTTATGCAATAAACAATAACAATAATATAAATGAAAAGCAGTTGTGAAAAATATGTGATGGTACATTATATACAAGAAAATAAGAACCAGTTAATCTTTTAAGGTTTTAGTTAAAGGAGAGAAAATGGAGAATTTAAAGACACAATTAGTTGTAATTGCCGGTGGTCCTTCTGGTATGTCTGCAGCTGTTCAGGCAGCTATGGACGGCGCTGAGGTCATCGTAATCGAAAAGGCAGCTATCACAGGTGGTGCTGCAAATATGGGTATGGGCCCTCTTGGAATTGGTACAAAGTATCAGCAGGAGCAGATGATCGATGTTACTGTTGAAAAGGCATTTAACATGTTCATGGACTATACACACTACAATGTTGATGCAAGACTTGTAAAGAGATATTTCGAGCAGTCTGCAGAGACAATCGAGTGGCTTGAGGATATGGGTGTTGAATTTGAAGGTGCTTTCAAGTACTTCCCACAGTCAGAAGCTACATGGCATATCGTAAAGACAGGTAACAAGATTGGACCTCGTGCAGCAGGTCATATGAATAAGGCACTTCTTAACAAGGCTCAGGAGCTTGGAGTAAAGGTTCTTCTTGAGACAGCTGGTAAGAAGATTCTTAAGGATGAAGAGGGCAAGGTTTGCGGTGTTGTTGCAGTAAACAAGGATGGTGAGGAATTCACAATCGAGTGTAAGGCAGCTGTTATCGCAACAGGTGGTGCTGGTTGCAACCCTGAGTTCATCAAGGAAGAAATCGGTGTAGAGTATGGCAAGGACGTATTTAACTTCGCTATTCCAGGTCTTGTAGGCGATGGTCTTAAGATGGCTTGGGAGGCAGGTGCTGATCACCTTCCAGTTAGAATTGAGTCTGCTTGCGATGTAGGTGGCGGCGAAGAAGCTGGCGCTTGCGTAAAGAACGTGCTTAGACAGCCAAACCTTCTTGTAAATGCATTTGGTAAGCGTGTTATGAACGAAGAGTTCATGCAGAATACAACATATCTTTCAAACGTTGCAAATCATCAGAAGGATAAGAAGTTATTCTCAATCGTTGACTCTACAATCGTTAAGTCATATGTAAAGAATGGCGTAGATGTAACATCACTTGTTACTCCAGATCCTGATGTATCTGCATTCTATGATGAGATGGATGAAATCATTAACAAGGGTTCTAAGAACTTCTTCAAGGCTGACACAATCGAAGAGCTTGCTGAGATGATTGGTGTTGACCCTGAGGTTCTCGAAGAGACAGTTGATGATTACAATGATTACTGTGAAGGCAGAGATGAAGAGTTCTTCAAGAACTACAGATATCTCCGCAAGTTAAAGAAGGGACCATTCTACTGTGGAACATTCCATCCAGGCGGATACGGTACAGTAGGTGGTATCAGAATCAACGAAAACTGCGAGGTTTGCGATAAGGACTTCATGCCTATCCCAGGTCTTTACGCAGCAGGTGCTGATTCATGTAACATCTACGATGATTCATACATGTTCTTGCTTCCAGGTAACTCAATGGGATACGCAGTCAATACAGGACGTATCGCAGGTATGGAAGCTGCTGAATACATCGAAGACTAAATTTTGGAGGAAATAAAATGGCAGGAAGACCAATATATGATCCAGCCAGCTTTAAGAATGTTGAGGAGAATGGTAAAGTGGTAGGCTTTTCATTTGCATGGAAGGCACAGTATTATCGTTCATTTACTCTTTCAATTTTACGCGACATTATTCTTAAGGTTGATGGCGAGGATATCAAGAGAGAAGATATCAGACTTACAGTAAATGGAGATACATTTTCACTTGAAGAGTGCAGAACAGTTATTGACCCAGAGTACAGATGGGAATTTGGCGAGTATGCAACAGTTACAGTATTAAAAGAAGGCGGCCTTTCAAAGGGTAAGCATAGCATTGAAGCTATCCAGAAGATTGCTCCATCATACATGCCATTTGTTATCGAGGCACCTTGCAATATTGAGGTTGAGTTTTAGTAGGGAGGTATTAGAAAATGAGCGATATTAAAAGAAGTGTGTCTCTCTACAGCTATCAGGACGAATTCTATCTTGGAAAGCTTGACTTAGAGGGATGCTTAAGAGAAACAGCAGCAACAGGTGCAACAGGTGTTGAGCTTCTTGCTGAGCAGATGATTAGACAGTTCCCACTTCCAATTGAAACACAGACATTTAGAGATCAGTGGTTCGAGTGGATGAAGAAATATAATCTTACTCCATCATGCTACGACGCATTCTTGGAGAATCACATTTTTGACAACCGTACTCTTACATTAAAAGAGCAGATTAAGATGATGGAGCGTGACTTACGTCTTGCATCATTACTTGGATTCCCAGTAATCCGTACACTTGTATCTACACCTATGGATGTAATCGAGGGTAGCCTTGAGTACGCTGAGAAAGTTGGCGTAAAGATCGGTCTTGAAGTACATGCACCATTCTCACTTAACTCAGGTTGGGCTGATGGATATATGGAGATGATTAACAGAACAGGTACAAAGCACTTTGGATTTATTCCAGATATGGGTATCTTCTGTAAGAACATTCCTGATGTTGTTCGTGACAAGGCTCGTCGTCACGGCGCTAAGGAAGAGTGCATCAAGATTGTTGATGACGCATACGCAAACCGCGTAGCAAAGGGCTTCACAAAGATTAAGTATGACCTTAACCTTGGTAAGGCTAACATGGAATACCGTATGGCAAACGGCATGGCAGAGATGATGGATGCTGTTAAGGCTGCAGGCGGTGGCCCAGCAGACTTAGAGTATGCAGGAACATCATTCACATACTCATGGTCAGATCCTCAGGATATTATTGATAACATCGATTATATCTTCCATACACATGCTAAGTTCTACAATGTACATGAGGATCTCACAGAGACAGCAGTAGCTATTCCAGAAGTAATCGAAGCTTACAAGAAGGCTGGTTACACAGGATTCTTGAGCTCAGAGTACGAAGGTGGCGAGCACCTTAGAATGGATCTTGATGTAGATTCAATCGAGCAGGTTCGCAGACACCAGGCTGCTATGAAGAAGTGGATCGAAAATTAATCATTGATTAATTTTCGATTCTACACAGGCGTTAGCCTGTGCTAAGTAAAGTGGATCGAAAATTAATTT
Source organism: Pseudobutyrivibrio sp. (assembly GCF_015057185.1). Taxonomy (GTDB): domain Bacteria; phylum Bacillota; class Clostridia; order Lachnospirales; family Lachnospiraceae; genus Pseudobutyrivibrio. The sequence continues at coordinate 58,765 of NZ_SVEV01000006.1, read as the reverse complement.
AAAAAGAAGGAGTTCAACCATTTGGTTGGACTCCTTCTTTTTATTTTAATTTAAATAAATAAAATCCAAAGCATAAGACCGCAAAGCCCACTCCAATTGGATATGCAATGGTGCTTCCAAGGTTGAAGCCTTCTTGGGCCATAAGAATATAAGTCATACTAACAGCTGACATAAATGTTGCAGGCAGCGCAGTGAAAAGACTTACGAATTTATTCTTATGAGTTTTTAGTAGATAAGCTGTAGCAACCCACAAGCTTATCATGGCAAGAGTCTGATTGCTCCATGAAAAATAGCGCCATAATACATTGAAATCTAATTGTGTGAGGATAGCACCTGCACCAAGCAATGGCAATGTAATTATAAGTCTATTTTTTATTGGCTTTTGTTCGAGACCTGTTATTTCACTGATGATGAGTCGAGCACTTCTGAAGGCTGTATCACCTGAAGTAATAGGGCAAACTACAACGCCTACAATAGCTAGAATGCCGCCGATTGTTCCAAGCATTCCAGTAGAAATGTCGTACACGGTTCCTGACTGTCCCATATTTGTAATAGCATCGTTTAGCGCTCCAGTAGCACCGTAGAAAGCAACACCGCCAGCTGCCCATACAAGAGCAATTACTGATTCTGCTAGCATTGCACCGTAAAAAATCTTACGACCTTCCTTCTCAGATGTAATGCATTTTGAAATCATTGGAGATTGAGTAGCGTGGAAGCCTGAAATAGCACCACAGGCAACTGTAATAAACATGTAAGGCCATACAGGAAGGTTTGTAGGATGCATGTTTTGAAAATTAATTTCTGGAACAGTATAACCACCAATGAATATGCCCAAAAGAATACAAACAGCCATTGTAATCAATATGATGCCGAAAATCGGATATAGCTTTCCAATGATTTTATCGATTGGAAGCAGTGTTGCAAGTATGTAATAGCAAAGGATTATAACAATCCAAAAAGTTGTGTTTAGGCTTGCAGGAGTAAGTCTTGCAATTAATGCAGCAGGGCTTGTTACAAATACTGTACCAGTCAAAAGCAAAAGAACAACGGAGAAAACTCTCATTCCCCACTTTGCTGTCTTGCCAAGATATATTCCTGAAAGCTCTGCAATTGATTTTCCCTCATTTCTCTCAGAAATCATTCCCACCATGTAATCGTGGACGGCACCACCAAGTATGGAACCGAATATTATCCATAGAAAAACGATTGGTCCGAAGCAAGCTCCCATTAGGGCACCAAAAATTGGACCAGTGCCTGCAATGTTTAAAAGCTGTACTAAAAATGCTTTGCCAGTTTTTAAAGGCACATAGTCAACACCATCGTTAAGAGTGGTGGCTGGGGTTGGCCTATCGTCGGGAGAAAAAATTCTCTCAATTAATTTTCCATAGGTAGAATAACCAATTAATAAGATGATAAATGAAACTAGTAATGAAATCATGATAACCTCCTAGAAAAATTTATTGTTAACATCATTTTAGCATAATATTTTTAATTTGGATTACATGCAACAAATATGGGTGATTTGTTGCATGTTTTTTTGCCTCAAGAAAACCATGCAAAAAAAACAAAGAAAACATCATTTTTATCAAAGTGGACAAAAATAAACTCATTTAGAATCAAAATAAAGGCAATTATAACAAAAAATGCTGGATATATTTCCAGCAAAGAACAAAACAGAATAGGAAATGGGGGGATTTTTTACGGAAATATTAGCGCTTAAAAATATTACCAAAGATTATCCTGGTGTTAAGGCTCTTGATAATGTGTCAATTTCTTTTGAAAAGGGAGAAGTGCACGCTTTAGTTGGAGAAAATGGAGCGGGTAAATCAACCTTTATCAAAACTATTTCTGGTGCTATCAAGCCTACTTCAGGAACAGTGGTAATGGAAGGTAAAGAGTATTCGCATTTGGAACCATCTCAGGCAATTGATTTGGGTATTGCGGTTGTTTACCAGGAAATGATTCAGTTAGAGGCTAGAACAGTAGCGGATAACATTTTTGCCGGAGCAAGGGATGGTCTGATTGTTGATGATAAAACAAGATATAACAAGACAAAAGAACTTCTTGCAAAATTCAACAGCAACATTGATCCTAATACCCTTATTAGAGATTTATCCATGGCAAATCGTCAGATTGTAGAGTTGGCAAAGGCTATTGCCAAAAACGCAAAGCTTATCATTATGGATGAGCCAACTGCTTCTATTACTGTTGCGGAGCAGCAGAATCTCTACAAGCTTGTTAAGCAGCTTAAAAATGATGGGGTTACAATCATTTACATTTCACATCGTTTGGAAGAGCTATTTGAAATCTGCGACAGAGTTTCAGTTCTTCGAGACGGTCAGTACGTAACCACAGTCAATATTGACGAGACATCCAAGGATGATCTTATTAAGCACATGGTTGGTCGTGAATTGTCTGAGACATATCCACAAAAGAAGCCAGCTACTGATGAGGTAATCTTAGAGGTTGAGCACCTAACAGGAAATGGGGTGGAGGATATCAGCTTTAATCTCCATCGCGGAGAAATCCTTGGATTTGCAGGTCTTGTTGGTGCAGGCCGTACAGAAATTATGCAGATGATCTATGGTGCAGTGCCTAAGACCTCAGGAACAATTAAAAAGTATGGAGTGGAGATTGATCCACATTCTCCAAAGGAAGCAATGCATGAGGGAATAGGTCTTATTCCTGAGGATAGAAAATATCAGGGCTGCTTCCTTGACAAGTCAATCATTTGGAACATTTCTATTTCAAATTTAAAAACTCTTAGTAGAAAATATGTCATGAACAACTCAAAGGAAGTTGAGGTGGCAGAGAGCTATAAGGAAAAAATGCGAATTAAGGCACCTAACCTTAGACAAAAGGTGGGTGGATTGTCTGGTGGTAATCAGCAAAAGGTAGTTATCGCAAAGGTTCTTGCGGCTAATCCAGACATATTGATTTTTGATGAGCCAACAAGGGGAATTGATGTTGGTGCAAGACATGAAATATATACTCTTATGAATGAGCTTACAGAAATTGGTAAGAGTATCATAATGGTTTCCTCTGATATGGAGGAGCTTTTAGGAATGTCTGAGCGAATAATTGTTATTCACGAGGGCAAGGTTGCTGGTGAAATTTCCAAATCGGAATTTGATCAGGAAACAATATTAAAGAAAGCATCTGGTCTATAGGAGGGGAAATAAAAATGAAAAATAAAAAATCGGTTGGCCAAATCATTGCTGATTGGTCAATGGTTATATTGCTTTTAGTTTTAGTTGTATTTTTTAGTGTGATGTCGCCTGCATTTTTGACACCACTTAATATTACAAATATTTTAGTTCAAAACGTTCACGTTGCAGTATGCTCGACAGCGGTATTTATCATTATGGTCAGCGGTGGCTGCGACCTTTCAATTGGTTATCAAATGTCAGTTGCAGCAGTACTTTGTACAAAGCTTCTTGCAGAAGGTACAGTATCTGTTCCAGTTGCAGTAATTCTTGCAATAATTGTTTGTTCAGTTCTTGGAAGCTTTAACGGAATTATGACTTTAGTTCTTAAGAGTAATGCCATGATTGTAACTCTTGGAACAATGGCTATTTTCCAGGGTATTTCATATTTGATTTCTGGATCAAAGACATTCCACAATCTTCCAAGAGAGTTTATGTTTATTGGTCAGGGAAAAATTGGTCCTGTTCCACTTAACATCATTATCATGATTGTTCTTGTAGCAATAGCAATATTCGTTCTCACAAAGACATCAATCGGTAGAGATGTTTATGCGGCAGGCGACAACCCAGAGGCTGCAAGACTTGCAGGTCTTAATGTTGCAAAAATAAAAGTATTAGCATTTACAGTTGCTGGTATTTTAGTTGGTGTTTCAGCTGTGCTTCTTGCTTCACGTTCAGGTTCAGCAGATTCAAGTACAGGTGTTGGTATTGAATTTACAGGCATCACAGCCTGCGTTCTTTCAGGTGTAGCCCTTAAGGGTGGAGAAGGTACACTTTGGAAGGCGATTGTAGCAGTATATGTTCTTGGCGTTCTCGCTAATGGTATGCAGCTTATTAATCTTGGTACTTATCCACAGTACATTGCAAAGGGATTAATCATGCTGTTCTCACTTTACCTTAGCAATAGAGAGCAAAAGGCATAGATAAAATTAATTTTCATTGGAGGGTAAAAAATGAAAAAGAAACTATTATCATTAGTAACAGCAGTTGCTCTTGTAGCCTCTTTATTTGTAGGCTGCGGTAGCAGTGCAGGAAGCTCAGAAAATGCTAGCTCAGATGATGGAGCTGCAACAACTACAGAGGGTAAGCCAGGCGAAGGCAAAAAGGTTGGATTTGTAACATTTGGTCTCGGTGGAGATTTCTTCCAGATGCTTGCTGATGAGTTCGTAACAGTATTCGAGGAAGCAGGATATGAGGCTCAGTATGCAGATGGTGAGTTCAATCCTACAACACAGATTGAAGCATGCGAAAACTTTATCGCTATGGGAGTAGATGTACTTTTCTGCTGGTCAGTTGCACCAGAGTCAATGGATGGTATTGTTGCTGAGTGTCAGGAAAAGGGTATTAAGTTTGTAGCTTTCGTTGCTCCAACAACAGAGTACGATGCACTTATGGTTTCTGATGATGCAGAGCTTGCAGATTGTGCTTGTAAGCTTGCAGCCAAGTGGATTGATGAGACATATGCAGATGCAGAGGATCACTCAGTTCCTGTAGTAGTTCTTTCTTGCCGCACAGCTGATACAGGTGTTATCCAGGCTGACGAGCTTGACAAGATTGAGGAGTTCTCTACAAAGGCTAAGTTTGTTAAGGAAATCGAGTGCCAGGATGAGACAGTTGATGATGGTATGTCAGCAGTAGAAAACCTTTATGCAACAGATGACTCTACAAAGGTTATCCTTACAGCTCACTCAAACCTTGCAACAGGTGCTAACAACTATTTAACAGGTCTTAGCTCACCAGTTCAGGATTACTCAGATATGGCTATCTTTGCAATCAATGGTGATAACGCAATGGCAGAGCTTATCAAGTCTTCTATCAATGATGAGTGCCCACTTCGTGGTATGGTACTTACAGGCTCTGTTCATGATACAGCTTCAGAAATGCTTTACGTATGCGATGGTCTCCTTGATGGTTCATTAGAGGCAGGTCATATCCAGAAGGCTGGTACAATGTTCGTATATGCGGATACAGTAGATGAGTACCTTGAGACCGGTACAGTAACATCTGTAACAAATGAAGATTTCTAAATTGGACAATATCTTAACTCGATAATATATGTTTATAAGGAGAAGCAATTTTTGCTTCTCCTTATTTGTTGTTGTATAATGGTTTAGAATTTTGAGTAAGTGGGGATAGGGGAAAGTTCAGTTATACAAGGAGATTAAATGAATAGCTTCAACCAATTCAAAGTAAATATATATAGGGACATGTCTGAGGCGCAGCATCTTCATACTGATGTTGAGTTATTATATGTTGTTGAAGGAGTTATTAATGTAAAAATTAAAGACTCTGTATTCACACTAGAGCGAGATGACGTTTTAGTTATTAACTCAAGTATTCAGCATAGCATTGAGACAGTTGAAAAGAGCATTGTTTGTTCTATCATGTATGATTATCAGATTCTTGTTCACATACTTAAAAAGCCTAACAGCTTTTTCCTATGCAACAGCTCAGTGGACAAAACAAAGTCATATTTAGAAATTGTTTCATTGTGCAGAGATATTGTATATCAGCATGTTACATCTCTTAAGAAGACTGAAAGCTTGATGTATAGTATGCTTTACAAGCTTTTGGATGAGTTGATTGAGCACCACATGATTGATGATACCAATGCCGAGATTTCCGAGAATTATGATGCTGACGAAAAGCTTCAGATTATCATCCACTATGTTCACACAAATTATCAGGACGGAATTAGCTTGTCTGACTTGGCAAAGCAGATGTACACATCTACTTCTACCTTGTCACGACTTTTCAAGAAACAAACAGGCACATATTTTGCAGAGTATGTTAACCAGGTTCGTACTAGATATGCAATAGATGAGCTTCTTTATACAGAGAAAAATATGACAAAGATTGCCATGGATTGTGGTTTCTCAAATGCCAGTGCATTTACAAAGGTATTCCGTGAAATCTATAACATGGCACCAACTGAGTATCGTCAGAAAATGAAGGGCTCAGTTAAAAAAGATGTTGTAGTCGATGAAGAAATCAAGCAGAAAATCGAAGAAGAATATAGACATAACGAGGAGATTAAGTCTGCAGATGCTGCTGTAGAAGCAGTTGTAGATGTTAGAAACACTGAGGAGCTTAAACCTTGCTGGAATAAGCTGGTTAATGTTGGCTTTATCCATGATATTCTTCGTGCTAACACACAGTACCATATTCAATATCTAGCAAAGGAAATTGGATTTACCTATGCCAGAATCTGGATGGTATTCAACACAAAGACAATGGTTTCCGATGGAAAAACTGTTGGAGATTACAACTTTGATATGATATTCCAGGCATTAGATTTCCTTGTAGAAAATCGTATAAAGCCATGGCTTGATTTTACAAACAGACCTTATGCAAATGTTACAAACCCAGAAGAATCTGCATGGTTTGAGGACATTCGAATTAATTACAAGGATCAGCGTGTATGGGAAAACCTATACAAGCAATTCTTTATAAACCTTATCAGACGTTACGGTGAGAATGAACTATCCACATGGAGATTTGAGATAGGTCTCGAAGGCTTCCATGATGATTATGACAGCTTCTACCTAGAAGGAGGCTACGAATTTGTTAACGTATTTTCTTATATTTCCAAAACACTAAAGGAATTAGTTCCTGGTGCCCAGTTTGGATATTGTGGTGGTGCCGGAATACAGGAGCCAAAGGATTACGAGCAAATTCTTAAGAGCTTATATTCTGCAGAATACAAGCCAGACTTTGTCTCTGCCATTGTATTCCCATACATTCCAAAGGCGATTACAGACATTGATGGCGGCAAAGCCAATTTTGTACGTTCCCAGGACAAAGACTTCGAAGGACACGAATTAGAGCGCATTTACAACATGCTAGACAAAGTAGGCATTCCACGAAACCACTTAGTTGTATCAGAATGGAACCTTACATGCTCAAATCAAAACTACCTCAACGACAGTTGCTTTAGAGGCTGTATACTACTTCGCAACATCGTAATGTTTGCAAAGGACCTAGATATATTTGGACTTTGGCTTGCATCAGACTGGCAAGTTAACTCCTATGCAGCACGTAATGTAATCAATGGAGGTGGCGGTATCCTTTCCAAGGACACCATCAGAAAGCCAATCTACTACGCACTTAAAATGCTTAACCACCTTGGCAGCAAAGTAATAGCTCGTGGCGAAAACTACATGGTTACAAAGGTTGCAGATGACGAGTACCAGGTAATATGCTTCAACACAGTATGGTACAACTCAGGCTATTTCATTGATGCAGAAAACCAGTCTTCTGTAGAAGATGCCAAAGCTTACTTTAACACCAAAGACAACCGCAGATTTAACATAAAGCTCACCGGCGTAAGTGAAAATGCAGGCTACTACATCAAGCGCCGAAGCGTCAACCGCGAACATGGCTCAATCATTGATGAATGGTCAAAGTTCGACAACGACAGCAAACTCGAGCGCATCGACATTAAGTACCTACAAGAGCGCTGCGTACCAGAGCTATCCCGTATCCGCCAAAAATCTAAGGGCGACGTACTCACCCTTGATTTCGAAATGGAACCACAGGAATTTTGTGTACTCCACATTTTCCCTGAGTACTAAAAGCAGACGGGAGGGCCCCACTATGTGGGAGTTGCCCGTCTGCCACAGCAACCCCATTGCCGTAGGCAATTTGCATGGGGTTAGCTTTCCCGCAATGACGGGAGGGCCCCACTATGTGGGAGTTGCCCGTCTGCCACAGCAGCCCCATTGCCGTAGGCAATTTGCATGGGGCTAGCTTTCCCGCAATGACGGGAGGGCCCCACTATGTGGGAGTTGCAATATTTTTGTCATCCTATTGCGTGGATTTTGGGGACGAAATATTTGGTTGCAATGAAAAACAAAATTTTGAGAAGTTTATAAGAGAATAAAGTGAGGAAAGTCGGTATATTTTATGTAGATAAAAGATATCGACTTTTTTTGTGTAAAATTTTTAATAAGGAGAAAAACGATGGAGACAATTAAGATTGGTATTATCGGCCATGGCTTTATGGGACATGAGCACGAAGCAATGCTTACTCGTCTTGATGGCTACAAGGTAGTTGGTATTTCTGATATTGACCCTAAGCAGCTTGAGGATGTTAAGGAAGGCATTAAGAGATATTCTAATAATGAGGAGATGTTTAACGACCCTGATGTTGATGTAGTACTTATTGCTGCAAATAATAATCAGCATCATGACCTTGTTATTCAGGCAGCTCGCTCAGGAAAGGATATTATCTGCGAGAAGCCAGTTGCTATGAACTTGGAAGAGCTTGATGACATGGTAAAGGTTGTTGATGAGTGCGGTGTTAACTTTACTGTACATCATCAGAGAAGATTTGATAAAGATTTCCGTACAATGAAGAATGTGTACGATAGCGAGACACTTGGTGATGTTTATTCTATCAAGAGTAGCTTGTACGGCTTCAACGGAAATATGCATGATTGGCATGTATATATTGCAGAGGGTGGCGGAATGCTCTTTGACTGGGGTGTTCACCTTCTTGATCAGATGCTTTGGATGATGCCAGGCGCAAAGATTAAGTCAGTATTTGCTGATGTTAGAAACGTAATCAACTTTGAGGTTGATGATTACTTCAAGATTCTTATGAAGTTTGATAATGGAATTATGGCTGAGGTTGAGCTTGGTACATATTTCCTTACAGATAAAATGGATAATAAGTGGTTTGAGCGTCATTGGATTATGGGCGGAAATAAGGGAACTGCTTACCTTGATGGATTTGATCCACAGGGGGCAATCGTTCGTACAAATGGATTGCTTCAGAATGTTGGCGGTCAGCGTACTATGACTGCAGCGGGTCCTACACGTTCATTTGGACCACCACCAGAAGGAAAGCTTATTACAGAGCCACTTCCAATTGCAAATACAACTCATGAGGATTACTTTGAGAATTACCGTAAGGCATTCGATGGACAGGAAGAGTTCCTTGTAAAGATTCCTGAAACACGTCGAGTTCTTCGTCTCATGGAGGCAGCAAGAGAGTCTGCTCGTACAGGTAAATCTGTAGATTTTGAATAATAATAACTAAATGAAAGCCTGAGTTTTACTTTGATTCATCAATGTGAATAAAAGTGGGACTCAGGCTTTTGGCACTTTTACTAGAGGTCTGCAACAGAATGATTCGTTTTGTTGCAACATACACAGATTTTTTGAATTTTCGCAAGGATTTATAAAATAATCTTTTTTTAGGACAAGTTAGGTAGAAATTTAGTTGTTATTATCTTATCATCACAAATGACTTAGGGAGGTATTAGAAATGAGTGATGTATCTACGTCAGCTACAAATAATGCAGCTGCTGCACCAAAAATCGAAAAAGCAGGCCCAAAGCTGGCAGTTGGGTATGCTTTTGGTGAAATAGGCTGTCAGATGTCATGGTACATGATTAACAACTACCTGACATTATTCTACAGAGATATCGTTGGACTTTCAGCTTCAGCAATTTCCTTAATTATGTTAATTGCTCGTGTTTGGGATGCTATTAATGATCCAATGATGGGGACTATCGCAGATAGAACAAATACAAGATGGGGACGTTTCCGCCCTTACTTGTTCTTTGCACCACCTTTCCTTGCTATATTTAATATTCTTACATTTACAGTATGGCCAATGGAAGGTACAACAAAAGTAGTCGTATGTTTACTTTGCTACATAGGCACAGGTATGGCTTATACAGCTGCATCTATTGCTTATCAGGCACTACAGAACGTTGTTGCAATTGATTCAAAGGTAAGAATGCTTCTTGCAACAAGCCGTAATGTAGGTTCTTCAATTATCGGTATTATCCTTTCAGCAACAGCTGCACCTCTTCTTTTAAAGCTTTCTCATCCAGGAGTTGAGGCTGCTGATGCACAGGGTTACTTTAGATTTGCAATTATCATGGCTGTAATCATGATGATTCCATTCTGGATTTGCGGAGCTATCTGCAAGGAAAAATATACAGAGCATCTTCACTCAAACAAGGGTAAGACAGAGAAGCTTGGATTCCTTGCATCATTAAGAGAAATCGCAAAGAACGATCAGCTTCTTATGGTTGTTCTTGCAACATTCCTTGGCGCTATTTGCGTATCTGGTCGTATGGGACTTCTCACATTCTACATCATTTATGTAGTAGGTGATTTCATGCACATTGCAACATTCTTCACAGTAATGACTGTTGCACAGCTTATTGGAAGCTTATTACTTCCATGGGGAACTAGCAAGTTCACAAAGAAGGGTTACTTAATCATTCTTCAGATGTTAATGAACATTGGCTTCCTTGCAATGTTCCTTCTTCCAAACGCTGGTATTCCAGTATTACTTGGAATCTCATTCGTATGTGGTCTTTGCAACTCAGCTTCAGGTATTTGCTACGGCTTAGTTGGTGATTCACTTGAGTATGGTGATTGGAAGCTTGGCCGCCGTCAGGAAGGCGTTGCAGCATCAATGCTTTCATTCGGTGTAAAGATTGCTACAGCTGTTTGTGGCGCTGCTGGTATTCTTCTTCTTGATGCAGTTGGATATGTTCCAAATGCTGAGCAGACAGAGGCAGCTCGTCAGGGTATCAACGCGGTAGTAAACCTTATTCCATTTGTAATTGGTGTTCTTTCACTTGTTCCAATGATTTGGTACAAGCTTACACCTGAAAAGGTTGAAGAGATTAGAACTGATCTTGAGAATGGTAAGAGAGCTTACGATAGATAAATATAGAATTTTAAGGGCCTTGCAATTAGCAGGGCTCTTTTATTGCGCTAAAAATGAGGCAAAAAAATATGATTGCAAAATAATAAAAGGCTTTTGGGGAATTCTATAATGATATACGAAATTTTTTAGTTTATAATTTGCCTATGGAAAATATAAGAGAAATTGTTCAATTTAATATTATTCATGAGTCTAACAGCGAGCCGAGAGAGCAGCATTACCATCAGAATTTGGATTTGCTCTATGTGCTCGCTGGTTCTGTTGATGTGGTAATTGATGACAAGGTATTCCATCTCAAGGAAGAGGACATGATTCTCATTAATTCTAATAAGCGTCATAAATTTGAAAATTCGGGCAATCTTTTGGCTATTCGCTTTGCCATAGATTATTATTTGCTTTCTCAAACTGTTGGCACCACTCAGATGTTGTTCTTGTGTAATTCGGCAGTGGATAAAAATTCTGCCTATGATAAACTGCGCCATCAGATGAAGGAGATTATCCGTTATTATTACACAGAAGGTAACAAGGATAAATGCTATTTACAGGCCCTTTATTACCAGATGCTCCATGTGCTGATTGCGAATTTTATGGTCAAAACAGAGGAGACTAGAGTACTGTTTGACAATGATGCAGAAAAAGAGCGAATTAGTGAGATTCAAAGCTACATTCAAGGACACTATCAGTCTGCGATCAGTCTTAATGATTTGGCGGAGCAGATGTTTTTGACACCAGCCTATCTTTCTAAATATATCAAGAAAAAATTTGGTATGACCTTTGTGGATTACCTGAATAATATTCGATTGTTTCATGCAGTGGACGAACTGATTTATACCAATAAGAGCCTTACACATATTGCTATGGACAACGGCTTTTGCACTTCTGCTGCCTTTAACAAATCTTTTAAAAAGGTATTTAATGTTTCCCCAGGAGAATATAGAAAGACTGCGGAAAACCAAAACAGAAATAATCCAATTGAAGTAGATGATGAACAGGGCAAGCAGCAGATTATCACTTATATTGAAAATGACAATGCGAAACATGCAAGATTGGATTTGAATAAAAAAAGCATTCAAGCTGATGCTAGTATTTACAAGAAAAAATATGTAGATGAAACTAGAGTAATCAATATTGGAAGTGTTTACATGTTGCTTCAGCAGGAGGCACAGGAACAGCTTCTTGAGCTAAAGGAAAAATTGGGAATTACTCATGTGCGTGTGTGGGATGTGTTTGCACAGAATGCTTTTATTAGGGAAAATGGACAGTTTAGCTTCCACAAGCTTGATAATGTACTAGATTTTCTTGTGGATAATAAAATAAAGCTATACATGGAGGTTGGACAAAAGCCTACCTTGCTCATGTATGCACCCGAACGATATATCAACGTGACAGCTACTGAAAATGAGCTATTTGATTATGAATACTACAAAAAGCTTATCAAGGATTTGAGTATTCATTTGGTTAATCGCTATGGTGTTGAAGAAATCGAAAAATGGTATTTTGAATTTTGGAATAATCCTAAGCTGAATATCACCAGAGAGAACGGCGAATACTACCATTATTTTGATATGGTATATAATACCTTCAAATCCATTAGTCCGGACATTAATATAGGTGGGCCGGGACTAATTTTGGGTTACGAAAAAACTATGGCAGAAGAGGTTTTTGCCATTTGGAAAAAGAGAGATATTTGGCCAGACTTTGTGTCATTTGGTTCATTCCAATACATTTCCTTTAGTGATGGACAGTTTACCTATGGCAAGAAATCCTTGGACAAGGATTACGTTAAAAATCAGGTTGCTGTCATGAAGAAGTGTATGGCTGATGAGGGATTTAATGTAAAAGAATTTCATTTAGATGAGTGGAATTACACCATTTCCAATAGAAATGTAATCAGCGATAGCTGCGAGCATGCAGCCTACATCATGAAAAACTATATCGATATGATAGGTGAGGTTGATGTAATGTGCTATTGGCACGGATTGGATTTGTACGCAGAATACTATGATACTAACACATTGCTCAGTGGTGATGCAGGATTGATTTCCAGAGATGGAATTAAAAAGCCATCCTTTTATGCGGTAGAGTTTTTAAATCGTAGTTACTACAACGAGATTATTCGATGTGAGAATGGAATTGTATCCACTAATGGAAGAGGCAGCTATTCAATTGTGTGTCATAACTTCAAACCTTTATCAGAGAAATATTTGGACATAGAAGAGGACAGCATACAGATAAAGGATATTGATTATTACATTTCAGATACAGAGGATTTGAATCTCAATGTTGTGCTTAATAATGTTCAAAATGGTAATTACCAGATAAAGACCTATTACATTAATCCAGAATATGGCAGTGTGCAGGATTTGTGGAAAGGACTTGGACTTGCCAGCTCCATGGAAAATGAGGAGATACAGTTTATCAAACAGCATGCCAACCCAAACATGGAAAGACAGGAAATCGAGGTTAGCGATAATAAGCTTGAGATTGAGTATGTTCTTAAGGCTACAGAGATTAGATTTATTGAAATCAAATATCAGTTTAAATATGAGTAAAAGTGAATAATACACAGATTTTCTAGGAGGACAAAAAATGTACTACAATTTTTGTCCTCCTTCTTTTTTCAGGAAGCTTTAGAACTAAATTGGTAAAGAAGATTTGCCAAATCAGATAAAGTGTGAAAAAGGATTTGGACATAAAATGTTCACATATTCATTCAAGTGGTGAAAGGAGAATAGAATGAAAGTTTTAGGTATTTCCTTTGGTCGTATAGATCAAAGAAGTGATGTTATGGTAAAGGAAGCTCTTTTTGCAGCAAAGGAAGCTGGAGCAGAGGTTGAATTTATTAATACAGTTAGATTAAATATCGGTCACTGTCGTGCTTGCGATTATTGCAGCCGTTGCCGTGATAAGGGTGATGTAGAAATCCACTGCTGTATGAAGGATGACTACCATATTCTTGAGGAGAAGTGCCTTGAGGCTGATGGTATTATCATCGCAGCTCCAGTATATGCAGTTGGTATCGTAGGTCAGTTCAAGAACTTTGTTGATAGATTTGGCCCATCTCATGATAGAGCAGCTCTTATTGAGGAAAATAAGAAGCGTCAAGAGGCAGGCAAGCCACTTCTTGATGAGCGTTATTTCAAGGATAGATATGTTGGATACATTTCAGTTGGTGGAGCTCAGACTCACAACTGGGTAGCACTTGGTCTTCCAATGCTTGATTTATTCTCATTCTCATTCTGCATGAAGTGCGTAGGTCACGTAGATGCATATGATCAGGGACGTACAGGTCATCCATTATTTGACAAGGACCTTATGAAGAAGTGTGCAGACCTTGGTACAGCAGTAGCTGAATCACTTGGTAAGCCATATGACGAGGTTGATACATGGGTAGGTGAAGAAGGCGTTTGCCCAGTTTGCCACAACCCACTTCTTTCTATGAACGGTACAACAACTGTTGAGTGCCCAATCTGCGGTATTTACGGAAAGCTCTCAGTTGATGGAGATAAGGTAACAGTAGAATTCTCAGAGGAGCAGAAGAACAGAGCTCGTAACACTCTTATCGGAATCTATGAGCACTATAACGAGATTCAGAACATGATTACTGTATGTGTTCCAAAGCTTATGGCTAATAAGGATACACTTCCAAAGATGATGGAGAAGTACAAGAACTTCGATCTTCATTGGAACTAAAGTGATATTAAGAGGTGCCATCCACTGAAAAATTGCACCTCTGATATAGAAACATTATATTAAGTGAGCCGAATTTAATAATATCTTGTTGGTTTGGTGAGTATAACAAAGTGATACCAAACCAACTAGATATTATAAATGAGGCGGATTCTATGGGGGAATTAGAAATGGATACTACTAACATGGCAGGCACATCTGCAAAATCTGGTATCACTAAAGTGAACCAGTATGGTATGGCTCCTTTGAAGCCAATCAACTATTTTGTCTATGGTATGGGTAACTTTGCTTCTCAGCTTTCATGGACAATGGTAAGTACTTATCTTTCACTTTTCTACACCGACGTATTCGGTTTAGGAACAGGTGCAGTTGCACTCCTTATGCTAATTGCTAAGGTTTGGGATGCTATTAATGATCCAATGATGGGTACACTCATGGAGCGTACTCACACAAAGCACGGTCGATTCCGTCCTTACATCGTAGTAGGTGCAGTATTCCTTGTAATCTTTACTATTCTTACATTTACAGTACCTGGCTTTGGCGGTCCAGCTAAGCTTGCTTATGCTTACATTACATACATCGGTCTTGGTATGTCATACACAATGACAAATGTACCATACCTTGCAATGCCAGTTGTAATGACACGTGACCCTAAGGAAATCAATAGATTAAACGCAGCTCAGATGATGGGTATGACAATTGGTCAAATCATCCTTAACCTCTTCGTACTTCGTCTTGTTGTATGGTTTGGTAAAGGTGATCAGGCTGCTGGTTACCAGTCAACAGCTATCCTTCTTGCACTTATTGCACTTCCAATGTTCTGGGCAGTTGCAGCACTTTCAAAAGAAAGAATTGATGTTAAGAAGAGTGAACAGGGAAGTATTATCGAAGGTCTCAAGCTTATCGCAAAGAACAGAAACCTTGTATGTGCTCTTATGTACAGCTTAATGAACATGTTCGGTATGCTTGGTCGTATTTCTGTTGCAGTATACTTCTATATGCACGTTGTACAAAACTTTGAATACATTACAATTTTCATGATGATGCAGATGATTGTAGGTACAATCGTAATGCCATTTGCTCCTAAGTTCTGTATGAAGTTTGGTAAGAGAAATACAGGTATCATCTCAATGCTCATTCAGGGCCTTGCACTTATTATCATCTTCTTTGGTCCATCAAAGAGCATTCCATTCAACTTCGTAATGATGGTTATCTATGGACTTGGATACATTGCAGGACCTTCAGGATCAGGTATGGTTGTTGATGCTATCGATGACTTCGATCTTAAGTATGGTTATAGAAATGATGGTATGGCATTCTCATTCTCAGGAATGGCTACAAAGATGGGTACAGCTCTTGCAAACTCAATCTTCCTTCTTATCATGGGATTTTACGGATATGATAGCTTATTCGGTGTTAGAGCACAGTTAGAGGAAGCTACAGATCCAGGAGTAATTGCTACACTTACAGAGCAGATCGCACATACTGAGTTTGGTATCAACATGTGTGCAAACCTTCTTCCAGGTATCGTATTCCTACTTGGTATCATTCCACTTCTTATCTACAACCTTGATAAGCCGGGTTACATGGATAAGGTAAGAGATGGTCTTACAGAGAGAAATGCAAAGCGTGCTGAACAGGCTGAGTAAAATAAATAGTTAAAATTTTTAGCGAGGGTCACTCTTGTGACCCTCGTAATTGTATTTTAGGAGTTATTTGGGATATAATAAAGTTAGATTTGTGCTGGAAAATATAATGTAAGGCTTGCTTTCAAAAATTAAGGGTTGTGGAATCTTTATGAGACGAAAATTGATAGCTGTTTGCACAATTATCATAGTGATGCTTTCGACGTTTATAGGGGGATTTATGCCCGTGAGCGCGAAAACAAACCAGGTGGATCCATATCGTATTTTGTGCATTTTATCTTATAACTATTCCTATGAAATAGTTTCTGATGAAATGGATGGAATAGAGGCAGGCTTATCTTCGGATGATTACAAACTAGATTATGAAATAACCTATGAATCAATGGATTCTAAAAAGTTTTACACAGCAGAGGATATTGTAAATTTTGAGGACTATCTTACATACAAGCTTTCAAAACAAGAACCCTATGATTTAATCATAACAGCTGATGATTCTGCCCTTAGATTTGCAATTAATCATAGAGATACAATATTTAAGGATATTCCTATTGTGTTTATGGGGGTCAACTCAATCGCTGATGCCCAGACTGCAGATGTGTTAGATGGTGTCACTGGTGTGGCAGAGGTTCCAGATTATGAAGCCAACTATGAGCTGATGAAGTCACTCTTTCCAGAGAGGACCACAATAGTAGCCATAGTTGATGGCACAAATACTGGTCAGGGTGAGTTTGTTCAGTTTAGAGAATTTATCGCAAATCATCCAGAACAGGATTATCGAGTCCTCAACACTTCGAGATATTCCAGAGAGGGCATAGAACAATATCTTAGTGAATTGGGCGATACAGATATTATTTTATACCTTGATTTTCTTGAGGATGGAGAAAAAAATATATACGCATTGGATACAGCTACGAAATTTATAGCTACATATGCGGAAGATATTCCAATTTTCAGAGTATCATCAGCTGATATAGGAAATGGTGTATTAGGGGGAGTCTCTTACTCTTTTTATGATGCGGGCAAAATTGCTGGACAAATGGCAGCTCAGATTCTATCTGAATCTGAAACTGATGAGATTGAGCTTGTAACAGAAACAGTTACAAATACTTATTTTGAACAGGCAATGATGGATAAATATGGCATCAATATTTTAGATATACCAAAAGATGCCATTATAATAAACGAGAGAACAACTATCGTATCTTGGTATAGAGATAATACTGCCATAGCAAATCTAACTATCCTTGTATGTTTTTTGCTTTTGATTATCATAATATTGCTTGCCATATCAAATGGTAAGAGAAAAATTCTTGTTAACAAAGATGCATTAACAGGAATTCCAAATAGACTTAGCATAAATCGACAGATAAAGACTACAACCGCTCAAAATGAGTCATATGGTCTCATAATGGTGGATTTAGATTATTTTAAAGATATTAATGATAATTTGGGGCATCTAGTAGGTGATGAAGTATTAATAGAACTTGCTAACAGACTTGATGCTGTTGCAAAAGAAAATGATTCTACTGCTGCTAGAATTGGTGGAGATGAATTTCTAATTTTTAAGAAAAATGCTCAGGCAGAGAATTGCGCACATGTATGTGAGAAACTGCAGTTGGTCATGAAAAATCCTATTGCTACATCTCAAGGCGAGGTTGATATTACTTTGTCTATGGGGGCGGCTGCATATCCTGAGGATACGGATAATCCGGCTAAGGTTTTATCATTGGCGGATAAAGCACTTTATAGAACAAAAGAAGAAGGAAGAAACGGATATACGTTATATAAGAATATAAAAATATAAAAAATGAGAAGTGTCAGTTGGTATTATTGAAAACTGTCACTTCTTTTTTGGTGATCTCACAATACTTTATCTATATTAGCATTAGTTACCACCATCGGTGACAGTAAATACGAAGTAATATAAACATTATCACTTACATAGGTGTCGGAGTCCCGGCGGATAGTAAAATCTAAATCATAACCTTTGGTTAAATCGTCCCCTGTAGAAACTCCATTTAAATAATTCTGCACAATACAAAATGTTGCATAAGCTTCATTATTTAAATTTTTATAAATACTCATAGATTGTTTTTCATCTTTTATGTTTTGAATATTGCAGGAGTCACAATCCTGACCTGTTATTATAATCTGATTATCTTTATTGTACGAGGAATCAATGGCTTCACATACGCCTAATGCTATGGAATCATTGGCTGCTAGCACGGCATTTAACTGTTGATTGGTTCCATAGTAACTAGATAGCATAATTTCCATTCGTTCACATGCCAACTCAGTATCCCAAGAGGAAATTGATGTGCTATAGAAGGATGTTTGGTTTGATAAAACCTTTAATTTACCATCGTTTATATATGATGAAAGTATCGACATAGCTCCATCATAGAAATAAATTGCATTGTTATCTGCTGAGTCACCAGAAAAAATCTCAAGATTGAAGCATCTGTCACTATCTATATTATCTAAATCTAAAGCATCTACAATATATTGAGCCTGAAGTTGGCCAACCATATAATTATCGTAGCTCACGTAAGCAAGCAAATTCGGGTTATGATAAATAAGTCTGTCGTAGGCAACAATAGGTATATTTTTCTTATTAGCATTTTCTATACACGGACCTAGGGAATCTGAATCTACAGGGGAAATAATTAAAAGCTGAGCACCTTGATCTATCATTTGATTAATATCATTTATCTGAGCGTCAATAAGATTATCTCCATAGGAGAGTAAAACATTATAGCCGGCATCTTCGAATAAGGTTTTGAGAAGATCTGCATCAATATGCCATCTTTCTAATTGTGCTGCGGGCATACTTATACCAATGGTTTTTACGTCTTCGCCAGTATAGGTGGTTGCAGACTGAGGAACCGGTTCGCTTTCCTGAGAAAGATTGGAAACTTCTTTGGACGAGCAGGCGGTAAATAACAGAATTAATATAGATATTAATGATATTGTTTTTAATAATTTGTGCATATACATACTCCAAATCATGTGTCTACTTATATCCATCACTATTATAACAAATAAATGTGACAAAAAACTTTAAATGCAATAAACATGGAAAAAATATTGCAAATAATTTAACAATCAAATTTGGTTGCAAAATATGACAAATATGGGCTCAACATTTTTAAAGTGGACTACTATTTAATGAGATATATTATCAGTATAAGAAGTATATAACCCGGAGGTAAGATTAATTTATGGAAAAGAAAAAAGTTCTTGGTATTTCTTTTGGCCGTAAGATGAGCAACTGCGATGTTATGGTTAAAGAAGCCCTCATGGAGTGCGAGAGAGAAGGTTGTGATGTAGCTTTCCTTCGTGCTGATGATCTTGATATTAACAACTGTACAGGATGTATTGCTTGTGTTATCGGTATGATGTCTGGTCGTGGACGTGGATACTGTGTAAAGCATGATGATTTCGATATCCTTGATGAAGCAGTTATGCAGTCAGACGCTGTTATCCTTGCATGTCCAACATATGAGACATCTGTAACAGGTAGATTCAAGACTATCTGCGATAGAATTGGACCTAGCCATGATATCACATTCAGAAAGGCTAGATATGATGAAGGCAAGGCAGCTGGTGTTCCAGAGGAGCAGCTTCCAGATGCACGTGCATTCAAGAAGCGTTCAGCAGCTCTTATTTCAGTTGGTGGCGCTATGACAGAGGAGTGGATTGCACTTACACTTCCAATGATGTATGAGTTCACATTCCCAATGGCTATCGATGTAGTAGATACAGTTGAGTACTACGGAGCTATGGCATGCGAGAACGTTGCTGGTAACCCAGATATGATGGAGAGAATGACACAGGTAGGTAAGAACATCGTTGCTTCTATTAACGCTGAGGATGAAGAAGAAAGAATTAAGTTCCGTGGAGAGGAAGAGGGTACATGCCCAATCTGCCACACAAGACTTATCCAGTTCTCTCATGATAAGAAAACAGCATCTTGCTTAGTATGCGGCAGCCGTGGAACATTTGATATTGTTGATGGCAAGTTCGTAATGAACTACACACAGGAAGAGCTTGATCGCTCAAGACTTCGTTGGGGTGGAAAGCTTGAGCACTCTACAGAGATTAAGACTCAGGCTCAGCCTTCAGGTACTATTAAGAACCTTAAGGAGCTTAAGCAGCCATATGCTGACTTCAACCCAGGGGTATGGCCAGTAGATGAGAATGCTAACGGCAACGTTGCAAAATAATATTTAAACAAAATGAAAGCTTGGACTAAACTATGGTCCAAGCTTTTATTAATTGAATACTATTTTGAAATCTTCATCAGCTTAAGAGAAATCTCGTAGGCAAACATGTTATCGGGATTACTTATATCGATTCCGAATAATGATTTCATTTTTTCGATTCGATAGAAGAATGTTGATTTATGAATATGGAGTGCTTCTGCAGCAGCGGGAGCACTTCTATTTTTTTGTATGTAGGTTTGTAATGTAAGCAGATATTCGGTTTCGTTTTCCTCATCATATTTTTTAATGAATTTCAAAGCAGGATGAATAGAAGCCTGGAGAACCTCAGGATTGTCTATAATGTTTGAAATATGACGGAAGCAATAGTCGCCATACAGCAGTATTCGGTCAGTAATATCGGATGGTTCAAATAATGTGAGCATACTTTGGCACTGATCAAAATAGGTATGGCTCTCCATTAGATTCGTAAATACGAAGCTTAAAGTAGCTATCATATTGTTCATTTGTAGGAAGGTGACAAGTCGTTCCCGGTTTTCTTCAGAGTAAGGCTTTAATGTGTGAGTCGGCACTAAAGTAATAATTATACCGTTGTATGTACCTGTCACCGAATTAGTGAGAATGGACATAATCTGATTACAATAGTAATCCGGCGATAGAACCCTCTCCGAGGAGCTGATGAAATCAAAAGCCAATAAATAATAGTTGCTCTCAGGCTTCACGCCAAATAATTTCAATTGGTTTTTTATGTTTTCTTCATTATCAAAATGCTTCAAAAACAATTCCTTGAAAAAGTGGTCATATTTAATTCCCTTAGGATTGCTGAAGCTGAAATCCTTTTGCAGCTCTACAGATATAGTTTTTGATAAATCATGAATAAAAGCTAAATCCTCTTCTGAAAATTCTTTATTGATACCACGGCAACAAATGTACCCAACAACTGCTTGATTGATTCGGATGCTTTCAAATACCCAGTCATAAGGAAAGTCCTCAATCTTTGAAGTGAAGGGATAAATGCTGTGATAAATACGCTCTGTAATCTTGTTAACCTTCATATCATTTGAGAAAACATTTTTGATAGAAAGTCGATTGTTTTTGATTTCTAGTGTACGCTCATCGGAAACGGTAGGATAGGAAGCTAAAATTGAATAACTACTATCTACAAGGGTAAAAGGATTGCCAACGAATTTGTATGCTATTTTAAGAAGCTCCTGTAAACCACACCCTTTCCTAAGTGCGTCAAAAAGCTGATCCTTTTGTTTTTGCATTTCACGATAGCTCTTTACTGTATCTATTAGACAATTGTCTGAAATTTCACCTTTAGAATAGCTGTCTATTATTTCATCAAAATTGATTAAATTAGGATAATGCTCGCTCATAATCCTCTCCTTTCAACTGTTTTATTATATCAGACGTTTGTCGGAAAAGTAATTGATAAATCTTATCAAATTTCCTATTTCTGACGGATGCAGTTAATATAAAAGATTGTTATATTTTTATCAAAGTCAAAACGTAAAAGGAGAAATTAGAATAATGGCAATCAAAGTTATGGGTGTTGCTGCCGGAAGAAAAGACAGTAACAGCGAGATTTTATTAAAGGAAGCCCTCATTGCATGCGAGGAGGCAGGCGCAGAGGTCACAATGATTAACCTTAGAGATTACAACCTTATGGATTGTATCGGATGTACTTCATGTACTATCGGAATGTCACAGGGTAAGAACGTAGGATGCGTTCTTGATAAAAAGGATGACAAGAAGAAAATCATGGAGACACTTTTAAATCAGGATGCTGTAATCTATTCAGTTCCTACATATGATTTAATGCCTGCATCAAACTATCTTACATTTGCTCAGCGTAGCTTAAGCTATGAGACAGCATTCCTTGAGACAATTGGTGCAATCCAGCACAAGGATCGTGTGGCTGGTCTTATTTCAGTTGGTGGTTCTACAAGAGCATGGCAGTCAATGGCACTTGAAGGACTTCAGGCAACAATGTTTACAACAGATATGCAGGTTGTAGATATGATGCTTGCAACAAGAGTTCCAGGTCCTGCACAGGTACTTCTTAATGATGACCTTATTGCAAGAGCTCACAAGATGGGTGAGAACATCATCAAGGCTGTTAATACACCAGTTGAAGAAAGAGGATGGCTTGGTGAAGAGGACATGGGATGGTGTCCAAACTGCCACTCTAACGCTTTAGTACTCGGTGAGATGCAGTGGGATGGACTTCATTATCCAATCGAGTGTCAGGTTTGTGGAGCAGGTGGAAACCTTGAGCAGACAGCAGATGGAAAGTGGAAATTCGTTATCCAGAAGGATGGTCTCTTAAAGGACAGAACTACTGTAGCTGGTCGTGCAAAGCATCTTGAGGAGATTGCTCATACACAGGGTGGATTCTTTGAAAATCCTGAAAATAAGGAAATCGTTGCTAGCAAGATTGGCAGATACAAGAACAAGACATTCAAGGGAATCTAATTCCGTTTGGAAGGAGAAATATTTTATGAAATTCGAACATTTAATGAGTCCTATGAAAGTAGGAAATGTAACTTACAAGAACCGTATCGTAAGTGCACCAATGGCATTTGGTCTTATCGTACAGAATCCAGAGGCTAGAGATTTTACATATAGAAAGCTCGAGAGTGGTGCAGCAGGCGGAAATGCATGCGTAATCGTAGGTGAAACAGACGTCAACTTCAAGGACGCTGTACGTATCCCTGGTTTTAGACCATTTGATTTTGCTAAGCCAGAAGAGGATATGGATACATTTAACGCAGTGGCAGAGTATGCAAAGCGTATTAAGTCTCATGATTGTATCGCACTTGCAGAGCTTGTTCACTGTGGAAAAGAAAAGGTTCCATTTAGACCAGAGGAAGAGGCAATTGGACCAGTTGAGTGCACAAACCTTGCAGGCGTACATGTTCGTCCAATGACAAAGGATGATATGGACCGTATCGCAAATGACTTTGCTGTAGCTGCTACATATATGCAGAAGGCAGGCTTTGATGGTGTCCTCATCCATGGTGGACACGGCTTCTTATTTACACAGTTCTTAAGCCCACTTATGAACACAAGAACTGATGAGTACGGCGGATCACTTGAAAACCGTGCTAAGTTCCCAATCCAGATTATCAAGGCTATGCGTGAGGCAGTTGGCCCTGACTTCTTGATTGAGCTTCGTATCGATGGAACAGATCATCAGGAGGGTGGTATTACTCCAGATGAGACAGGAAGATTTATTAGCTGGGTAGAGGACTACATCACATCTGTTCACGTAACATGTGGTATTTACGAGGATTCAGTTAAGTCTGGTACAGAGAGCTCTATGTTCCATGAGCACGGACTTAACATTGAGCCAGCTTCTATTATTAAGAAATATACAAAGCTTCCAGTAGGTGCCGTTGGTGGTATCAACTCACCAGAGATGGGTGAAAAGGCAATTGCAGAGGGCAAGATTGATTTCATTATTCTTGGTCGTCAGATGCTTGCTGATCCACAGTTTGCTAATAAGTGCGCTTGCGGAGATTCAGATTGCATTCGTAGATGCTTACGCTGCTACCTTTGCTTCCCAGGTTCTCCAGAGGAAGGCTACACAGATTTACCATTCACAAGTGAGGAGCTTGCTCTTTATGTAGGACATTGCCGTATCAACCCACTTGCTCATTTACCATTTGACCCAGAGACACTTCCTGCTCCAGTAAAGAGCAATAAGGTTCTCGTAATCGGTGGTGGCGCAGCAGGTATGCAGGCTGCTATTACAGCATTTGATAGAGGTCACAAGGTAACTCTTTGCGATAAGGCAGATACACTTGGCGGACTTCTTTACTTTACAGATAAGGATATTGACAAGCCAGACCTTAGAAACTTCAAGAATGTTCTTATTCGTGAGGTTGAAAAGCGTGATATTGACCTTCGTCTTAACACAGAGGTTACACCAGAGTTCATTAAGGACTTCGGTGCAGATACAGTAATTATTGCTACTGGTTCACGTCCATCATGCCCACCAATCAAGGGTATTGAGAATGCTCATCAGGCAATGGAAGTTTATGATGATTCATTCAAGGTAGGCAAGAAGGTAGTTATGATCGGTGGCGGTCTTGTTGGATGCGAGACTGGTCTTAACCTTCAGAAGCAGGGCCATGAGGTAACAGTTGTTGAGATGCTTGACCGCGTTGCTAACGAGGCATTTGGTAGCTATCGTGAAGCTCTTGTTTGGGAAATGGAAAGATGCGGCATGAAGTCATTACCAAAGACAAAGTGTCTTGAGATTTTACCAAATGGTGTAAGAATCGAAAATGCAGATGGTGAGCAAACACTTGAGGCAGACACAATTCTTTTTGCTCTTGGAATGAAGACAGTTCCTTATGATGAGTTAAAGGCAGCTTGTGGAGATGCTGAGGTATTCATCGTTGGTGATGCAATTAAGCCAGGTCAGGTTGACCAGTGTACACGTTCTGGATATCTTGCAGCTGTTGATATTGCTAGACCAGAAAACTTTGTAGACCATGAGTACAGAGGAATTATCAATCCAGCCTAATGGGCAGTAAAAAGAGTTAAGCACTGTAATTTTACTTAAATATTAAAAGTCATGAGTTTTATGAGGGTGCAACATTTTTCTTTTAAATGTTGCACCCTTTTATTTTTGGGGATTGTATTTCGCAATAAATGAAAAAGATATATATACGTAAAAATATGATTTCATTTTGATTGTAACTACAATTAATTCATATAAAAAACTATCAGAGATAGGAGAATAAAATGAGTTATCGTATTTTAACAATTAATCCTGGCTCTACATCTACTAAAGTAGGTTGCTTCAACGGCGAAGAGCTTGAATTTTCAGTTAACGTTTCTCATGATGCTGCAAAGCTTGCTGAATTCGCAAGCATTAGCGATCAGCTTCCATATAGAAAGGAAGTTATCCTTGCAGAGCTTGAGAAAGCAGGAGTTGATTTGTCAACAGTTGATGCCTTCGTAGGCCGAGGCGGCGGACTTCTTGCGGTAGAAGGTGGTACATACAGAGTTAATGACATTATCTTAGATCATGCAAGACGTGGTGCTAATGGAATTCAGCACCCAGCACAGCTTGGTTCACAGATTGCAAACGAGTTTGCTTCACAGTACAACAAGCCAGCATTCGTAGTAAACCCACCAGATACTGATGAGTTTATCCTCGAAGCAAGAATGACAGGCATCAAGGGAGTCTACAGAGATTCTCATTTACACGCACTTAACCTTAAGGAGACTGCTATCAGACATAGTGAGCGGGGCGGTGTTAAGTACGAAGATAAAAACTATATAGTTTGTCATATCGGTGGTGGTATTTCTATTTCAGCACACCGTAAGGGCAAAATGATTGATGGAAATGACATCGTTGCAGGTGATGGTCCAATGGCTCCAACACGTTGCGGTTCTGTTCCAGCAGCACAGATGATTAGATACGCATATGATCATCCAGATAAGAAGGAGACACTTGCTCTTACTACAAAGACTGGTGGTTTCGTTAGCCATCTTGGCACATCTGATGCTCTTGAAGTATTCAATAGAGCTGAGGCAGGCGATAAGGAAGCAAAGCTTATCTGGGATACAATGACATACCAGATTATCAGATACATTGGCTCAATGGCAGCTGTACTTCACGGTCAGGTTGATGGAATTCTTCTTGGCGGTGGAATGGTTCACAACAAGAAACTTGTTGCTGATATTACAGATGCTTGTTCATGGATCGCTGAAGTTACAGCATACCCAGGAGAGTTCGAGCTTGAGGCAATGGCTGCCGGCGCTATCCGTGTCCTGGAGGGCAAGGAAGAGGCTAAGGAATATACGGGAGATCCATGTTGGACACCTGATAACGTATAAAAGTGTTTAATAGTCCTTACACTAATTAGGACTTTAAATGAGCTTTGTAGGTAGCAAGCTCTTAGATCTCTCAAGTGAGACGTTTTAGTCGAACGGAGAGATACTAAGGCTTGTGACCGTAACAAAGCGGATTATATTAAAAAGGAGATTATGAGATGAATCAGACAAAGGTTAATAAGTATTCTCGTAGCGTTTCTATTATCGGCGTTGGCTGTACCCCTTTTATGTACACAGTTGATAATCCAGAAACAGACGGTCTTACAGAGGGAGAGTTATTTGGATACGCAGCACTTAAGGCAATGGAAGATGCTGGTGTTAATCCACAGGACATTGATTTCTATTTCCATGGTGAGGCTTCACCACTTCACCAGTCAGATTACCTTACACCAAACGTACAGATTGCTAACTGGTTTGGTATGAAGGGAAAGGCTTCTATCCACCATTCAGAGGCTTGCTGTACAGGTTACTATGCAATTGAGCAGGCTGTTAACGCAGTAGCATCTGGTAAGTACAACTGCGTACTTTCAGGTTGTGTTGAGTTTGGTGATAGCTGTGCAATCGGAAATCACCCATACAAGAGAGAAAAGCTTACAATGGAGAAATTCCTCCAGACAACAGCTTGGCTCTACGATAGAACTTACACACGTTCACTTATGGCTGGTCAGGAGCTTATCTATGATGATGCTGCTGAGTGGTACAAGAGAACACGTGGACTTACAGATGAGCAGATGGATGATACAATCAACCATATGTCAATCAACAATAGAAAGAACGCTTCTATGGACGAGCTTGCTATCGAGCGTCGTACATATGAAGAGATTGCTAAGGAAGCTGGCTTTGATGATGTTATGGATTACATGCGTAGCCCATACAACCCAAAGAACGGTGACTTCCTTAGAATGAGTGGTATCGAGCTTAAGTGTGACGGTGCAGCAGCAGTTATCGTTTGTGCTACAGATATGGTAGACAAATACATGGGCAACAAGAACCATAAGCCAATCGAAGTTCTTGGTTGCGGTTGTGCAGCTTGCGAGGCTACAACACCTCACTTCGAAGTTAGAGCAACAGAAGAAGCAGTTCGTCAGGTATACGAAGTAACAGAGTGCAAGCCAGAAGAAATCGATATCTTCTATGCAAACGACTTCATCATCACATCACACCTTGTATCAGCAGAAATCGCTGGCTACTTACCATATGGTGAGGGCTGGAAGTACATCTGCGAAGGTAGAACAGCTTACGATGGAGACAAGCCAATTAATACTAATGGTGGTAGAACTTCATTTGGTCATGCTCATGCAGCATCAGGTCTTGCTGACCTTTACGAATGCGTAAAGCAGATGCGTGGCGAGTGTGGTGAGAGACAGGTTAAGAAGCTTCCAAAGACAGCTATGTTACGTGGATACGGCGGAGCTCAGAATATCTGTACTTATATCATTAGAACAATCGATTAATTGGAGGTGTCGAAATGGCAATTAAGTTAGAAAAAGTCGTTCAGGGCTTCTATGATCGCCTTGAAGAAGGAAAAATTTGTGGTAGAAAGTGCCCTAAGTGTGGCGCTGTAGAATTCCCACCAGTATATGCATGCAACTCATGCGGTAATCTTGAGACAGAGTGGTATGAGATTTCTGGTAATGCAAAAATGCATTCAATCGTTATGCCAGCAGCTCTTTCATCAAAGCCAGAGTACAAGGCTCTTGGTAAGTTTGCTTATGGCGAAATCGAGCTTGAAGAAGGCTCTCGTCTTAACGCAGTAGTACGTGGCATCTCAAAGAAGTCTCGTAAGGAGCTTCTTGACAAGCTTCCACTTGATGTACACGCAGCAATCTACCAGCGTGACGGCTACAAGACAGTAGTTTTCGATCTCGACGAAAAGTATTTACAGTAAAACGAAAAGTCGAAATAAGTTGTACTTATTTGAATTGTTTTGGTAAAGGAGCCTGTAGGTAACAAGCTCTTAGGTTTCTCAAGGGAGACGTGCTGTCGACCGGAGAAACACTAAGGCTTGTGACCGTAACAGGCGTCAAATAGAAAGGATGTAAAGAAATGGAAAGAAAAGAATTAGAAGCACAGATTATTGAGATGGTAGCAAAATGCTATAACGTTGATGCAGCAGGTCTTTCAATGGAGACAACATTTAAGGATGACCTTAAGGGTGCATCAGTACTTATGGTAGGCCTTGTATCTGAAATCGAGAACGAGCTTGACGCTATGATTGCACTTCAGGATGCAGCAGCTTGTGCAACAATCGGAGAACTTGTTGATAAGGTTGAAAACGAACTCTAATTTGTGAAACAAATTCGAGTTCCAACCCCGAGCCTTTCCGTAGGAAACTTTAATGGCTCGGGTTCCAAAGGAAATGTAATTCCTAAAATATAAAAGGAGAAAATCATGAGCGTACTTGATAAGATTTACGAGAAGGCTAAGGCCAACCCTCAAAAGGTTGCGTTCCCAGAAGCCGAGAATGAGAAAATGATGCAAGCCGCTTACGAGTGTGGACAGGAAGGATACATTGTTCCTATACTTGTTGGTAACAGTGCTCGCATCAAAGAGCTCATAGCTGAGAGAGGCTATGACGAGTCAGTATTTACAATCGTAGATATCGCTGACGAAGCTTATAAGAATGACGTTGTTGCAAAATATGTTGCATTGCCTAATACTGTTCTTAAGGAAAAGGCACTTGGACGTCGTATGGAGAATCCACTTTATTACGCAATGGCTATGCAGGCTGTTGGCGAGGCAGATGTTACATTTGCTGGTATTGATAACACAACAGGAGATGTTCTTCTTGCAGGACAGATGATTATCGGTCTTAAGGAAGGCATCAGCACAGTTTCATCAATCGGACTTTGCGATATTCCAGGATTCCAGGGAAGCGAAGGACAGCTTCTTGCAGTTGGTGACAGTGCAGTATGTACTAATCCATCAGCGGAGCAGCTTGCTGATATTGCTATTTCAGCATGCGATACAGTTAAGGGACTTCTTGATTGGGAGCCAAGATGTGCAATGGTTTGCTATTCAACACTTGGTTCAGGTCAGGGTGAGCTTATCGACAAGGTTAAGGAAGCTCTTGCAATTGCAAATGAGAAGCGTCCAGACCTTGATATTGATGGTGAGTTCCAGCTTGATGCAGCTATTGTTCCTGCAGTAGCAGCAAAGAAGGTAAATCGCGAGAGCAAGGTTGCAGGTAAGGCAAATGTTCTTATCTGGCCAGATCTTAACGTAGGTAACACAGCAGTTAAGCTTATTCAGCAGTTTGGGCATGCAGATGCTTACGGACCAATGCTTCAGGGCTTCAACAGCATTGTATGTGATTGCTCAAGAGGGGCACCTGTTTCAGAGATTAAGGGTAATGTAATTATTTCTGCAGTTCGTGCACTTGGACAAAAAAAGTAGACAGGAGGGCCCCACTTGTGGGAGTGGCCTGTCTACCACAGCAGGCCCATTGCCGAAGGCAATTTGCATGGGCCTAGCTTTCCAGTATAATGTAGACTATGAGTAATGTTCTAGGGGTCGGAATTGACCTGGTATCGATAAGTGAAATAAAGGATTTAGACGAGAGGACACACGGCGCTTTCGTTGACAAAACCTACACTGATGGAGAAAAAGAGGATGCTAATGCCACGTCTGATTTTTACCAGTTTTTAGCAGGAAGGTTTGCAGTTAAGGAAGCTGTCTTCAAAGCTATTTGCGGCAATTTCACAGATATCGAATTTGATTTTAGACAAGTGGAAACAAGGAGAATGCCAAATGGAGCACCAAAATTTGTGCCATCGATAGAACTCCTTAAGATATTAAATGATATAGGTGCCAGTGATATCCTTATTTCCATTTCAAATCAGGGAGATTCGGCCATAGCCATAGCAGAACTTATAAAATAAGCAACAAAGCCATTAGTTGCAAAAAAATAAAGATTTAATTGCACAAGTCAGGTCATCATATAGGTGGCCTGATTTTCTTTTGCAATAAAATGTAAAAATAAAGAAACCTTTATATATTCCAACAGTTAGCCAATAACTAAAATTATAAGTAAGAAAAAGGTTGGAATATCTAGGAGGATTATCAAATGAAAATAGGTGTTTGTTCAAATGTTAGAGGAGATTTACCTTGGAGAGAGGCTCTTGAATATTTTGCGTCAAAAGGAATTCAGTGTGTTGAGGTAGGTGTAGGTGGATACCCTGGAAAGGACCACTGCGATGCCGATGTGCTTTTAAATGATGAAGCTGCTTATGCTGAGTGGAAAAAGGCTCTTGATGACACTGGAATAACTGTATCAGGTTTCTCTTGCCACTCAAACCCTGTTCATCCAAACAAGGAGTTTGCAGCAGAATCAGACAAGGCTATGCGCGATGCTGTTCTTATGGCGGAAAAATACGGTATTCACAATATCGAATGCTTCTCAGGATGCCCTGGTGACTTTGAAGGTGCAAAGTACCCTAACTGGGTTACATGCCCATGGCCAAATGACTTTGGTGAAATATTAGATTACCAGTGGAATGAAGTTCTCATCCCATATTGGAAGAATTTTGTAAAATTTGCAAAGGAACATGGAGTAACTCAAATTGGCTTAGAAATGCATCCAGGCTTCTGTGTATACAACACTCAGACATTGCTCAAGCTTCGTGAAGCTGTTGGCCCAGAAATCGGATGTAACTTTGATCCATCCCACATTATCTGGCAGGGCATGGACCCAGTAACTGTTATCCGTGCTTTAAAGGATGCTATTTTCCACGTACATGCAAAGGATACTAGAATCGACGAAAATAACACACGCCTCAACGGAGTACTTGATACAAAGTCATATGCAGACGAAATCAACCGCTCATGGATTTTCCGTTCATGTGGTTATGGAAACGACCGTCTCTACTGGAATGACATCATTTCAAACCTTAGAATGGTTGGCTATGACAAGGTAATGTGTATCGAGCACGAAGATTCACTTATGAGTCTTGATGAAGGACTTGATAAGGCTGTAGCATGCATGAAGGATACAGTCATCAAGGATGAAAAGCTTACAAACGCTCGTTGGATTTAATTAGAAAAAAGAGATTATAGGAATTTAAAAAGAGCCAGCTCAATGAGCTGGCTCAATCTGTATTATTGTTGTATTCTAGTAACTCCTGCACCGTAAATGGTGGTCCAATCATTTTTCATTGAAACTGGAATCCAACCTTCTTCGGCACATTTTTCATACATTTTTTCTGCAGAGGAAATCTTGCCATTTTCTCTTTCTGTGTCATCGCAGCATAGCATAAATGCAAGGCTCTGGTATTTATTGTCTGTAACAACAAATTTAGCCATACTGTAATCACCAGAGCTATTTCCAAAGGAAAGAACAGGCTGCTTACCGATTTCCTGCATAATAGCAGTAACCTTGTTCATCTTAAGATTCTTTATAAGGAATTCCCCACCTAATACAAGGGAGTCATCATCTGTTAATTGATAGGTTAATCCATCCTCGCCATTTTGATTCGTAGCCACAAGCGTTTCATCAGAACCAATAATCTGATTAGAAGGAATTGGAAGATTATCTTCTAGCAATCCTCTCAAAATCAATCTATCTGTACCAGAAACTACATAAACTGTAAAATCATTATCCTGCAAATAATTAATAACCTGAACCATTGGCTGATAGAATGCCTCGCCCTTGGTCATTCCTGAATATCCGCTCATAGGAGTGTTTGCAAAGGCCTTCACATAAGCCTTAAACTCATCCACAGTCATACCAGAAAAAGCTGAGGCGATTGCCTGACCATGCTCCACATTAAGGGTCTCCGGATAAACTCCCGTATTTGCAAATTCAACAACCTTTAAAGCTGTAGCCTTCTCAAACTCTGTAGCCTTATCTCTATAAGTAGGATCACCGAAAACTCTATACACCAAAAGCTGATGATCAAAGTACACAGGATCAGTTTCGCAGCATAGTGTACCATCCAAATCAAACACGGCTATTCTGTCTTCAACAGGAATATAATACTGACTATTTCTGTCCGTAATCTGAGCCATATAACTCTGAAGCTGTGTTTTTCCTGGCGCCGAATCGGTCCAATAAGATAGTGTAGAACTACCACTTGCTTCTGCAATTAGCGATGTGTTTGTAAAGGCAAGTAGAGAAAAAATGCATAAGATAGCAATAAACAATGAACGTAATGAATTTAGATTTTTTTTATCACTGATATTAGACATAATGTTTCTCCTTTTTTAGATTTTGGTTATTATTTATTTTAGCACTCTATTTTTTTATTGTTGTGAATCATTTGTGAATGGGTACACATTATTTATTTTCAATACTTTCGGAATGGAAGAAATCAATGTTAAATTTTAACGGCCTACCATTTTTGTTTATTGAAAATTGTTATAAAGGCTTATCAATTCGTTTCTATTTTTGCAGTTGGTCTTTTTCATAAGATTCTTCACGTGAAATTTCACGGTGGATTCTGTTATGAAGAGGTCAGCTGCTATTTCTTTATTAGATTTCATCTCAAGTATTTCATCTAATATTTGTATTTCCCTGGAAGAAAGAGAATATTTGTCAATAAATAAGCCATGGATATCTACAGCTTCGTTAGTTTGAGCTGGAACACCAACATATAGTTTTGAAAACAATAATGCAAAAAGAATCAAGGTAATAGCATAAAAAATGGAAATTACGAGGATTAACAGTGCATTGTCCTGGGCTAGATGAAATCTCATTAACATACCAATAGGTTCACCTACTCGACCTAGTAATAGACCAATTGGTGCAAGATAAAGATTATCTGTAGCAACAGCAATATCAAGGAAAATGATTGCTCTGTACACAGATATAAAGCCGCCTAAAAGGTAAGAAAACATCCAGGTGAGGAAAATGCCAGTTTGGTTATCTCGAAGCAGTGGCATAGAAAATGTAAATGTAAGTGCAATCAGACATAATACAAGTCCGATTTTACGGCTGCGGTCGTTGATAAAGCCTGCTATTACAAGTCCGATTGTGTAAAATAGACGCATAACTTCTACGTTCATGTGGAAGGCTGTGATATCTTCACTAGGAACAAAATATCCAAGGCCATTAATGATGCTGACAGTAAGAAGGGTTAAAACGACTATTTTGGTATAGTTTGATGCGATATCTGTAATACCTTCGGGAATTATTTCGCCCGTTTTTGTAATAGTTTTTTGATTTGTAAGCAATAAAATTATCGAGATAATACTGATGAATGCATATAAAAACAGGCAGTACTTACTTGTCATAAAAACATAAGTAGTATCAAATTTATATAGCAAATATGAGAAAACACAGCTTATACCTATGCCTGCTCCAAAAGAAATACCATAATAATCCCTAGGAACTATTTCAATGGTAAGTGTAACGTACCAGGCATAAAGAATGCCGATAGCAATGTTCATTAATAAGCCTATTGGTAGGCAAAAATGGAGTGGTGAAGATAATATGCTGAACACTGTAAGCATAAAATTAAGCGCTATTAAGCTTGCTAATTCTACTAGCTGTGATGGTCTGTTCTTGTAGAATCTAAGATAAGCACAGAAAATCACAATACCGATTCCTTGGAAAATTTTACCTAAGAACTGACCATAAAAATCAACATGATATGAATCGTAAAAATTGGTCAAATTATAGAACCAGGATAGGTACTGCGAACTGTTTAAGAAAAACAATAATCCAATTAAAATACTTATAAATGCGACTTTTTTCTTCATGTGTCTATTCTACCACTGTGAAATAGGGATAGGTAGAAAAATCAATGAAATACAGGGCTTCGAGATACTACCTATCCCAAAACTATCCCTTTAAAACGCGGACTTTTCGCAATTTGAACAAACTTTTCAACTATCCTTGCTCTCACATCTTATTTGTAAGTTTCCAATGGGAAATGGAAAGGAGAAAAGGATATATGAACAGAAAAAAGATAATGGCATTGGTGATGGCGATGGCTATGGTAGGTATGGTGGCAGCGCCTAGCATTACATCAGAAGCAGCAGGTTTAACGCAGGCGACTGACCCAAGCCAGGTGGTTTATGGAACTGTTTCTGAGGAGGACATAGAACTTCTAAGATCATTATTCGATGCAGAATGGTATTTGAATGAGAATCCAGAACTAGCTGAGTTCTTTGGTAATGATACAGAGGCATTGTTTAAACATTTTTATAAGTGCGGATTATTTGAGGGTAGAACTTGTAGTTCATTATTTGATCCAGCAGCCTATGCCAGCGCATATGGGGATTTGGAAGCAATGTACGGCAATAATATTTTGAAGTATTATGAGCACTACATTAAATCGACTCCAGAGGAAAAGGAACTTCGTCCATTGACGACAGTTGCAGCATGTGCTCAGGCAGGTGTAACTGTACATTCTATGGTTTCCAGCGATGTTCAAATAACTCCTATTGCATACATGATTGCTGAACGTTTGGGTACAAATGATTATGGTGCAGTGCAATCAGCTATTAATACTGCAGTTGCATCAGCTAAAACTAGTGGTGGCAGCGGTTCGGCAGAAAGATCAGAGGCTGGTGAGACGGTTGTTGTAACACCAGATGACACAGGAGAGGCTGTAATTGTAACACCAGCAGATAGTGAATCAGCCCTTTTGGCACAGGCTAAGGGATTACAGTTGGTTGGAACAATTACTATTGAGAGCGACTATGGCTGTGGTATGAAGGAAATCTCAATATACAGAGGTGTAACGGAAGGAACATATGCAGCATATGCGGGATATGTATCTGATATTAATACAGTTCCAGTTCAAACAATTGGTGCTTATACTGCGGCAGCTGATTCAAGTAATGCAGATATGCTTGATTGGAATTATCAAATTGCATATTTTGATACTGGAGCAGTAGTTGCTGGAACATCTACGGCATCGGGGATGTATGGCGATAATGCGCCTACTAGCGGAAACATTATTAGCAATCCATTGACTATTGGTGTTGCAACAGCTGAAAGTGAGAATTGCACAAGTGATACATCATTTGAATTTCCTAATGAAGTGGTGCCTACAGTCACAGAAAAAGCGTTTGTTGATGAGAATGGTACTGCAACCACAAGTTATAATGTGACAATTAATTTAGAAAACGCAACTTCAACAAGTGTTGATGCAACAATAGGTGTTTATAGTGAAAATACAGGCTTTGCATATGTAGGTGAATATACCATTGATGCATCAAATGCAGGATCAAATGCAGGTGAAGGCGACGGCAACTAATTCATTTAGAGATAGAAGCATAATATTAACTTTGAGTAATCTTATCTCTTTTGATATGATTAAATCATGGTTAATTCAAAGTATGAGCTAATAATTGAAGATATAAAAAAGGCCATCAATTCTGGAAAGGTTTTACCTAATCAAAAGATTCCTTCTGAGAATCAGTTGGCGGAAAAATATGGTGTAAGTCGTCAGACTGTCAGAAAGGCATTGGGATTTCTTATAGATAATGGATATTTGTACCCGGTACATGGTAGTGGAACTTTCGTTGTGGAGCGCAAAATCAAGCGCAAGCACACCAAAAATATCGCGGTAGTATCCACCTATATGACCGACTATATTTTTCCAAGGGTTATTCAGGGAATCAACCAAATCCTCGACGAGAATGGCTATAGCATTTTGCTAAAGACTACCAACAATTCCCGCAAGGGTGAGGCTTGGTGCATGGAGGAATTGCTTTCAAAGGATATTGATGGCATGATAATCGAACCGAGCCAGAGTGCAATCAGCTGTCAGCACCAGGTGCTTTACCAGCAGATGGATACCATGGGTATTCCATATGTATTTATTCAAAGCTGCTATGAGGAGATGATGGATAGACCTTATGTCATGCTTGATGATGTTGAGGGCGGTCGTCTAATTACAGAGCATCTTGTTAAATTGGGACACAAGCGAATTGCAGGTATTTTCAAAGCAGATGATAGCCAGGGGATTCTTCGTCACAAGGGTTACGTAAAGGCATTGCAGGAAGCTGGAATAGCTTACGATCCAGATATGGTCATCTGGTATCACACAAAGGACCGAGGAGTCAAACCAATGGAGGGGCTTCTTAGAATACTTGAGAGTGGCAAGGCTTGCCATGCAGTTGTTTGCTACAATGACGAAATAGCCTCAGATATTATCAAGGGACTTATAGCTATTGGTCGAAATGTTCCTCATGATATTTCAGTAACAGGCTTTGATAATTCATTGCTTAGTCATAGCAAAGGAATTACAACTATAGCTCATCCTCAGGAGGAGCTTGGCAAGAGAGCTGCTGAGACATTGATTGGTTTGATTAATGGTGCCATAACCAGAAGGGAAGCCCAGATTTTACTGGAACCAGAATTGGTAGAAAGAAAAAGTACACTATAACTTGTACAGTGCGTTTTGCACTTGTACATGGTTAATAAATCCCTATAATTTCATACTTTTAATGATGATAAATACAACTTGTACATGTATGTGTACAAGTTGTATTCTTTTTTTTAGGACATTTATTTAACGATGTGGGTTTACCACGCATTTTAGGAGTTTTAGGGAGGATTTTTAAATGAAGACACAATTAAACTACAAGTTTTGGTTCTGCACAGGATCACAGGATTTATATGGTGATGAGTGCTTATCACATGTTGCAGCACATTCTCAGGAAATCGTTGAGTGCTTAAACAAGTCAGGCCGACTTCCTTTTGAAGTTGTTTGGAAGCCAACTATGATTACAAACGAAGTAATCAGACGTACATTCAACGAGGCAAACAATGACCCAACATGCGCTGGTGTAATCACATGGATGCACACATTCTCACCTGCAAAGTCATGGATTCTTGGACATCAGGAATTCAGAAAGCCACTTTGCCACTTACATACACAGTACAATCGTGAGATTCCATATGAGACAATGGATATGGATTTCATGAATGAAAATCAGGCAGCTCACGGTGATAGAGAGTACGCTCACATTCTTTCTCGTATGGGAATTGAGAGAAAAACTATTGTTGGCTATTGGCAGGATGCAGAGGTTCAGGATAAAATAGCTACATGGATGCGTACAGCAGTAGGTATCGTAGAGTCTAGCCACATTCGTGTAATGAGAGTAGCTGACAACATGAGAAACGTTGCAGTTACAGAAGGTGACAAGGTAGAGGCTCAGCTTAAATTTGGTTGGGAAATCGATGCATATCCAGTAAATGAAATTGCAGAGGCAGTTGCAGCAGTTTCTCAGTCAGACACAAATGCACTTGTTGACGAATATTACAGCAAATATGATATCTGCCTTGAGGGTAGAGAGCCAGAGGAATTCAAAAAGCACGTTGCAGTTCAGGCTCAAATCGAGCTTGGCTTTGAAAGATTCCTTGAGGAGAAGAACTACCAGGCAATCGTTACTCACTTTGGTGATTTAGGAGCACTCAAGCAGCTTCCAGGTCTTGCTATTCAAAGACTTATGGAAAAGGGCTATGGCTTCGGAGCAGAAGGCGACTGGAAGGTTGCAGCTATGGTTCGCCTTATGAAGATTATGACAACAGGTATGAAGGACGCTAAGGGAACTTCAATGCTTGAGGATTACACATACAATCTTGTAAAGGGCAAGGAAGGTATTATTCAGGCTCATATGCTTGAGGTTTGCCCAACAATTGCTGATGGACCAATCCAGATTAAGTGCCAGCCACTTTCAATGGGTGACAGAGAGGATCCAGCTCGTCTTGTATTCCAGTCAAAGGAAGGAAAGGGTATTGCTACATCTCTTATCGACCTTGGAAACAGATTCCGTCTTATCATTCAGGATGTTGAATGCAAGAAGGTTGAGAAGCCACTTCCAAAGCTTCCAACAGCTATCAACTTCTGGACACCACAACCAGATTTCTACACAGGTACAGAGGCATGGCTTCTTGCAGGTGGCGCTCACCATACAGCATTTACATATGACCTTACAGCAGAGCAGATGGGAGATTGGGCTGCAGCAATGGGAATTGAAGCAGTTTACATCGACAAGGATACAAAGATTCGCGACTTCAAGCGCGACTTAGCTCTTGGTAACGTTGTATTTAGATAAAATAAATCTATGGGGGAAATTATTATGAACATTAATGAAGTGATTGCCGAGGGAAAGAAAACCGCCCTTGGTATCGAATTTGGTTCCACAAGAATCAAAGCAGTCCTTGTAGATGAGGACAATAAGGTTTTAGCCCAGGGTGACCATGAATGGGAAAACCATTTAGATAATGGCATCTGGACATATCCTTTGGAGGAGGTATGGGAAGGCCTTCAGGATTGCTACGGAAAACTAAAGCAAGACGTTTACAACAAATTTGATGTTAAGCTTACAAAGCTTGGGGCAATCGGATTCTCTGCCATGATGCACGGTTATCTTGCATTTGACAAAGATGATAATCTTTTAGTTCCATTTAGAACATGGAGAAATACAATTACAGGCGAGGCAGCAGCAGAGCTTAGCAAGGAGTTAAACTTTAACATGCCTCAGCGTTGGAGCATTTCTCACTACTATCAGTGTATTTTAAATAAGGAGCCACATGTTAAAAATGTAGCTTACTTTATGACATTAGCTTGCTATGTACACTACAAGATGACAGGAAAGAAGGTTGCAGGTGTCGGTGAGGCATCTGGAATGTTCCCTATTGATTCAAAAACATGCCAGTATGACAAGGCAATGCTTGAAAAATTCAATAAGCTTGCAGCAGCTCATGGCATTAATACAAAGGTAGAGGATTTACTTCCACAGGTACTTGTTGCAGGAGATGATGCTGGTGTACTTACAGAAGAAGGTGCAAAGCTTCTTGATCCAACAGGAGAATTAGAGGCAGGCTGCCCACTTGCTCCACCAGAGGGTGACGCTGGCACAGGTATGGTTGCAACAAACGCTGTTTCTGTAGGAACAGGTAATGTTTCTGCAGGTACATCTGTATTCTCAATGGTAGTTTTGGATAAAGCACTTTCAAAACCACATGAGGAAATCGATATGGTTACAACTCCAACTGGTGAGGCTGTAGCTATGGTTCACTGCAATAACTGTACATCTGATTTAAATTCATGGGTTGGCATTTTCAAGGAATTTGCTGATGCATTCGGAATCGATGTATCTATGAATGATATTTATGGTACACTTTACCGTAAAGCCCTTACAGAGGATAATAATTGCGGCGGTGTAGTTTCATTTAACTATTTTGGTGGCGAGCCAGTAGTTGGTGTAAACGAAGGACGTCCAATGATAGTTAGAAAGCCAGATGCAAAGTTTAGCCTTGCTAACTTTATGCGTTCTAACCTTTATGGAGCACTTGGTGTACTCAAGATTGGAAATGATATTCTTCTCAAGGAAGAAAAGGTTACAATCAAATCAATCACAGGTCACGGCGGATTCTTCAAGACAAAGGGGGTAGGCCAGTCAGTTCTTGCAGCTGCCCTCAATGCGCCTATCACTGTTATGGCAACAGCAGGTGAAGGCGGTGCATGGGGTATGGCAGTTCTTGCAAACTACTGTATCCGCGATAACAAGGATCAGTCATTACAGAATTACCTTGATGAAAGAGTGTTTGCAGGACAGGAGTCTACTACAATGGAGCCAGACCCAGAGATGGTTAAAGGCTACGACGAGTGGATTGTAGAATACAAAAAAGCACTTAAAGCTGAAGCTGCAGCCGTAGAATCTTGGCGATAGTTTAAGCTGCTGGTTACGGTCTCAATCCTATGATGTTACTCCGCTCAGCGTGGAATACTTCGCTTGAGCAACACATAGAGATTGATACCTACCAGCATTAAAATATTTCAAAGATGCTAGGCTGTATTCTTATAGCGTAGATAGGAGATTAGAAATGTTAGAAGAATTAAAGAAACAGGTTTATGAAGCAAACATGGAGCTTCCTAAGAGGGGTCTTGTAACCTACACTTGGGGAAATGTTTCAGGTATTGACCGCGAGAGCGGAATTTTTGCCATCAAACCTTCAGGTGTTGAATACGAAAATTTAAAGCCAGAGGATATGGTACTTGTAAATCTAGATGGTGAAGTAGTAGAAGGCAAATATAAGCCAAGCTCAGATACTGCTACTCATGTTGAGCTCTACAAGAAATACGATAATATTGGTGGTATCGTACATACTCATTCTACTTATGCAGTTGCTTGGGCACAGGCTGGTAGAGATATTCCTCTTTACGGCACAACACATGCAGATTATTTCTGTGGACCTATTCCATGCACAAGAAACCTTACCCCAGAGGAAATTGATGCAGCATATGAGGTAAACACAGGAAAAGTAATTATTGAGACATTTGAGGAAAGAGGTATCAATACAAAATATGTTCCTGGCGTAATTTGCAAGAACCACGGACCTTTCACATGGGGCAAGGATGCGGATCAGGCAGTTTACAACGCAGTTGTTCTTGAGGAAGTAGCAAAAATGGCGCTTTTCACAGAACAGGTAAATGCTCAGGTTGCTCCTGCACCAGATTGCATTAGAGATAAGCATTTTAATCGTAAGCACGGTGCAAATGCTTATTACGGACAAAATTAGAAAATTATTAACCTTCTCTTTTTAGTGGCTACCTTATGGTAGCCATTTTTTTAGCAAGAATTAATAATTATGTAAAATAATTTAGAAATAATTAAAATAAATCTTGTAAACTCTTCATGTATTTGGTACACTAAATACATCGTAGATCCAACATAATTAATGAGGCTTGATGTTTGGGTCACAGGATAATTAATAGGAGGACAGCACGTGAAAAAGCTTTTTTCATGTGTTTTGGCGATTTCTATGATGGGAAGTCTTGTGGCGTGCTCAGGCTCAGAGGAAAAGAATTTCACGGTGAACTATGATGATATTGCTACTGGCAATGTCTCTTCGGGCGTTTCAGTCCACGATCCATCTATTTTAGAAGTTGACGGCACATATTATATTTATGGTTCCCATATGACAGCTGCAAAAAGCACTGATTTACTTAATTGGGAATATATTGGCAATGGCTATTCTAGTACAAATCCTGTCTATGGACAGATTTATGATGTGGCAGACCAGGCCTTTGCGTATTCAGGCTCAAAGGACAGTTTGATTCCAACAGATGACGGCGGAACCCATGTGTGGGCACCGGATGTTATTTATAACGAAACCACAGGCCTATATTACATGTACTATTGCACCACTAGCACCTTTAATGCATCAAATCTTTGCTATGGTACATCCACATCACCAGAGGGACCTTTTGAATGGCAGGGACCTCTTATATATTCAGGCTTTAATATGCATACAATAGACGCTACTGATGTATATGATTATGTGGATGAGGACTATGCAAAAAAGAACTATATAAAGGCTGGTGCTTACAACTATGAGGATTATCCTAATGCGATTGATCCTACTGTTTTTTATGACAAAGATGGCCGTATGTGGATGACCTATGGTTCATGGTCAGGAGGAATATATCTGCTTGAATTAGACCCAAATACCGGTCTAGTTATACACCCCGAAGCAGATCCTGATAATAACGTGGACCCATATTTTGGCAAAAAGCTTTTAGGCGGCGGTCATATCTCTATTGAAGGTCCATACATTATGTATGACGAAGCCACAGATTACTATTATCTCTTTGTTTCTTATGGTGGGCTAACAAGCACTGGCGGCTATCAGATTAGAGTTTTCCGCTCTAAAACAGTAGATGGTGAATATGTTGATATGAATGGAAAGTACCCTGGAAAAAGCGCTATGCATCAGGACTATGGTTTGAAATTATCAGGAAATTACAAGCTTCCAAGCTTAGAAATGGCATACATGGCAACAGGTCATAACTCGGCATTTATAGACTCAGATGGCAAAATCTATTTAGTTTATCATACCAGATTTAATGATGGCGGAGAAAATCATTCTCCTAGAGTCCATCAAATGCTTATGAATGCAGAAGGCTGGCCATGCGATTTACCATATCAGACTAAGGGAGAAACTGTATCTGAGACTGGATATTCCAAGGACCAGGTAGTTGGCAGATATTTCATAATAAATCAAGGTACTGATATTTCTAGTGATATAGCAAATCCAAAGATTTTGTATCTAAATGATGATGGCACCTGTGAAGGTGACGGCATAACAGGTACATGGGAAATGCAAGATGGCACTTATTACATGAATATTACAATTGACCAAGTTAATTACAGTGGAGTGTTCTGTGAAATGCTAGATGAAGGCGACAATGAGGTTATGACATTCTCTGCTGTAGGGGAAAATGAGAGTTTATGGGGAACGAGGTTGATTCTCTAGAGGAGAAATTTGGAGGATATAGATTTGGATAAGGATTTTAAGTACAACAAACCATGGATTTTGCAGCGAGCGGATCCTTATGTATATAGGCACACTGACGGGAAATACTATTTTACCGCTTCAGTGCCAGAATATGACAAGATAGTCCTTAGATGTAGCGATACCTTAGAAGGACTTCAGGATGCCAAGGAAGTAGAAGTTTGGCATAAGCATGAGACTGGTCCAATGAGCAAGCATATTTGGGCACCTGAAATACATTTTCTCTTTGGAAAATGGTACATTTATTATGCTGGTGGCGAAGTAGAAGATATATGGAAAATACGTCCATATGTGTTAGAATGTCAGGGAAATAATCCTATGACTGACCCTTGGATTGAAAAGGGCAAAATGACTAGAGCAGACAGCGACGAGTTTTCGTTTGAGGCATTTTCTTTAGATGCCACAGTATTTGAAAATAAGGGAAGCTGGTATTATATTTGGGCTGAAAAAACTGGCGTTGGTAAACAGATTTCAAATCTCTATATAGCCAGAATGAAAAATGGATATACTCTTGAAACAGACCAGGTATTGCTCACCACTCCAGATTACGATTGGGAGCGCCACGGCTTTTGGGTAAACGAAGGCCCATCTGTAATCAAGAGAAACGGAAAGATTTTTATGACATATTCGGCAAGTGATACAGGAATCAACTACTGTATGGGCATGCTTGAAACCAGCGAAGATAGCGATTTACTGGACCCTCTTTCATGGAAAAAGTCCCGCTATCCAGTGCTTGCTTCATCTGCTGAGCATGTGGTATATGGCCCAGGTCATAA
This sequence comes from Pseudobutyrivibrio sp., assembly GCF_015057185.1. GTDB lineage: Bacteria > Bacillota > Clostridia > Lachnospirales > Lachnospiraceae > Pseudobutyrivibrio. The sequence continues at coordinate 15,417 of NZ_SVEV01000006.1, read as the reverse complement.
CTCATTTACAGTGGATGAAGAGGGGAATGATATACTGGTATATCATGCTCGTACTGAGACAGAAATTGTAGGTGATCCATTATACAATCCGAATCGTCATGCTATGCTTATGAAAATAAGATGGGTGGATGGAAGACCAGTATTTAACTATGATTGAAAATAGAGTTTGTACCAGATGTCTCCTTAGAGATATGATCGATGGAGACATGGAAATGATAGAAAAATACAAATCTGCATTAAAGCAGGCTGACCAGGTGACTGATGATATATACGAAAAGCGCCTGGCAGTCTGCAAAGAATGTGAAAGACTTAATGCTGGCACATGCATGGCTTGCGGCTGCTATGTTGAGCTGAGAGCGGCCATGGCTGCAAGTCACTGCCCAAAGAAAAAATGGTAAAAAATAACTCTCTTCGGTGGATTAAATCCAAGAAGAGAGTTTTATTTTGCTTAATTTTTAGGCATATAGCTGAGGGATACTTTGATATCCTGTCCGTAATTTCCGAAGGATTTACCAAACAAAGTAACACCACCAACATGCTCAGCATCATCATCTACAGCAATTCTAAAATTAATAGGAGTGCTTGAATCTAATGCTAAATCACTGATAGTCAAATCAGAAATTTTAAGACCATCAATAAATGTTCCATGTCTGTTAACAACTAAAAGCTTAAGTAATCCGTATTGATTCCAATTTTGTGGCCACCAATCAGGAGTAAACATACCAAGTATATCGCCACCGAAATCACCAGGGCTTGTCCACATACCCAGCTTTTTATCATTGAGATAGAAAGAAATATCACTAGGCCAATTCTCATCCACACCAGGGGCCTCTGAGGAAATCTCAAAGGAAATGGAAATCTGTGTAATCTCGTTATTGCTAGGAACAAGATTTGGCAAGGTGTATTCTACATAGCCCTTTGTAAACCAAATGATATCAGCATTGAATCTATCTGGATGGCTAAAGTATCTGGCATCATCGATTTCACCAATAACGCTAGAGCTGTCAGCAAGACCACATGTAGGACAAACATTGAAGCTTGAGAATTGACCAACCTTTATAGAAGTTGCAAAAACATTTGATAGGTCAACAGGTTTTTCTATTTCAAGTACAATTTTATCCTGAATCACTGAACAAATCTTAGAATTTCCGTGGCTGGCTGATTCATTGGATGTGGAAATCAAACCACATTCTTCTAGCTTTTTAATGTGTCCTGTAAGGGCGCCATTACTAAGATTAAGCTGAGTAGCCAGCTGGTTCATACTCATGTGTCCATTTTCTAATAGTATATTTAATATTTGAATACGTACATCAGAGCCCAAAGCTTTAAAAAGTTCTAGTCCTTCGTCAAGGGAAGTGATATGAATCATAACACTTATTCTCCTTTTTAGAATAAATAATAATATTTTATATAATTATAAAATTCCCCATTTACAGTGTCAAATGAATTTAATGAAAAAACAGGAGATTTGTTATAGAAAAATATTGAATACTTTTACTTAAACCTATCGAAAATGTGAAAAATGTGACGAATTAGTGAAAATATCCAAATTTTATTAGTTCAATTTGGAGAGATTAAAAGAAAAATCAAATTAGTTTAGAAAAATCTAAAATAATTATTGACTTAAGCTATTGGCATAATATAATTGAATCATAACAGTTAACCATTTGGATGTTTAATAGATTAGCTAACAAGCCTCGGCTGATTTATTAACGCCGAACAGTATAACTTTATAACCTTTACATGTGAAAATCAAGGAGGAGAAGAATGAAGAAAAAATTAATCAGTATGCTTCTTTGCACATCAATGGCAACAGCACTATTTGTTGGATGTGGCGGAGCTTCTGAGGGTGGGGTTAATCCTGATGAAGCAACAGAAGAGGAGACAGCAGAATCGGAAGTAGTTACTAATACATATGGTGATTCAAACGGTACTCATCTTGAAATGTGGACTTTCGTAGAGCTTCATGCTCAGCACTATGGTGTAATGGCAGAGGAGTGGAATAAGCAGCATCCAGATCAGACTATTGAGATTACTTGTACAACATATCCATACAGCGATATGCACACAAAGCTTCTTACAGCGCTTGAGTCAGGTACAGGAGCTCCAGATATCTGTGATGTAGAAGTTGGTCAGTTCCCTAACGTTGTAGAAGGTCTTGATCAGTGGCTTGTTCCATTAAATGATTATGCAGCTGATTATCTCGATACAATGGTTACATCTCGTATGGAGACATATCAGGGTTCAGATGGAAATTATTACGGCGCACCATACCACGTAGGTGCAACAGTTATGTACTACAACGTAGCAGCAATGTCTGAGGCAATGGGACTTTCACAGGATGAGGTTATTGCAAAGATCGATGCAGTAGAGACATGGGATGATTATCAGGCACTTGGTGAGGAGTACTTAGGAGCTATGAACGAAGATGGCAAGTACTTCACATGTGTTGATACAGGCGGAGTAGATTGGCTCTGGCTTGCAATGGCTGAGTACGGTGATGACTGGACAGGTGGTTTTGATGATCCAGCAAATGTTCAGTTAGACTCAGTTAAGAAAATGCTTACAATGCAGCAGGATTGGTTAAACTCAGGCTTCGCTGAGGTTTCACCAGACGGACATATTGATCTTGAGGCTGGTTTCCAGAACATCATGGATCACAACGTTGTTTCATTCCCTAAGGCTATGTGGTACATGTCACGTTTCACAAACTACATGGAAGAGGAAAAGGGTAACTGGTACATTGCTAAGTGTCCTGTATTCGAAAAAGGCCAGAAGTGCTCAGTAGGTATCGGTGGTACTGGTACAGTAGTAACACAGCAGTCTGAAAACACAGACCTTGCAGCAGAATTCCTTTGCTGGGCAAAGATGTCAGAGGAAGGTGAGCAGCACATCTGGGATACACTTGGATTTGACGTATGTAACGCAGCACTTTGGAGCGATGATGCATTTGCTCATGATGATGCAAACCAATACAATCAGTTCTTCATCAACTACCCATATGATGTACTTAACGAGATAGGAATGGATAACATTGGAAAGATTTCTGTTGTATCTATTAGCCCAACAATCAATGAGTACTTCTGCACAACAACATTAAATGAAGTGTTAGAAGACCCTTCATATTCAGTAGATGATGCTCTTCAAGAGGCACAGGACGCAGTGGATATGGAACAATAGGAAATGCTTTTGAAGGGATGCCGGCCTAGGCAGGCATCCCTATTTTAAAAATGAGGAAAGGTGCATTATGAAGGTTAAAAACTTTATTTATTCTCAGAAGGTAGCACCATACGTTTTCGTAGTACCTTTTATTCTTAGTTTTGCTTTCTTTTGGGTTTACCCCCTAATCACTGCTTTTACAATGAGTTTTCAGGATATCGGGGCAATCACAACAGATTGGGTAGGTTTTGATAATTACACAAAATTGTTGAAAGATAATGTTTTCCATATTGCGGTTTGGAACAGTATTAAATACATGTTTTTCACGTTAGTTCTTTTGATTCCATTCCCAATGCTCTTTGCAGTACTTATGGATAGCAACTTGGTAAAAGCTAAGGGCGTATGGAAGGCTGTTCTCTACATGCCAGCATTAACATCAGTAGTTATTTCTGGTACATTATTCCGCCTGATGTTTACAGAGTATACAACAGGTCAGATGAACATGATTACAGCGGCTTTAGGCCTTGGAACATATAAATGGTTAAAAATGGGCTGGTCAGGAATGCTTGCTTTATTAATTGTTGCCTGCTGGAGATGGACAGGCGTCAACATGCTATATTTCCTGTCTGGTTTGAAATCAATTGACAGTTCTTTATATGAAGCAGCAGACATTGATGGGGCATCAGGTTGGCAGAAATTCTTATATGTAACATTGCCATTGTTAAAGCCAACTACAGTATATGTATTAACTATTTCTGTTTATGCTGGACTTGCAATGTTCTTAGAGTCTTACATGCTTTGGGCAGGTAACTCATCACCTAACAACATAGGCCTTACTATTGTAGGTTACTTGTACAAACGTGGTATAGAGAAAAATGATATGGGCTATGCCTGCGCAGTTGGTGTTGTGCTCCTTGTGGTTGCACTTATCATAAACTTCGCTCAGCTTATACTAAATGGTACTTTCAAAAAGGAGGAGAAATAATATGTCAAAAGAAAAGACAATGAGTTCATCTCCTAAGATTAAAATTGGAAGTATTCTAGCAACAGGATTTTTCCTTATTCTTAGTTTAATTATATTATTCCCAGTATTTGCCGGTTTGTTGGCATCCTTCAGACCAGGCAAGGAGCTTATCAGAAGGGGATTATCTATTGATTTAGATTTATCCACCATGAACCTTGACAACTACTTGTATCTCTTTTCTGGAAATGCAGATAGCCAGAAGTATTTTATGTGGTATAAAAACTCTCTGGTTATCTGTATCCTCTCAGTAGTTATCACACTTTTTGTTTGCTACTTTGTTGCCTACGGAATCTCAATGTATAACTTTAAATTTAAGAATCTTTTGTTTACAATAGTTTTGGCAACAATGATGGTTCCTTTTGAAATATTAATGCTTCCATTGTACAAAGAGATAATCGCTTTAAAGCTCATTGATACATATGTGGGAGTTATGATTATAGGATTTTGTAACGCATCTACAATTTTCTTCTTCAAACAATATTTATCAGGACTACCAAAAGATCTGCTAGATGCAGCTAGAATTGATGGATGCTCAGAGTATGGTATTTCGGTAAAGATTATCCTTCCACTTGCAAAACCAGCTTTTGCTTCTATGGGTATTCTTTCTGCTATGGGTAACTGGAACGCAATCCTTTGGCCACTTTTAGTACTAAAGGGTGCAGAAAAGTTTACTCTTCCTATTGGACTTAATACTTTGCTCACACCATATGGTAATAACTATGATGTGCTTATTGCTGGTTCAATGTTTGGAATATTGCCTATTTTTGTAATCTTCCTTATCTTCCAGAAATATATTATAGATGGTATGACAGCAGGAGCAGTAAAAGGTTAACCTTTTACTGCTCCCACGACGCACCTCATTGCCGAAGGCAATCATAATGGTGCGTCTTCCCGTGGCCAGAGAAATAGCTGTGGCTAGCCGAGCAAAAAATATAGGAGAAGTATATGTTATGGCAAAATTAGTTATCAACAACGAAAACAAAAAGAGTACAATTGCTCCAGAGATTTATGGTCATTTCTCAGAGCACTTGGGACGCTGTATTTACGAGGGGTTATACGTTGGAGAAAATAGCGATATTCCTAACGTAAATGGTATGCGTACAGATGTAGTTGAAGCTCTAAAGGAGATGAAGGTACCAGTCCTTCGTTGGCCAGGTGGTTGCTTCGCTGATGAGTATCACTGGATGGATGGAATCGGTCCAAAGGAAAATCGCAAGAAAATGATTAACACCCACTGGGGTGGTGTGGTAGAAGATAATAGCTTCGGAACACACGAGTATTTTGAATTATGCAAGCAGCTTGGCTGCAAAACATATGTAAATGCCAATTTAGGTTCTGGTACAGTTCGCGAAATGAGCGAATGGGTAGAATACATGACATTTAACGGAGTTTCACCAATGGCTGACCTTCGTAAGGAGAATGGTCATGAGGAGCCTTGGACAGTTGATTATCTAGGTGTTGGAAACGAAAACTGGGGCTGCGGCGGTAATATGCGCCCACAGTTTTATGCTGATGAGTACAGACGTTATCAGACCTATGTTAGAAACTATAACGGAAGCAAACCTATTTCAAAGATTTGCTGTGGTGCCAATGTAGATGATTATCATTGGACAAAAGAAGTATTAGCTACATGCTTTGATCATACACCAGAGCAGTTCCATGGATTTATGGATGGTTTGTCACTTCATTACTATACACTTCCTGAGACAGAGGATGATTGGAACTTCAAGGGAAGCGCAACAGACTTTACAGAGGAGGTATTCTACCAGACTCTTAAACGTAGCTTTTATATGGAAGAGCTCATCAACAAACATGGTGCAATCATGGATGAGTATGACCCAGAAAAGAAAATCGGCATGATGATTGATGAATGGGGAATTTGGACTGATGTTGAACCAGGAACCAACCCAGGCTTCTTGTACCAGCAGAACACTATGCGCGATGCTTTAGTTGCTGGTATGAACCTTAATATATTTAATAAGCATTCTGACAGAGTAAAACTTGCATGTATTGCACAGATGATTAACGTACTTCAGTCAGTTATGCTCACAGACGGTGAGAAGATGATAAAAACCCCTACTTATTATGTCTTCAAAATGTTCCGTCACCACCAGGGAGCAACACTTCTTGGTTCAGACCTTATTAACAACAGTACAGTCGGATCTGGCAAGAATGAACTTCCTAAGGTATTTGAATCAGTTTCTGAGGATGAGAATGGTGTTATCACTGTAACCCTAACAAATAACTCATTAGAATCTACAGAGGAACTTGAGATTCAACTTACTAAGGACGGTGGAGCATACAATGTATGCGAGGCTTCATATGTTACAGGTAAGATGAACTCTTACAACACATTTGAAGCACCTGAAGTAGTAAAAGAACAGGAGTTTACAGCTTACACAAAGACTGATGCTGGCATAAAAGTAACCCTCCCAACATGTTCAGTTGTTAGCATTAGACTTAAAAAATAATTCTTTCAAACAAAGTATCTGCATTTGATAACGATTGATGATAGCCCTTGGCCAATAGGCTGAGGGCTTTTTTGCGCTACTGTAGATTCATAAACCAAAACTTCGTTCTCCAATCTTGTGACAAAATGTAAAATATAGTTGACATTATGCTATCGCGGGATTATTATAATAATATCAGCTGAGGAAACTAGTTAATTGTTTTTATAAACGGAGGATAAAATATGAATGCATATACTGCTGGTGTTATTTTTGGAATATTAATTGGAGTTATAGCTGTGGCATGCAGCTGCATTAGAAGAAAGAGATATGAAAAGAATAAAGTACACTACGATGAGAGACAACTATTGGTTCGTGGTCGTGGAGCTAATTACGGTTTCATTACTGTGATTATTTTGAATATGATATATGCGCTATGTTTATATAGTGTTACTGTTGATATCATATCACCACAATTAGTTATTATCGCAATTATGTTCTTAGGAATTATGGTTGATGTGGTCTACTGTGTTTTGAATAATGCTTATATCATGGTAGGACAAAAGATTAAAACATGGATTGTTCTGGCTATAATGGTAATAATGTCAAATCTGTTTGCCGCTATTAATAATGCAGATGAGATTGATTTAGCTAGCAGATATATGAATGGATTCTTTATAAATGTTTCAATATGTGTGCTGTTTACAGGTATTCTTATTGCTATGGTAATCAGATTGTTATTAGATAAAAGAGGAGATGCCAATGAAGAATCTTAGAATGAAGGCAGCCAGAGCTGGCAAGGATTTGTCCCAACAGCAGCTTGCAGATTTGTGTGGCGTGTCTAGACAGACTATAAATGCCATAGAAAAGGGTGATTACAATCCTACCATCAGCCTTTGTATAGCCATTTGCAAGGCTTTGGACAAGACCTTGGATGAGCTGTTTTGGGAAGAAAATCAATAATCTTCACATACCCATCGCGAAAAATTAAGAAAGAATTAAGACTTATTTAATGGTATTTGTCATCCTAAACCTGTACCATATGAATTATGGATAAGGAAATTGTAATAGAAGAATCAACGACAGTGAATGAAATTGTTTCTCTGGGGAATTCATACGAGAACAATATGGCACGTATAGCTGCTATAGAGGATGAGTTTTCTCATACCTTAGATCCAATTCTTAGGATGTACAATGCAGCCATGAATCTTACAGAAGCCAGACTTAATATAATTAAGGACGAGTTCGAATTTAGAAATCTTAGGGTTCCGATTCATCACATTGATACGCGACTCAAATCATCAAAAAGCATATTGGGGAAACTAGAAAAGAAAGGAATGAGATTGTCTCTAACTGAGGCATTCAACAATATTTACGATATTGCAGGCATCAGATGTGTCTGTCCATATATCAAGGATGTTTACCTGATTCGAGATAGAATACTAGCTCAGGATGATGTACATATAATAGAAATAAAGGATTACATCGCCAGCCCCAAACCAAATGGCTATCGCAGCCTACATATGATAATTAGAGTGCCTGTATATTTCATGAATAAAAAGCAACTGGTTCCTGTGGAAATCCAAATTAGAACTATGGCTATGGATCTGTGGGCATCTCTAGAGCATGACATCAAATATAAGACACTATCAAATAATGTAGATTCCCTAGATGCTTTAGAATTAGACATTGAGGATGAACTTCTACAGGCAGCAGAGCTTATATACTCAGCCCAGCAAAAATTTGAGATTATGAATTCAATAATTGAGAAATAAGAAAAGCCTGACCGTTTGGTCAGGCTATTATGCTATGAAGATAAACCAACTTCTGTGGCAACTCCGTTTTCAATATTGAATTGTAATCCAAGTCCGGAATCTTTTAATTGTTCACACAGTTCTTTAAATTCTTCAAATGTATAATATGTAGGTGCATCCTCGCCACCAGCTGTATAGAATTTTGTGTTTGAATCAATGGCTATGAAGTATGTAGCATAGTCGTAATCCTCAAGGTTATTCCAAGTATTTGGATCAAGCACTTTGGTAACACCTGCATCTATAGTAAATCCATTGTCTGCAAAACTTAAGCTTCTAATATAAGAACTTGAGTAACCAGGGTCAGTTGTTAGTAATGTTGAAAAATAAAAACCATCATCTAAATCAGATGAAGAAGCGGCAGTTTCAGTAGGGTCTGTTAACACTAAGTCGGTAAAGGTTTCTCCATTGCTGAGGTATTCCCATGTAGTCTTTTCAACCTTAAGGGTATATGAATCATTTCCATCCTTAGTAAATAAAAATTTAATTGGTTTGCCATTTCCATCAGTAGAAGTAAATTCTACTCCTTCATCTGTGGCATTTACTTTACCATCCTCCCAAGTAAAAAGACGAAGAATCATAACGCTCATAGAGTAGTCGTCGCCATTTTTCTCAATAGAAACAGTAACCTCATTGTTAGAATAGAATCCCACATAATCATCAATATTAATAGTAGATTCTTCTTCAATCTCGGTCGCTGAGTTATTCTCAGAAGCTGCGGCATCTGAGCTACTGCTTGAACCACCATTATTTACAATTGTAGTTAATTCTTGCAGTTTAGACTCAAGGAAAGGCGCTTCTGTCATGTTGACACCCTGCTCAGCAATTTGCATTGCCATCTCATAATCACCGGTTTCTTCATATACATGAATCAAACCAATATATGCTTCTGTACACTTGTCATCAATTTCAAGAGCCATATTGTAGGCTTCTAGGGCCTTGTCATAGTCCCCTTCCTCGATATACTTTGCACCCAAATCAAGATATCTATCCAATTGTCTTTCAGGGCTGTTGTATACAAGGAAATATCCTGCGATTGCAGCAGCTATTGCGACAATGATTACTGCAATTGCAATAATTATTTTTTTACTTTTCATAATCAACCTCCGTGAGTTTATTCTTCATTATTATAATACTTTACCTTTCATATTTGAACGAGAATACAATTTATAAAACGCTGCAAAAAATAATCCTCCTATTTGACATAAAGTAATACACCAAATAGAAGGATAATATTTTTATATAATGGGAAAATTATTGGTTAATTTTTAAATATGAAATAACATCCTCAACATTTTTAACTGGGATGATTTCAAGGGCTTCCTTTACTTCCTCAGCAACATCTACCAGGTCCTGCATGTTATCATCAGGGATAAATACCTGCTTTACGCCAGCTCGTTCCGCTGCCATTAACTTCTCTGGAAGTCCTCCAATGGCAGACACGATGCCTCTTAGGGATACCTCACCAGTCATTGCAAATGTTGGCTTTACAGGCACTCCGGTGACAAGAGATGCAATGGCAGTAGTCATTGTGATACCAGCAGATGGACCATCCTTTGGTACGGCTCCCTCAGGTACGTGGATATGTAAATCATTTTGCTCGAAAAGTGAAGCTTTGTCTGGATACATGGATTTTACAAGGCTAACTGCAATCTGTGCAGATTCCTTCATTACATCTCCAAGCTTTCCAGTTATGGTGATTCCACCCTTTCCCTTTGTAAATAAGGTTTCTATATAAAGAATCTCGCCGCCTACAGCAGTCCATGCAAGTCCTGTTACAACACCAGGCTTCTGCTCAGCAGGAACGGTATTGCGATGCATAGGGCGCATATCAAATTCGCCACGAAGCTGTTCTGGAGTGATAGTAACAGATTCATTTTCGTTTCTGGCAATAAGAAGTGCAGCACCACGGCAAAGTGCATCGATTCGTTTTCTAAGACCTCTAACGCCAGATTCTCTAGTGAAATCTGAAATGATAGTGCTTAGTATCTCATCGCTTACATTAAGCTGTGACTCATTAATACCCATAGCCTCCATTGACTTTGGTAGTAGATGCTCACGTGCAATTTTCAGCTTCTCATCAGGAGTATAGCCAGTAAAATTGATTACCTCCATTCTGTTGAGAAGAGGAGCAGGAATAGTATCCAAGCTGTTGGCTGTACAGATGAATAACACATTTGAAAGGTCGTATGGAACATTCATGTAGTGGTCTGTAAATGTATTATTCTGTTCTGGGTCAAGTACCTCTAAAAGGGCGCTGGCTGGATCACCATTGTAGCTTTGAGAAAGCTTGTCAATCTCATCCAGAACCATAACTGGGTTGCTGACACCAGATTTTGAAATGGCATCCATTATACGTCCAGGCATAGCTCCTATATATGTACGACGATGTCCTCTAATTTCTGCTTCATCTCGCACACCACCAAGAGATACTCTTACATATTCACGGCCCAATGACTTGGCAATTGATTTACCTATACTTGTCTTACCAGTGCCAGGTGCACCGACAAAGAGAAGAATAGAACCAGACTGAGTCCCCTTTAGATTCATAACAGCTATCTGCTGAATAATACGCTTCTTAACCTTATCAAGTCCGTAGTGATCACTATCGAGAATCTTTTCAGCTTCCTCTAAATCAATCTTTTTAGTCTCTTCCTTTTTCCAAGAAAGTCCTATAACGAAATCAAGATAATCGTAAAGCATTCCAGTTTCAGAGCTGTGATGACCTTCCTGCTTGAGTCTATTGAGGACCTTGTCTGCTTCCTTACGTGCATCCTCATTCATGCCGGCTTCTTTTATCTTTTTCTCAAAGCGCTGAATGTCAGTTACATTCTCAGGGTGCATGTCATCAAGCTCTTTTTGTAAATATTCCATCTGCTTTTTGATGGCAGACTCTCTGTACAAATCCTTGTATTCCTGCTCTCTTGCAGAGTTAGCATCAGTTGTAACCTTTGTTACTTCAACATATTCAACGATTTCCTTTTCCATAAGCTCTAATCGCTTGTTGATGCTGTCATTAGCGATAATGCTTTGCATCTCTTCATTAGATGTGTTGAACCAGTAGGAAAGGGAAGCAGCTAATTCTTCTACGTTTGAAATTCCACTTAAGAGTAATTCTATGAAATTAGAAAACTGGAAGCGGCTTGATAAATCTCTTACATCAGCCTTCAATGCCTCTAATACTTCTAATTCTCTGGAAACATCAAGTTCGTCCACATCATTTCTCTTTGAAATGTTAAGCTCGATTTCACCATCACCATTAATATGTATCTCATCCACGTCTATACGATTTGTGATATTAACAGTTACATAGCCTTCAGGACTAACCTGTGCGAGAGTACCAACAGCACCAATTTTATAGAAATTGTCTTCTGTCAAATCCTTTCTAGCCTGATAACGCTTGGTTTGTAAAACTACAACCTTTTCCCCTTCAACAACCTTTCCAGTCAGTGTCTTAAATACATCTGTCTGGAAATACATGTTTCCTCGTGAAATAAGTTGCATATTGTATAAAGGTAAAATAATCATAAGAACCTCCGTATATCAAAAAATCGCATTTGTTAGCACTCACATCAACAGAGTGCTAAATGTAAGTTAAAGATAACATCCTCTATAGTCCAAGTCAATAAATCAAATATTAAAAATTTATTAAAATTAAATAGTGCACAATTGAAGAATGATACTTCAAAAATATTTGAAAAAGAGAGGTCTTTCTTTACAAATGAACAGAGTGCATAAATCTTAGGTCTTTATGTAGAACTCTAAAATAAGCAGAAACTTTTGGTTGTGCAGTATAAATAAATTGTTTAGTGCTAAATAGGGTAAAATGCACAATTGTATTTATAAAAATACACATCACGTTATAAAACTATGTTAAAATCCTAACTCGTGTTTGTATATAACACTTAACAGGGGCGTAACTATAAACTTTAGATAATTAATAAGATTCACGGAGGAACTTATGAAAAAGAAAAAGAACATTTTTTCAAGCGTAAAGTCAAAGCTTATAGCAACTATGCTTTTGATTTCGATCATCCCACTTGTTGTTGCTATTTTAATCAGCTATAACAATTCATCTACTAGTGCCGAAGAGCAGGCAAAACAGAATTTGGATTGGCAGGCAAAATATATCGAGTCAGAGATTGACAAGATTTTTACAAAGTGTGAGGCATCTCTTACAAGTTTTGCTTCTGTTCCACAGACAATTCAGTTTCTTAAGGGCGAACTAGATGATGTATCAGTTGTTAAACAGCAGATGGTAGCTATTAACGAGTCATTTGGTGATAATAATACAATCGTTATGTCTAATGCTAATGGAGATATGGTATTACGTAGTGATGATGGTGACCTTAAGAACATCAAAGAGCGTGATTACTGGCAGAATGCAATGAAGGGTCAGACTTATGTTTCTACTGTATTTGTTAGTTCAGTAACAAATTCAAGAAATATTTGTTTAGCAGTACCAGTTTTCGATACAGATGGAAAAACTGTTATCGGTGTAGTACATAAGACACTTAATCCAGATGAGTTACATACAATGTTAGCAGAGGATGCAGAGGAAGCATTCCTTGTTGACCAGGAAGCTACAATGGTAGCTCATTCAGATTTTGAAATCTCAGCTACAGATGAACCACAGAATTTTGCATCATCTCCATACATGACATCAAGTGATACTACAGGTTTCTATATCAGTGAAGCAAAGGGTTATCCTGTATATGTTAGCTATGTAAAGAATGAGATGTCAGGCTACACAATCTGTGCTGGTAAAGCATACAGTGAGGTAGTTGCTGAGGCAAGAAATGGTTCCATGATGATTATGGTTACTGGCTTATTTATGATTTTAGCAGTACTTGTAATTTCAATTTTCATGGCAAATAGCTTTACAAAGCCAATCAAGGCTGTTGATGATACTATTTCAGAGTTAGCAAATGGTGTATTTAAGAAGATTAACAAGCATACAAATCGTAAAGACGAATTTGGTCAGATTGTAAATAATACAAACGCAGTTATTGAAAAGCTTTCAGGTATTGTAGGTCATATTAAGAGCTCTACAGGTACTGTAGGTGAGTCATCTGAGGAATTATCAGAGATGGCAGATCAGATTGCAGCAACAACAGAGAGTGTTGCAGTTGCAGTTCAGCAGATTGCTACAGGTGCAGTACAGCAGGCTGAGGATATTCAGTCAGCAGCTGAGGGAACAAGCAAGATTACAGATGCTGTAGAGAACGTACAGGATTCTACAACAGAGATGACTTCTCTTGCAGCTAGAATGAAGCATGCTTCTGAGCTCTCTAGCTCATCACTTGCTACACTTCAGAATACAAGTACAGAGATGACAGTTAAGATTGATGAAATCGCTACAAAGATTTCTAGCACACAGAATGCTGTTTCAAATATCAACGAGAGAGTTGAGGGCATTTCAGGTATTGCAGCTCAGACAAACCTTCTTTCTCTTAATGCTTCAATCGAGGCTGCAAGAGCAGGTGAAGCAGGTAGAGGTTTCGCAGTTGTTGCTGAGGAAATCAGAAAGCTTGCTGATGATTCAGAGAGCCTTGCATCTGAAATTAGAGTATTAATGGATGAGCTTCTTTCAGAGGCAGAGCAGGCAGTTAAGGCTGCTTCACAGGTAATGAACGGAAATATCGAGCAGCAGAACGCACTTGGCGAGACACTTACAGCAGTTGAGGGTATGCTTGCTGATATCGAGGAGACAGTAAATAGCGTTACTAAGATTTCTGGTGAGGCTGACAACTGTGTATCTTCAAACTCAGTAGTATCAAATGCTATGTCATCACTTTCAGCTATTTCAGAGGAAAATGCAGCATCTACAGAGACAACAGGTGCATCAGTAGAAGAGCTTTCAGCTACTGTTACAACACTTGCTGAGTCTGCAACACACCTTAAGGATATCGCTGAGCAGTTAAACGAGGAAATGAAATTCTTTAAGTAAGAAATAGAGGTAAAAAATGGATTTTTGTCAAATTGTAACATCTGAGACAGATACAACTCAGGCATTAATTGCTGGAGTTCGTAATGAATTGGTTGCTATTCCACTTCCATCAATTTTAACAATTGAAAGTGTTGCAAAATCAGATATTAGTCTTGTTGATCAGGAGGATGTTATCTACTTAAGAGGTCGTGTTATCCCTCTCATTTATTTGGACAAGCTCTTCGAATTAGAGCCTTTTGCAGAGGAAGAGGATAGCATAACAGTTGTAGTTTGCATTCACAATGATTCATGCGTAGGTCTTGTTGTTGATACATTGATGGGTCAAAAGGACATCGAAACAAAATCCTTAGGTATTCTTGAGGATAATCAGTTCTTCAGCGGTGCTTCTATCCTTGAAGACAACGATGTTGCAATGATCATTAACGTACAGTCATTTATTGCCTAAGGAGGATAGTATGTCAGACTTAAGAGTTGTTAATGAAAAAAACGAGGCGGATAATCAATATATTATTTTTAATATTAATAAGGAATCGTATGCTATTGATGTTTCCCAGGTAAATAATATAATCCAAATGCCAAAAATTACAAAAGTTCCAAAGTCTCCAGAGTACTTCAGTGGAGTAATCAGCCTTAGAGGTGAAATAATTCCTATCATGAGCTTACATCGTAGAATGAATTATGGTGAGGATTCTATCACAAAGGATTCTAGAATAATTATTCTTAACATAGAAGACGAAAGACTCATGGGAGTAATTGTTGATGAGGTAAAGGAAGTGCTTACTATCCCTGAGAATGAAATCGAGCAGCCATCACCATTTATCAATGCTGACGAGTCCTTTATTCGCGGCATCGGAAAAAAAGGAGAGGAACTTATTTCAATACTAAAAATTGGATCTTTAACTAAAAAAGATATAGCTTAAAATGAGAAAACCGCAGCGTCTGCTGCGGTTTTTTTATTGTTAGGGCAAGGCCCTATTTTTCAAAGTCTTAGTTTTTATATTTTAGATAAAATAGATACTTTGAAAA
>NZ_SVEV01000005.1 GCF_015057185.1 Pseudobutyrivibrio sp. | reverse complement strand
ATATTTAATTTGGTTAGCATAGGTATAATTATATACCGGAATTGGGTCACAGACATAGTTCTGTGGCTCTTTTTTTTATAAAAGAGGAGTGAAATCCGAAGATTTCACTCCTTACCTTTTTAGGGGAGTTTTTTAACAGCCCCTTATTTTTTCTATTATGGTGCGTCTGGACTATGTCCGCTGTTTCCGTATGGTGGAATGTCATCTATAGACTGCATATCATCCTCATCTAACTCGAAATCAAATACCTGAGAGTTTTCTACAATACGCTCTGGAGTAACTGATTTTGGAAGAGGGATAACTTCATGCTGGATTTCCCATCTAAGTATAATCTGAGCTACGGACTTTCCATGTTTAGCAGCAAGCTCCTGAAGCACTGGGTGAGAGAGTGATTTGCCACGACCAAGTGGTGACCATGCTTCTACAATTATTCCCTTGTCTTGGCAGTAGTCTACTGTGTCTTTCTGTAAAAATCCCGGATTGATTTCTATTTGATTTACAGCTGGAATTACATCCATATCTATGATGGTATCAAGATGATGAGTAAGGAAATTGGATACGCCAATAGCCTTTACACGACCAGATTTATAGATTTCCATCATTGCTTTCCAAGTTTGTCTGTTGGTGTTTACCCAATCGTCGTCAAAAGCAGAGGATGATGGCCAGTGAACTAAATATAAATCAAGATAATCTAGTGTCATTTCTTTCATGGTACGCTCAAAGGCTGCAAGAGTTTTATCGTAACCAAGCTCTGTTTTCCATACCTTGCTGGTGACAAAAATCTCGTCTCGTTTTGCATGGCCAGCATTAATAAAATCTGTGATAGCAGTAGAAACATCTTTTTCATTCTCGTAAAATGCTGCAGTATCTATATGGCGATAGCCTTTATCCAATGCAAGCTTAACCGAATTGTAAGCTTCAGCCGGGTCCTTGATTTTATAAGTGCCATAGCCAAGCATTGGAATGGATGTACTATTATTAAGCTGCTTTCGTGTTGTAAGTGACTCCATAAAAACCTCCCTTAAAAAATTTGATTTCATCATAATTTGCATCAAACCATTCTAATATTAGCACAATGACTGTGTAATAATCCACAGGGATTCTGATAGATAGTGGAGTATGAGGCTATATTGAGAGTTGAATTTTGTATTTGTAATTGGGATATCGCAAAATACTTGTGATGTATGATATTTTGTTAGTCTGAGATAATGAAATTGTTTTATTAACCTATGATTCCGTCCGTTAAGTAAAAAGCGTTATAAAAAGATGGAGTAATGCAGAGTTATTAATAAATATATTGACAAAAACAAGAGAAAAGATATATAATTTTGAACGGTTGATTATTATTTAATATTTTATAACGAAAGGAACGATAATGAAAAAGAAATTAGTAATGGCATTAATGGCTATGGTAGTTGCAGGTACAACAATTGCAACATCAAATACAGCTGAGGCGGCAGGTCTGACACAGGCTGGAGATCCAAGTATGGTAGAATATTGCTACATGCCAAATGAAGCAATCCCTATTATTGAAAGCATGTTTGACTTTGAATACTACAAGGCTCAGAATCCAGAATTAGTGGAAGCTCTTGGAGATGATTATCAGACTTTATTTGAGCATTTTTATAAATGTGGAATTTATGAAGGAAGAACATGTAATCCTAATTTTGATCCTGCAGCATATGCATCAGCTTATACAGATTTAGATTTTTCAGATAAACCAAATCCTATTTTAAACTATTATATGCACTATGCATTAATTGGTTCAAAGGAAGGGCGCGATATAACTACACTAGAGGCATGTGCTAATGCAGGAATCACTGTTACAGCACTATTTGATGAAAGTGTAAAGATTACACCTGATGCATATATCGTTGCAAATATTTTAGGAATTTCTAATTATGCTGATGTTCAGAGATCTCTCACAACATCATTGGTCGCAGCGTCAAAAAATAAAGGTGCTGCAATGGCTAGTTCAAATTCAGATGCTGTTGTAGTAATAACACCTAAGGGTGATTCTCAGGCAATGGAATTATGTAAGGGCTTAACAAAAGTTAGAGAGATTCAGGCTGATGGTTGTCATTACTATTTATGGGTTGATTATACTGGTGATGCTTATAACGTAAGATATACATATTGGGATAGAAATGGTGAAAATCTCTCTAGTGGTACAGAACTAGAGATTGGAAACTATAATAGTGAAGATCAGCTAGGCTATGTAAAAGTATATCTTTTGTATGGTGTTGATGAATATGGTGAGGAATATCTTGGAGCTACAGATGCCGGTGTTGCATTTAATGATGTGGTTGAGCAGCTAAGAAAAAATTCTTCATACTTCGATCCAGAAGTTGTACGAACAGTATATATGTATGATGAAATCATTAGTTCTGAAGATGGAAACTATAATATTTGTATTGATTCAGAAGGTACATCAGAGACACCATATACTATTTCAGTAGGCATC
Source organism: Pseudobutyrivibrio sp. (assembly GCF_015057185.1). Lineage (GTDB taxonomy): Bacteria > Bacillota > Clostridia > Lachnospirales > Lachnospiraceae > Pseudobutyrivibrio. Next base: position 110,462 of record NZ_SVEV01000005.1, on the reverse strand, counting down.
ATTGATTCTGATGAAAATGGATTTATTCTTGCAACAGGTATTTATAATGAGAATAATCAGTATGCTTTATATCGAGAGCATAGAATTGATTATTATTCAACACAGAATAATAATGAGGAGAGCACAGTTAATACATCTGTAGAGACTACAACAAGCACAGATAATACAACATCAAATAGCACAAACACAGAAACAACTTCAACTACAGAAGCAGCTTCAGAAGGAACTTCAGAGGTAACAGACAACACTACTTCTGCAGAGAACACTTCATCTACTGAAGTAACAGATAATACTTCATCAAATGAAGGTACAGACTCTACAAACAATTAATAATTAAATTCTAAAGGGTACAGCTTTTGCTGTATCCTTTTTTCTATACTAGCTATTGCGAAAGTAGGCCATGTAGGCAATAATATATAAAAGTAATCTTGTGGGGTATAAAATCAAGAACTTCATAAGAATGGTTATAACCAGACAAGTATTAGTAACTAATAAAAATAGACAATGGGAGGTAGCATTATGAAATTATTAAATATTGAAACAATTCCAGGACAAAACTACGAGGTAGTAGGATTAGTAAAGGGTACCATTGTTCAGTCAAAGAACTTTGGTAAGGATTTTATGGCAGGCATGAAAACTCTTGTAGGTGGAGAAATAAAGGGTTATACAGATATGCTTATAGAGGCTAGACAGATTGCCACAAAGAGAATGGTTGATGAGGCTGAGCAGCTTGGTGCAGATGCAATTATAGGAATTAGATATTCATCATCATCTGTAATGCAGGGCGCAGCAGAGATTTTGGCTTATGGAACTGCAGTAAAGTTCATTTAAGATTAAATTGATGACAGAATGGATAGAGGATAAGTTATGGCAGGAATATTATATGGAGTAGGCGTTGGTCCAGGAGATTCAGAATTATTGACGTTGAAAGCTGTTAGGACCCTTAAGGAGGCAGATATTATTTGCCTTCCTAGAGCTGATAAGGAACAATGTAGAGCATACCAGATTGCTTTGCCAGCAGTACCAGAACTGAAATACAAAAAGATAATTAGCTTAGATTTTGAAATGACAAAGGATGAAGCTGAGCTTGAAAGACTTCATAGTGATTTTTATCAGAAGTATCGAAAATTGCTAGTTGATGGATTTGATTTATGCTTTTTGACCATCGGAGATCCAACTGTCTATTCAACCTTTGGATACATAATGAAGTACGCCAAGAAGGACGGAATAGAAGTTGAGGTTATAAATGGCATTACTGCTTTTTGTGGGTCAGCTGCTTCATTGGGTATGGTTTTGGCAGAAGGTGACGAGGATATTCATATCATTTCAGGTCAGAAGAATCTTGATGATGACTTGAAGCTTTCTGGCACCAAAATAATAATGAAGAGCGGTAGGAATATTGCTCAGATAAAAGAAAAGCTGGTTGAGCTGGAGGCTGAAGGAAAAATTAACGTATATGCGGTAATAGACTGTGGCATGGAGACGGAAAAAATATTCAACAGTGCAATGGCTATTCCTGACAATTCTAGATATATGATGACTATTATTGTGAAAGAATGTAAATAAACAATAGGAAAAAGTATTGAAAGAGTTTAACAAAGCCTTAGGTAATTTTATAAATGATGCAGCAGTCGGTGGTGCCATTAGGCATTTGGCGGATTTGGGATATTCTATTAGTCAAATAGAAGCCCAGCTGAATTATCCTATCTCAAAGAAAAAAATAGCAGAGGTTATGTGGGAGCATTTCTTAAACACAGGGAAGATTTCCATTGAGGAGCCAAAGCCTGTCCATGAAAAGGTGTCTTTTGTAAAAGAACAGGATGAGTTTGGACGAATTAGCTTTAGAAGAGTAGCTGAACAAATAGATAACTCAAAACGTAAATACGTTAAATGTGACTATGGCGTTAAACTATATAAAAATACTGATGAGTTTACAAGCTGGCTAGAAAGCCTAGATATAAATGACAGTGAATACATAAAGCTGATGCCATGGCCATTAACTCCTGTTTATCATGAATTAGATGACAGGATGAAGAGAATAGAGCATAAATAAAAGGTGGACTAGAAGTCCACCTTTCTATTTTTATTCCATCTAATAATGGCTACACAAATGATTATGGCGTATCCAACTATACTAAGTGACACTGGAACCTCTCCTAGGAAGAAAATGCCAAGGAGAGCAGCAAAGATTACCTGAGTGTAGTCAAACACAGATATATCCTTTGCAGGAGCATATTTGTAGGCATTGGTTATTGAAAATTGTCCTAATGATGCAGCAATACCAGCCATTAATAGGCAGCCCCACTGATAAGCTGTCATAGGAACATAATTGGTTATTAAATAAGGTAGTGTTAAGAGGCATGAGAAAAGAGAAAAGCACATTACTATAACAGGTGCCTTAACTCCGTTTTTACCCATTTTTCTAACAAATACATAGGCAGTGCCTGCTCCAAATCCACCGAAGAGTCCTAGTAATGCTGGTAATACTGCAGAAAAATTACCTGATGGACGTATGATAAACAGCGCTCCGATAAAGGCAATTATTGTTGTAAATATGTCAAATTGATTTGGTATTTCTTTCAATATTATAATAGATAAGAGAATCGCGAAAAAAGGAGAGAGCTTGTTCAACATATTTGCGTCGGCAATTCCCAAGTGGTCAATGGCATAGAAATTAGCAAGAAGGCCAAGGGTTCCAGCGAAACATCTGCAGAACATATCAAGTCTGTTTCCTTTTCCTATGACGAATTTTTCATGTGAACGTAAAAGAATAGCGAAAGCTACAACAAGTGCAATTGCATTTCGAAAGAAGGCTTTTTGCATGGTTGGCAAATCTCCAGAGATACGAACAAAAAATGTCATTAGAGAAAAGCCAAAGGCTGCAAGTAAAATGAATATTATTCCTTTTATACTGTTTGAGTGCTTCATATGTTGTCAATATCCTTTCCAGTAAAAATCTTTTGACAGTAATTATAGTGATAATATAAGAGGATGGCAAATATGCCATCCCCAAATTGTCTTTAGAATGTAATTGTACGAGGTGCTTCAGTAAATGATGAAATAGTTGCTGTAGCGTTCTTGAAGTAAAGAACCTCAGTGTTATCATCCTCTGCTGAATACATGTTTTTAAGTGAAGGATGAGCATCAAGCATGCTCTGTTTAGCCTCAATGCGGTCATCGCGAACAAGCTCTCCAGCAACTCTAATCCATTTTCCCTCAGCCATACCACAGATTTCAACCTTAGGATTCTTCTGAATCTGCTTTGATACCTCTTTTGTCTTTCCAGTCTGAATATAGAGCTTGCCATCAAAGATGTTAGCTGTACCGAAAGGACGAACTCTTGGCTGATCTCCCTCAGCTGTTGCTAAATAATAAGTACCACATTTCTTAAGAAACTCACAAACTTCTTGCATAATGAACCTCCTCAAACAATTAATTGCATACAATTAATCATATACAATTTATCTAAATAATCAAGCTTTGCCATATAATAAATTATGTGCAATAATTGAGCCACTGGTATTATTATGATATGAGGTGAAAATCGATGGATGAAAGATTAAAAAGGCAAATGGATTTTGCCCTTGAAATAGATAAGGAAAAAAATATTTTTCGACAAACACATTTATCAGGGCACGGTAGGAATGAGAACGACGCTGAGCATGCCTGGCACATGAGTATTATGGCTTATTTACTCAGAGAGTATTCAAATGAAGAAATAGATATAGCAAAGGTAATGCTTATGTGTTTGATTCATGATATAGTTGAAATTGACGCTGGGGATACCTATGCATATGATGCTGAAAATCTAAAAACTCAAAAGGCAAGAGAGGATGCAGCAAAGGAGCGAATTTTTTCTATTTTGCCTGAGGATCAAAAAGAAGAGTTGATTGGACTCTTTGATGAGTTCGAAGCTTATGAGACAGCTGAATCAAAATTTGCTCATGCAATGGATAATCTTCAGCCACTTATGCTTAATAATAGCAATGGTGGAGCTGACTGGAGACAGCATCAGGTTTGTTTATCTATGGTTTATGGGCGCCAAAGCAAAACAAAACTCGGATCAGAAAAACTTTTTGACCAGGTAACAGACAAAATAATCAAAGAAAACATAGAAAACGGCAATATCAAGCCAGAGTAGAGAAAGAGGTTTATATATGAAGGCTCTTATAGCTATGAGTGGAGGCGTGGACAGTAGTGTTTCGGCTCTATTAATGAAGGAAAAAGGATACGATTGCATAGGCTGTACAATGAAGCTTTATGCAAATGAGGACATTGCCTGTGATGCCTCAAATACATGTTGTTCCTTAGATGATGTGGAGGATGCAAAGTCGGTTGCTAGAAGACTTGGCATGCCACATTATACATTTAATTTTCAGGATAAATTTAGAGAAACTGTAATAGGAAATTTTATAGATTGCTATGAAAATGGTATGACTCCAAATCCATGTATTCAGTGCAACAAGCATATGAAGTTTAGCGAATTGTATAGAAGGGCTTTGGAGCTTGGATGCGACAAGGTTGTTACTGGCCATTATGCAAGAATTCGTAAATGCGATAATGGATACCAGCTTTTAAAGGGACTTGATGATAATAAGGATCAGTCTTATGTGCTTTATGCAATGACTCAGGAGGAGCTTGCCCATACTGATTTCCCACTGGGAGAGCTTAGCAAGGATGAGGTTAGAAAAATTGCAGAAAGCAATGATTTTATTAATGCTAACAAGCCTGATAGTCAGGATATCTGCTTTGTTCCTGATGGGGATTATGTTTCTGCCATTAAACGCTTTACTGGAAAGGAATACGCTCCTGGAGATTTTGTTGATGCACAAGGTAATGTTTTAGGCCAGCATAAGGGCGTCATAAGCTATACAATTGGACAGCGAAAGGGACTTGGAATTTCGGCCGCATATCCTTTATACGTTACTAAGCTTGATATGGAAAACAATAGAGTTGTTTTAGGTAAAAATGAAGACCTGTTTTCAAAAGAGGTTTATGTAGAGGATATTAACTGGATAAATCCAGATGCTCAGGCTGATAAATTTCAGTGTAAAGCAAAGGTCAGATACAGAATGACAGAGCAGCCTTGCACAGTGGAGAGAATTGGCGATACAAAAGCAAAAATAACCTTCGACGAGCCTCAAAGAGCAATTACTCCAGGGCAGTCTGCTGTATTTTACGACGGAGATGTTGTCCTTGGGGGAGGAATTATAAAAGCAGGCTTGTTACCCGACTAGAGATTGTATATAATTATGGTAATTATGTGTTAAAAAGGTAAACAAGAGGAATTAGATTTTTAATGAACAGTTCACAAAAAAAGAAAGTATTCTGGATGATATTTTCTTTGTTTCTTGCTGGACTCACAATTTGGGCAGTTTTAAAGCAGAGCGAGGATATGTCTCTGGCAAAATTGCTTCAGATAGTGGATGGAGCAGACAAAAAATGGGTAATCGCATCTATGATTTCTGCAGTATTATTTGTTTTTTTTGAAGCAGTTGCTATCTGTTCCATATTAAAAGAAATATCCTTTAAAACCAGTTTATCCAGAGGCTTTTTGTATAGTACGTCAGATATTTATTTTTCTGCCATTACTCCATCAGCTACTGGTGGTCAACCTGCCAGTGCATTTTTTATGCTCAAAGATGGGATACCTGTGGGAGTAGCTTCTGCTACGCTGGTTCTTAATTTAATGATGTACACAGCTGCCATTATTTTCCTTGGCATGATAGCTGTGATAGTTTCGCCACATATGTTTTTTGAATTTAGGCTGACTTCAAAAATCTTTATTGGCGCAGGCTTCATAGGATTGACTCTTTTAATAATATTCTTTTTAATTGTACTTCGCAGCGGAGACAAAGTATTTGATGTTCTAAGAAACTTTCTTAGGTATTTACATAAGAAAAAGCTAGTACATAGGCTAGATCATAAAATAGAAAAGCTTAACAAAATCCAAGATGATTATGATAACTGTTCGCAGTTAATGGCTGGCAAATCATCAATTATGCTCAAGGCATTTTTCTGGAATGTTGTTCAGCGTTCTTGTCAATTAATTGTGCCTTCGTTGGTTTATATTGGATTGACTGGAAATGGTAGTCATTTCATGACATTGTTCTTTAAGCAGTGTCTCATTACGATTGGCTATAATTTCGTTCCAATACCAGGGGCAATGGGTATTGCGGATTACCTTATGATTGATGGATTTTCTAGTATCATGACCAAGGGTGCAGCCTTTGAGTTAGATATGATTAGCCGCGGTATTACTTTTTATATTTGCGTAACTCTCAGTGGACTTATCACACTTGTGGGTTATATGAAAGGGAAGAAGAGATATGATAGGAGTTTATGATTATACGGTCGTTTTGACGTATTTATCAACAATATCAGGAGTTATTGGAATTATTATTGCAACTACGGGAATAGGACACCCATATTGTGGTACATTGTTCCTTATGATTTCTGGTTTACTTGATGGTTTTGATGGCAAGGTTGCACGTACAAAGCGCAACCGTTCAGATTTTGAAAAACGTTTTGGAGTACAGATTGATTCATTATCAGATTTGATTTGTTTCGGTGTGCTTCCAGCATCAATTGGTTTGGCGCAGCTTAGATGCAGTGGTCGACTTATTGACCTTGGACGTGGAGTTGAAAAGCCAGACAATTTTGCTTTATTGCTTTTGCTTATTTCTATTGCTGCGTTTTATGTTTTATCAGCATTAGTTAGATTAGCATATTTTAATTCTACTGAGGATGAGAGAGCAGAAGAGGCTAAAATAAAAGGTAAGGAATACTTTACTGGTATGCCAGTTACAGCGGCAGCATTGGTATTCCCTCTCACATTAGTGTTACACTGGTTCATTGCCAAGGTTGATCTTACTATTTTTTATTTTTGGTTGTTATTTATTATGGGACTTTTATTTGTAGCAAATTTCAAGGTTCCAAAGCCAAACAAAAAACAGTTTGCAGCTATGATTGTTATTGGTTTATGTGAGTTAGTTGGCGTTCTTTTGATTCTATTTGGTTAAATGAGTACATTAAATTTTTTGTATAAAACAAAGATGGGGCGAATATTTCTTCGCCTCTTAATATCAAAACCCGTTTCTGATTTTTCAGGTTTTCTTTTAGACTCTAAATTTTCAAAGTCTATTATTAAATCCTTTGCCAAGAAAAATAATATTGATTTAAATGACTATATTTTAGATGATATAGGTTCATTTAACGATTTCTTTTGTAGGCGAATAAAGCCAGAGCTTAGACCTATAGATACAGAGGAATCACACTTGGTTACACCATGTGATGGATTGTTAAAGGTTATCCCTATCGAGGAAGGAAAAGTTTTTCCTGTAAAGCAAAGCATTTTTACCATCAAGGATTTATTACAGGATGATGAATTAGCTGAGAGTTTTGAAGGTGGCTATTGTTTAGTTTATCGCTTGTGTGTTAATCATTATCATAGATATGGATATTTTGAAACAGGAGTAAAAAAGCAGGATGTGGTAATTCCGGGCGTGTATCATACCGTTAGGCCTATCGCTCTTGAAGCAGGGCCAGTTTTTGTTCAAAACAGCCGTCAGTATACAGTCATTGAAACAGAGAGATTTGGCAAATGTGTTCAGATGGAAGTCGGCGCTATGCTTGTAGGCAGAATAGTAAATGAACAGCCAAGTGAGGCAAGTGTTTTTAGAGGTGCTGAAAAGGGACATTTCGAGTATGGCGGATCTACAATTATAGTTCTTATTCCCAAAAATGTAGCTAGAATTGATGAAAAACTCATTGCAGCTTCAAATAATGGGGAGGAAACTCCAGTAGTTATGGGCCAGTCAATAGGAGGTACTATATGATTAAATTAATAGCAACAGATGTAGACGGCACATTAGTTAGAGACTCTGCTCCAGAGGTTTATCCGGAATTGATTGAGACTATCAAACGACTTCGCGAACAGGATGTAATTGTTTGTATAGCAAGTGGTAGACAGTATACCAGCATGGAAAAAATGTTCCGTGAAATCAAGGATGATTTGATTTTTATTGCAGACAACGGAGCTCATATAAAATGCCGTGGCAAAGATTTACATGTGGCTAACATGAATGCAGATTATTTGCCAGAGCTCCTTGGTGATTTACGCAAATACAAGTCAGAAGGCTGTGAGGTAATTTGTGAGGCGCCAGGTCTTACATATATTGAATCACACAATGAGGATTTCATCTCATTTATTGGCGAGCAATATAGATGTGATTACAAAATTGTAGATGATGTTTTAAAGGATGGGGACAATATTATCAAGGCTTCTATTTTTAGACGTCCTTCAATCAGACAGATTGGTGAGGAAGTTTTCATTCCAAAGTGGAGTGACAAGCTCAAGGTTACAATGGCTGGAGAGGACTGGGTAGATTTTATGGACAAATCCGTAGACAAAGGCCACGCATTGCAATTTATCCAGGAGTTCTTTGGCATCAAAAAAGAAGAGACTATGGTTTTTGGTGATAATAATAATGACATTGGTATGCTTGAAAGGGCGGCAGAAAGCTATGCAGTTGAGACTGCACCAGATGTAGTCAAAAAGCATGCAAATCATGTATGTCCATCCTGGAAAGAAAAAGGTGTTTATCAGATTCTTAAAGAGCTATAGATATTAGCGTTTAGACTTCATTCGAAAGAATGGAGTCTTTTTTATTGATAATAAATTTCATTAATGAAAAATATCTCAATTACCCATTGACGAAGTAGGTGAATGGTGCTATTTTTGTATCCAGTATTACATACTAAAATGATAGGTGAAAAGGAGATAAAAAATGTTTGTTTACGCAGATAATGCAGCAACTACAGCGGTTTCACCAAAGGTAGTTGAAGCAATGCTTCCATATTTTACAGAGGTTTATGGAAACCCATCAAGCCTTTATTCTGTTGGACAGAAGGCAAAGGAGGTACTTGAGGAATCAAGAGAAAGAATTGCCAAGCTTCTTGGTGCATCACCAAGAGAAATTTATTTTACATCAGGTGGTAGTGAGGCAGATAATCAGGCTATTATTTCTGCTGCAAGACTTGGTGCTAGAAAGGGAAAAAAGCATATTGTGTCTACAAAGTTTGAGCATCATGCTGTCCTTCACACACTTAGAGAGCTCGAAAAGGAAGGCTTTGAGATTACACTTCTTGATGTTCATGAGAATGGTGTGATTGAAGCTTCCCAGGTTGCTGATGCAATTCGAGAGGATACTGCCCTTGTAACTATTATGTACGCAAATAATGAGATTGGCACAGTTCAGCCAATAGCTGAGATTGGTGCTATTTGTAAGGAGAAGGGTGTAATCTTCCATACAGATGCTGTTCAGGCAGTAAGCCACATTCACATTAATGTTAAGGAGCAGAATATAGATATGCTTTCTATTTCAGCTCATAAGTTCCACGGTCCAAAGGGTGTAGGCGTTCTTTATGCAAGAGGCGGCATTATTCTTACAAACATCATTAATGGTGGTGCTCAGGAAAGAGGAAAGAGAGCTGGTACAGAAAACCTTGCTGGCATCGTTGGTATGACAGTCGCTCTTGAGGAGGCTGTGACTCATATGGATGAGAACAATGCAAAGCTTGCTAAGCTTCAGGATAGACTTATTGAGGGACTTTCTAAGATTCCTTATTCAGAATTAAACGGTGACAGAGAAAATAGAGTTAAGTCAAATGTTAATTTCTGCTTCGAAGGAGTAGAGGGTGAATCATTACTTCTTCTCTTGGATGATAAGGGAGTTGCAGTATCTTCTGGTTCTGCTTGTACATCAGGCTCATTAGACCCAAGCCATGTGCTTCTTGCAATTGGTCGTCCACATGAGGTAGCACACGGCTCACTTCGTGTCTCTCTAGGAGAGGATGCAACAGAGGAGCAGGTTGACTATATTGTTAAATCAGTAGCTGAGGTTATAGAGTACCTTAGAAGCTTTTCTCCATTCTGGGGAGATTTGGTAAGTGGCAAGCGTCAACATATATTTGCAGAGCATACTGTAGCTTAATTGTATCAAGGAGGAAAATAAAAATGGCATTATATAGCGAAAAGGTCATGGACCATTTTAGAAACCCTAGAAATGTAGGAGTAATTGAGGATGCAGATGGTGTGGGAGAAGTAGGAAACCCAGTCTGTGGAGATATCATGAAGATTTATCTTAAGATAAATGATGAAAAGGTAATCGAAGATGTAAAGTTTGAGACATTCGGATGCGGTAGCGCAATTGCATCATCTTCAATGGCTACAGAGCTTATTATGGGCAAGCCACTTGAAGAGGCGCTTTCTCTTACAAACCAGGCAGTTACAGAGGCTCTCGATGGACTTCCAGCACATAAGCTTCATTGCTCAGTTCTTGCTGAGGAGGCTATTAAGTCTGCAGTAAAGGATTATTATGATAAAAATGGTATTGAATATGATCCAAAGGATTTCCCAGATCCAGAAGTTGAAAGCTGCCATATGCACTAATTTCAAATCCTATGTTATAATCATTATATGAAGAGATTGAGATTTTTTAGTTTTATATTAGTGATTGTAATGTTATTGCAGCTGGCTGGATGTGGCAAAAAATATGAGGGTGATGTGGATGTTGATTTGACTTCCATGTCAGGCACTATGGTTTATTCTTACGTGGCAGATATGCTTGCAAATCCTGAAAGCTACAGGGGTCAGGTGGTAAGAATGCATGGTGACAGTAATATGACTCATGGGGGTAGCCATTCATGCATTGTTTATGATGCCTTAGGCTGCTGTACTGAGGGCATAGAGTATGTGCTAGCTGACGAGGAGTTAGATTATCCAGATGATGGTGATAGTATTACGGTAGTTGGTACCTTCGCCACCTATTCAAAGGGCGGAAATACCTACTTTACACTGGTTAATTCAATATTGGAGTAGTAGACACAGGCTTGCAACAGGTCAATGAATTATGACTTTGTTGCGGCCTGTTTCTTTTGCTTCATAAACTGCTTCGTCAGCCCTTTTAATAAATGATTCTAAGGTATCATCAGCTCTTGCCATTGTGGCACCAATACTGATTGTAAGATGCTGCACAGGGATGAAACAGATTTCCTCTACTGTTTTTCGGATAGATTCAGCAAATGATACAAGTGAGATTTCATTTACATCTGGTACTAGGTAAACAAATTCCTCACCGCCCCAACGTCCAAATGCATGACCTTCCTTTAGGTTTTCTTTAATCAAATCTACTACTGCACGTAGAGTGATATCTCCAACGTCATGACCATAGGTATCATTAATATGTTTAAAATGGTCAATATCAAAGAATAGCAAGCCATAAGGTTTGCCATGTCGATTCAATTCTAGGAATTCGTCTATTTTTCTACCAAGCTCCCAACGATTATATATTTTGGTGAGCTGATCTGTATAAGCGATGTTACCAAGCTCTTTATTTATGGTATCAAGTTCCTTTGATGTAGATTCAAGGAAGGCAAGGATTCTTTCTACAAATGGAATCTCTTTATTAGAGTCAGTACTAGAAGCATCATCTGATGACAGCTCTCTAGTTGTTATAATCACATCCTCACCGTCATCAGCCTCCTTTAATCCAACTGCAACCAATGTACTGTTTAAATCACCACCAATACCTTCAGGAGTGAAGAATATTTCCGCATAACCACTTACAAGAGAAAAGTCAACTCCCGCCTTTTTATATTGATTTATTTCGTATGTATAATCATTTTTTAGATAGCGAAGTCTGTTGCCGCATTCAAAAAGATAAACAGCCTCAGGCTTAAAATCAGTTAAATCATCAGCAGATTGTTTAGTCAAAGTAATAAGCTGCTCTGGCGTTGCGAAGGAGAGACGTACATGTCTACCTGTTTCAATATCAGATGTGAGAATAATAGAACCATTCTCATCATATGCAGCAGGCACTCTGGCGATTTTCACTCCGCCGTTTTCCATTATTAATGGAAACTCTGCTACGTTCTCAAAAAAGTATTTATTAGGCTGAACCTTTAGATATTTTTGATAAATATCAATAGCAGGCTTTTTATCTATTTCAGAGATAATAGAACCACCTGAGGTTTTAGTGATTACCATTTCCACACCGATTGGCTGCCAACCTAGATTATTGTCCATATATAGCTTGAGCTTTGTACTAACAAATGCTATTACAACAAAGCCGTTTGGATAAACCTGACGACCATATACATGGGCATTATTTCTTAGTCTGATATTGCGACCTGCTTTGATGCCAAATATAGGTAGCTTGTGGTGACTAAATTCTTTGGTAAATACGTTTATGGATGTACTATTTGAAGTATAAAAAATCTGAAGACACTTCAAATTCTCTAGAGATTCCAAAGCCTCATTCATTACACGTCCAGCAACAAAGGATGAGGTGCTTTCCATATTGAAATCATATTGAACGAGAGTAGTGTGTTTAAAGAAGGTCACAGAAAGCTCTACGGGATGGTCGCTTAGATCAAAATCTTCAGACGCAATGTTGGCAGAGGTGATGCCAGAAATACATGCTGTTGGAAATGCATTTGTAATGGTAGATAGCATCAAAGGCTCATCTATATCTATACGTGGATTATATAACTGCATCAAGATACCAGAAGCGGACTTGTAGTCTTCATCATTGGAAATTGATGGAATAATCTGCTTAAGTTCATTTTGATTATAGAAATGATATGTTATTTGCTTCATAGATATACTCCTATAAGCTATACATGTCCAAAATCTATTATAACATGCATAAAGTGTCAGAAAAACGTTGATAATATGTAAAAATCGTGATAATATGCAGTTAGCAAAAACTAACTAAAGTTAGAATGGAGACAATTGAATTATGAATATAAATATTATTATTGGAATTCTGGTTCCATTTGTAGGCACAGCCCTTGGTGCAGGAACTGTTTTCTTTATGAAAAAGGAGTTTGGTGTAAATGTACAGAAGGCTCTTACAGGTTTTGCCAGCGGTGTAATGGTGGCAGCATCTATATGGAGTTTAATTATACCTGCTATGGAGCAATCAGAAGGACTTGGCAAATTAAGCTTTTTACCAAGTGCAGTTGGATTTTGGATTGGAATACTATTTTTGCTGTTACTTGATTCATTGATTCCTCATTTACATATGTATACAGATAAGGCAGAGGGACTTCATGCTAAATTAAAGAGAACTACCATGATGGTACTTGCAGTAACGCTTCATAATATTCCAGAAGGAATGGCAGTAGGAGTTGTGTTTGCAGGATTGATTTCGGATAATACATCAATTACTGCAGGAGGAGCTTTGGCGCTTGCCATTGGTATTGCCATTCAGAATTTCCCAGAGGGAGCAATCATTTCTATGCCACTTTGCAGTGAGGGCAATAGCAAAGGAAAGGCATTTGGTTATGGAGTATTATCGGGTGCTGTAGAGCCAATAGGGGCACTTCTTACTATTTTTGCAGCAGGCTTTTTCGTTCCAGCAATGCCATATTTACTTAGCTTTGCAGCAGGTGCCATGATGTACGTTGTGGTAGAGGAGCTGATTCCTGAGATGTCTTCAGGAGAACACTCTAACATCGGAGTTGTTTTGTTTGCAGTAGGCTTTACGCTGATGATGGCTCTTGACGTGGCACTTAGTTAGTGACGTCGTGTGAGCTGATAGGGACGACCAGAGGATTATTTGATATAGGATCAGGAACAATGACACTATTAATTCCATATATTTCTTTTATGGTTTCCTCAGTTATTATCTCATTTGGAGTACCTTCTTTTATGAGGCGTCCTTTTTTCATGGCGAAAAGATAGTCAGCGTACTTTGTAGAAAGATTAATATCGTGGAGGACCATCACTATGGTGGTTCCTCTTTTTTTATTTAATTCCTTTAATAAATCAAGGATTTCTATCTGATAGGCAATATCAAGATAAGTGGTAGGCTCATCTAAAAAGAGAATGTCTGTTTCTTGTGCAAGGGCAAGAGCGATGAAAACACGTTGTCTTTGACCGCCTGATAGCTCATCAATGCTAGCGTCAGCAAGCTCTGTTATTTTCATAGCATCCATGGCCTGCTCGATGGCGATATAGTCCTCTTTTGTAAGAGGTGACATAAATTTTCGGTGTGGATAGCGACCTCGTGAAACCAGCTCAGCCACCTTTATTCCCTCTGGAGCAATGCTAGTTTGAGGAAGTAGTCCTATAGCTTTTGCAATATCCTTTGACCTGATACAGGAAAGTGATTTGTCATTTAAAGTGATTACTCCAGCGGTAGGGCATATGAGTCTACAAAATGTTTTTAGCATAGTGGATTTGCCGCTACCATTTGACCCTAAGATTACACTTATTTTGTTTTCTGGAATATGGATATTTACAGATTCAAGTATATTTTTATCTCCATAGCCAGCCTTAATATCTTTAGCTATTAATGTGTTAGAACTCACTATAGTTGTCCTCCTTTGTTCTGCTTGATGAGAACGTAAATTAAATATGGACCTCCCAATAGACCAGTGATGACACCTACAGGAAATCTGGTATATAGAAGGTTTTGTCCTACAAAGTCTCCCGCCAATACAAGAATAGCTCCAACTAAACCAGAGGAGAGTATATTTGACTGATTATGTCCGCATATACGTTTTGCTATTGGACCTGATAAAAATGCTATTGAGGAAATGGGACCTGTGATAGCTGTGGCAAATGCAATTAGTGCAACTGAAAGAACTATTAGCAGGGTTCTGACAAGATTCACATTGATGCCCAGTATTGTTCCGTAAGCATCGCCAAGTGCAAGAGAAGCCATAGCGTGTCTTAAATAGATAATAATTGCAAGTGAGACGATAACTACAGCAATAAGCAGTGGAAGTGAATCAGTTACTATTCCATTAAGATTACCGTTCATCCATCGCATTGCAGTTGGCACATCATATTCTGAGGCTGTCATAATCATCCAGCTGATTAGGGCAGTGAATACAGCCTGTGTGCCAATACCTACAAGAATTAAACGATTGGCAGAAAATGAATTAATGTAAGCCACCTTGTATATAAGTATTGAAGTAAGTATTCCTGCAAGTACAGCAATTAGTGAAACAAGTCCGCGGTTCATATTCAAAAAAAGTATGCAATAAACTGCTGCAGCAGTTGAGCCGGATGAGACCCCAATAATGTCAGGACTGGCTAAAGGATTCCTGAGTAGAGTCTGGAATATGTGTCCTGCTACACCAAATGCTATACCTGAAAAAATAGCAGCAACGGTTCTAGGAAGTCGCAATTTAGCTATTAAAAATGAGCCTTCACTACTATTTCCAAGTAAGGTATTGATAACCTGATAAAGAGTGTAGTTTTTCTCGCCAATCATCATATTTAGACACATTAATACACAAACTATGCATGCAAGCATGATAACCATACAAAGGTATTTTTTTCGGCGAGATTTTACACCATCAAATAGGCTTTTATTAATCATAGACTTTGTACCTTGGCCTTTCTGATGATAATAATGAATATTGGACCTCCTATAATGGCTGTCATAATACCTGTTTCCAATTCGCCAGGACGTCCAAGTAAACGACCTAAAACGTCGGAAATAAGAAGTATAGAGGCTCCATATAGACCACTGCAGCTTATTAGGTGTTTGTGGTCATTTCCTATTATCATTCTTACTATATGAGGAACCATTAGCCCAACAAAACTGATAGGTCCTGCAAGAGCAGTTGTGGTGGCACAAAGCAATACACCACAGAGTGCAGCAATTGCCTTGGTACGATTAACATTAAGACCAAGGGAGGTTGCAGTATCCTCAGATAGCAGAAGAGTGTTCAGATCGTCAGAGAGCATTAGACTGACAATTACCGCAATCACGATAATAGGTAGAATCAGTTTTATATCTTCAAAGGAAGTGCCGCCAATGCTGCCTATTTGCCAAAATCGATATGTAGTCATAACACTTGAGTTTGGCATAACTATAAGGCTTACAAAAGAAGCCAGGGCAGTGCTGGTGGCTGCACCTGCTATGGCCAACTTAATAGGCGTAGGACCGCCATAACCTGCAGATGCTAGTTTATACACGAAAAGTGCAGTGATAACAGCTCCGGCAAAAGACAGTCCGATGTAGGAAAGCTTTGACTGGATATTAAAAAAGGTGATTCCTATAACTATAAAAAGTGAAGCACCGGTATTTACTCCTAAAATACTTGGGTCAGCAATAGGATTTCTTGTAATCGATTGCATGAGTACCCCTGAGATACTAAGGGCAGCCCCAGCCATGAGTCCAAATATAGATCTAGGAATTCTAGCCTGTACAATATTTACGTTGTAATCTGTGGAATTAGAATCAGTAAATGCTTTAATTACATCAGAGAAACCTACGGATTTTACTCCGTAGGTTATTGAGAAAAACAATGCTAATATTAAAATAATGATTCCAAGTCCGTATGACAGAATAATCTTCTTATTACTCATTAATTTTCTTAGCAGCCTCACTTAATACATCAAGATAGTCATCAATCGCATATGGGATAGAAAGGATAGAAGGTGTAGTTGCAGCAGCAAGTGCAGAGGTAGAGTCGATAAGTACCACAGCTCCATTTTTAACTGCTGGAATCTGACTCATAAGAGGGTCAGCCTGAAGTGCTTCCAATAGTCCTTCGTCACCATATACAACCATAATGTCCACGTCATTTAAAAGTTCTGCATTTTCTCTAGAAATAGTTACTGAGAAATCATCAGAGCTTTCTGCTAAGGATAGAATACTCTCAGGTGTTTCAAAGCCTAAATCATTTAAATAAGATGCTCTAGGATCATTTGGGAGATATGCATAGAAAGTGCTCATATCCTCTTGTGTAATCCAAAAGTATCCGGCAGTTTTACCCTCTAATTCTGGATATGCTGTAAGCTTTTCTGCAATTAATTCATCTGTTTGAGCCACAAGCTCCTCAGCCTCGGCTTTCTTTCCAATGGCAGTGCCATTTACTATAGTTTGGTCTCTCCAGTTTGTTTTCCATGCAGTTTCAATATATGGAACAACAGGAGCTATTTCTGAAAGAAGATTATATTCCTCTTCTGTAAATCCTGAATAAGAAGCGATGATGATATCAGGCTCACAAGCGGCAATGGCTTCGTAATCCCAACCAGTTTCATCATTAAATACATTAGGTGTATCTACCCCAAGTGCTTTAAATGCATCATCTGTCCATGGGTGAAGTATGTTGTCTGTAACAAGACCGTAGTTTGCGGCAGAAACTCCTACTGGAATCTCTCCGAGTGCTAGGATAGGGTCCTGATTTGCCCAGGATAAAGTAACAATACGCTCAGGCTTTGACTCAATTACCGTTTCGCCAAAGGCGTGTTCTATAGTGATAGGAAAAGCATCCTCAGAATCTGTAGATGCAGTAGTTGTATTATTGGTTTCTGTATTATCAGCGGAATTTGTTTCTCCACAGGCTACAAAAGTTGAGCTGATAACAGACATTGCAAGTAATAATGATATAGCTTTTTTCTTCATGTAAAAAAATCCTCCTGAATTGTGCGTTACTTAATTGTGCAAGATTAGATAACGCTAACCGGGCTAAACTTTATCACACTAGAGTTAGGTAAGTCAAACGTTTTTGAAATTTTCCACATATAATTAGTGTTGGTAAAGAAGGTTAGATTAGTTAATTCTTTGGAAGGATATATTGACAAAGAATTTTTAAGTTAATATTATATTACCTAGTTAATTAGTAGGAATAACAAGTAGAAGGAATCTTTATGCTTGTTTTATAGGGAGGATTTTATGACACTTCAACAGGTTTTATATGCTCTTACCATTCAGGAATGTGGCTCTATGAACAAGGCAGCAGAGAAGCTGTATATAGTTCAGCCGACTTTGACCAGTGCCATTCAGGAGCTTGAAAATGAAGTAGGGCTTACTATTTTCATGCGTACCAATAAGGGCGTAATCGTGACTCCTGAGGGACAGGAGTTTCTTGATGATATAAGGGGATTTTATCGTCAATACGACACCGTTATGCAAAAGTATAGCGGAGAGGGAAATTACAAAAGAAAATTCGGTGTGTCCACACAGCATTATACTTTTGCAGTTCGTGCATTTGTAGATATGGCAAAGCAGTACGATATGAATGAATTCGATTTCGCCCTTCGTGAGACTACCACAATGGATATTATCAAGGATGTTAGTAGTCTAAAGAGTGAGATAGGTATTCTCTATTTAAACGAGCTAAATCGCAAAGGACTGAATCGATTATTCACTGAGCATGCCTTGGAGTTTCATTCTCTAATTCAATGTAGAGCCTTTGTATATTTGTGGCATGAGCATCCTCTAGCTCAGATGGAGTCCATAGGAATCGAGGATTTACAGGATTATCCATGTATGTTTTTTGAACAGGGGGATAATGCTGAATTCCTAGCAGAAGAAATTCTTAGCGAGAATTTTTATCCTAAGATGCTCAGAGTAACTGATCGTTCCACAATGCTTAATTTGGTAAAGGCTCTTAATGGGTATACATTATGCTCTGGCATTGTATGGGGAGATTATAATGGAGATGGCTATATAGTTGTTCCTTTCCGTGGTGATGAAGAAAATCCAAACAGCATAATGGATATTGGCTTTATTACAAAGAAAAATGCTGTTATGAGTAAAATGGGCAAGCAGTACTTGGATGAGATATATAAGGCCCTTGAACAGATAGACAAATCAGTTGTTTGTAATTTGTAAAAAAAAATTTTTGACAGACTGCGTAGTTAACTTTTTTTTCATATTTTTGTCCTATAATACACAATGTTAGAGTGTTATGTTTTTCTTGTTCCGTTAGGAGGCAAAAGATGACAAAGGATAAAAGTAAAGGAAAATTACAATCGTCAATTAGTTTTAGGGATAGTATTAAGACAAAGTTAATCTTTATTATGGCTTTACTTGTTGCTGTGCCTTTACTTGTTGCAATTCTCATTAGTTATGAGAGTTCTACTTCAAAAGCTAAGGAAGATGCATTAGATAATCTTGATGCTAAATGCAGATTGGTGGAAACTCAGTTCCAACAGATAGTTACAAAAAACATTCTAGCGTTACAAACATTTTCAGTGGCACCTAGTACCATTACTTATATAGAAAACTATGGTACAGAAGAAAATCCTATTCCTGATGATGTTATGCTAGCTCAAATGGATGCAATTAATGAATTTATGGCCGATGATAATGTTTCGGTTATTTTATCTAAAGCATCAGGTGATCAGCTACTAAGAGCTGATAGATCAGAACTTACAAATATTTCAGATAGAGATTATTTCCAAGAAGCCACATCTACTGGCAAACCAGCTATTTCTAATATTGTTGTTAGTAAGAGCAATGGAAATAGAATAACTATTATCTGTGTTCCTATTTTTAATGAAGCAGGCACACAGGTAATTGGTACAATTCAACGAAGCTTCGATTTAAATAATATACATGAATTCTTAGCTGAGAATGTAAGTGACGGGTATATTACAGATAGAGCTGGTATGATGGCAGCTCATGCTCAGTTTGAAATTGCACCAGAGGACGAATATGACCTTAGTGATTATGAATTTATAGGTTCTAGCGAAACGAACGGCCTTATGACAGCTGATTTTGATGGTGAGCTTACTTACATGTCCTGGACAAGAGAACCAACCACTGGATATGTAGTAGTTGTATCAAAGCAGAATTCCGAGATAATGGAATCGGCTATTAAGTCTGCTCTTATAGTAGTTATCATTGGTGCTATATTACTTGTTATCGCAATAGTAATATCTCTTATTATCGCAACAAGCTTTACCAAACCAATTATTGCTGTTACTGAAACAATTACTGAATTGGCAGACGGTGGCTTCAAAAAGATTAAAGGATACTCAAAGCGCAAGGACGAATTCGGAGAAATTGTTCGGAGCACTAATTCCGTAATTGATAGATTAAGTAATATTGTTCATTCTATAAAGGTTTCTGCAGCCACTGTTACAACATCATCTGAAGATTTGGCTGATATGGCTAATCAGATTGCTGCAACAACAGATACAGTTGCAAATGCAGTTCAGGAAATTGCTACAGGAGCTGTTCAGCAGGCAGAGGAAATCCAGCAGGCAGCTGAGAACGTAGGAAAGATTACTGATGCAGTTTCAGGAGTTCAGAATTCTACAGACAATATGGAAACCTTGGCTGGCAAGATGAAAGAGGCTTCTGAAAATTCTAGTCAGTCCCTCAATAACCTTCAGACATCAAGTAGTGAGATGACTGACAAGATTGAGGAAATTACAAAGACTATTTCCGCTACAAAGGATGCAGTAGCAAATATTAATGAGAGAGTAGAAGGTATTTCTGGAATCGCAGCTCAAACCAATTTGCTTTCACTTAATGCTTCTATTGAGGCAGCTAGAGCTGGTGAGGCAGGTAAGGGATTTGCAGTTGTTGCTGAAGAAATTAGAAAGCTAGCAGATGATTCAGATAGTATGGCTCAGGATATTAGAGCTGAGATGGATATTCTTTTGAGGCAGTCTGAGGCAGCTGTTGCAGCAGCTAATCTTGTTAAGCAAGGAAATCTGGAGCAGCAGGAAGCAATTGGTGGCACATTAGAATCTGTAAATGGTATGCTTGCAGATATCGATGGAACAGTAGAGGGTGTAAGAGATATAGCAGGTGGAGCTACTACATGTGTTAACTCTAATGATGTTGTATCAGATGCAATGTCATCACTTTCAGCTATTTCACAAGAGAATGCCGCTTCATCAGAAACTACTGGAGCATCAGTCCAAGAGCTTTCGGCTACAGTTTCAAGCTTGGCAAATTCTGCTGATGATTTGAAGGATATTGCTGTAAAACTTAATGAAGAGGTTTCATTCTTTAAGGATGATGCAGTAGAAGAATAAGATAAAAATAACCCGCCAGTGCTTTGCTGGCGGGTTTGTTTATGAGTTAACTAAATCACTAAGCTTTTTGCCATAGAAGAAGTCTCGCTCAAGCTTATAGAATTCAGTCCACATAGGAAGTGTTTTACATATACTTTCACGAGGACAATCCATGTGCTCGCTTGCTAGGCAGGCCACAGGTGAAAGGCTTCCTTCCATAAGCTCTATAATTTCTCCAATAGAATATTCCTCTGGGGATCTAGTAAGCTGGTAGCCGCCACCTTTTCCGCTGACTCCCTTTACAAATCCACCGTGTACTAATTCTTTTACAATAATTTCAAGATATTTTTTGGAGATGTCCTGACGTTCTGCCACGTCCTTGAGAGGAATATATTCTTCTGGATTCTGTTGTGCTAAGTCAATCATTACACGCAAAGCATATCTTCCTTTTGTTCCGAACATTTTTTACCTCCTGTGTTATATATTCATAATTAATTTACACTATTATAAGGTAGGTAAATAGGTAATTCAACTTTTTAAAAGGAATTATGTTATCAAGAGAATTGATAGCTGGCTATTATTTTTGCCTATTGTAAAACCTATTGACCTAGTAGGTAATAACATTTAATATAGTCTCATCAACAAAAACAACAAGGCAAGGACGAAGGAGGAGGACATTATGAGCAATTATAGATTCGAAACATTAGCACTTCACGTAGGACAGGAAAATCCAGATCCAGCATCTGATGCTAGAGCAGTACCAATTTACCAGACAACATCATATGTATTTAGAGATTCTAAGCATGCAGCTGATAGATTTGGTCTTGCAGATGCAGGAAACATTTATGGAAGACTTACAAACTCAACACAGGGAGTTTTAGAAGTTAGAGTGGCAGCTCTCGAAGGCGGTACAGCAGCACTTGCAGTTGCCTCTGGTGCAGCAGCTATCACGTATACAATTCAAGCTTTGGCAGCCGGCGGTGGACACATCGTAGCACAAAAAACTATCTACGGTGGCAGCTACAATTTATTAGCACATACACTTCCACAGTACGGTGTAACAGCTACATTCGTAGATGCCCATAACCTTAAAGAGGTTGAGGATGCAATTAAAGATGACACAAAGGCAATCTACATTGAAACTCTTGGAAATCCAAACTCAGATATTCCTGACATTGATAAGCTTGCAGAGATTGCACATAAGCATGGACTTCCACTTGTAGTTGATAATACTTTTGGAGCAGCTTATTGGGTAAGACCTATTGAGCATGGCGCAGACATCGTAGTACATTCTGCTACAAAGTTCTTTGGAGGCCATGGAACAACACTTGGTGGTGTAATTATTGAGGCAGGCACTTATGATTGGAAGGCAAGTGGAAAGTTCCCAGCAATTGCTGACCCAAACCCAAGCTATCACGGAATTTCATTTGCAGATGCAACTTCACCAGCAGCTTTTGTTACTTATATAAGAGCAATACTTTTACGTGATACAGGTGCTACAATTTCACCATTCAATGCATTCTTGCTTTTACAGGGAATCGAGACACTTCCACTTAGACTTGATAGACATGCAGAAAATACAACAAAAGTGGTAGAATTCCTAAAGAATCATCCTCAGGTGGCAAAGGTTAATCACCCATCACTAGAGGAGCATCCAGACCATGAGCTTTATAAGAAATATTTCCCTAAGAATGGTGGAAGTATATTTACATTTGAAATCAAAGGCGGAAAGGAAGCTGCATACAAGTTTATTGATAATCTTCAGATTTTCTCAATCCTTGCAAATGTAGCAGACGTAAAGAGCCTAGTTATTCACCCAGCGACAACAACCCATTCTCAGTTGACAGAAGAAGAGCTTCTAGATCAGGGAATTACACAATCAACTATTAGACTTTCAATTGGAACAGAGCATATTGATGATATTATTGAAGATTTAGAAAAAGGCTTTGCAGCAGTTGAGGGTATTAACGCTTCAAATTTTGAAGGAAAAGCAAATACTGCAGCAGTTTAAAAACAAGGTTTTTAAATATGGTAGTTATGAAATATAAGATATATAATAGATTTAGTTTTTAATTCGGAGGTAATGTAATGGCTAACATTTACAAGAGCGCTTCAGAGCTCATTGGAAACACACCACTTGTAGAAGTAACAAATATTGAAAAGGAGCTTGGTCTTGAGGCCAAAGTATTAGTTAAGCTTGAGTATTTTAATCCAGCGGGTTCAGTAAAGGATAGAGTTGCTCTTGCTATGATTGAAGATGCTGAGGAGAGAGGGCTACTAAAGGAAGGTTCAGTTATCATTGAACCTACTTCAGGAAATACTGGTATTGGCCTTGCTGCAATCGCAGCTGCAAAGGGCTATAGAGCAATCCTTACTATGCCGGAGACAATGTCTGTTGAGCGTAGAAATATTCTTAAGGCTTATGGTGCAGAAATTGTTCTCACTGAGGGCTCAAAGGGAATGAAGGGTGCTATTGCCAAGGCAGAGGAGCTTGCTGCAGAAATCGAGGGTGGATTTATTCCAGGACAGTTTGTAAATCCCGCAAACGCAGCTGCTCACAGAAAGACAACAGGACCAGAAATCTGGAAGGATACAGAGGGTAATGTTGATATCTTTATCGCAGGTGTAGGCACAGGTGGAACAATTACTGGTGTTGGCGAATATTTAAAGAGCCAGAATCCAAATGTTAAGGTAGTTGCATTGGAGCCAAAGGATTCACCAGTTCTTTCAGAGGGACGTGCAGGTGCTCATAAGATTCAGGGAATCGGTGCTGGTTTCGTACCAGATGTTTTAAATACAAAGATTTATGATGAAATATACACAGCAGCTGCAGAGGATGCATTTGCTGCAGCAAAGCTTCTTGCAAAGAAGGAAGGAATTTCTGTAGGTATTTCTTCTGGAGCAGCTTTACATGGAGCCATTGAGTATGCTAAAAAGCCTGAAAATAAGGGCAAAACAATTGTTGCCTTATTACCAGATTCAGGTGACAGATATTACTCAACACCATTATTTACAGAATAATTATAAAATTAATGGGACAGCGGTTGCTGCCCCATTTTTTTCACAATTTCATGGTATTATCAATGTCACTAGAGACTGTCTACATAATTTGATTTTCATTGTTCCAAATGTGTTATTTTTTGGAGGGTTTATATGAGAAAATTATCGAAGATTCTAAGTGTGTTGCTGGTTGGGGCATTGTTAGTTAGCAATACCATGACAAATATTGCATTTGCTGAGGAGAGTGCTTCTGAAACAAATTCAGCTGGGGCTCAAAATAATGTATTAACAAGTATGACTGTTACTGAATTGGATGAGCCTAAGGATGGCGCTCTTTTGGATATGAGCGCAACAGTTGTGGCAAATAATGGCGCCTCATGGAAAATACCTGTTATCTGGGTAGATGAGAACGGTAATATATGCACTGTTTATTCGGCAAATACTGTTTGCTATCCGGTATTTGTATTTTATGTTCCTGAAGGATATGTTATTGATTCCACTGTGGATACTTCATCATTTTTGAAATTCCCACAGTTTGTTCAGGCAATATATGGTGATGAGCCACTTATTACTATTATGGATTCATCACAAAGAATATCATATATTACCATAGCAAATGGTCCGGCTAAAAATGTGCAAGGCTCTGAAGTATCTATTTTCGCAAATGCACTTAGGAAAATGGAGGAAGATTCACAGGGTGATGACATTGAGCCTAGCGATGGAAGCACATCCTGGGATCCTAAGAATCTCGTAGAAATGTACTGCGATCAAAATGCTGTTGATGAACTTGGCTGGGAAAGATTAGCAGCATTAGTTTCTTTGGTAAAATATGTAGTTCAACCAAAGGCAGTTACATTATTAGTAAATGAATTTTCATGCTTCTATAATGCTGTTTATTATCCTGATGTTCCAGAAGGCACTGAAGGCGCGGAACTAGGTAGTGGAATAGGCCTTTATGTTTATTATGACTATGCATTGATACCAGATGGGGCTGTTTCTGAAGGAAAATTCAAATATGCTGATTATAGCGAGGCAGTTGCATATGTATCTCCACGTCCAGAAGACAACGGACAAATATATTACACTGTAGGTGTAAATGCAGGCGCTATTAAAGATTACATGGTTTATAATGAAGAATCTGGTGACTGGGAGCTTAATGATAAAGGTATGGCAACACTAGAGAATACCTTGATTCATGAGATGTTCCATGCATTTATGGTAGATTATACCACTACAGGTTCGACTGGATATATATACAATGAGGCTACAGGTGAATATGAATACTATGAGGAGCTTGATTACCCAAGATGGTTTATTGAGGGCATGGCAACTACAGTAGACAATCCTTACCAGTATTGGTACGCTGATTTTGTAGAGGATTATGGTTGTGTATTAGGTGAAGATAGTTATTACTATGACCAGGATTCACTTGTAAGTAACTATACAACAAATGAAAAACTTCAATTGGCGTATGGAGAAGATTATAACGTAAGTGATAATAGTGAGAGCTCATACGTATCGGGATATTTAGCTTGTATGTATTTAGGCTATAAAGCATCAACAAATCCTGACTATAGAGAAATCTATGGTATAACAGGAGACGCATGGGTTCGATATGACGATGGTACATATTCATTTAACAATGAGGTAATCAAGGAAGGATTAAATGCTATTCTCTCTGAATTACATGGTATATATGGCTCTGATGGAGTATGGTATTCAAAAACATTAGATCAAGTTGTGGATGATTTATTTGGAGTAGACCCATATGAATTGGATTATACTACAGCAGACTATCAGGCAGATTTTATTGCAGTATTAGAGGATTCAGCTGATTTCTCGGCATCATTACTTTCATACTATGAGTATTATTCTACAGAGGGAGCAGTAGTAAATGGATCTGTATTATTACCAGCAGATAGCACAGCCTCTTCGTCAATAAATGATTATAGTGATATTGATAATCCTGTATATGTAATTCAGGAGAAAGAGGACATAGAGGATCCAAATCCACTATATGTTCCATCAGATGCCCAAAACCTTTATGCAGATGGCGGTAAGTCTGCGGTACCTGATGAAGAAGAAGATGATGATGAAAATACAGATGATGCTAATGATTCAAATCAGAAAATATCTACTGATGGGACTGCTGTAGCTGCAAAACCTGAAGCAGTAGATATTGTTGAAGATGAAGCTGAACCAGCTGATGAAGAAAATGATGAAGGTGAAGAGAATCAGACTGGCAATGAGGAATAAGCTTTATTAATACTTTGGGCAATATATTTAGTTGGTGATATTCCATATACAGATTTGAATTTCTTACTAAAATGACTAGAATCAAAACAACCAATCTCCAAGGCAACCTCTGTGAGATTGGTTGTTCCTTTTTTAAACAAATCTATAGCATGCTCCATTTGTAGTTCAGTAATAATAGTGTTAAAAGTTTTGCCGGTAGTTTTATGAATTAGTCGACTTAAATAGGCAGTAGAATATCCAAAAAACTTTGCAGTTTCTTCAAGGGTTGCTTTGTTGTAATTAACATTTAAATAGCATAAAACAGAAACTATAAGGTTGTTTTGTACCTGAGTTTTTTTATTAGGCACTATGGCAAGCATTTCGTATTCTCTGGCTAAATGGAGGAGAAACTCGCCAGTTAGGAGACTGGTAGAATATTCGTAAGCATGAGGCTGTTGCATAGTTTCTGTAAGCAGATGCCTTGCCAATTCTTTAAGCCATTCATCCTTTCCAGTAGGAAATAGAATGTATGGACTACTGTCTCTTTGGTATAAAATGCTTTCTAGATAGTCTACAAGAAGCTTTCCACCTCTAAGAAATCCTAAAAAGTTCTGGTCAAAAAAATCCTTGTTCATCATTATATTTAGAATTACCGATTCGTCATTTGTGCAGGAGAGGGCATGAATAGAGCTTGGTGCCATAATGCATACATCCCCCTCATTCATTTTAAAGGAATAGCCCTCAAAGCAGTTTGTGCAGTAGCCCTTTGCAATATAGACAATTTCAACATAGTCATGGTTGTGAAGAACAGGATAACTGTACCTGCGATGCCTGGTTATGGTGACATTTGCTTCGTTTTTTATACTATCAATAGTCACACCTAGCTTATTTTGAGACTTGTCAAAAAAATAATGTGAAGATGGTGCTATGGCTATTAGTCCTTCAGCTACATAGTTTTGATATTCTGAAACTGTAATAGCCCTGTCCCAATATATAGTTTCCCCTGTTTCATAGGCTTTTTTCCATATTTTCTCATCTGAATCCAAAGGCAAATTATCGATAGATTCTAATCTCATGTCTATTAATACTCCTAAATCTGTAAATTTAAATTGAAAAAATTATAGCATATCATGTCAAAAATTTACATGATGATAGTCTGATTGATACAAGGAAAAGTTTGTCACAGACTGTATTATATATGTATGTTAATGAAAAATCGGAATTTTTCAGGAGGATTTATTTATGAAGGATAATCATATTTTTCCATTTTTATGGATGAGGGGAGAGGATGAAGAAATCATCCGTACAGAAATGGGGAAAATTAAAGAGGCTGGTATCAATTCAGTTTGTCTTGAGGCTCGCCCACATCCAGAATTTGCCGGAGATAAATGGTGGCATGATGTGGATATTGTCATTGATGAGGCTAAAAAGCGTGACATGACAATTTGGATTTTAGATGACGCTCACTTCCCAACTGGTATGGCAAACGATGGAATGAAAAAGCAGCCAGAAAAGTGTCGTAGATTTTTATTTACACAGTTTGTTGATGTAGTTGGTCCAATGCCAGCAGCCCAAGTAGATGTTGATCTTCTTACAACAAGACAGTTTACATGGATGGATTTTGGAAAGCAGATTCCACAGCCGATTTATAATGAGACAGTTGTCAAATCAGTTACAGCATACAAGGTTAATAACTTGGATGAAGTCACAGGAGAGTTCATTGATTTAACAGATAAGGTTGTAGATGGCTATTTGACAGCAGATGTTCCTGCAGGTGTTTGGCGAATTTTCGTGACATTTACAACAACAAATATTGGTGATCATCTTGAGTATGTAAATTACATCGAGAAGGATTCGGTAAGAGTTCTCATTGATGAGGTATATGAAAAGCACTACGAGAAATATAAGGATTTATTTGGAAATGTTATTGCTGGGTTCTTTTCTGATGAACCAGGCTTTTATAACTGCCCAGGCTTTGGAGAGGATGTAAAAATTGGAAAGCATTTTACTCTTCCTTGGGGTCAGGAGCTTGAGGAAATGCTAAAGGATAAATTTGGCGAAGATTTATTAGTAAAGCTTCCACTTTTATTTGCTGTTGATACAAAGGATGAATACAGACAGCTTCGTGTTGCATATATGGATTTTGTTTCCAAGTTATATTCAAAGAATTTCTGCTGCCAGTTAGGAGATTGGTGTAGAGAGCATGGTGTTGAATACATTGGACATGTCCTCGAGGACTACAACAACCATATGAGACTTGGTGCTGGAGCAGGACATTTCTTTAGAGCAATCAAGGGACAGGATATGGCTGGTATCGACAATATTGGATATCAAATCATGCCAGGAAATGATGTTGCTAGACGCCATACAGGCTTCTCAGATTTGACACCTGATTTCTATCACTATCAGGTAGGTAAGCTTGGGTCTTCGGCAGCAGCCATTGATCCAGCAAAGAAGGGACGTTTGATGTGCGAGACCTTCGGTGCATATGGTTGGAGACTTGGTGTTCGTGATATGAAGTGGATTGTTGATTACCAGGTAGCACAGGGTGTTAACTACTTTGTCCCTCACGCTTTTTCTATGGCTGAGTATCCAGACAATGATTGCCCACCACATTTCTATGCTAGAGGCAATAACCCACAGTTTAAATATTTCTGTCAGTTGATGAAGTATACAGATAGACTTTGCAATTTATTTTCCGGTGGAAAAAATGTACCTCAGGTTGCAGTTTTATATGAAGCTGAATCTGACTGGGCAGGCGAGACAATGCTTGGCTATGAAATTAGCCGCGAGCTTTTGACGCATCAGTTAGACTTTGAGTTTGTCCCAGCTGATGTATTTATAGATAAGGATTATTACGGCACAAAGACAGAGGGTCAAAATCTAATCGTAAACGAGAGAACTATGAAGGCTCTTATTATTCCAGAGTGCGAGTATATTTCAAAGACTGCAGCTAGATTTATAGTAGAAAACAAGGAACTTAATGTACTATTCGTAAATGCGTTACCAAAGGGTATTGCTGAAAAGGATGATGACAAGCTTTTACTTGGTTTAGCTAAAGCAGGCAGAGTAGTTAAGCTTGCAGAACTCTCAGCTGAACTTAATAAAGCAGGCATTGCAGATGATGTTTTGCTTAATAAGGCTGATAGAAACCTTCGTTGGTATCACTATCAGAAGAATGGAAAGGATATTTTCTTCTTATTTAACGTTTCATGTGCTGAGACAGTTTCTGGAGATATTACATTGCCAAAGGCTGATTCCTATGGCTTATATGATGCCATGGCTGATGTTACTACAAAGGTTGCTGTTTCTAACGGAAAGCTTCATGTTGAAATCAAGCCATATCAGTCAATTATCGTAATTACGAATCCAGACGACGCTGTAGAAGAAAAAGCAAAGTCAATTGAGTCAGGCAGTATCAAGCTCGATACATTTGATTTAGAACTTAACCAGATTGCTTCTAAGGAAGCTAAGGTAAAAAAGAATTTCAAACTTCAGCCTGTATCAAATGTATACAAAGATTTTTCGGGAGAGGCTATTTACAATACAAGCTTTATCTTAGACGAGCTTCCATCTAAGGTTACATTCTCTGCAGAATATGTATTTGAGTGTATGACGGTTGTAGTAAATGGCAAAGAAGTAGCAACAAAAATTGTTCCTCCTTATGAAGTTGAGATTTTAGCTAATGCGCTTGCTTTAGGGGAAAACAGGCTTGAAATCAGAGTATCTACAACAGCCCTACGCGACGCTAACACAAAGCCAGGAATCTTTGGCAAGGAGAGAACTATCATTGAGCCTACAGGTATGTTTGGCAAGGTTCAATTGAAGTTATATAAGTAAAATGAATCCGGAGCCTTGGTATTGGAATAATTGATAGTTTTATATTAGTTAAATTGAGAGCAGTTCTTGTTGGACTGCTCTTATTTATATGGTAAAATCTTTAGCAGAGTAAAGTGCGAGGGGATACTTTATGGAAATTAAACAATTAAAATACTTTATTGTAGCGGCAGATGTTGGTTCTTTTAGTGATGCTGCTAATGTTTTATATACTACTCAATCTAGTGTTAGTAAGGTGATTGCTGCTCTAGAGGCGGAGTTGGATTATCCATTATTTAATAGAGTTAGCAAGGGGATTACTCTTACTGAAAAGGGTAAGGTTTTCTATCATAGAGCAAGTAGTCTTGTGGTAGAGTTTGATAAGCTTCAAAGTGAAACTGAAAATGTACATAGTAATGTTGTTAGAATAGGTATGCTTCACAGTTCATGGATAGCAAATGTGTTTTCTAATTTTTATGAGCAACATAAGAACGAGGATGCTTGCTATTATATTCATGCAGATAGTACTGCAGTTTTGCTAGAAAGACTTAGATATTCTGAGGATGAACTTAGCTTTATCTATATTTTTCCAGATACAAAGCCGCAGGTTGAATATTTACTTAATAAATACAACCTCAGATTTGTAAAACTTAAGGCGGTAAATGGAATGGTTTATCTTTCTCCAGAAGATATCGCATATACGAATTCTGAGTATCAAGATAATTTAGAGGGATTAAAGTTTATACAGTCAGAAAATGACGAGTATCTTCGACTTGGAAATTGGCATACTAAGGACGGTAAACCTATTGATATCCGCAGAGATATTTCAGTGGTTACCAATAGTGATTATATTATGCACAATATGCTTGAAAAGAACCATTTGGCTAATCTTAGTGGTGCTTCCTTTAATAATTATGAGAGGCAGTACAAGCCGGGATTTGAGCTATATAACGACGGGGGCCAGATTGAATTTGGTTATGTTACAAATACAAACTATACCCCTAGCAAGTTGGCTCAGGCGTTTATTGATTTTGTTAGGCATGCAATTGAGGAGTAAGGTTTAATGACTAGACAAGAATTTCGACAGTTACTAGAAGACAGAATAGTTTTTATTGACGGCGCAACAGGTACAGAGCTTCAAAAGCGAGGAATGCCTGCAGGGGTGTGCCCTGAAAAATGGATTATCGACAATCCATGGGCTATCCAGGAGCTCCAAAAGGCATACTATGAAGCAGGTTCTGATATTGTTCTTGCTCCTACATTTACAGCATCTCGAATAAAACTTGCAGAATATGGCTTAGAAGACAATCTAGTTAAGATGAATAGACAGCTGGTACGACTCACTCGTCAGGTGGCTGGTGAGAAGGGACTTGTTGCGGCTGATATTTCCATGACAGGAAAACAATTATATCCTCTTGGAGATTTAATGTTTGAGGATTTGGTGGATTGCTACAAGGAACAGGTTAGCGCCATTATGGAAGAGGGTGTAGACTTGTTTGTTGTTGAGACAATGATGAGCTTACAGGAATGCCGTGCAGCAGTTCTTGCCATAAAAGAAACCTGCGATTTACCTATTATTGTTTCCCTTACATACAATCCAGATGGAAAGACTCTTTATGGTACAGCACCAGAGACTGCCATGATTGTATTACAGTCTATGGGAGTAGATTGTGTGGGAATGAATTGTAGTACTGGTCCAGATGCAATGCTAGACTTAGTAAAGCAGATGGCGCCTGTTGCTAATGTGCCTATTATTGTAAAGCCTAATGCTGGTTTGCCTGAATTAGAAAATGGTAAAACAGTATACAAAATGGGTCCAGCTGAATTTGCTGATGCCTGTGAAAAGCTTTATGAGGCTGGTGCATCTTTATTTGGTGGATGCTGTGGGTCGACACCAGAGCATATTAAAGCTATCGTTAGTCGCCTAGGAAATAAAAAACAGCATGTGATTAAAGAAAAGCCTCTTAGAGTAGTCACCTCTGAGCGTATGAATACATGGATCGATTTGGATGGCAATTTCATGGTAATCGGCGAGCGCATTAATCCTACTGGAAAAAAGAAGTTCCAGGAGACATTGCGCAATGGCTCTTTATCTATGGTGGTGGATTTTGCCAGAGAGCAAGAGGAAAAAGGTGCTAGCATTCTAGATGTAAATATGGGAATGAATGGCATAGATGAAAAACAGATGATGGTAGATAGCATCTATGAGGTTACCTCTTCAGTGGATTTACCATTATGTATAGATACTAGCCATGTGGATGTTATGGAGGCAGCACTACGTATATATCCAGGTAGAGCGTTGATTAATTCTATTTCTGCCGAAACAGAAAAAATGGAGCCAATGCTTAAGCTTGCTAAAAAGTACGGTGCAATGTTTATTACTTTACCATTATCAGGAGCAGGCCTTCCAAAGGATATGGATGAGAAAAAACAGCATATTAATACTGTGCTTAGCAAGGCAGCAGAGCTTGGTATTAAAAAAGAAAATGCTGTTGTTGATGTTTTAGTTCAAACAGTAGGCGCTGAAGGCTCTGCTGGATTACAGTGCTTTGAAACAATCGAATATTGTAAATACGAATTAGGACTTCCTACAGTCTGCGGATTATCAAATATTTCCTTTGGTATGCCTAATCGCCAATTCGTAAATACCACTTACCTAACTATTGCAGTTAGCAAGGGACTTACTATGGCAATAGCTAATCCAAATCAGGAGATGCTAATGTATTGTGCAGCAGCCGCTGATACACTTATGAACAAGCCAGGAGCCTTGGAAAAATACTCAGCACTTCCTGTTGTAGAGGCAAAAGCACCTACGGCAACAAAGGAGGTCGCTACTACAGGGGGAGGGCTTTCTGTTTCATCTGCTTGTGATGGTATCGGACCTATTGCTGAATGCGTTATTAAAGGAAAAAAGGCTCAGATTGAAGCAGAGGTGAAAAAGGCCTTGGATGAAGGCATGGACCCTCAAATAATAATAGAAGAGCATTTGATAAAGGGCATTAATGTAGTAGGAGAGCTTTACGACAAAAAGAAATACTTCTTACCACAGCTTATTGCTGGAGCTAATGCCATGGAGCTTGGCATGAAAATAATTGAGCCACTTTTGACAGCAGAAGCAGGGGAGCCAAAGGCTACAGTTGTAATTGCTACCGTTGAGGGAGATATTCATGACATTGGCAAAAATTTATGTGCGCTCATGCTCAAGAATTATGGTTATAATGTAATTGACTTAGGTAAAGATATTCCTGCATCTGAAATTGTAGATAAGGCTATGGAGGTTAATGCAGAAATTATTGGCCTATCAGCACTTATGACCACGACTATGATGAAAATGGCTGATGTGGTTACCGAGGCAAAAAAAAGAGGCTGCCAGTCTAAAATCATCATCGGAGGGGCCTGTATTACCGAGTCCTTTAAGGATGAGATTGGGGCGGATGGATATTCAGAGGATGCAGCAGGATGCGTAAAGCTAGTTCAAAATATCCTTGGATAAAAATGGGGGACGAGTCTATGATTATTGATGATATTCGAGAGGATTTATTTGCTAATCAAGATATAAAATATAGGGATTTTCAGAGCAAGCTCACTCCAAATATTGACGCCAAAAAAGCTATTGGAGTGCGCACACCTGTCCTTAGAAAATTAGCAAAGGAATATGCCAAAAGATTGGATATATCTGATTTCCTAGAGTCTCTCCCACACGAATATTTTGATGAAAATCAGTTACATGCATTTATCATTTCTGAAATTAAAGATTTCGACAAATGCATTAATCTCTTGGAGGTATTTTTGCCATACGTTGATAACTGGGCTACCTGTGACCAAATGTCACCAAAGTGCTTCAAGAAAAATAGAGTATTACTAGAGCCATATATTTATGACTGGATTAATTCTGATGCCACATATACTGTTCGCTTTGCAGTTGTTACTTTAATGTCACAATATTTGGATGAGGATTTCGATGCCAAATATTTAAAATTGGTCTCAGGTATTCACTCAGAAGAGTACTATATTAATATGGCAATAGCATGGTATTTTGCGACAGCCTTGGCAAAACAATATGATGCCACAATAGGTTACATAGAAAATGGTGTGCTGCCAGTATGGACCCACAACAAGACTATCCAAAAGGCTATAGAGAGCTATCGTATTTCTGATAGCCAAAAGGATTATTTACGGGAATTGAAACGCAAATAGGTATAGAAGAATATTCTGTTATCCCAATATGATTTCAGCCAATTGGACAAATAAAAAAAAGTATTGCGAATATTAATTATTTGGTTGACAATCCCTATTTTCAATGTTATATTTTAACAGTCGCTTGAAGCGGTAACAAAACGCTAAAAGCTCTGGGATCTTAGCTCAGCTGGGAGAGCATCTGCCTTACAAGCAGGGGGTCACAGGTTCGAGCCCTGTAGGTCCCATTCAGTTGTCTAATGATAGCTGTTTGGTTTAAAAATAAAAATTTCATGAATATGGCGAGATAGCTCAGTTGGCTAGAGCACGCGGTTCATACCCGCGGTGTCGAGGGTTCGAATCCCCCTCTCGCTACGAAAAAATAACTCCTAGGCAATGCCTAGGAGTTATTTTTTGCTATCTAGAGTGTGATTCGAATTCGTAGTCAACGCGGGTTCCGCGGTGACGAGGTCGCTGGCGTCCAGTGGACGCCGTTTAGCGACGACCGAGCCGGCAGGCGAGAATTCGAATCCCCTCTCACGAGTCGACCGAGCCGGCAGGCGAGAGTCGAATCCCCCTCTCAACTCTTTTGTGAAGGCGTTAAATATGCTACACTATATTCTAGATTTGTATATAAGAGGAGGAGTTATCATGGCTAATATTTTATGGCAGGATAGAAAAAGATATTTTGGTTTACCAATCAGTTTTACAAAATATAGCATGAGTGAGGACAGACTTTTTGTAGAGAGAGGCATTCTTAATCTAGAGCAGGATGAGGTACGTTTGTATCGCATTCTCGATTTGCAGCTTAGAAGAAGTCTTGGACAGAGAATATTCGGAGTAGGTTCTATTATTGTGTCATCCTCAGACAAGAGTCTTGGAACATTCGAGATTAGAAATATCAAGAATTCTGCAAATGTTAAGGAAATGCTTTCCGTACAGGTAGAGCAGCAGCGCGAGGCAAAGAGAGTTGTTGGTCGTGAGTACATGGGCAATGATGCAGATTTTGATGAAGAGCATGACGGAGAGGTTTTCTAAAAATATGAAAAAGAAATTACTTGCGATTGTACTTGCAACTATGGTTTGTTCTAGCTTTGTAGCATGTGGTTCTACAGAATCAAATGATCAGGAAGTAACCAAGGAAGAAGATACAGAGGTTTCTGTTGAGAAGGAAGCTACTGAAGAAGCTGATACAGAGCCTGTAGAGGAAGCTCAGGAAGAAGAAACAGTAGAAGAGGATTATTCAGAGGTATTTGCCGCTGCATTAGCTGATGCTGAAATTTATGGCAATTCAGATGGCACTTCCTATGATGATTGGAAGGATGCTTACAAGAGCACCATAAATAAATTCATTAAAGAGAGTCCGCAATATGATTTTTCATATGCACTTATCTATTTGAACAATGATGATGTGCCAGAGCTTTTGATGAATACAGATGATGAAGTAATAGGTGCTTATTTACTTACTTATAATAAGAACGATGGCACAGTTAATGTGAGCAGTACAGGCAGCACCACGTTTACATATCTTCCAGAAGAGAATGTATTAAATGCCACAGGATATGTTCTTGGGGCTGAATATGTTAACCTTATCTCTATTCGCGATGGACAGTGGGTTCAGTTGGGATATGGTGAACAAGGAACTCTTGATCCTTGGGCAGAAGACAGCTTCGATGAGAATGGTGACGTTATTGTAAATTCATGGACATGGAACGGAGAGGAGCTTGGCAGCGAAGAAGCCTTTTCTGAAAAGTTTTTAACCTATTACAACTACGGAACAGCAGAAGTAGTAGATGAATATTATACAAAGGATGAGATTCTATCCCAGATAGCTGATTTATAAAATGTTAAAAGATAAAGATATTAGGGAGGCTTTGTTTGACTTTCTAGAAATAACCTACGGTAAGACCAGAATCTTTGAAGAAAAGATGATTGGTAAATCCAGAGCGGATGTTATTATGGTTGTTCCAAATGCCTTGTTTGGCATTGAAATTAAATCAGATGCAGACACTTATACTAGGCTAGAAGGTCAAATAAAGGATTACGACAGATACTTTGATTATAACCTGGTGGTTGTAGGCTCTAGTCACGCAAATCATGTGGAAGAGCATGTGCCTGATTATTGGGGTGTAATTACTGTTGATGAAGTAGATGGCAAACCGGATTTTTACTATTTAAAACCACCTGTTTTGAATTCTAAAATGAAGCTTGAAAGAAAAATAGAATTGCTTTGGAGACCGGAGCTTTCTTTGGTCCTTAATCATTTTGAACTTCCTAAATATAGCAGTCAAAGCAAACCTTTCATTAGGAAAAGGCTTATAGAATTTACCAAGCTTGATCCTGAAAAAGCAAAATATGTAGATAAAACTGCACTGAATTCCTACATAAGTGAGATTTTATTCGAAAGAGATGAAGAGGCACTTTTGGCAGAAATAAAAGAATTTAGGAAGGCTAAAACACCACGTCGCAAGGGACCTAAAAAATCTACTAGTGTTCGTCGTATTCGCAGAAATGCTAAAAAGCTATAAAGTTTAATTTAAATTGAAAGTTCTTAATGGACTTTCTTTTTTTCTATTGAAAATGAATAATAATCATGCTATGATGTATAAAAATACGCGGAAGAGGAATAAATATACATGAAAAAGTTATCGCTATTGCTTATGAGTTTAACCGCCGCTTTGTTAATCGGATGCGGTAGTACAAACTCTAACAACACAGACAAAGTAGTAAAAACAGTAGATGACCTTCCGGGGTCTAAAATTGGTGTTCAGTTAGGAACAATCGGAGACATTTATGCTTCTGATTACGAAGGTGACGAAGAGGGCACCACAATAGAGAGATACAACAAAATCACTGATGCAGTTCAGGCTTTAAAGCAGGGCAAAATTGATTGCGTTATCGTTGACGAACAGCCTGCTATAGCTACTACAAAGGGGGAGGAATCCTTGGTAATCCTTGATGAGCCTTTTGCATTAGAGGAATATGCAATTTGTATCGCTAAGGATAATGATGAATTAGCTAAGAAGGTTAACGCTGCTTTACAGGAATTAAAGGACGAGGGCGTTGTTGATCAGATTGTTGCTAATTATATTGGTGATGATACAAAGGGAACTTGCCCATATGTTACTCCAGAAGGAACAGAGTATAACAATGGCAAATTAGTAGTTGCTACAAATGTTACATTCCCACCATACGAGTATTACGAGGGAAATGAGGCAGTTGGTATCGATATGGATATCATCAAGGCTGTTGGTGACAAGCTTGGTATGGAGGTTGAGATTGATGATATCGAGTTTGACAGCATTATCACTGCAGTAGATTCTCACAAGGCGGATGTTGGTATTGCGGGAATGACAATGACTGAAGAGCGTCTTAAGTCTATCAATTTCTCTGATCCATATAC
Organism: Pseudobutyrivibrio sp.; assembly: GCF_015057185.1. Taxonomy (GTDB): domain Bacteria; phylum Bacillota; class Clostridia; order Lachnospirales; family Lachnospiraceae; genus Pseudobutyrivibrio. The sequence goes on along the minus strand of NZ_SVEV01000005.1, from coordinate 73,047 downwards.
TACATCTAAGCAGGTAATTATTTCACGTGATCCTTCAAAGACAGGTACAGGCATTGGATTTATTGACAATTTAAAGAGAAACTTTGTTGAAGGCAATAGATATCAGTACTTAATAAAGGGTCTTGTTAATACACTTATTATTGCACTTTGCGCTGTTTTAGCTGGTATGATTATCGGTTTCGTTGTGGCAATGGTACGTGTTACTCATGACAGAACAGGTAGCCTTACATTCTTAAATGGCATTTGCAAACTGTATCTTGCAATTATTCGTGGAACACCAATGATGATACAGTTGTTGATTATTTATTACGTTGTGTTTAAATCTGTTAATGTGCCTAAGCTGCTTGTTGCAATCATTGCATTTGCTATCAACTCAGGTGCTTACGTTGCAGAAATCATGCGTGGCGGTATCATGTCAATCGATGGCGGTCAGATGGAAGCTGGACGAAGCCTTGGTCTTACATACAAGCAGACAATGATTTCTATTATCTTGCCACAGGCAATTAAAAATGTACTTCCAGCCCTTGGAAATGAGTTTATTTCACTTATAAAAGAAACATCCATCTGTGGTTACATTGGCCTTATGGATTTAACTCGTGGCGGCGATATTATTCGTAGTATTACATACGAGGCATTCTTACCACTTATTGCTGTAGCTCTTATTTACTTGCTTATTGTACAAGTTTTGAATTTCGGAGTTGGAAAGTTGGAGAAGAATCTTAGAAAGAGCGAGCGATAGGAGAGGAGAATTTTTATGAGCAGCGATGTATTAATTAAAGTTGAAAACTTGCATAAATCCTTTGGAGATAACGAGGTTCTTGCCGGTGTAAATATGCAGATTGAAAAAGGCGAGGTTATCGCTATAATTGGACCATCTGGATGTGGAAAGTCTACATTTATTAGAACACTCAATCAATTAGAAAGTGTAACAGATGGAGCAATCTATGTTGATGGTGAAGACATCACAAAAAAGGGAGTAGATATAAACGATGTTCGTCGTCGTGTGGGAATGGTTTTCCAGCATTTTAACCTTTTCCCACATTTGACCATCCAAAAGAATCTTACACTTGCACCAGTTAAGCAAGGACTTATGACTCAGGAAATGGCTGATAAAAAAGCCCAGGAGCTTTTGGAGAGAGTTGGCCTTGCTGACAAGGCTGATGCTTATCCAGATAGCCTTTCGGGTGGACAGAAGCAGCGTATAGCTATTGCTCGTACGCTTGAAATGAATCCAGAGGTTATTTTATTTGATGAGCCTACATCTGCACTTGATCCTGAGATGGTAGGCGAAGTTCTTTCTTTAATGAAGGAATTGGCAGATGATGGAATGACAATGGTGGTTGTAACACACGAAATGGGATTTGCTCGTGAGGTTGCAGACAGAGTTATGTTTTTTGATGAAAAAGGAATCAAAGAAGAAGGAACACCTGAAGAGATTTTTGGCAATCCAAAGAGCCAGCGTCTTAAAGATTTCTTATCAAAAGTTTTATAATGTTGCTAATATTATTTAATATATTAAAATTCGATTAAAAAATACCCTCTAGATGTGCTCTAGAGGGTTTCGTTTTTTTTATAAATGATTATAATAGTAATGTTAAAAGGATAGGAGATGAGAATAATGGAATCTACACTTAGACGAACATGGGCTGAGATTAATTTAGATGCTATTGAATACAATTACAGAAAAATCAGAGAGAAAATAGGTCCTAATGTTAAGTTTCTTGGAGTAGTAAAAGCTGACGCTTATGGTCACGGCAGCATTCAGGTGAGCCAGCTCCTTGAAGAAATCGGTGCTGACTACTTAGCTGTTAGTAGCGCTGACGAAGCTCTAGAGCTTAGAGTAAATGGAATAAAAATGCCTATTCTTATTTTGGGACATACGCCAAAGGAACAGGTAGCAAGACTTATTGAATATAATGTAACACAGGCTATTACCTGCAAAGCAAAGGCAGATGAATATAGTGCCGAGGCAGTTAAATGTGGAGGCAAATTAAAGGTGCATATCAAGGTCGATACTGGTATGTCTCGACTTGGTTATCTATGTGACAACGGTTATTTTGATACTGGTGTAAAAGGCATCGTTGAGGCCTGCAATATGCCTGGCCTTGAGGCAGAGGGAATATTTACACACTTTGCAGTATCAGATGAGCTTGGTGAAAAAAACGATAAATACACACAGCATCAATTCCAATTGTTTACCGATGTTATAGATGCGGTAGAAAAGGAATTGGGCCATAAATTTGAGATTAGACATTGTGCTAATACAGGTGCTGTAGCTAGATTTCCAGAGACTTATCTGGATATGGTTCGCCCAGGACTTTTACTTTACGGTTATGGTGATTTTGCAAAAGAAATGGGACTCAAACCTGCCATGACTATGAAAACTACAGTTAGCACTATTAAAATTTATCCAGCTGGAACTGCTATTAGCTATGGCGGCATTTTTGTTACCGACAAAACTACTAGAATTGGCGTGTTGCCTTACGGCTATGCGGATGGATTTTTACGCTGCTTGTCAAATAAATGCAGCTTATACACAAAAGAAGGACCGGCAAAGCTTAGAGGTAAAATCTGTATGGATATGTGCATGATTGATATTACAGATATGCCTACTGTTGATGTCGGCAGTGAAGTAGAAATTTTTGGAGAGAAAAATTCTATTGACGAACTTGCAGCTATTGCTGATACTATTCCTTACGAGCTTACATGTGCTGTAAGTAAGCGTGTTCCGAGAGTATATTATCGTAACGGTGAAGTGATTGAAAAAGAACTAATGTTGCGAATGTAATTGGTTATTTAGAGGTTATATGAAAGAGTTTATTAACGAAGTCATATCTGCTATTGAGTTACATGAAATAAAAGCCTATTATCAGCCACAATATGATGCAAATAATGGGCGATTAGTAAGTGCAGAGGCTTTGGTTAGATGGGAAAAGGCTGACGGCACTATTATCAGCCCAATGCAGTTTGTACCACGTTTAGAGAAAACAAATGCTATTACGCTTCTTGATTGGTTTATGGCCGAAGAGGCGTGTCGTACTATTCATGAACTTGGGGAAAAAGCAGTCCCTATTGCAGTAAATTTTTCAAAATGGCATATCAAAGAGAGAGATTTTGCTAGAAAATTACAATCATTGCTATTTACCTATGATGTTAAGCCAGGATTGTTTGAGGTTGAAATTACAGAATCAGCAATGTCAGAAGAATCTTTTTCTGTAATAAAAGAATGGGCCTACAATCTTGCTGATATTGGTGTAAAAATCGCAATCGATGATTTTGGTGAAGGCTTTACATCTCTTAGATTTGTAAAAGATTTACCAGTAGATTTTTTAAAGATTGATAAATCCTTCTTAGCAAATAACTGTCAGGATGAGAGAGGCCGTGGCACTCTTGAGACTGTTTTCTTTTTTGCAAACAAGCTTAATTTAAGCACCATTGCTGAAGGTGTAGAAACTAACGAACAGTTAAAATTCCTTCAGAACATGGATTGCGATAGGATTCAAGGCTACTTGTTCTGCCGTCCAATGAAAAAAGAGGATTTCCTTGTACTTGCTATGATAGATCAAGTGCCAACAGTGGAGTCTGACAATTATTTGCAGAGACAGGGGACATTTAGTTCTCATAGTCTTTTACTTAGGGCAATTAAGGATGAATACCAATTAGTTATCTATGGTAACCTATACAAAAACAGTTACTATGTAATGCATGCGGATGATAGCTTGGAGTTTGATGCTCCTACTGCTGGCATTATCGACGATATGACAGCTGCTTCTATTGAGAGATGCACTACCGAGCAGGAAAAGAAGCATTATGATGAGCTGCTTTCCAGAACATCTTTGATTAGAGCCTTTTGCCGTGGAGAAAATAGAGTAGAGGCTAAATTAGAGCAAAAAATAAATGGATCAGTAGAAAAGCTTTCTACAGTGATCCATTTAATGAAACATCCTTATCGTGATGATATTTTAATGATCGGCATGTCTAGACGCATTTAAAATACGATACACACCAATCCAGCTAGTGATGAATGAGAATATATCAAACACTAATGTTGGCCAGTTGTGCAAATTAAAATCATAAAGACCGAAGCAAAGTGTGCTACCGATGCAACCTAGCTTTATTACTATATCCTTCTTAGAACTAAGAGTGATAGTAAGGCATGTGGCTGCTAAAAATGGAAGCCAATCTACAGGTCGATTCATAGTGGTGAAATAAGTGAACACTCCTTGGAATCCGATAAAAAAGATTTTGAGGGGTGTATTTAAATTCCACTTAAGGCAAATAAGATTTCTTATGAGGCTGACTACGTTACTAACTACAGCGGCGATTCCACCTAGAAATGAGTACGCTATAGAAAATAAAATCAGCTGTATATTCTGTGCAATGAGCACTGTTCTTTTGTGTCTCAGATAACCAATTACAACCATGAGAATGCAGGCGGCAATAGAAAAAATGTTGCCAAGAAGCTCCATGATAGTAAAGGTGAGAGACAATCCAAATAACTCGATTGTCATAATTAACTCCTTATCTATAAAAATATGTTTCTATCATAAGACAATAATTATTGCATTTAAAGTTTTTAATGTAAAACAGTTGATTTAACTCTTTAAACCACTAAAGAATTGCGGTACAATGTTTTAATATATAAATTGTAATAGGAGGCATTATGGGTAAGGTATTTAGATTTCACAAAGATGTAGATACAGATCAAATCATCGCTTCTCAGTATCTACTATTTCCAACAATAGATGAGATGAAAGTTCATACTTTTGAATCCCTAAATTCTGATTTTGCTTCACAGGTAAAACCGGGGGATTTTGTTGTGGCAGACGAAAATTTTGGATGTGGTTCATCCAGAGAGCAGGCGCCTAGCGTATTAAAAGCACTTGGTGTAAAGGCAGTTATTGCAAAGTCCTTCGCCCGTATTTTTTATAGAAATGCTATCAATATCGGTATGCCTGTTATTGTTAGCAAGGAGCTTTATGATGTAGTTAAAGATGGGGACGAAATGGAGCTTGATTTGCAGGCAGGTGTAATTACTGTAGGCGGTTATACCTATTCCTGCACAAAGCTTCCAGCAAAGATGCAGGAAATCCTAGACCAAGGCGGCCTCATTGCATCGCTGAACCAATAATTGAATATAGATTCCTGTTTTTCCTCAGAAAAACTGGAATCGTAACTACCATGAAAATAGATTTATCTATTTTCATGTCCTGCGAAGCAGGATTCTTGCTGACAATTTCATTGTTTAGTCAGCAAGAAGTCATAGAATATTAAATACTTAGAAGAGCTTGAGAGCGTAACAAAGCGGAGCTCAAAGGAGATAATAAATTATGGGAATGACTATGGCTGAGAAAATTATCGCAGCTGCAGCTGGGAAAGCAAGCTGCAAAGCAGGCGATATTGAGACAGTTACATTAGATAGATTAATGAGTAATGATGGAACCACACATCTTACTATTGATATGTACAATGGATTGAAAAATCCTCATATTGCAGATACAGAAAAACTGGTTTGGATTATTGATCATAATATTCCAGCAGATAGCCCTAAAACAGCAGCATCTCATAAGAAAATGAGGGATTTTGCAAAAGAGCATGGTATCACATTTTATGAAGGAGAAGGCGTGTGCCATCAGATTATGATGGAAAATCATGTTCGCCCAGGTGAGTTGATTTTTGGTGCTGATTCTCATACATGTGCTTACGGTGCCCTAGGTGCATTTGGTACAGGAGTAGGATGCACAGATTATTTATATGCAATGGTTACAGGAACTTCATGGTTGTTAGTGCCTGAGACTATTCGATTTAATCTACATGGCAATCTGAAACCAGGGGTATATGCAAGAGATTTAATCCTTACAATTATCGGGAAAATATCGGCCAATGGTGCTAATTACAAGGCTATGGAGTTTGCTGGAGATGGCGTTCATAACTTATCAATTGCTGATAGAATCTCTATTTGTAATCTCTGTGTAGAAGCTGGAGCTAAAACTGCCTTGATGGAAGTGGATGATGTTGCTTTAGAATATTTAAAAGAACATGGTAGAGAGCCAAAGGCTATTTATAAATCTGATGAAGATGCTAACTTTGCAGAAGTATTTGATATTGATTTGGCTTCTGTTGAGCCTATTGTTGCAAAGCCTCACTTCGTTGACAATGTAGTGCCTGTTTCTGAGTGCGAAGGCGTGAAAATTGACGAGGCATTTCTGGGAAGCTGCAACAATGGAAGAATAGAAGATTTAAGGGTAGGAGCAGCCGTAATAAAAGGAAAGCATGTTGCCAAAAAGGTTAGATTTTTAGTTGTTCCTGCCAGCCGTGCAGTATACAAACAGGCATTAAAAGAAGGCCTACTTGATATATTTATGGAAGCAGGTGCAATGGTAATGAATCCTAACTGCTCAGTTTGTTGGGGTGCATGCCAAGGCGTTATCGGTGAAGGTGAGACCTTGATTTCTACTGGTACACGAAATTTCAAAGGTCGTGCCGGACATAAGGATTCCTTTGTATATTTGGCATCAGCTGCTACTGTAACCGCATCGGCAATCAAAGGCTACATAACATCTGCGGAGGTTTAAAATGAGCAAAATTTGGAAACTCGGAAATGATATAGATACAGATATTATTTTACCAACAGAATATTTGGCTTTTGAAACAGTTAAGGAAATGAAGCCCTATGCTTTTTCTCCTTTGCGTCCTGATTTGGCTAGCAAAATTCAGCCGGGAGATATAATAGTTGCAGGCAATAACTTTGGCTGCGGCTCTTCCAGAGAACAGGCACCAGAGGTTGTAAAGGCTCTTGGAATTTCTTGCATAGTTGCAAAATCCTTTGCCCGTATTTTCTTTAGAAATGCAATTAACAATGGATTGCTTTTGGTGGAACAACCAGATTTGTACGATCAGGTAGAGGAGGGAGACGAGGCAGAGGTTATTCCTGGAAAAGAAATAATTGTAAATGGCAAGTCTTATCCGATTGCTAATTTGCCAGAAAATTTGATGGAAATTCTTGAGGCAGGCGGACTTGTAAAGGCTATGAGAAAGCGCAATGGATTAGATTAGTATTGGAGAATAATATGGGACATACTCTTGTTGAAAAGATAATCGGAAATAAAGTTGGCCATGAGGTAAAACCTGGCGACATTGTTACAGTTGATGTGGATTGGTGCATGATTGACGACATCATGGTACCTTTTGCTGTTCAAAAATTTGAGGAAATGGGCTTTTCAAAGGTGGCAAAGCCAGATAGTGTAGTTTTGATTTATGATCATTTCCTTCCTGCTACCCAGGTAGATGACTCTAGACATTTTAGAGCTGGTGATGCATTTGCAGAAAAATACGGGATAAAAAATGTTCATAGAACAGATGGTATTTGCCATCAGCTAATGACTGAAGCTGGTTATGTAAAGCCTGGCGATATTTCTTTTGGTACAGACAGCCACACCGTTACTTATGGATGCGTAGGCGCTTTTGCCACTGGAATTGGATACACTGAGATGGCGGGGATTTTAGGAACTGGCCAGCTTTGGATAAAAGTACCAGAAACTATCAAAATTGAAATCGATGGTACATTAAATGGAAATGTTACATCTAAGGATATCATCCTTAGAATTATTGGTGATTTAACAGCCTCTGGAGCAACATATCAGGCTCTTGAATTTACTGGAAGTACAGTTGAGGCCATGAGCGTTGCTAGCCGTATGACTATTTCAAATATGTCAGTGGAAGCAGGGGCAAAATGCGGTCTTTTTGCACCAGATGAAAAGACCTGCGACTACTGCAAAATCCCTTATGATGACAAAATCAAGGAATTACACGGAGATGATGATGCAAAATACGCTAGAATTCTCAGATACAGAGCAGAGGAGTTTGAGCCGGTTTGCGCATGTCCATCTCTTGTGGACAACATCAAACCAGTAAAGGAATTAAAAGACATTAAGGTTAATCAAGTATTCTTAGGCTCATGCACAAATGGAAGACTTGAAGATTTAAGAATAGCCGCATCCATTCTCAAAGGAAAGCATGTGGCACCATACGTAAAAATGATTGTAACGCCAGCTAGCCGCAAAATCTATCGCGAAGCTTTGGCTGACGGTACCTTAGAAATTCTTTCAGATGCTGGGGCAATTATCACAACCCCTGGATGTGGACTTTGTTGTGGCCGTGGCGGCGGAATCCTTTGCGATGATGAGGTAGTTGTGGCTACAAATAACCGTAACTTCCTAGGCCGTATGGGCACTAACAAAGTGCAAATCTATCTTGCAAGCCCAGCTACTGCCGCAGCAACAGCTGTAGCAGGCGAAATTGTCGAAGCATAAAATATTTAGAAAAGCCTCTGTTACACTCTCAATCCTATGATGTCATTTTTTGAGATCGCTTTCGCTATACTCCTCAAAAAACGACACATAGAGCATGAGAGTTACAGAGGCTTTTTATTGCACATGCTTATCAATGTAGTTGCTGCGGTACTTGCTGTATACGATTTTTTGTGCTTTGTAGAGGCCTGTGTATCCAGATACCCAGTAGCTGAAGGATACGCCCAGCAAAAAGTATGGCATAGGCTCGTATCCGAACAATTCGAAGCAAATTAGTAGGCTGGCGATTGGGCAGTTGGTTACGCCGCAGAATACGGCACCCATTCCCACGGCAGCCATAAGTGATTGTGGGATGCCAAGGATTGGTCCCATAGCAGCTCCAAAGGTTGCACCTATAAATAATGTTGGAACGATTTCACCACCTTTGTATCCGCAGGATAGTGTAAGGGTGGTGAATATTATTTTAAGCAAAAATGCACCAAGTCCGATGGTGGCGCCAGTGAAGCAAGAGGCTATCACGGCAGAGCCGGTGCTGTTGTAGGTCTGTGAACCTACGATTAAGGTGAGCACTAATACGGAGGTACCGCCGAATGCTCCCTTTATGTATGGATTGGTTAGGTGCTTTGATAAGAACTCTTCATAGCTATGGAGCGATGTGCAGAATAATGTGGAAACGAATCCGCAAAGTACCGCAAATATACATACCAATACGGCATTTTTTACGTTGAGCTTTGGAATGGTATCGATTAGATATTCTGCAGAATGAAGTCCCATGAAAGAGGCTACGCTTCTGGCTACAAGCGATGAGATAACGCAAGGAACTAGGGCAGCGTAGTGCATAATTCCAACGGAGATTACTTCCATAGAAAATATTGCTGCAGCCATTGGAGTTCCAAAAAGTGCTGAAAAGGCAGCGCTCATTCCACACATAATCATTGTTTTTTTGTCTGTAGAGTTAAGCTTTAATAATCTTCCGATTCCATTTCCGATGGCTCCTCCCATTTGTAGGGCAGCACCTTCTCTGCCGGCAGAACCGCCAACTAAGTGAGTGATCAGTGTAGCTACATAAATTAATGGTGCCAATCTAAATGGAAGTCTTTGGTCGGATTGGATAGCTGCGATAACTGTGTTGGTGCCGGAATCCTTGACCTTTAAGACATGTTTATACATAAAAGTAATCAATATAGCACCTACAGGCAAAAAATAGATAATCCAAGGATGACCTTCTCTTGCTTTTATGACATATTGCATTGCCAGGCCAAAGGATGATGCGAATGCACCAACTAGTAAACCTACTACAATGCCTGCTATTGTCCAGGTGATAACTGATAGAGCACGTCTGCTGTTGTGTTCAATTTTGTGATTAATTAGCTCTTTATTTTCTTCCGAAAGCATTACTGTATTTACCTTCCTTTAGCATTTGATAATATGCTATCATTTAAAGGTACAATATTAAAGGGGAAATGTGGCAACTATGAAAAACGCATTTATTGTAAACAAAGCTTCCCAGACAGGCAGAGCCGCAAAGGTTTGGGAAGAAATTGAGGAATATTTAAATAAAGAAAATATTGAATATACGGCATATTTTACTGGCGGGCCAAATGATGCAACTGAATTCGCTAGAAGCATTACTGGTGCAGGTGAGAAAGTGGCCCTATTTGTAATGGGAGGAGATGGCACTTTAAATGAGGCATTAAATGGAATCGTTGATTTTGAAAATACTATTTACACACCGCTGCCATCAGGCTCGGCCAATGATTTTGTTGGCGGCATAGGAATGAAGGGAACTGCCCTTGATATATTAAAAAGGGCATTGGCCACTGACGAGTATAAATTGCTAGATATTGGCAAGGTTATTTATGAAGGTGGGGAGCGGTTGTTTGGCGTAAGCTCTGGAATAGGCGTAGATGCCTATGTTTGCTTGCAGGCCCTTACATCTAAGCTGAAAAAGTTTCTTAACATATTTGGCCTAGGCTCAGCTACCTATGGATTACTAACTGTAGGCGACATTTTTACAATGCCATTTTCGGATGCTTGCATTACAAAATGGTATAAGGGCGAAGAGACAAAAATGGATGTGAAGGGGACAATTTTCGCTGCGGCAATGAATTGTAGAGCAGAGGGAGGCGGAATACCTATGGCTCCAAATGCTACCCCGGATTCTGGGCATTTAACAGCCTTTTATGCTCATGACATTAGCAGGGCAAAATGCTTGAGGCTGTTGCCAGTGCTTGTTGCAGGTAAGCATGAGGGGAGAGAAGGCTTCGATTTATTAAATTTTGATAAAATACACATAAAATTAAAAGAGAGTATGTGCGTTCATGCAGACGGCGAACATGTTGGATTTTTCGACGAAATCACCTTCCAGTGTATGCCACAAATCCTTAAAACTAGGGGATTTTAAGATATACAAGTTATTAAAAATGTATTAAATTTTTATTAACAGCGATATTGTTATTTTCTTCACATACATGTATAATAAAACTGGAGTGGAGAAATATAGTTTCTCTAAATAAATAATTTTTAAGGAGGTCAGTATGATTTTCCAAATCACAAATCTTTGGCAGATACTTGGCTGGTTTTTAGTATTTGCTGGTTTAATTCTTATGAATGAGCTTGGTCGTCGTACAAAGCTCGGTGGTGTGATTATTTTCGTAATCATTCCTGCAATTCTTACACTTTACTTCATTCTTGCACATGTTGGTATGTTTGGCGGTGCTAACAACCACACAGTTATGTACATGGATGGATGGTTCCATTACTTCAAACTTTACGCTGCAGATATTGGATGCGTAGGTTTCATGATGATCAAGTACAAGTGGGGCATTGGTAAAGAAAAATGGTTCGCTTGGTGGCCATGGTTCATCGTAGCAGCAAACATCATGATTGCTAATGTTTCTGACATGGAATCTGCTCTTGCAGCTTACTCAATCACAGGTGACCTTTCAGGTGCTTGGTGGTGCTCTAACGAAGGTGTATTCATCTACGGTGGATGGTGGAACGTTGTTAATGCTATCGCTGGTATGATTAACATCTTCTGTATGACAGGTTGTGTACATCTTTACACATCAAACGACAAGAACAAGTCAGATATGCTCTGGCCAGATATGACAGTATGGTTCATCGTTGCATACGATGTATGGAATTTTGAGTATACATACCTCAACCTTCCTACACATACATGGTACTGTGGTGTAGCACTTCTTCTTGCTCCTACATTTGCAAACGCACTTTGGAACAAGGGTGCATGGATCCAGAACCGTGCTAACACACTTGCAATTTGGTGCATGTGGGCACAGGTAGTACCTCTTTTCCAGTTAAAGGGTACATTCGCAGCAGTTCTTCCACGTGTATACGGTGGTGCAGTAGAGAACGGCGTTACTACAATGGATCTTTACGAGAAGGCTATCTCAATTTACAATGCTGGTGCTGGTAAGACAGCTGCAGCTGGACAGGCAATCGCTGAGATGGGTATTACAGCAGATCCTTCAATGCAGGCTTTCGTTGCTATGATGGCACTTGCTGTTAACGTACTTTGCATCTCTGTTATCATCAGAAATGCTATTAGAATCGGTGGAAACCCATATTCTAACGAAGTATTTGCAGGTACAAGAGATTACGAAGAGGCTCTTGCTAGAGCAGAGAGATAATATTGATTATCCAAAGGACATTCACTTTCGGTGGATGTCCTTTTTTTTATATTGTGATAGAATGTAATTGTATTTTTGTGTGAAAAAGAGGGAGATTAATGTACAAGGTTTATTACATCATGCACAGCTGTTTTATGGTTGAGCTTGAGGATAGATATTTATTATTTGATTATTTTGATAAGTCGGTTGTGGAGGACATGGTTCACTTTACAGGTGAATTACCTACACTTAATCCTGACAAGTATTTATATGTTTTTGCTAGCCACAGCCACAAGGATCATTTCTGGCTAGAATGCCTCAGATGGGCGGATTCTCGTGACAACATTACATATATTCTTTCTAAGGATATTCGTCTTGGCCGCAATTATTTAATTCGAAATGGGTTTGATTTATCAATAAAAGAGAAAATCAAGTTCGTTGGAGCTCTGAAGAAATACGAGATTGATGATATGAAAATAGAGACACTCCGTTCTAATGATGCAGGCGTGGCTTTCGTTATTAATGTCAATGGCTTGAATATTTATCATGCTGGAGATTTGAATTGGTGGAATCCAGAAGGCCGTGGAGAACTGTACGGAGAAATCTATGGAAAAGAATATAAGCGTATGCTTAAACCGCTTATAAATCGTCATTTTGATGTGGCATTTGTTCCACTTGATTGTCGTATGGGAGAAAATGGCTACTACTTAGGGCTCGATTATTTTGTTAAACATATCGAATGCGATAACATTTTCCCTATGCATATGTGGGGACAGTATCAGTGGATTGAACGATTCAAAAAGAGACCGGATATTGTGAATCTCAAGGATAGAATCATTGATATAGATAGGGAAAATTTAATTTTTGAAATAGAGGACTAGAATGGTATTTAGTAAAAGCTTTACAGCTGAGGAGTTTAATCCTGAGGTAATAATGAACTCAGGCCAGGTCTTTAGAATGTCCAAGGAGACAAAGGGGGCCGACGGTATGCCTGATACCTATAGCGCATGTTCAGGCGATAATGATATTTATTTTTATTTAAACAAGGAAAAGGATACTTGGGATTTCGTTTGCAAGGAAAACCAGTGGGATTTTTGGCAGAGCTATTTTGATTTTTCCACTGATTACGTAGCCTACAACAACAAGATTCGAGAGAGTAACGATAAATTTTTAAAGGAATCCTTGATGGACTCTTTTGGAATGAGAATATTGAGACAGGATTTGTGGGAGGTTTTCATTTCCTACGTTATTTCCCAAAACAATAATATTCCAAAGATTAAAAAGTCCATTAGAACCCTTTGTGAAAGATACTCTGATGGGATTCATTTTCCTCATCCAGATGTGCTAGCGTATATTCCAGTGGAGGAGCTAATGGATGGCACAGCTCTTGGATATAGAGCTGATTATATTGTAGGCATTTCTAGGGATGTTGTGGTTGGCAATTTAGATATTAAATCTATCAGCCAAATGCCATATCAACAGGCCTATGATAATCTTCTTAAAATCAAGGGAATCGGTCCAAAGGTAGCCAACTGTATTATGCTTTACGGTTTTCATTTCATGGAAAGCTACCCAATTGATACATGGATGAAAAAAATAATCACAGAGGATTATTCAGAATACACCAAAGAAAAATATCTAGAATACATTAATAAAACTTACGCAGGATATCAGGGCTATGTTCAGCAATTGCAGTTTTATCATAAAAGAAAGAAGAAATAGATTATGTTAAATGTTTTAAAATCTTTTGTTAACACCCTGTCAGCATATTCTTTTGCGCCACTTCCTTATTACGAGGATGAGGGGGATAGATATCGATTAATGTTTGCGCCATTTGTAGGCGTGGTTATTTACTGGATTTCTTATGGTTGGTTTATGCTTGGATGGTACAGGCATTTTGAGGATGCTGCTATTGCATTGGGAGTTGTGCTAATAACTATTATAGTTAGTGGTGGCAGACATGTACTTGGATTTATTGCTTATATAGACAGCATTCCTACCTACAAATACAGATTTAGTAGCTGGAGTGCCAGTAGAGATAGAGGCGTTCTTAGATTTATTCTAGTTATGCTTGTGTGGATAGTCGCAATGGCTAATACCTATGACTATTTGTTCAAGCTTTTGTTAATGGGATTTATTTTGGCAAGAATACTTATGGGACTGTTAACATCAGCCTTTAGTGAGTTTTCTAATCAATCCAAAATCGTAAAATACATTCTTATTATTGGCTTTTTTGCATTTGCCTATTATGTTTTGGATGAGTATGAGGATTTGGCAATATATCCTATAGTTATCACGTTGGCAAGCTTTATATGCTTCATCAATCCTTTCAGGAGAGTTACTGCTGAAAAGCTAAGCTTATTAGAAGATGACTATGTTGTTACAGCGGAGACAGCATGGATTATTTCAGTGGCAATGATTAGCTTGGTTAGATCATTGTAAATTTTTAGAAAGGGATAGAATAATGTTTAAATATCATATTTGGGCACTACTTCTAGGCACTATTTTAGAAGTGTTCTTAGGAAAACAATATTATATAGCCAATCCCTTTAATGCTATTACAGCATGGATAAAGTATTTGGATAGAGCATTGCTTGGCGATGATTTAATACTTTTAGAGCCATCTAAGCAAAAGAACTTTGGAATGTGGCTTATTGTTCTAGTATTATTTCCTGTATTTGCTATTGTTTTGTTTTTTATGTTACTGGCCTATGAGATTTCTCCGGTGGTGGGTATAATTTTTGAGGCAATAGCTAGTTATTATTGTTTAGAAGCAAATTATACATATAATATGGCAAGAGAGATGGTTGCCACTTTTTATGGTGATGGATTTAGCGAATTTAAAAAGCAGGCGGGAATATTTTGCAAGTGCGATACAGAAAATCTAGATATGGACGAAATTAATGAACGTATCGTTACCAAGGTGGCAAACGATGCTGGAGATTTATGCATCTCGCCAATGCTTGTGATGTTTTTATTTGGGCCTGTTGGGGGATTTATTTATAAAACAATTGATGCAATAGATTCGGTTGTTGGTCATAAGAACAAAAGATATGAGTTTTTTGGCTATTACACAGCTAAGCTTAATCAGATTGTGGACTGTATACCAGGTCGATTGAGCGGTTATTTGGCAGTGTTTGCAGCTAGGTTTACATTTGGTGATTTTCATTGGAGAAATGCCAGATATATACACCTTAGAGATAGAATGAAGGCTATTTCTGCTTTTGCTGGGGCGCTAGAGCTATCCCTTAAAAACGGTGCCACAGGCGATGGGGATAAGGAAATAGAGGTTAATGATATAAACAGAGCAGCAGATTTGCTCAGAAATATGTTTTTTGTTTGCCAATTTATTTTGGTGATTTTATTAGTATTTTGGTTATTAGTATTTTTCTGAAATACGGGTAGAATTTAACCGTATTTTGGATTATAATTTACTTAAGTATGCAATTAAATTTGAAAATTAGGAGGAATTGCTATGTCTGCATTTTTATCTAGTTTTGCAAGTTATTTAGTAAAAATGATCATACTAGTTGCTTTAGGCATCATGGGAGGCTTCATCGGAATTAAGCTTCGTCAGTCTAAAAACAGAAAAGAAGCTGATTCTGTATCAGAGGTTTCTTCCGAGAAATAATTTTTGGAGGAATTTTGTTTTGAATAACGGTGTTAACGATTTACGACGCGCCTACTTGGAATTCTTTGAGAGCAAGGGACATCTCTGCCTCAATAGTTTTTCTCTTGTACCACACAATGATAACAGCTTATTACTTATCAATGCTGGTATGGCTCCACTTAAGCCATATTTCACAGGACAGGAGATACCACCAAGAAAGCGCGTCACTACATGTCAAAAATGTGTTAGAACAGGTGATATCGATAATGTAGGAAAGACAGCACGTCACCTTACTTTCTTTGAGATGTTAGGAAACTTCTCATTTGGTGATTACTTCAAGCACGAAGCAATTGCATGGTCATGGGAGTTCTTGACAGAGGTTCTTAAGCTTGATCCTAATCGTCTCTACCCATCTATCTACGGCGAGGACGAGGAAGCATTCGAGATTTGGACAAAGGAAGTTGGTGTTGCGCCAGAGCGTATCACTCGTTTCTACAGAGATCCTGAGACTGGTGAATGTGATAACTTCTGGGAGCATGGCGCAGGTCCTTGCGGTCCATGTTCTGAGATTTATTATGACCGTGGAGAGAAATACGGTTGTGGCCGCCCTGACTGTAAAGTAGGTTGTGATTGTGATCGTTTCATGGAAGTATGGAACAACGTATTCACACAGTTCAACGGTGATGGTCATGGTGGTTACGAAGAACTTGCACAGAAGAATATCGATACAGGTATGGGACTTGAGCGTCTTGCAGTTGTTATGCAGGATGTTGACTCAGTATTTGATATTGACACTATGAAAGCTATCCGTGACAAGATTTGTGAGATGTCTGGCAAGAAGTATCAGGTTGATGCTCTTGATGATGTTTCTATTCGTCTTATCACTGATCATATTCGTTCATCTACATTCCTTATTTCTGATGGTGTTACTCCATCTAACGAGGGTAGAGGATACGTACTTCGTCGTCTTATCAGACGTGCTTCAAAGCATGGTCGTGCACTTGGAATTAAGGGCACATTCATGGCAAAGCTTTCTGAGACAGTTATCAACGAGTGTAAGGATGGCTACCCAGAGCTTTGGGAAAAGAGAGAGTTCATTTTCAAAACTCTTACAGCCGAAGAAGAGCAGTTTAATAAAACTATCGACAAGGGTCTTGAAATCCTTGCAAAGATGGAAGAAGAGCTTGTTGCTTCTGGTGCAAAGGAGCTTTCTGGCGAGAATACATTCAAGCTTTACGATACTTACGGATTCCCTGTAGACCTTACTGCAGAGATTCTTGAGGAAAAGGGCTTTGGCTATGATGCTGAGGGCTTTGAGGCTTGCATGGAGGAGCAGAGACAAAAGGCTCGTGCTGCTCGTAAAGAAACAAACTACATGGGTGCTGATGCATCTGTTTATGATGATATCGACTTAACAGTTACTTCTGAGTTCGTAGGCTACGACAAAACAGCTTCTGAGTCTACAGTAACAGTTCTTACTACAGAGACAGAGATAGTTGATACACTTGCAGAGGGCATGATTGGTACAATCATCGTTCCAGAGACTCCGTTCTATGCTACAATGGGTGGCCAGATTGGTGATACAGGTGTTATTTCTACAGCTAATGGCGAGTTCGAAGTAAAGGATACAATCAAGCTTAAGGGTGGTAAAATCGGTCACGTTGGCGAGATGAAATCAGGCATGATTAAAGTAGGAGAAAAGGTTACTCTTACTGTAGATGCTGCACGTCGTGCTCGCATCTGCAAGAACCATTCAGCTACTCACCTTCTTCAGAAGGCACTTCGTGAGGTACTTGGTACACATGTAGAGCAGAAGGGTTCATACCAGGATGCTGATCGTACACGTTTCGACTTTTCTCATTTCTCTGCTATGACTGCAGAAGAAATTGCAAAGGTTGAGAAAATGGTTAATGACAAAATCGCTGAGGGACTTGCTGTAGAGACAGCAATCATGTCTATCGACGAGGCAAAGAAGTCTGGCGCTATGGCTCTCTTCGGTGAGAAATATGGCGAGACAGTTCGTGTCGTAAAGATGGGAGATTTCTCTACAGAGCTTTGTGGTGGTACACACGTAAGCAATACTTCAGAGATTTCTGCATTCAAGATTCTTTCAGAGTCTGGTGTTGCTGCTGGTACACGTCGTATCGAGGCAATTACAGGCGCTGCTGTATTTGAATATTACGCTGACATTGAAGCAAAGCTTAATGCTGCAGCTGCAGCTCTTAAGTGTCAGCCAGCTGATGTAGAAGAGAAAATTGCTCACCTTCAGAAGCAGCTCAAGGAGACAAATTCAGAGCTTGAGTCTATGAAGGCAAAGGCTGCACAGGCTGCTGTTGGTGATGTTATGGATTCAGTAGTAGAGGTCAAGGGAGTTAAGCTTCTTGCAACTTCTGTATCTGGCGTTGATATGAATGGCCTTCGTGACCTCGGTGATGATCTCAAGGGCAAACTTGGCGAGGGTGTTATCGTTCTTGCTTCAGATTGCGACGGCAAGGTTAATCTTGTAGTTATGGCTACAGATGCTGCACAGGCAGCTGGCGCACACGCTGGTAACCTTGTTAAGGCTATCGCACCTAAGGTAGGCGGTGGCGGCGGTGGTCGTCCAAATATGGCTCAGGCCGGTGGAAAGAACCCAGCAGGCATCGCAGATGCACTTGCTGAGGCAAAGACAGTACTTGAGAGTATGCTTTAATTAAATAGGTTTGCTATAAGCCTCGATTCTAGAATAGAATCGGGGCTTTTTTAAATTTTTCATTCTTTCTTCACACATAAATTTTGGAATTAATAGACAATAAAAAAAGAAGGCTATTAAGAATCAAATGATTGGGGGTAGCAAAATGAAAAGGATTTTATCTTCATTTCTTGTATTGTTACTAGGCTTATCGCTATTCGCATTTTCGCCAAGTATGCCAGTTGTAAGTGCAGATGATGCCATATACGATTTGGTGAACCAGATGCCATTAGAGCAGAAAATTGCTCAAATGATTATTCCTGCATTTAGATATTGGGGTACTGGAGATGAAAAAGAAAATGTTACAGTGCTAAATGAAGCACAAAGCGGACTACTTAGTAAATACAGCTTTGGTGGTGTGATATTATTTGCTCAAAACATTACGGATGCTGAGCAAACCACAAAGTTAGTTTATGACATGCAAAGGGCAAATTTACAGGGTGGAGCAGTAAGCTCACTTTTTGTTTCCATTGATCAGGAAGGTGGATATATTACACGTTTAAATACAGGCACGCAAATGCCTGGAAATATGGCTCTTGCAGCAACTGGAGACCCAGAAAATGCTTATATGGCCGCTGATGTTATTGGAAATGAATTGGCAGTACAAGGAATTAATTTGGATTTTGCTCCTGTAATGGATGTAAATAACAATCCTGAAAACCCAATTATTGGAGTTAGATCATTTTCAGATGACCCACAAGTTGTAGCTAGCTATGGAAGTAGATTTATTGATGGCTTACACAATAATGGCGTGCTTGTAGCTCTAAAGCATTTTCCAGGCCATGGAGATACAAATACAGATAGTCATACAGGGCTTCCAATGATAAATAAAACATATGAGGAACTAAATCAGGTAGAGCTTGTTCCTTTTAGAAGTGTGGCAGGTTCTGCGGATTTCGTTATGACAGCTCATATTCAATATCCTCAAATTGAAACTACAACATATACTTCAAAATCAACAGGTGAGCAGGTTTACTTACCAGCTACATTATCTAAAACAATTCTCACAGATATTTTGAGGAATGATATTGGATTTGAAGGAGTTATAATAACTGACGCATTGGAGATGGATGCTATCGCTGAGCATTTTGACAAATTGGATTCTACAAAGCTTGCAATTAATGCAGGTGCAAACATGCTCCTGATTCCTGTTGACACCACAACTCCTGAGGGACTAGTTGATATGGAAAACTATATTAAGGATGTGGCTGCACTTGTAAATGAAGGTGAGATTTCCATTGATAATGTAAACGATTCTGTCTATAGAATTTTAAAGGCAAAGTCTAAGAATGGCTTAATGTATGATGATAGTTATAATACAGTGACAATGGCTTCGAGAATCACTCCTTCTGTTCAGTTGGCAAAAGAAACAGTTGGAAGTAACGCTCATCACCAATTGGAGTGGAGCATTACACTTAAGGCTGTAACCAGTGTTAAGAATGATGGAGCATTTCCAATTACAGAGGATAAAAAGACTCTTATTCTTTATCCAAATGAGAACCAAGGAAACTCTATATTATATGCGCTTAATAAGCTAAAAGAGGACGGCGTTAGCGTTGATACAAGCATGATTACGGCTATGTGCACAAAGGATTTACCTGATGAGTTTATTGAGAATTCTATTGTAGGGTATGATGAGATAGTAATGATTTCTGCAGTTTCGTCTGGGAAAATAGAAAAACAAGAGCTGACATTATCCCTCATTGAAAAGGCTCATGAGAATAATAGCAAATTTATTGTAATTAGTAGTCAATTGCCTTATGATTTAGCTTGTTATACATCTGCCGATGGGCTTTTAGCTTGCTATAGCTCAAAGGGGATGCCTGACATTCCAACGGGAGAGCCTAATAAAAAAACATATGGACCTAATTTGCCAGCAACAATTTATACCTTGTTTGGTGGCAGCACACCTACAGGCACACTTCCTGTAAATATTTATTAATTGTAGAGAATATATCTAATTTTTTTAATAATAGTTGACAAATCGGATTATTATGCTAAAATGCTTGTTAGTGCTTTTAGATTAATGAGTACAAGTCCCCAAATGGAGGGAGGTTAGGATTAGACTATGTCATATGTTACAGTTAAAGAAAACGAGTCATTAGACAGCGCTCTTCGTAGATTTAAGAGAAACTGTGCTAAGGCTGGCATCCAGCAGGAGATTCGTAAGCGTGAGCACTATGAGAAGCCTTCAGTAAAGCGTAAGAAGAAGTCTGAGGCTGCTAGAAAGCGTAAATACTAATAATTAGTTATTTGTTTTACAGCTTACAAATTATGAAGTTATGGCCTGTACCAATTGGTACAGGCTATTTTTCGGTTATAGCGGTTATAGGGTACGTGGATTTATCCTATATATGAATTAATTGAAAAACTATAGATATTTAGATGAGCTTGTAGTTATCAAGCTATGAGTGTTGCTGGTGTTCACATGTTAGTGAACGCAAGCAATATCTCAGGCTTGAGAACGTAACAAGCGGACTAAAGTGGAGGTTATATGGCTTATACAGTTGAAGAAGAGATAAAGAGACGTCGTACTTTTGCGATTATTTCCCATCCGGATGCAGGTAAAACGACTCTTACAGAGAAGTTCCTTTTATATGGTGGACAAATTAACTTAGCAGGTTCCGTAAAGGGAAAGGCTACAGCTCGTCATGCAGTTTCTGACTGGATGGAAATTGAGAAAGAGAGAGGTATTTCTGTTACTTCTTCAGTTCTTCAGTTTGAGTATGACGGATACTGTATAAATATTTTGGATACACCAGGTCACCAGGATTTCTCTGAGGATACATATCGTACACTTATGGCTGCTGATTCAGCTGTAATGGTTATCGATGCATCAAAGGGTGTTGAGGCACAGACTAGAAAGCTTTTCAAGGTTTGTGTTATGAGACATATACCTATTTTCACATTTATCAATAAGATGGATAGAGATGCAAATGATACTTTTGAGCTTTTAGATGACATTGAAAATGAGCTTGGTATTGCTACAGTTCCTGTAAACTGGCCAATTGGCTCTGGTAAGGAGTTCAAGGGCGTTTACGATAGAAATGAGCGTACAGTGCGCATGTTCTCTGATACACAAAAGGGTACAAAGCAGGGCGAGGAGCGCATTCTTTCTATCGATGATCCAGCCTTAAAGGATGAGATTGGTGAGGATAAATATGCACAGCTCATGGAAGAGCTTGAGCTTTTAGATGGTGCTGGTGCTGAGTTTGATCAGGAGCTTGTTACAGCTGGTGAGCTTTCTCCAGTATTTTTCGGTTCAGCTCTTACAAACTTTGGTGTTGAGACTTTCCTTGAGCACTTCCTGAAGATGACATACAGCCCACTTCCTAGAAAGAGTGATGCAGGAGAAATTAGCCCATTTTCTGAGGATTTCTCTGCATTTGTATTCAAGATTCAGGCAAACATGAACAAGGCACACCGTGACCGTGTAGCATTCCTTAGAATTTGTTCTGGTACATTTGATGCTTCAAAGGATTATTTACATGTTCAGGGCGGTAGAAAGGCAAAGCTTTCTGCTCCACAGCAGATGATGGCTGATGAGCGTAAAATCGTTGATAAGGCATATGCTGGCGATATCATTGGTGTATTTGATCCAGGTCTTTACAGCATTGGTGATACATTTACATCAGCAAAAAAGCCATTCAAGTTCGAGGGTATTCCTACATTCGCACCAGAGCATTTTGCACGTGTTCGTCAGATTGATACCATGAAGCGTAAGCAGTTCATGAAGGGTATTACACAGATTGCACAGGAAGGTGCTATTCAGATTTTCCAGGAGTTCAACACTGGTATGGAGGAGATCATCGTAGGCGTAGTTGGTGTTCTTCAGTTTGATGTTTTGAAATATCGTTTGAACAATGAGTACAATGTAGAAATCGCTTTAGAGAATCTTCCTTATGAGCATATCAGATGGATAGAGGGAGACTACGATATTAACAAGATTTCTGGTACATCAGATATGAAAAAGATTAAGGACTTAAAGGATAGACCTTTATTATTATTCGTTAACTCTTGGTCGGTAGGTATGGTTCAGGATAGAAACGAAGGATTGGTATTATCTGAGTTTGGTTCAAATTAAAAAATAAGCTTGACTAGGTGATAAAACATCTGTATATTAATGGACAGTGACGTTCGTCACTGTCTTTTGTTTTTATCGTTTTTTATTTCCCAATTAATTGTTGACATTTGTTTTTGGTTTCACTATTATTATATTAAAAGAACGAACAGTTGTTCCGAACGGAGGTTTTATAAATGGCAAATGAAGATAAATTAAAAGCGTTAGATGCGGCTATTTCGCAGATTGAAAAGCAGTACGGAAAGGGTTCCGTTATGAAGCTTGGCGAGGGAGCTAACATTCAGGTTGAGACAGTACCTACAGGCTCTATTAGCCTTGATATTGCACTTGGACAGGGTGGATTTCCTAAGGGACGTATTATCGAGATTTACGGACCTGAGTCATCTGGTAAGACTACACTTGCTCTTCATGCTGTAGCAGAAGTACAGAAGGCTGGCGGTATCGCTGGTTTCATCGATGCTGAGCATGCCCTCGATCCTAAATACGCAAAGGCAATCGGTGTTAATATCGATGATTTATATATTTCTCAGCCTGATAATGGAGAGCAGGCTCTTGAGATTACAGAGACTATGGTACGTTCTGGTGCTATGGATATTATCGTAGTTGACTCTGTTGCAGCCCTTGTACCAAAGGCCGAGATTGATGGTGATATGGGTGATTCACACGTAGGTCTTCATGCACGTCTTATGTCACAGGCTATGAGAAAGCTTACTGGTATAGTTGCAAAGACTAATTGTGTAGTTATCTTTATCAATCAGTTACGTGAAAAGGTTGGCGTTATGTTTGGTAATCCAGAGACTACAACAGGTGGTCGTGCCCTTAAGTTCTATGCTTCAGTACGTATCGATGTTCGTCGTATCGAGGCTTTAAAGCAGAACGGTGAAGTTATTGGTAACAGAACTCGTGCCAAAATTGTAAAGAACAAGGTAGCACCTCCATTTAGAGAGGCTGAGTTTGATATTATGTTCGGCGAGGGTATTTCTCGTGAGGGTGATATTCTTGATGTTGCTACTAACTTAGACATCATTCAGAAGTCAGGTGCTTGGTATGCATATCTTGGAGAGAAAATTGGCCAGGGTCGTGAAAATGCAAAGACATACCTCAAGCAGAATCCAGATGTTTGTGATGAGATTTCTGATGCTATCAGAAAGCATTACTCAGATGCAGATGACGTAGAAGTTGGTTTAGTTGGTGGTGAGAAATCAGACATTCCTACTGAGGTTATTGAATAATTATGGAAGTTAAATCTCTTGTTAAGCTTACCAAGGGAAGAGCAAAAATCTGTCTCGCTGGCGGGGCAGATTTTGTTCTTTATAAAAAAGAATATGAGAGCTACAAAATAGAAGAAGGGGCAGATTTATCTCCTGAGAGCTATCAGGAAATCTGCACTGAAATATTGATTCCTCGTTGTAAAAAGCGAGCTTTACATCTACTAGAAAAACAGGACCGCTCAGAGCAGAATCTCAGAGATAAGCTTAGAGAAGGTGGATATCCTTCTGAAATAATTGATATTGCCATAGATTATATTAATGATTATGGATATTTAGATGATGCTAGGATGGCTGCCAGCCACGTACGCTTTTATCAGGAGTCCCGCAGTAAAAAGCGAATCAAACAGGATTTGCTTAACAAAGGAGTGGCGCCTGATGTTATCGATAGGGTTATCGAGGAAGAATACACCGTCGATGAGCTTGATTTGATTCAAGAATTGATGGACAAAAAGCATTATGATCGAGAAAATGCCACCTACGAAGACAAGGCAAAGATGTATCGATTTTTGGCTGGACGTGGATATTCATCGGACACAATTAAAAGAGCGTTAAACTAAGAAAATATAGTTTTTGTAGCCTATAGAATACTACTATATATAGTATACATTCTCTTGACATAAGCCCATTAGAAAGTTAAACTTAACTTGTTGAAGATTATAAATGAGAGCATTATAGCTTTTATTTTATATTCCAATTAGAAAATTAAATAAGGAGGTGCTCCTGTGAACGCAGTAACGATTATTATTTGTATCGTTGCGGTTGTTGTTGCAGTTGCTATTACACTGGTACTTTCTAATAATTATCACAAGACCCAGTCTAGAAACAAGATTGGTTCTGCTGAGGAGAAGGCACGTGAGATTATTGATGAGGCAGTTAAGAGTGCGGAGGCTAAAAAGAGAGAGGCTATGCTCGAAGCCAAAGAAGAGGCTATGAAGCAGAAGAATGATCTCGACAAAGAAATTCGCGAGCGCCGAGCAGAGATTCAGAGAAGCGAGCATCGTATTTCTCAAAAAGAGGATAACCTTGAAAAGAAGTTAGATGCATGTGAAAAGAAAGAAGCTGAATTTGCTCGTCAAGAACAGCAGCTAAACAAGCAACGAGAAGAAGTTGCGAAGCTTAATCAACAGCGTATACAGGAACTAGAGAGAATCTCAGGACTTACCTCCGAACAAGCAAAAGAACAACTTTTAAAATCTGTAGAAGAAGACGTCAAATTAGACGCAGCAAAGCTTATTAAAGAAACTCTTGCACAGGCAAAGGATGAAGCTGACAAGAAGGCACGTGATATTGTTGTTAGTGCTATTCAGAAGTGTTCAGCTGATCATGTTGCTGAGACTACCATCTCAGTAGTGCAGCTTCCTAATGACGAAATGAAGGGACGTATCATTGGTAGAGAGGGTAGAAATATCCGAACACTTGAGACAATGACAGGTGTTGAGCTTATCATTGATGATACTCCAGAGGCAGTTATTTTATCAGCTTTTGATCCAGTGAGACGCGAGATTGCTCGTATTGCATTGGAAAAACTCATTGTAGATGGACGTATTCATCCAGCTAGAATTGAGGAAACAGTTGAAAAGGCTAAGAAAGAAGTAGAACAGCAAATCAGAGAAGAAGGTGATGCAGCCGCTCTCGAGGTTGGTGTTCAGGGTATTCACCCAGAGCTTCTTAGACTTTTAGGAAAGATGAAATTCAGAACTAGCTACGGACAGAATGTGTTAAAGCATTCCATCGAAGTTGCTCAATTATCAGGTTTACTTGCCGCTGAGCTTGGTTTAGATGTTAGAATGGCTAAGCGCGCTGGTTTACTTCATGATATTGGTAAGGCAGTAGATAGAGAGCAAGAGGGTACTCATGTACAGCTCGGTGCTGATCTTTGCCGCAAGTATAAGGAATCTCAGACAGTTATTAATGCTGTTGAGGCACATCATGGTGATGTTGAGCCAGAGACTCTTATCGCATGCATCGTACAGGCTGCTGATACTATTAGTGCAGCAAGACCAGGTGCTCGTAGAGAGGCAATGGAGACTTATACAAACAGATTAAAAGAATTAGAAGAAATTTCAAACGGATTTAAGGGTGTAGAAAAATCTTTTGCTATTCAAGCAGGTAGAGAGATTCGTATCATGGTGGTTCCTGAACAGGTTTCAGATGCCGATATGGTCATCATGGCTAGGGATATTTCAAAGCAGATAGAATCACAGCTTGAGTATCCTGGACAGATTAAGGTTAATGTTATTCGTGAATCACGAGTTACAGATTACGCAAAGTAAGAATTTTAAGCGGGTGGATTTCCACCCGCTTTTTTTGAACATTTTTATAATTTAAATTTCAAAAAGCATTTGCTTTACAGATTAAAAAGTATTAAACTACTACCATAAGCTGACCTAAGGGGGGCTAGTATAATAAATAAAATATTTTGATTAAATAGATTAAAAGAAGGGGATTATAATGGAAAAAATTGAAAGAATTAAAAGAGAATTAATACATAGCGGAGCTATTTTAGATATTTATCAGGATACTGTAAAGCTTCCAAATGGCAAGGAAGATAAATGGGATTTTGTAAGCCATAGAATGGGAGCTGCTTGTGTTTTGGCAGTGCTTCCAGATGAGAGGCTTCTTATGGTACGCCAGTACAGAAATGCTCTTGATAGATTTACTTGGGAGGTTCCAGCTGGAAAGAGAGATTCTCTTGATGAGGATACTAAGATTTGTGCAGCTAGAGAGCTAGAAGAAGAGACAGGCTACAGAGCTGGCAAAATGGAAAAGCTTTTGTCTCTTAAGACTACAGTAGCTTTCTGTGATGAGTTCATTGATGTTTATCTGGCAACAGAGCTAGAAAAAGTTGGAGAACAGCATTTGGACGAAGGTGAAGACATAGACATCAAAGCCTTTGAGTTAAAGGAATTAATGGATATGTGCTACGCCGGAACACTTCAGGATTCCAAAACTGTTGCTGCAATTATGGCATATGCAGCTAGAAAATAGTAAAAAAATCCTCGAGCGATAAGCCCGAGGATTTTTTTAATTGCGTTCTGCTATTGTATAAAGTAAATGTCTGGTGTCTTCCCAGCCGAGACATGGGTCGGTGATTGACTGACCGTAGGTCTGGTGGTCTGATATAGGCTGGCTGCCCTCAACTAGGTAGCTTTCAATCATGACACCCTTTACAAGCTTTTTAATATCATCTGAGTGATTGCGGTTGTGCATCACTTCCTTTACGATTCTAATTTGTTCTTTAAACTGCTTGTTTGAATTTGAGTGGTTAGCATCAATGATACAAGCAGGATTTACAAGATCCATTTCCTCGTACATAGTGTGAAGACGAATTAAATCTTCGTAGTGATAGTTCTGTGTGCTGTTACCATGTTTAGATACGGCACCACGTAAAATAGTGTGGGCAAGTGGATTTCCGCTAGTTGTTACCTCGTAGCCAGAGAAGGTGAAGTGGTGTGGATGCTGGGCTGCGTACACCGAATTAAGCATAACTGAAAAATCACCTGAAGTAGGATTCTTCATTCCAGAGGCTACATCAAAACCTGATACTGTAAGTCTGTGGTGCTGGTCCTCAACGGAACGTGCGCCGATGGCAACATATGAGAGTAAATCGTCCACATAACCCCAGTTTTCAGGATAGAGCATCTCATCAGCGGCTGTGAGCTTTGACTCTGTCATTGCGCGAATATGCATTTTTCTCATGGCAATAAGTCCTGCAACCATGTCTGGTGCTTCGTTAGGGTCTGGCTGTGAAGCAATTCCTTTGTAGCCGCTACCTGTTGTACGTGGCTTGTTTGTGTAAATGCGAGGCACAACGAGAACTTTATCCTTGATGTCCTCAGCAACGCGAGAAAGCTTATTTATGTATTCGCAAACAGCGTCCTCGTTGTCTGCAGAACATGGTCCGATGATGCATAAAAATCTGTCGTCCTTGCCTGTGATGATATCTGAAATTTCCTGGTCGCGCTGTTTTTTTATTTCCTGAATCTCAGCTGGAACAGGAAGCTGTTCTTTGATTTCTTCAGGTGTTGGCATTTTTTGTAAATATGTGAAACTCATTTTAGTCCTCCGTAAAGCATTTTTCTTTTATTAAGTCGATTGGCATGTCTTGGCCGGTCCAAAGCTTAAATGCAGCCGCTCCTTGATAGAGGAGCATGTATTTTCCGTTCATAACCTTACATCCAAGTGATTTGGCATCCTTTAATAATCTGGTGTATGCAGGATGGTAAATGACATCAGTAACTATTAGCTCTTTTCGAAGAAATTCTACTGGTACTAAAGAAGAATCGTCATCGCCCATACCTACGTTAGTTCCGTTGATTAAAATGTCACTTTCCTGGAGACAAAATTCTAAGGTGGTAGCGTCTGCCATGTCAAAAACAAAGACGTCGCAATCTGTAGACCTAGTTATTTTGTCTGCGAAATCAACTATTTTATCGAAGGTAGCATTTTTTCTTTTGAAAATATTAATTTTGCTGACTCCGTCTAAAGCAGCCTGCACGATAATAGAAGTGGCAGCACCACCGGCACCAAGAATAGTGATAACTTTGTTTTTGTATGAAATGCCGCTGTCTGTCATGGCTTCCATGAAGCCGATGCCGTCAGTAGTGTGACCGATTAGCTTTCCATCCTCAAATACGCAAGTATTTACAGAATGTGATAGTCGAGCTGCTTCTGATAATTCGTCTAAATATGGAATTATAGCTGTTTTAAGTGGCATAGTAAGGTTGAAGCCTCTGCAATTAAGAAGCTTTAGTGCATCAATAGCATTTTTGATTTGAGACTCCGAAATATCGAAAGCCATGTAAGAATAATCGAGGCCCAGGGCCTCAAATGCTGTATTATGCATTGCAGGGGAAATACTGTGACTTACTGGGCTGCCAAGTAGGCAGGTAAGTCTGGTTGTACCTGAAGGTTGCATAACATTCCCTCCCAATATGTAATGAAAACTTTGTATTATTTTATTTAATTAAGTCACTTTAGTCAACTAAACTATTGCTTATAAAAATCCATTGAATTATACTTTTAATTGGTATTTTTACCATAGATAATCAAGCGGGAGAGAATAATGTCTAAAGAGCTTATCATTAAAAATCATAGGCTTTCATCTGATAAGGTGAAGGTTTGCATACCGGTTTTAGCATCTACTTTTGAATCCGCTATCGAATTAGTTGAAAAGTGTGTAAAAAATGGAGTTCCTATCATCGAACTTCGTGCTGATTATTTTGATTTTTTGAATCAAAAGGATGTGCTTGAAGCATTTCTTCAAAAAACAGCTGAGCGCACCAAAAATACGGTAGTATTATTTACGATTCGTACAGATGTAGAGGGCGGAGAGTACTCTTTTGATGAGGATTTATACAAGGATATTTTGCTTTCAGTTTCTCATACTGGAACAGTAGATATAATTGATATAGAGGCTACACATATTCAAAATGCCACACATTTCATTAACCAGTTACAGGATAATGGAGTGTATGTTCTTGCGTCTCACCACAATTTTAATGAGACACCTGAGTTGTTAGATATGCTTGATATATTTGATAGTCTTCAGGAGACAGGCGCAGATATTCTTAAAATAGCTGTTATGCCAAAGGATTTTGATGATGTAATCAGAACATTAAAGGCAGCAAATATAGCTAACGAGGACTGCGATTCATTGATAATTATGATTTCCATGGGTGAGATTGGAAAGGTCTCTAGGATTATAGGCTCATCGGTGGGTTCTTGTATGACATTTGCCTCTTTGGAAAAGGCGTCAGCCCCTGGGCAGCTTGACTACGAGGATTTAAACACTATCCTCAATATTTTAGGTTAATTGGAGTTTTTTATGAATAACATTTATTTAATTGGTTTTATGGGAGCAGGAAAGTCAGCAGTGGCTAGAAAGCTTCAGCATTTTTTACCATTTCAGATTGTTGAGATGGACGAGGCTATTGAGAGAATCGAGGGAATGACTATTCCAGAAATTTTCGAGAAAAAGGGAGAGCAGGGCTTCCGCACAGCAGAGACTCAGTTGCTTTCAATTATCTCAAAGGAGAAAAATCAAATCATCTCTTGTGGAGGTGGTATCGTACTTAATCCAGAAAATGTTGAGATTATGAAGAGTACTGGAACAATTGTTAGACTTGATGCTTCACCTGAGATTATTTACAAAAGAATATCTGGAAATAACAGACGTCCACTTGCTGCAGGAAAGTCACTTGATGAAATAAAAGAGATGATTTCAGCTAGAGAAGAGTACTACAAAAATGCTGCTGATATTACCGTTAAAAGTGATGAAAATTCCATAGAAAATGTGGCATCAGACATAGTAAAAGAGCTTGCGTTAAATGGCCGTCTCAATTGACTTATGGCCACGGCTTTGGTAAAATATTTCGGCAAGTAAATAAGTAGGCGTAGCGTAGCTGGATAACGCATCGGACTCCGACTCCGAAGACCGCCGGTTCGAATCCGGCCGTCTACAGTTACCTACATAATTTGGAGGGCACATGAATTTTCAAGATTTAAAGTCTAAATTTAAAAATATAGTAGATATTTGTGTTGATTTTATAATAAATAATAAGAGATATTTTTTAGCTGGAGTTATTTTCATATTGATGATAGTTGTGGTATTTGCAGGCACCCAACCAAAAACATCAGGCAAGAATACTTCAGGCGTATATAAATCATTCAAACAAAACAGCGATAACGAGTTAGAGACGCTGATTAATAATTACTATACAGCATATGCCGAAGGAGATACTGATACACTTCAGACACTGGCTAGTCCATATTGCGATAGAGAGATTAGCTACATTCAGTTCTATAGCAATTACATCGATAGCTACAATGATGTTAAAATTTACACCAAGCCAGGTTTGACAGATGATTCATACCTTGTTACTACAACATTTAATCTTAAGTTCACAGGTATCGATACATTAGCTCCTGGTCTTGATTTCTTCTACATCGAGAAAAATGACGAAGGCAAACTTTACGTTAACAATATCTACAAGTCATTCAACGAAGAGAACAATGTATACGAGATGGATACAGAGGTTTCTGATTTGATTGCTAGATTTACTCAACAGCAGGATTTGATCGATATGCGTGTTGAGGTTCAGGCTGAGTATGATGCTGCAGTGGAGAGCGATTCCGCATTGCAGAAGCTCATGGACGAGTCGTTACCAGCTGCTACAATCGAGTGGAATACAGAGTATGATGCTCAGGTTGCTGCCGCAGCTGAGGAAGAAGCAAAGGCTCAGGAAGAAGCAGCAGCCGCTGAAGAGGCAGAGGCTCAGGCAGCTGCAGAAGCAGAGGAAGAAGCAAATTCTTACACAGGTACAACAAACGCAACAGTTAATGTACGTGAGAGCGCAGACGCAGAGAGCAGCAAGCTTGGTTCTCTTGAGGCTGGCACATCAGTTACTATTTATGCCGAAGAAGGTGACTTCTACAAGATCGATTACAACGGAACAAGGGCTTACGTTACAAAGTCAGGTATAGATGTTGACAGTGAGGATTCTACAGAGGAGACTACTGAGGACACAGAAGAAGAGGAAGAAACAACTACTACAGTTAGCAGCATCGCAGAGGGAACAGAGATTACTCTTAGCTCTACTGTAAATATTCGTTCACAGATGGATACATCAGCTTCTAAGGTAGCTGTTGCATACGCTGGTGAAAAGGTAACTGTTGTAATGAGCTATGCTGAGGGCTGGACAAAGGTTAAGTATGGCAAGAAAGAGGGCTACGTTAGAACAGACCTTTTACAGGAATAATAATTAATATTTAAATAAAATGTATGGAGACCAGAGATTGGTCTCCATTCTAATATATTAAGAAAATAAAAGGAGGTTGACGTGAGTCAGGAACTCTTTAGACTAAATAAATATTTAAGTGATGCTGGGGTTTGTAGTAGGCGAGCTGCTGATGCAGCCATAGAAGCCGGCAAGGTCATGGTCAACGGTGAGGTTGCTCAAGTGGGCATGAAAATCACATCTGATGATGTAGTTCTTTTTGAGGGGAGACCGGTTTCCAATGTTGGGAAAAAGCAGATTCTCATTGCTTATAATAAGCCGGCTGGTATTGTTTGCACAGCAGAAAAGCGCGAGAAAAATAATATTATCGAGCATATTAATTATCCTGAGAGAATATATCCTGTCGGTAGATTGGACAAGGATAGCACAGGGCTTATTCTCCTTACCAATCAGGGTGATTTAGTTAATAAAATCATGCGAGCA
Organism: Pseudobutyrivibrio sp.; assembly: GCF_015057185.1. Lineage (GTDB taxonomy): Bacteria > Bacillota > Clostridia > Lachnospirales > Lachnospiraceae > Pseudobutyrivibrio. The sequence goes on along the minus strand of NZ_SVEV01000005.1, from coordinate 41,194 downwards.
GTTAATGCACATGAAAAAGAATACGTAGTTACGGTAGACAAAGAAATTACAGCGGATTTCATTAAGAAAATGGCAGCGGGAGTTTATCTTGATGAGCTAGAGGTGACTACGAGAAAATGCCAGATAAAAAAGCTGGGACCAAACAAGTTTGATATCATATTAACCCAGGGCCTAAATCGCCAGATTAGACGAATGTGTCAGGCACTAGGCTATAGAGTTAGGACGCTTAAACGAGTCCGCATTATGAATATTAATCTGGGAGATTTAAAGGAAGACACCTATAGAGATGTTTCTTTAAAGGAGCTCAAAGAGCTTAACAAAATGTTAGAAGGGTCAAAGAATTAATGTTATTAGAAGAATACAAAAAGCTTGTGGATACAATCGATTACCACATGAACAAATATTACAACGAGGATGAGCCAGAGATTACTGATTTCGAGTATGATCAGCTCATGCTTCAGCTAAAGGCTGCAGAAAAGGAGCATCCTGAGTGGGTGACACCAGATTCTCCAACTCAGAAAATCGGTGGAGTGGCAAAGCGAGAGGCTGGAGTAAAGGTTACACATGATGTACCTATGCTTTCTATCGAGGATGTTTTCACAAAGGAAGATGTGGCAGCATGGGTGGAAAAGGTGCAGGCAGTGCATCCTGATGCAGTATTTTCTGTGGAGGCTAAAATCGACGGACTTAGCATGACTCTCAGATATGAGAGAGATAGCCATGGCAAGCTCAAACTCAAGCTTGCTGAGACTAGAGGAGATGGTCTCGTAGGTGAGGACGTTACCGCAAATGCGTTAGTTATTCCAGATGTAAATCAGTATCTTGATTTGGATTATGAGTCATTGCAGCTTCGTGGTGAGGTATATATGTCCCATGAGGATTTTGATAGATATAATGAGGAGCAGGAGATTGCCGGTGGCAAATTGGCTGCAAATCCTCGTAATTTGGCTGCAGGAACACTTCGTCAGTTGGATGCTAATATCACTAAAAAGCGTGGCCTTAAAATGTTCGTATTCAATGTACAGCAGGGCCCACAGGAGCTCACTGTTAGTCATAGCGATGGCCTTGACATTCTAGCTAGCAAAAACGTGCCAGTTGTATTTCATCGTAAATGCGATAATTTAGATGACATTCTAGCAGCTATTGATTATATTGGTGAGAATCGCTCAGAGTTTGAGTTTGATATAGACGGTGCAGTAGTTAAGATAGATCAGGTTGATTACCGCAATGATTTTCCTACTAGTGCTAAATACACTAGTGGGCATATCGCATATAAGTACCCACCAGAGGAAAAGGAGACTACACTTTTAGATGTAGAGCTTTCAGTAGGACGTACAGGTCGTGTTAATCCTACAGCTATATTTGAGCCAATTCGTTTATGCGGTACTAGCGTTAGCCGTGCCACACTTCACAATCAGGATTTCATCGACGATTTGGATATCGGTATCGGTGATACTATCGTGGTTTACAAGTCTGGTGAGATTATTCCAAAGATTAAAGAGGTAAATCACAGCAAGAGACCAGCAGGAGTTGTAACATACAAGATTCCAAATGTATGTCCAGCATGCGGTGGCCCTGTTTCTAGAGATGCAGACACTGCTGATATGAAATGCTCTAATCCTAGCTGCCCAGCTCAGTTAGAGCGTCACATTATCAATTTCGTTTCTAGGGACGCCATGGATATTAAGGGCTTTGGTGAGGTTTATATTATCGACCTTGTAAGACGTGGCTATATCAAGGATATCGCTGATATTTATACTCTTAAGGACAAGAGAGATGAGCTAGTTGAAGAGGGCATCATCGGTAAGGAAAAGAATACTGATAAGTTACTTAGCGCTATTGATGGCTCTAAAGAAAATGATGCTTCAAAGCTTCTTACAGGATTTGGTATTCCAAATGTTGGAAAGGCTGCAGCAAAGGCTCTTATGGCTCAGTTCAAGAGTATTCGAGCTATTATGGATTTGACAGTGGAGCAGTTGACTGAGGTGAATGATATCGGTGAGGTTAGTGCAAAATCAATTTTTGACTATTTCCATGATGACACTAATGTGGATATTATAAATCGCCTGGAGGCTGCCGGTGTAAATATGATTGAGGCAGAGAAAGAGGGCGCTTCTGATAAGCTGGCAGGTCTTACATTTGTTATCACTGGTACACTTCCTACTATGGGAAGAAAAGAGTGCCAGGAGCTCATCGAACTAAACGGTGGTAAGTGCGCAGGCTCTGTTTCCAAGAAAACAAGCTATCTGGTTGCTGGAGAGGCTGCTGGTAGTAAGCTTGATAAGGCAAATTCTCTTGGGGTAACAGTTTTGGATGAGGCATCATTGCTTGAAATGATAAATGGCTAAATTCGGGGGTAAATATGTATAAGATTTTGTTTGTTTGTCATGGTTCGATTTGCAGATCGCCAATGGCAAAATACGTTTTGCAGGATATGGTAGAAAAGAGAGGCATTGCTCAGGATTTTTACATTGATTGCGCAGCAATGACCTATGAGGAAATAGGAAATCCTGTTTATCCGCCCGTTAGGCAGGTGTTAAATAGCAAAGGTATAGATTGTAGTGGTTATGCAGCCCGCCACATTCGTAAAGACGAATATAGTGAATACGATTATATCATTGGAATGGATGCAGAAAACATGCATGACCTACGATATGAGTTTGGGGAAGATACCGAGAACAAGATTTATAGATTGCTTGATTTCACAGACTATCCTAGGGATATCGATGATCCATGGTACACACGGAAGTTTGATTTGTGCTATGATGATGTCCTAAGGGGATGTGAGGGATTATTAAAGACACTTAATTACTAATAATGCAGACATAAAGGAGAAGAAGGGTATGCCAATTAGAACTAGGAATGATTTGCCGGCAAAGGCTATTCTTGAACATGAGAATATATTTGTAATGGATGAGAATAGGTCTACTCATCAGGATATTAGACCTATTAGCATAGGAATTCTCAATCTGATGCCGCTTAAGGAGGCTACAGAATTACAATTGCTTCGTTCGCTTTCAAATACACCACTGCAGGTGGACGTGACTTTCCTGACTGTTGGTAGTCACGAGAGCAAGAATACAAGTAAGACTCATTTGGATACTTTCTATGAGAAAATCGAGGATGTGTATGACAGATATTTTGATGGACTCATCATTACCGGGGCACCACTTGAGCAGATGCCATTTGAAGAAGTAGATTATTGGGACGAGCTTTGCAAGGTTTTTGAGTGGACAAAAACTCATGTTACCTCTACGCTTCATTTGTGCTGGGGATGTCAGGCGGGACTTTACTATCGCTACGGCATAAACAAATATGATTTGGATGAAAAGAAATTTGGCGTGTTTGCTCACAAGGTACAGAACAGAAAAATCCCTCTTGTTAGAGGATTTGATGATGTGTTCTACGCACCTCACAGCAGACATACAGGGGTAAAGACTGAGGATATAGAGGCTTGTGAAGACCTTGTGGTTTGTGCCAAGGGAGAGGAAGCAGGCGTATTCCTTTGTATGTCAAAGGATGGCAGCAATATATTTGTCATGGGTCATCCAGAATACGACCGTTTCACACTTGATACAGAATACAAGCGTGACAAGGGCAAGGGATTAGACATCGCAATCCCTGAGAACTATTATCCAGATGATGACCCTGAGCAGCGACCATTGCTCCAGTGGAGAAGTCATGGGAATATTTTGTATTCTAATTGGTTGAATTACTACGTATACCAGAACACCCCTTATGAGTGGAATAAGATTAGCGAGAAATAAAGGATATGATGTAGGACTCTGAGAAATCAGAGTCCATTTGCTTTTGGTATACTTCCTTTGATGATTTTGGCGATTTGTTCTTTGGAGGTGCCGTTTGTTACCTGGTCGAGGACGTTAGAAATTAGGTCGGTGAGGTTGCCGGAGAGGGCAGCTTCGGTTAGTTTCTTGATCCAGTCGATGTCGCCGATGGATTTCTTGCCCAGGTAGATTTGCTCGAAGGCGTAGGTTGAAACCTCGCCGATGGCAGCAACAAAGCATCCGGAAACAACGCCGTTGATTACGGAGCCGGCTACGTTGATGCCGGGGATGACTTTTATGCTGCTGAGGACGCCTTTGGCGGCTGTACTGACGGTGCCCATTTCTATGATTTTATTAATGAATTCTTTGCTGTTGTCGTCCTTTTTGATGCCGTAAATGCTGGCGATGGCTTTAACCTCGGCTAATTCTGTCTGGGCGAGCCATACTGCATCGGTAAATGGAATATTTGGAAGGGCGCCCACCACGATGCCGGCGGTGCTTGCAGTTCCGATAACCGATTGGGACATAATACGGCGGCGCATGATTTTGTATTTCTTCATGTCGGTCTGGGCGGCCTGCTTGCCGTCTGGAAGAAGAGAATTTGTTCTATCAATGAGTTTTGTAAGTCCGAAAGGCGCTACAAATACATCTTCCCCAATTACATATGGATTGGAAAGAACAGGGATGATATCCATGAGATTGCCGCTGACATTTTTCTGTTGTTCAAAAATGCGGCGAACCTTTTCGATATTCTCCTGGCGCTCTGGCTCAGAATAGGAATTAGTGATAACCACGATAATTGGCACAGAAGACCAGATCTTGGCGGATTTTATAAGGTTTTTGATGGTGCTGTCGAAAAACTCGCTGGCAGTGGCATCCAAGCAGAACCAAATCATGTGAATGGCATGATCCTCGTTGTTGATGGATGCTTTGGACCACTTTCGAACGTCGCGAATGATTTTGTTTTGCCTGAGAATGGAAGGCTCAAAGCCTGGTGTGTCCACAAAACGCAGCTTGATATCGTCTGCGGTGTAAATTGTAATCTCTTTTGTGGCGCCGGTGTAGCCCTTTACAGTAAGGGCAGAAGTGGTGCCAGTTAGAGCATTAATGAGGGAGGATTTACCTACCCCAGAATTACCCAATACTAGAACATTACCATATTGTTCACTCATATTTGCTCCCGAAAATCTAAACAAAAAAGGTTAATAGTATAAATCGTCGCCGGTGTTGTACAGCGGCCTGATTCTTGGCATTTTCTTTGAAATCAAAACCAGTAAATCAAACAATTCCAAGTGCTTTTTAAGGAATGTGATGAGAGTTTCTGGCGAACGACGTAGCTTTAGGATAAACAGGACAAGCCGTGGGCGTTTGCCTATGAAGCGCATTAACAGGGAGTGGTTGGTGACAAAATCGATGGCTCCCACCATTCCAGTGTTGAATCCGTTTTGCTGCATAATATCTTTGACGGATTCTACCATTTCAGGCTTCTTGGCTTTGTATTTTAAAACGTAGGCTGTAAGCTGTGCGGCGCTGTCTGAGTAGCGCTGGTCGGAAATGGTGTTTACCAATTTGTCGGTGTCGCCACCCTTCGCATTTACGATAAGTGTCCCTAGCATGTTTGCGATTTTTTCCTTGGAGGACATTTGGATGGAACGGATAAAGCTGTTGAGCATTTTGTCTAAATCAGTCATTTTTTTGTCCTGGCAAGGTGCTTCCCAAACGGACATGCCTCCGATGTCATCATAAAATACAACGGCGTTGGCACAATGGTTCTCGGCAAAGCCAAGACGACCACAATTGGTTCCAAGGTAAAATTGCTTTTCCCCAACATCATTAAGGAGAATATTAACGAAGTCGCTTTCTTCGATTATATTAAATATCTTGTGATTGTTATTTTTAATCTCCTGAGAAAATGTCTGGACAAATTCATCGGAGAAGCCTTGGCCATCGAAGGAGTAGCAGCTGTCGATTCTGTCATCCATGATGGTGATAAATTTGGCTTTGTTGCCACCTTTGGAATGACCGGTGACTGTGATGGTGTCAATGTCGGTAAAATCAAGGGACCTGAACCAGTTTAAAGCATTGGTCTGGAAATCAGTTGGAACCATATAGAGGCCGGCAACATTATCAATCCATTCCGCATCGCTTTGAGTGCCTTTGAAGGCTACGATGGCTTCGTTGAACTGCGGGTCGTATAGAAAGGCACTGCGACCACCGCCGGCTCCGTCGCTCTCATAGTGAACCTGAAGGATAATAATATTTTTCAGATGCTCGTTTGGACGGATGGACCACATGATTTGTTTGTATTCGGCGCCAGTGACGCCGGTACTGTATTCCTTGTCATTTTCGATTTTGGCAGCGTTGTCCAAAACACCATCGATGAAATCGCCTATGGTTCTGGACTCTTGGCTGGTGGAAAGAAAGGTGCCCTTGGGCCCGCCAAGATTCTCGCAGTACAACAAATTATTAATCAAAACAATCTCTTCAATAGACAAATTACTCTTCATAATAGCACCCCAATTATTTATTCAACGAAATACTCTGAGAAAACAGTCTGCCTCTGGCTGGATCAACGTCTGCATTTCTAAGGACCACAAGGTATATTTCGCCAGAAATATGCTGTTGCTTGAAAAGCTCTGCAATATCCTGGGCAACAGACTTATAGTCCGTGGTGTTAAGCTTTGAGGCATCTAAGAAAATTTTGAAATCATTGTCGGCTTGGATTTCGCCGGAGAGAACCTGCGTTGGAACCAAGTTTTCTCCATAGTCCTTGCCAAGGTATTTCCAAAAGGAAACAACCACATCGATTACCGGATATCCGTTATCCGAAAGAAGCTTTGAAATGTCGTCTTTGATAGGAGTACGGATTACCTCGCCGTAGAAATCGTCCTTGATTTCAAGCTCAGAATCGGTATTTTCAACGGTGGCAATAAAAGCAGAGTCCCTGTTAATCTGGTTTGAAATGTAATACCACTCGTTGTATGGGCGGATGGTGCCTTCCTTTGGCTCGCAGCCAGTTATCTCAAAGGTGTAGCTTGGATATTTCTCAGGCAGGTATTCTGCAAGGCTTCGCATCTCATTTAAAAGTTTGATATCGGAGTCACAGAGGTTGCCGTTTTCGATTTCCTCAGTGTGAAAGGTGATGCCTGATAATAATTTTTTTTCAGATTCAGATAGTGTCAACATTTTTTCTCCATTCCTTTATTAGATGGCTTCACAATACTTAAGGAGTGCGCTTTTGGTAATAGGCTTTGAGAAAAAATAGCCCTGTAAATAGTCCACTCCAAGTGCTTGAAGCTTGTCGATTTGACTTTGAGTTTCAACGCCTTCAACTAAGATTTTGCGTTTCATCTGGCGAATCATATGGACGCAATTCTCTAAAATGATTTGCCCAATCTCGCTGTTTTCCGCATCCCAGAGAATGCTCTTGTCGATTTTAACGATGTCGAAATCCAGCGAGAAAAGAGTGTGCATATTGGAATAGCCGGTGCCGTAATCATCCATTGAAAATAGGAAGCCATTGGATTTTAATTCCTTGATAACGTCAGCAAGGAGCTCGTAATCGCTGGCCGAAACGGACTCTGTGATTTCAAAGTTGATAAAATTTTTCGGGATGTCGTATTTATCAACTATGCCTAGAATCCTGTTAACAAAGCCATTTCCCATGCATTGGAGAACGGAAAGATTCACATTGATGCAGTCCATGCCAAGCTTCATAGGTTCGCCGGTTTTGATGAAGGCGCAGACCTGATTGAGAACGAAATCATCGATATCGTCAATGTAGCCGGCTTGTTCGGCAATAGGGATAAATTCCTCGGGATAAACAACGCCGATTTTTTTATCGTGAAGTCTAATCAATGCTTCGGCGCCGTGTAACCTCAGGCCTTTTAGGCAATGGGTAGGCTGATAATAGACCTCGAAGCTGCCATTTTTCAAGCCATTGGAAACAGCGGACTCTACAGCAGCTCGTCTTATGAAGAAATACAGGTCCTCATTTAAAAGAATTTTGTTTTCGAAATCCTTTGGAACAGGACTGTCTATCATATATAAAAGATCCTCTAAGGATTTGATCTGGCTTGGAATGACGCCAATCATGATTACCGGAGTAAATCTGATGGAAACTCCGTGGACAATCCAGTCATCCTGAAAACGTTTGTAGATATTCTTAGCAAAATCAATGATATCGAAATTATTTTTCTCGAAGGAATCCTGCCTCTGTAAAAGCACCATGGTATTCTCATCGGCGTGATAGAGTAGCTGCCTTGGAACCAATGTCTTGAGATAGTCTGTGATTTCTTTCATGATTTCATCGGAATTTGAGACGCCGGTATTTTTGCTGATCATGTCGATATTTGTGATTTTCAAACAGAGAACATTCATGGAATGTCTTTTCATCAGCAGGTGTTTGACATCATTTTTCAAAGCGTTTCTATTGTAAACGTTGGTCTCGGTATCAATACGGTCGTCCTCGATTTCCACGGCAATCATCAGACCCACAAGTGCTAATGCTTCGCAGAAAAGCTCGCTTTTGATGCCTATGCTAATGAATTGGACGATTACACCGAATAATGTGAGGCAGAAGAAGTAAATCATGGAATATCGGTTGCGTCGCCTCAGGGCATGCCATGACAACAAAAGATTCGTAAATGCGATACTGGTGTAAATCATTGCGATGATATAGATGAAATTCTCGCCCCAGTTCCTATGGAAAAGCAAATTCTCGTCGTACCAGTAGACATAATGAGTGAGCGGGTTAAGGCAAACAAAAATTTCAGTTAAAATAAATGGGAATAAGCAAATGAATTTAAGATATTTGGGCCTGTCTAAGGAAGTCCTGGTAACATTCATGACATAGTAGAACAGGGTAGGAGCCAATGCGCTGTGAACGATGAAATAGAAAAGCTCCAGGCCGTAACGGAGATGATAAAAAACGTAACTCAAGTGAATCAATGGCTCAATGGATTCTAGCAGAAAGCAGGTCAGTCCATTAATCAGAACAATATAATTCATCAAGAGAAAAATTTTGTTATGTGTCAAATCCGTTCTCTTTTGGAATAAGGTGAACGCTATTGATGTGATGCACACCAAAAGAGCAGCACAATAAAATGCCATGTGAAATAGATTAGTGTATGTCATATATACATCCTCATGGTTTGTTAACTGCATCCGTTATTTATTATAACTTTAAACGCTAAATTGCGCAAAATGGTGAAATGTTATACTACTTTATATCATGGAAATCAGGTACAATAGAAGCTAGTAGTGAAACTTCTTTTGCAGGTCCTAACAGCTCTACCGATGGTGGAGATAATTCCATGATGGAAAGTGTACAATATCACATGGCATCATTTGACTATGCATATAGATGTATATCTGTAATGGAATGGTTGTTTGAAAACTAGCGGGAAAAAAAGATGTAATGGGGGGAGATACAAATGAAAACAAGAGAAGAAGCATTAAACTACGGTCTGGCATTTCCATATACATATCAGGAGGCTCCATTTCATGATCCGAATTGGCAACTCATTAGAGTGAAGCCCAGCAAAAAGGCTTTTTTGTGGTCCTATGAGAAGGATGGACAGATTTGTCTAAATCTGAAATGCGATCCAGAATGGCGGGATTTCTGGAGACGTACCTATAAATCCGTTATTCCTGGCTATCATCAGAATAAGGAGCATTGGAACACTGTGATTTTGGACGGCAGCATTCCAGATGATGATGTGAAGCGTATGATTGCAGAAAGCTATGATTTAGTGACAGACTCACCTACAAAACGTATATACGAAGCAGTGAAACGCATTCCACAGGGCAAGGTGGCAACCTATGGTCAAGTGGCTGCTATGGCAGGCAATCCTAAAATGAGCCGTGCTGTTGGAAATGCCCTTCATAAAAACCCAGATTTTGAAAACATTCCATGCTATCGAGTGGTAAATTCCAAGGGCGAGCTGGCAGGTGAGTATGTATTCGGCGGAGCCTGGGCTCAGAAGGAACTGCTGGAGGCTGATGGAATAGAAGTGATAGGTGGAAAAGTAGATCTAGAGAAATATGGTCTCAAGGATTAAGACAGTATGAGTAATGTCAGCAGTTAAAACTTGGCTGAGAATATTACGTTTCCCGCATTACAATCCACCCAGATTTTGCCACTATGTTCGGTTACAATGGCTTTGGCAATGGAAAGGTCGAGGCCGTAGTGACCGTGGTTTTCAGCTCTAGATTGATCTGACTTGTAGAATCGTTCAAAAATCATTTCTCGCTCATTCACTGGAATCTCTTCACCGGTATTTGAGGCAGTCAAAAGGACTTTTCCGCTGTCTTCGGATAACGAAATAAGTATGCTGCCGCCGGAGGTGCAGTGGCTGATTGCGTTGTCAGTTAGTATAGAAACCAGTTTTTCTATATTTGAGCTGTCGCAGGTTTTCATGATGTTATCGTCGATTTCATAGTTTAATTCTAAGCCGCGCTCGTAGGCTGTGGCTTCAAAGGGCATAATATTAGCAAGGGCTAATTCACTAAGGTTTACCTCACTCATTACTGGTTTTATGTTTTCGAGACGTGCCAAATCCAGTAGCTGGTGAACGATGGTAGACATTCTTTCGTTTTCATATTTTATATTCTCAAGCCAAGGATTGCTTTGCATATCTCTGCTAAGGAGCTCCGCGTTGGCGCTGATAGTAGAAATAGGGGTTTTCAATTCATGGCCCGCATCAGAAATAAATTGTTTCTGTTTTTCATAGGCTGTTTCTATTGGCTTCATTACCCATCCAGACAGGATAAATGCAAGAATAGATAGGATGACAATCGAAACTAAGCCGAAAACTACCATGTTTTTTATTAGGTAGGAGATGGTTAAATCCATAAGGACAGTGTCCATCATGGTGACCAAAATGTAGTCATCGCCCTGAGTGATTAGGTATGTGACGGTTTCGCCTTCGCCATAGGTTTGGCCAGAATCTAATAGATTTTTGGCGTAGGCAGTTAATTCCTCGTCAGAAAAACCAGATGGGGCATCGTTTAAAATATCAATGGGATTGCCATCTAGATCAAAGGCTACTGCATAAAAGGTGGACACCTGAAAATTGTGAAATGAAGTGCTTGGAGTTGTGATAGGTGCTTCGCCTAAATTTAAAGGTGCCAGCTGAGATGAGTCAGGAAATCCGTTTATATCGTAGGAATCAGCAAAAATCTGAAGCATTTCTTTGCTTTCTTTTGTAGTTTGGATTTTGGTGGTGCCGTATATGATTGCAAGGGTAGCAAACATGATTGCTACCAAAAACATCATTATTATGACTATTAAACGGAGTCTAGACTTTGATTTCATATTTAACCTCGCAGTTCGTATCCCATGCCTCGGATAGATTTGATTTCTGTTTTTGCGCCAAGGAATTTTAGTTTCTTTCTGGTGAATGATATGTAGACTTCTACATTATTGTATTCCGCCTCATTGTTGTAGCCCCAGACCTTTAGGGCAAGCTGCTCCTTGGAAACGATTTGGCCTTTGTTGGAAATGAGATATTCCATTATTTTAAATTCCTTTTCAGGAAGGCGTATTTCCTTATTAGTGGAGGTGCAAATCAGGTTCAAGGATTTGGTGTTTAAATTTAAATCAAAGGCAGTCAATAAGCCATCGGTTTCCTTGGCGTTTCGACGAATCAATGCACGAAGCCTAGCTAGTAGTTCTTCTATTTGAAATGGTTTTGTTAAATAGTCGTCGGCGCCGCAATCTAGTCCTGTAACCTTGTCAGTGATATCGCTTTTGGCGGTGAGCATGATAATAGGAGAGGAAACTCCTTCGGCTCGTGCCGCAGATACAATCTCAAAGCCGTTCATGCCAGGAAGCATAACGTCGCAGATTACTGCATCGTAAGAATTTTTAAGAATAGCGTCATAGCCACCGAGGCCTTCATCAGCCACGTCAACTGAGTATCCTTCTTGTCGCAGCAGCTCAGATACTGCCGCAGACATTCTCTTTTCATCTTCTATTAATAGAATTTTCATTTTTACACCTCATAATTTACTACGTAATTATTATAGTGCAATTTTAAATGTTAATGCTTGAAGAAACCTTGAAAAATCAATGTTCAAATAATCTTCACATTATTTCAAGCTTTCTTCAAGGTTCGAGGTCTAAATTACAATCACGATCTGAAAACAAAAGCAAATTGAAGGAGGCTTTTAATGAAAAAGAGATTAGTTTCTTTATTGATGGTTGCGGCGCTTGCTACTAGTATGGTGGCTTGTGGTACAGCGACAGATACAAGTTCTGAAACCACTACAGAGGCATCAGCAACAACAGAGGTAAGCGAGGAGCAAGCCTATATAGAGGAAACTCTTAACCTTGCAAATAATGAAGAGGTTACATGGAGTTACGATGCTGACGCAGATGCATGGACAATGTCAATCGTATCTGCAGTTGCTTATCCTGAAATAGAAGATGAGCAGGGCGTTTCTGTTTGTGTTCCAGGAGCTTATGTAACTGGTATTGATACAGATGGTGATGGTCAGGCAGATGTTACTTCTGCAGATTATACAGAGGCAGTTCATGGTTCGCTTGTAATCGATTATGAAGCAGAAATTATTAGCTCAAACGGTCAGGTTTACACAGCGGCAACTGCTCCAGTTATCGTAAATACAGGTGCTGCAGGCTACAGCTCATCAACAAATACAGAGGCATCTACAACATATGCGTCTGAGGGCTATATCAATATGTCTTGCGGTAATAGAGGAAAGAACGATACAGCAACAGATGAGGATGGAAATGAGTATTATACAGGCGATGCTCCAAGCTGCTTGGTAGATCAGAAGAATGCTATTAGATTTGTAAAATACAATATTCTCCTTGGAAATCTTCCAGGAAATACAGATTACTTCGTATCAACAGGTGGTTCCGGCGGTGGAGCTCATGCCACAATGGTTGCAGCAACAGGTAACAATTCAGATTTCTACGATTATGAAATCGAGGCTGGTGCAGTAGGTGTATATCAGAATGAGGATGGCTCATACTCAACATCAGTAACAATCGATGGAACAACATACGAGATTTCTGATGGCGTTTGGGGTTGTATGGCATACTCAGCAATTACATCTTTATACGAAGCTGATATGGCTCTTGCTTTTGAGTATTACATGGACAATGATTACGATTTCGGCACAGAGTTCAAGGAGCAGTTGGCAGAGTATCTTTCAGAAGAGTACATGGAATATATCAACGAGCAGAATCTCTCAGTAAATGAAGCAGATGTAGAGCTTGATATAAATGGTGACGGAGATACAACAGACACAATCGCACTTTCCATCGAATATGATGAGGACAAGTACGCTGATACAAACGGTTATGGTGGAACATATGTTGATTTCTACTTGGCAGAATTTGTATCAAATCTACAGTGGTATTTGGACAACTTAGATTATGCAGAGGGCTGGACATGGTTTGATGAGGATGGCAATGCTCTTTCTGATGAAGAGGTTGCTAGCATGACATCTGAGGACAAGGCTGAGGCATTTATCGAGGGTAGATATGCTAAGAGTTCTTCAAGTGATGGTATGATGGGTGGCCCTGGCGGCGGAGCACCTGATGGAGCAGGCCCTGGTGGAAATATGGAAGGTGGCCCAACAGGTGAGGCACCAACAGGAGAAGCTCCAGCTGAGGCTAGTGCTGACACAGAAGAGACAGATGATAGAAGCTTTGCAAATGATGACGTAGCAGCAAACTCTGCTGGTGACACAATGGATGTTGGTACACCTGATGAGGGAACTACTCAGTCAGCTGGTACAACAACTGATTCTGCAAACTATAGCACATACGAGGAAATGCTTGAGGCTTATCAGAATGATATTGCTGAAATCCAGGCAGGTGACGAGTATGGAAACAACATTGTAGATCTTTATAATCCACTTAATTATATTGGTGATGAGGACACTGATGATGCTACATGGGTAAGAATCCTTTGCGGCGCAGCTGAAGGTGATATCTCAATGTTCAATTCACTGAACTTACAGATTGCAATGCTTTCTGCAGGCATCGATGCAACAATCGATTGGCAGTGGGATGGTGGACACGTTCCATCAGAAATCCTTGGAGATAGCCTTTCATACTACGTAGACAAGATGTACGGTGAATACGTAGATGGTGCAGTATCTATCGAGAAGGCTGAGGCAGAGACACAGACTGAAAATGGAGATGCAACAGAGGCAACTGGAACAGATCTTTCTAGCTGGGTTGATTACAGCGACATCTCATCAGTTTCATTTAGTCTCGCAGATGCAGTAAGCTACAGAACAAATGGCGCAAGCAAGACTATACCTGGATTTGACGTTATGGATTATGGTCAGGAAGACTATGTATTCGGCGACAGCGATTCTGATGCACGTCACTGGAGCGAAAAGCTCTTAGAAGTATTAGAAGAACATGCAGATGTTTTATCAGAGCTTTTTAATTCAGGAAACTAAATAGTTTAATAACTGTCCACAATATGTGGGTTAGTAACAAGCGAGGCTGAGGTCTCGCTTGTTTTTTTAAATACGGTATCTTTTTCCAAGCAATGTGATAAACTTATATTTATTACGATATAAGGAGAAGACAAAATGGGGAATAATGTAAAGATTACGTCAGAATTTTGGGGAAGATACAGAAATCTGGTTCGCACAGAAATGATTCCGTTTCAGTGGAATGTATTAAATGATATTGCTGGGATTAAAATCGAAAAAGAGCGTTTGAACGATGATGGAATTCCAAGCGAGAAAAGCCATGCAATCGAGAATTTTAAGGTCGCTGCGGGTAGAACCCAGGGCACTCACTATGGCTGGACATTTCAGGATAGTGATGTTTATAAATGGCTAGAGGCAGTGGCGTATTCTCTTAGGGAAAAGATGGACCCTGAGCTAGAAAAGAAGGCGCTTGAGGTAATAGATTTGATTGCTGATGCCCAGGAAGAGGATGGATATTTGGATACTTTCTATTCGATTCTCGGAATCCAGTATAGATATCAGAGCCTGGCCGGTAGTCACGAGCTGTATTGCATGGGACATTTCATTGAGGCTGCCGTGGCATATTACGCTGCCACAGGAAATGAGAAGGTGCTGACCGTAGCAAAAAAGGCAGCAGACAATATCGATGACAATTTTGGCCCTGAGGATGGAAAAATCCATGGCTATGATGGACATGAGGAAATAGAAATTGGACTTCTCAGGCTTTTTCATGTGACAGGAGAAAATAGATATTTAAAGCTTGCAAAATATTTTCTGATGGAAAGAGGAAAGCATCCAAATTTCTTTAGAGAACAGGCTGAGAAATACCAAGGCCCAAATGCTTTAAATGGAATTGAAAAAGCAGCAGATACATATTTTCAGAATCATAAGCCTATATTGGAGCAGGATACAGCAGAAGGCCATGCAGTTCGTGTGGTATATATGTGCACAGCGCTGGCAGATTTGGCAGCTACAACAGGCGATGCAGAGATATACGGCGCATGTAAAAAGCTTTGGGATAATATTACATCTAGAAGAATGTTTATTACCGGAGGGAGTGGTTCTACGTTCCACGGCGAATCATTTACTCTGGATTACGATTTGCCAAACGACACAATGTACTGCGAAACTTGCGCTGCAATCGGTCTAATATTTTTTGCAAGACAGATGCTTAGAATCGAGCCTAAGGCTGAGTATGCAGAGGTAATGGAGCGTACTCTTTACAACTGCGCATTGGCAGGAATGGCATTGGATGGCAAGCATTTTTTCTACGTAAATCCGTTAGAGGTAAATCCTGCTAAATCTTTAAAGGATCCAGGGAAGAGTCACGTAAAGCCTGTACGCCCATCATGGCTTGGCTGTGCATGCTGTCCACCTAATTTGGCGCGAATGATAACATCCTTGGATGATTACGTATATACGATATCTGATGATGCTATTTTGATTAACCAGTATATTGATTCTGAGTCTACTTTTGAATATAAAGATGGCACCGTGACGATAAAGCAGGCAACAGGGTATCCTTGGGATGAAAAGGATGGGGTTGTCATTAATAATAAAACTAAGTCTGTGGTAAGGATTGGAATCAGAATCCCAGCCTGGACAGCAAATGCAACATTAAAGATCGATGGAAAAGCTGCTGAGATTTCAAAAGAAGATGGCTATCATTACGTGGATGTGACAGCTGGTGGCTCAATGGAAATAGAATTGACATTTCCTATGGAGATAAAGAGAAATTATTGCAATCCTCTAGTATCAGAGGATATTGGAAAAGTGGCTATCTCTAGAGGGCCTTTCGTTTACTGTTTGGAAGGTGTTGATAATGGAACCGAAATAAATGGATTGCGTTTGCCAGAGGATTCCACCTTTGAATATGAGTACAAAGCAGGTTTATTAAATGGAGTAGGAGTTATTAAGGCAAAGGGAAAAAGAGTGGAGCTTTCTACGTCAACTGAGCTTTATACAAATAGTAGACCTACAGAGGAGAATGCAACGCTTACATTTATTCCATATTATGCATGGGCAAATCGTGGAGAAAATGAAATGGAAGTGTGGGTAAGAGAGTAATAGTATGAAAACAATCAAGGTTGACCTGGGAGGAGATATATGGATTTCGCTATAAATCTGATATTGTTATTCTTCATATTTTCTTTTGTGGGATGGTGTATTGAAATTACTCTGAAATATCGTCAGTTTGGTCGTTTTATAAATCGAGGCTTTCTGATTGGACCATGGCTTCCAATATATGGTTCAGGAGCTGCACTGATAACTCTCACGGTGGCAGGGCTCACACCAGTGGAGAAAGGCATAGGAACAACCTTTGCTATATCCATGATTGTATGTGGATTGATTGAGTACCTGGCCAGCTATTTTATGGAGAAAAGATTCCATGCCAGATGGTGGGACTATAGTCAAAAGCCAATGAATTTAAATGGCAGAGTGTGGATTGGAAACTTGGTATTGTTTGGAATAGGTGGTGTGGCAATTATACATATTGTTAATCCACTTTTATATGTTTTTTTTGAAAATCTAAGTATCGTAAGCAGGGAAATTATTGCCAGTTGTCTTTCGGTTATTTTTGTTGCTGACTATAGTGTCTCTCATTTTGTATTAAAGCTTGTGAAAATCGGAGTTGAATCCAGTGACGCTGATAACACAGAAGCTATAAGCAAGGATGTCAAATTATTATTGAGCAACAAATCTATTTTTTATCGAAGATTTGCCAATGCATATCCTGACGTAATCTATCGTACTGAAAAGGTTAAAGCCCGAATGGAAGAAATCCGTTTGGAAACAGAGAATTTGCGCATAGAGGCTGAAAAACGTCTAGACGAGCTGAACCAACAGTATGAAAAGAATAAGGCTGAGTTGGGTGCAAGCATAAAAGCTGGAAAAGTGCAGCTAATGGAGACATTAGAGCCAACAAGCTTTATAAAAAGCAATTTGATAGAGAAACAAAATCAGCTTATTGATTTGCTATATGATGAAAACACAGCGCCAGCTCCAGCAAAAGAGCTGATGTTAGAAATCGAGCATGAGCGTTTGCGGCTTGAAAAACGCAGTTGGTAGAAGGATATTTTAGTGTGATTATGGCTAAAACTGTTATATTGAAAATCAATCTAAGAATGATGAAATTATCAAAGAAGTAAATAGCGAAAATAACATAATAATCACAAGTTTCTACTATCTAAAAATGCAAAGAAGATGGTGCAGGAGATGGTGGCAAAAGTGAAATAAGAAAAAATTGGCCAGCGCAAAGCTGGCTTTTTTTATTTAAAATATAAGGATGCAGACGCATTTTTCGAGGAGCAAATTTATATGTAAATATTGATTAAAATATTAACTAATATTATAATATAAATATAATATAGGAGGTGTCTTATGAGTGTAGCATTTGCAGAGTTTACCGAGCAATTAGTTCCAATATCAGATTTTAGTCAAGGGAAAGCGGGAAAGATTTTTTCTGATGTGGCACTTAATAATAAAGAGTATATTGTACTGAAAAATAATCAACCAACTGCAGTGGTAATTTCAGTTGAAGAATATCGTAGAACACAAAGCAGAATAGATGCATTGGAGAGATATTTCTCCATTTTTGAAGAGTATTATCTTAAAAAGCTTGCTGACGAAAGAAAAAACAGTAAAACTACTCCATTTGAAGATTTTATTAAAGACGAAGGATTCTCCATGGAAGATATAGAGAAAATAATGGATGATGTGGAGTTTGAGTAGTGGCTTGGAGTATTAGAATATGTGACGAGGCTAAGAAAGATTTTAGGAAAAAGCCGGAGAAGCAATTTGAAGGAGTATGTTTATGAAAACATTAATTATTAGCGGACAAAACCATAAAGGATCCACGTATCATATTGCACGCGAGCTGGCAGATAAAATTGGTGGAGAAACAAAAGAGTTTTTCTTACCTAAAGATTTTGGTGAGTTTTGTATTGGTTGCACCGGATGTTTTATGAAAGGTGAAGAATATTGCCCGCATTATGAGAAATTAAATCCAATTACAAAAGCAATGGATGAAGCAGATGTAATCATTTTAAACAGTCCGGTTTATGTATTTCATGTGACAGGCGCCATGAAGGCCTTTTTGGATCACTTAGGATATCGCTGGATGATTCATCGGCCAAGAAGAAATATGTTTCATAAGCAGGGGGTATGCATCAGCACTGCAGCAGGTGCAGGCACGAAATCTACCAACAAAGACATGGCACATAGCTTTTTTAATTGGGGAGTACCAAAGACTTATAAGTACGGTATTGCAGTTGCAGCCACTAATTGGGAGATGGTCTCAGAAAAAAAGAAAAAGGCTATTGATAAGAAGACAACAAAGATGGCAAATCAGATTAGACGACGTTGCGGTCGTGTAAAACCAAATCTTTTTACTAGAGGATTTTTCCTGGTTTGTCGTGCCATTCAAAAAACTGGTTTTAACTCAAATGATAAAAAATATTGGGAAGAAACTGGTTGGATGGACAAAAAACGACCATGGTAATTCTATAGTCAGGCACTTTCTTTTTTAGAGCCAACAAGCTTTATAAAAAGCAATTTGATAGAGAAACAAAATCAGCTTATTGATTTGCTATATGATGAGAATACAGCGCCGGCTCCGGCTAAAGAGCTGATGTTAGAAATCGAGCATGAGCGTTTGCGGCTTGAAAAACGCAGTTGGTAGAAGGATTTACATTGTATCATTGAAAATGCGCAGCAATCTGCAATAACAACTGTAAATACTGTGTTGGTTCTTCGAAACTGGCTTCTTGGTATGCGTATTTCAACTGAAAACATGAGTGGGACTAGAGCTGAACGATATGGTGAGCATATTATTTCTGAATTATCGGAAGAATTAACTCGTAAATATGGAAAAGGTTTTGATAAGCGTTCACTTTATCGTTATGTACAATTTTATCAAACATATCCTGAGATTGTGGGGACAGTAACCCCACAATCTAGTGAATATGCAACAATAGATAAGAATAGAAAAATTCTTACATGGTCTCACTATGAGCGATTGTTGTTGGCAGGTAACGGAAAAACCTGATATTTTCCAGACATAGGTGCTGGAGGTTGGCATGCAACGAAAAAATCAACCAATAAATGGGAATGTACATTGCTACGGCATATACATTCCCATTTTTATACATATGTATTTGATGGTGAAAAGCATGAAGTAACAGATTTACTTGGAGCAGCAGCATTACCAACCAGCATTTTTGATTTCTAAGCCGTGATTTTATGATCATGGCTTTTTTATGAGTTCTTTAATATATTGTTCTTTAAAAGTGTAATAATAAAGAACGATATGTACACAAACGTTCTTTAATATGTTAAATTTAAGAACGATATGAAAGGCGGTGATGGTTATGGATTATTCATTTGAATCGCTAAAAATGATTATAGAGTCAAATGACGGTATTGCTTCAGCAAAACAATTGGCTGACAAGGGAGTCTCAAGACTAGTTTTATATCAATACTTGATAAGCGGACTGATTGCGAAAGAATCTCATGGAAACTATGTGATAGCTGATAATCAACCAGATGAGTATCGTACGATACAGAATCGCTCCCCTAAGATGATTTATTCACATGGAACAGCTTTGTTTTTGCATGGTTTATCAGACCGTGTTCCTCATGAATTAGATATCACAGTTCCTCAGGGTGATAATGTTTCTCGTATCAAAAGGGACTATGAAAATACGAGGTTTCATTATTGCAAAAAGGAGTTGTGGGATTTAGGAATTGTTGATGCTGTAACCCCACAAGGATACGAAGTAAAGATATATGATTTGGAGCGATGTATCTGCGACTTAATTCGTGATAAAAAAACTGTTGATACTCAGATATATACACAGGCAATGAAGGAATATTTCTCAACCAAGTGTAATCCTAGAAAGATAGTTAAGTATGCAAGACAATTTAATATTGAATCAAAGGTTAGGACATACATGGAGGTTTTGTAAATGAGTAGCTACAAGGAATATAAAGAAAAAGCTCTGAAAAATCCTGAGATTAAAGCAGAATATGATGCATTAGAAGCAGAATATGATATTATTCAGGCTATGATTGATGCCAAAAGCAAACAACATATTACACAAAATAATTAGCTGTATATTATTTCGATGGTGATTCATTATCAAAATGATATAAGTTTTGATTTGAAAAAGCTTGAGAGTGAAACGAAAAAAGAACTTTAAATAGCAACAAGATACACCTAGTTATAACAATCTGTTCTGAATAATCAGGGCATTTTTTAATGAAAAAAATGTGTATAATGAAGAAAAATAGCCCATCAAAAATGGTGTGGAGATGGTGTAGTTAGCTCTCTACACCATCGAGAATGCTGATTTTACGGGCTTTGCGAGCAAAAAAATTGTCGTTGCCCGTGTTATTACGTATATCAGAATACTCCTTATGAGTGGAATAAGATTATAGAAAACAAAATATTGAAATTATAGTTTTTATGATGTTATCATATTAACAATAAGAAGCAGTGATGCTTCTGGGCTGGTCGGAAGACCCGGGTCCACCAAAAAGCGGGTAAGACACCCGCTATTTTTACCTAATAAAGCCAGTTTTTTTGTGAAATATATGTATTGTTTTTTAGGTTGGACCGATATAATATATAATTAAGAAAGGCGTATGCCTTGGTGGGTTGACACCTAAAATCTGATACTTTTTCCAGACATAGGTGCTGGAGGTTGGCAGGCAACGGAAAAACCTGATATTTTCCAGACATAGGTGCTGGAGGTTGGCAGACAACGGAAAAATCAACCACTAAATGGGAATGTAATTGCTGCGGCGATTGCATTCCCATTTTAAATGTTAGAGGAAGAATGTGTTATGGATAAGAAAAAAGTAATATCAATTATTACAAGGGCAGCAAAGCTTTATCATGAGAATCTTGAGGATCAAAAGGTTCTATTTGTTTACGGAACTCCTTCTGAAATAAAACCGCAAATTGATAATGGTAAAGAGACAATTGAAGGACTTGATTTATATGAGGTCGTTTTTTATAGATCTAATTTTCTACACCTGACTGGTCTTAAGTTAAATAGAAGAAAAATAACTTCAGCAATTAATTTTTATTCAAAATGTCTTGATGGAAGATTATCAGAAGACGATTTTATAATGGCTAAAGATGGTTCGTCAGTTCAGAAATTGGAAGTTCTTGAAAACATGATGAATATAAAGAAGACGGCATCAATGATTGGTGATTTTAGCGATTTTGGATTGAAATTGTATTCAGAAAAAATAGCTGGAAATACATTTGCTTGTATGGGCTTTGTTGAAGATTCGTATACAAATTTAAATGTTCCTAATACCCTACTTAAGAAGGATATTCGCGATGTTTCATCTAAACCTCAGAAGAAAATTTACGCTATATTAAGTAAAGCATTCGCGGAAGAGAAATATACTATTATTGAAAAATGTGATAGTAGTTTAGTTCTTTCAAAAATAGTGGCGTTAAAAGACTATATGTAGTATAAATAGTACCACCGTGTGATTTGAATTATCAGTCATTTTGGCGGTGGTAACTCGGGAGTAAATGAAATTATACCACCGAGAGAAGCCTGTATTTATGCAGGTTTGGAGATGTAGAGTCCACCGTTACTACGCGTACCAGAACACCCCTTATGAGTGGAATAAGATTAGCGAGAAGTAAGCAGTCTCTTTAACAAAAAGAGAATTCTTGATACAATACGCATACAAATAAGAGATATTTGAGGTGGTAAATTTCGTTGCAACCACACACCCTATGGGTCAAAAGAGATGCTACAGAGGCGACGGTAGCCAAATATCTTTTAGAACGCAGAGGACTCTGAGAAATCAGGGTCCTTTTGATATTTATAAGTGGACTACTAGGCCAGTACACTGGGGACGCTCAGATGATAAATATGAAAATGAGTTCAAATCACGTCACTCCGATTTAAAAGGTGGTACATATGACAAATCTTGAAATGGAATTTTTTGAGGAATTCAAATCAGTAGACAACATTTGTAAAGATATATTTCAGTCGCAACAAGGTGTGACTGAATATATTAATCAGATGGAAGAAAACGATTTTAGAGGTTCTAGAAGTGTTCCTAATTGGAATGAAAAGTACAGAATGTTAAAGCATCTAAGATGGCTCAGAAATCAAATAGCACATGATAGTGGTGCGCCAGAATTGATAGAAAGAGATTTATTAGAACTTCAAAACTTTCACAAGCAATTATTGAAGCAAAATGATCCTCTTGCAATTATCTCTAAGGCTATGAGAGAGTCGAGGAAGAATCCACCAAAGATGAGAGTAGAATATAGTAGTTTTGATGATTACGAAGAAGATGAAAGTGTAAATCCATTAACAATTGCATTTATTATTACTATTGCTGCTTTATTAGGATTTGTTTTTTGGAAACTATTATTATAATACTTTAGTACTCTTAGGCTATAAGCCCACTCATGCATGAAAGCATGGGTGGGCTTTTTTGCTGTCCAATAAACCGCCCTATGAAATGATATTCTAGAATCAGAAAAAGAAGTCGAGAGGTTTTTGATTATGATTCCAGTTAAAAACGAAAAAGAATTAAATATGGAGTTAGCTAAGGAAGCTCTAAAAACTTTGTCAGGTAATATTACTATCGCTTTGTGGGGACAGGATTTAGTAGATGGAAAGATAGTGCTTTATTCAGGAAGAATTAAAGATTTAAAAATGGATAGACAAATAAAAGAGAGGTTAGTAACTGCAGGACTAATATTTTTTAACTATAGATCTCCAGAATATTTAAAGGCATCCATGGTCAAATGGGATCCGGAACTAAATGCAATATATTTGCAAGTAGAGGCATTTCCTAGAATTTGGAAGTTTCTTAAGTCTAGTGTTAGAAACGGGATGAATCTTAAGAAACAAGCAGGTCTAGAATGCCCAATTAATAAGCCAGAAGATATTATTGACCTCTCGTTGTTAGATAACAATGCACGTAAAGCATTTATCCAAAATGATAAGGTCGCTTATAAATCTAAAGAACTTAGTAAAGAAGAAAAGAGGCTAATTGGAAATAAGCAAAGATTACTTGATGATAGAAAAAATAAATATTTTTATTCTGATGAAGAGGAAATCTACCATGATAAGGATTGCGCAATGGTTAAGAAGATTCCAATAGCGTCATTTAAAGCAAGCCCTATTAGACCTTCGGGAAAAAGCCCATGTCCTTCGTGTGTCAGAAGAATGCTAATTAGAGAGGCATGTTTTCCTCATACAAAGCAGATTAGACCCATTACAGCAATGCTAAAAACAGGCTGGATTTCAAACAAGCAGCTGGAGCATCTAGTAGTTGATGATAAGATAAAGCTTTTTACTGAAGGTCCAGGGGAGTTAAAGGTGGTTGGAAAGGAAGATTCTTGGATCATCACCGGATTTGATGAAGGTATGTATAACCTTTATCACAACAACTACGTAAAAGTATCAGCTACTGAGAGATATATCACTGACGGATATCATAATCAGGGAGTAAAGAGCAATCGTTTACATTACTTATTTGACTATATCAATGATTATTCATATGTAGGACATGTTTCATTTGTTAATGAACAAAAGAAAGACAAAGAGTTTATCAAAAGATATGGTCGCTTAGGAAAGACTATTGTAGGAATTAAAAATGCAGTTAAATCGTATTTCAAAAGAAAAAGATTTAGTAAGAATCAGTTACATTTAGTTAGGTAGGTGAGGATTAAGATTAGGGGTTACAAATGAATTATACTGAACTAGGCTTTAGGCCATTTTATAAGAACTTTAGCATATTGCTTAACAATGACAACATAATGGATATTGTAGCTGATTTAGATGTGGACGAAGTGTTTGATGGTGTTCTTGTCTATGGTTATGTAGACCACGAGGTGGGATTTACCTTTGAGATTCTTTCGATAGCACAGCAAGAAGATGAAGGCAGTATGTTAAGAGAAGCCATTGTAGCATTCAATGATGATAAGACAGAGAGTCACTTTATTGATGTGCTAGAACTGCTGAAGGATAGCCTCGTATGGCTGTGAGTTTACAAATTTTTGGATGGATTTTCAGCCTAGGAAGTGATGTGAAGATAACTGGGCCAAGTGATGTGGTTGATAAGGTAAAAGATAGTGCGAAGGGATTTTTGGAGAATTATAATTAGTCATTTAATTCATTAGGTGGAAAGTGAAAAATGAAGATGTTATAATAAATTGATAGAAAGTGTGACTAAGCATTATAAATCAAATAGTTCGAGGTATATTTTATGTGCAGTGCGATGGTTAATATACCAGATGAAGTTTTGTATGACACAAAAATGTCAAAAACTGAAGCTAATGATTTTGCTAAAAAAGCTGTAGCTTTAATGATGTATAAAAAAAATAAAGTCTCTATAGGTTATTGTGCTAAAATAGCTGAAATGAATAAGGAAGACTTTATAAAATTTCTAGGAGATAATGGAGTAAGCATTTTTTCATTTGAATCTGAAGATGAATTCTTGAAGGAAATGAATAATGCGTAGAGTAATATGAAGTTTAATATGTAGAGCAAGAATGCATCTAATCATTTCGATTAGGTGCATTTTTTATTATAAATAAGCAAAAATGCAGTAAAATAGCGGTTTCGAGCTGTCCAATAAACCGCGGATAGATTTGATAATCTTATAATCAGTAAAAAATATGTCTCTTTAGAATTGGCAAGGAGGTAATTGATGTTTATGAAAAGACTTATATTTTGGATACAGAAAAAGAAGCGCATTGAAAAGAGAAGCTGTAGCCAGTGTTGCCTGGACTGCCCTTATTTCAATGAATGTTTGAAGGATGGAGAGTTTTAAATATTTAAATAAAAAAGGAAAGTGAGAAATGTATGGACCAGATGAGTTTATTTGATTTTGCTCCAGAAGAGATGGAAGCAGCTGAGGATGGAAAATTAAAAATAGTTAAGGCCGAATTTAAAGAGGTGGTCACCCAAGATTGGAGTGAACTGTTCGACGGATTTGATGAATTGTATGGCATTACATTTTCTTCAGGAATACAGTTTATGGAAAAGGTGCTGGATAAGTTCGAGTATGCAGAGATGATTTTTGGCTGCGAGGATATTTTAAGTAGCGATATGGCAGCTATTATTTCTATGCAAATGAAAACAGTTGAACTACTAGTAAAAAGTAAGATTGCCAAAAGATTAGCAGAGAGAATAGAGGAGGAATCACTTGATATTAGAGTGTCTAGAGATACCATGTCTCACGAGAAAATATTTATTCTTAAAGCAAAAGATGGATGCACAAGAGTAATTACAGGTTCTGCGAATCTGTCTGCATCAGCTTTTTTAAATAGGCAGCGAGAGGATATAGTGTGCTTTGATGACAAAGAGGCATTTGAATATTACATGGATAGATTTGAATCGTTTAGAGATATATGTTCCGACGAGGTAAGTAAAAAAGTCATCGCTGCTGTATTGGCTGATGAAGATTATGTACGTGAAAACATTGATGAAGTCCCAATAGTTAGGACAGTGGAAAAGAAGCAAATGGTTATTCTCGAGCCGTCTGCTCCGGTAGAAGAAATAGAAATTGTTGCAGATATACAAGGATTGGAAGCAGAAATAAAGCCATTACTTCCAAAACAAAAAGAAGACAATGGAAAAGTATTAATTACTGGGGACCAAACTAGGGGGTTCAAAAGAAAATATAAAGAACAAGTGCAGAAAAATGTAACAAAGAAGAAAATGTTACCAAAGCTGCATATTGATTATGAATTAAAAAAGCTATTGTTTAATGGTAAAGAATTAAATCTTAATCCTAGCGCTGATGACATAAAGAAAGATATAGATGCATTGACAAGTTATATAAATAGTCTTTCTGATTTTTATGGGGAAACAGAGCTTGCCAAGCAAAACTATTTTAAGTTTTTAAATTGGTTTTTCTGTAGTCCTTACATGCCTTATTTGAGATATATAGGCAATAAATATAACTATCCAACAACATCATTCCCTGTGTTTGGAATTTTATATGGTGATTCGAATGGTGGGAAGACGACTTTTACAAAGCTACTTTCAAAGATGCTTTGCGGCCAAAGGATTCCTGTGAATTCTAACAGTGATTTTACGGCGACAAATATAAGTGATTTAAAATGCTCTTGCGAGGGATTACCAATAATAATTGATGATTTATCAAAGAATCAGTATGACTCTCATTATGAGAAGGTTTTTAAGGATGATACATGGGGGCTTAGAGAGCATTTCATTAATTATCCATCAATCGTTATTTCTACAAATAAATTGGCTGCACTAAAGCCAGATATTTCTAAGCGCGTAGTTACCTGTAGAATAGATATTCAAATAGAAAAAGAGGCAGGTGCCTATAATGCGAAAAAGATTAATGAGTCTCTTAGACAAATAACCAATGCATTTTACTGTGAGTATGCTAGGAGAATGTTTGTGGTCATAGATGAAATGGTTGCAACTATGACAGAGGATGATGAGAACTATTTCCCAGATATTTTCCAAGAGTCATCAAAGGTTATTTCAGAAATAATTGATGAATATGGTGAGCAAACTCCGGATTATGTTTCTGAATTAAAGTATGCTGATTACTTTGGTGATATGGCCATTGGTAGAGGGGCTATAGATAAAATCAAAACTGCATGGAATACCGAACCGCAGCAATTCAAAATTGACGAAAAGAAAAACCAATTGACATATTCTTATCCTGAGGGCGGAAGGTTTTATGAGCTGTCATATATCCATCAAGAATTACCACCAAGTTTAGAAGCGAAGTTGTCACCTAGAAGTATCGTAATGAAGCTTGATGTGGCTAGAGATGTTTTTGCTGAAAGCTTTAAGAAAAGTATTTTTGATAAGTTTAGGGCATAGTGACAATCAGCGAAAATTAGTATGAGAAGAGCTCGAAAAAATCCCTTACTATGATATACTAAATACAGTATGTTAAGGAGAGGATTCTTGTGTATAAGGGGGCGTAAGAACTAGAAGATATGAGCAGAAATATAGCGAGTCCAATTATAAGACAAATTAAAGATAATAAAGATGCATTGGATTTTTTTGAGAGCGTTTCTCTTCAGGATGAAGATTCTAAAACACAGGATATCATAATGAATTATCCTACGGTTTACATACATAATTGGAAAGAGTCAGGTGACTTTGAAGTATATGTTGGTGAATCTAATGATGTTTTTAAAAGAACCCGTCAGCATTATGATGCTTCCATAGATAAAGGCTCATGGCAGCGTAAGTTATTAGAGAAAGACGCACGTCTTTTTATCATAGGTCATGAGCATTTTAATAAATCTCTTACGCTAGATGTTGAGAACAGATTAATCCATTATTTGATGAGTGTAGATCGCGTAAAGCATGTACATAATCAAAGGGGGAATCCTCAAAATAGTTATTATCCGATTGAAGAGTTGGATGATATTTTTCGCAAGATATGGCGTGGACTACGCAAAGAAAACAAGGACCTCTTTCCAACAGAGAGTTCTATAAAGGATTCTGCTATATACAAGGCATCTCCTTTACACAAGCTGACTAAAGAACAGGAAAGCGCAAGAGCGTCAATTATTCAAAAGGTGAGACGAGCTCTTGATAATCATGAAACAAAGCAGCTGATTTTTATTGAAGGTGAGGCTGGTACAGGAAAAACAGTTTTAAATAGTAGTACATTCTACGAATTATATTGTCAGGCGGAAGAAGACAAAAAAACGATAGATTGTCATTTGCTTGTAAATCATGATGAGCAGATTGTCGTTTATGAGCAGATTGCCGAAAAACTAGGTTTAACCGAAAAGTATGGAAAGGTTGTAAACAAACCTACCACATTTATTAATAACCATACGGAAGATAATCCTGTAGATGTTGCCTTTATAGATGAGGCGCATTTGTTGCTAACCCAGGGTAAACAATCATATCGTGGTAAAAATCAGTTAAAGGATATCATTGATAGAGCTAGAGTAACTGTTGTTATGTTTGATGAAAATCAGATTCTTACCACCGAGCAATTCTGGGAAGCGCAAATATTGGATGAATATCGCAATCAGGCTAAAGCAGCTGAAAACTATATTGTTTTGGACAAACAACTAAGAATGCACGCTGATCCTGAGACTATCGACTGGATAGATTCATTTACAAAGAATTGCGAATTAAAAAAGATTCCTAAGAAATCATGTGATTATACGATTAAAATTTTTGACTCGCCAGATTTGTTAGATAAGGAAATAAAGAAGAGAGCTAAGGAAAGCGACTCTTCATTATCTCGTGTTATTGCAACTTATGATTGGGAGTATAGTGCAAAAAATCGACCAGAAGATCGTTTGATGAAATATTGGGAAGTACTTATTGATGGATGGCACAAACCATGGAACAGAGAATTAGAATCAAAACTTGATCGTAAGCAAAAAAGAGCTATAAATGGGTTGGCTTGGGCGGAACAGCCTCAGACAATTGATGAAGTAGGTTCTACATTTACGATTCAAGGATTTGATTTGAATTATGCTGGTGTTATATTAGGGCCTTCTGTTAAGTACCGAGATGGAAAGATAGTATTTGATCCATCAGCTAGTCATAATGATAAAGCAGTACGAAACAGAACATTGTCAGACGGAACAAGAAGGAAGTTTGGAGAGACGCTAATTCAACATGAGGTGAGAGTTCTGATGACCAGAGGTGTGAATGGCATGTATATTTACGCATGTGATCCAGAACTTAGAAAAGAATTAATCAAAGCATCAAAATAGAGGGAAGAATAATGAGACAAGAAACTATCGACAGAATTAGAAAATTTACAGAGGACCGTGACTGGGACCAGTTCCATGCACCAGTGCACTTGGCTAAGTCTATTGTCATTGAAGCTGCTGAATTGCTTGAATGCTTTCAGTGGGATGATGAGAATTATGACGTGGAGCATGTGAAGGAAGAGCTTGCAGATGTAATGGTATACTGCCAGAATCTCGCAGATAAATTAGGCGTTGATCCAGATGAGATTATCAATAAAAAGATGGACCAGAATGAGGCTAAGTATCCAGTGGAGAAAGCTAAGGGTAGTAGCGCAAAATATAACGAATTATAGAGGTTAGTAGTTTAATGAATATCGTAAATACGTTATCTTATTACGACGATAAGGCGAAAGAATTTTGTGAGAATACCATTAATGCAGATGTATCACCACAGAGAGATAGGTTTTTAGGATATTTACCAAAAGATGCAAGCATATTGGATTTTGGCTGTGGGTCAGGTAGAGACACTAAGGCATTCTCGGACTTAGGTTATGAGGTTGAAGCGATTGATGGTTCGTTAGAATTATGCAAGGTAGCTTCTGAATACACAGGGATTAAAGTTAAGAACATGCTTTTTCAAGAGCTAGATGATGTTGATAGATTCGATGGTATTTGGGCATGTTCTTCAATTTTGCATCTTTCAAAAGTGGAATTAAAGCCTGTGTTGAAAAAAATGGTTGTCGCCCTAAAAAAGGGTGGGGTTATCTATACATCATTTAAATACAGTGATTTTGAAGGTGAGAGAAATGGGAGATATTTCTCTGACTTTACCGAGGAGTCATTTAAAGAATACATAGCAGATTGTCCAGAAATCACTATTATAGATTCTTGGATTACAAGTGATGTAAGGCCAGGACGAGGAGAAGAAAAATGGTTGAACCTAATTATGAAAAAGTAGGTGAAAACACACAGGGGGAAATAATTGAATCAATAGACATAGATTATCAACCGCTTGCTATGACTGGCGATGATAACAAAGCAGTACAGCTATATGCTAAGCTTATTGAGAGTTTTTGCAATGCAAAGCAAGTTGATATAATCGTGTCATTTTTGATGGAATCCGGTGTTAAAATGCTTCTGGCACAATTAGAGAAGTCGATTAATGCTGGTACGAAAATACGAATTCTTACTGGTAATTATCTTGGGATTACCCAGCCTTCAGCTCTATATATGATCAAGCGCGAGTTAGGAGATAGAGTAGAATTGAGATTTTACAATGACTCGAGCAGATCATTTCATCCTAAGGCTTATATATTTCATTATGCTTCACATGGTGAAATATTTATTGGTTCTTCAAATATTTCAAGAAGTGCGTTGACATCCGGAATTGAATGGAATTACAGATTTAGCACTATTTCAGACGAAAAAAACTTTAATAAATTCTGCGAGACCTTTGAGGATTTATACCAAAATCATTCAATTGAGGTGACCGGTGATATTCTTCGAGAGTATTCAAAAAATTGGCACAAGCCTGCAGCTGCCAAAGATTTAGAACGATATGATGAATCTGAATTAGATAAAGATTCAAATGTTAGAATGCTCTATGAGCCAAGGGGTGCTCAGATTGAGGCACTTTGTGCACTTGAGAATACCAGGTCTGAAGGCGCAACTAAGGCTTTGGTTCAAGCTGCTACTGGTGTTGGTAAAACATACTTAGCAGCATTTGATTCTAAAGAATATAAGCATGTTTTGTTTGTTGCACATAGAGAAGAGATTCTAAAACAGGCAGCAGTTTCATTTCGTAATGTACGAAACTCTGATGACTATGGATTTTTTAATGGAGACGAGAAATGTACTCATAAATCAGTGATATTTGCTTCAGTAGCTACACTTGGAAATGAGAGATATTTGAATGATGAGTATTTTACAGCAGACTATTTTGATTACATTGTAGTTGATGAGTTTCATCATGCGGTAAATGATCAATATAAGAGAATAGTAGATTACTTTAAACCTAAATTTATGTTAGGTCTTACCGCTACTCCTGAGAGAATGGATGGACGAAGCATATATGAACTATGCGATTATAATGTTCCGTATGAAATCTCTCTATTCGAGGCTATTAATAAAGGAATGTTGGTTCCTTTTCATTACTATGGTATTTACGATGATACAGATTATTCAACGCTGCATGTTGTTAGAGGCCGTTATGATGAAAAGGAATTGAATGAGACATACATTGGTAACGTTCATCGTCATGATTTGATTTACAAATATTATCGTAAATACGAATCGAACCGCGCGTTGGGATTTTGCTGCTCAAGAGAACATGCTGAGGAAATGGCAAAGGAATTCTGTCTTCGTGGAATACCGGCAGTTGCTGTGTATAGTAATGCTAATGGTGAATACTCTGAGGCAAGAGATGTTGCAATAGCAAAGCTAAAGGCTAGGGAAATCAAAGTAATATTTGCAGTTGATATGTTTAACGAAGGCGTTGATATTACCTCTTTAGATATGGTCATGTTTTTGCGACCAACTGAGTCTCCAATTGTTTTCTTACAGCAATTGGGGCGAGGATTAAGAAAATCTAAAGGCAAAGATTACTTGAATGTACTAGATTTTATCGGTAATTATGAGAAGGCTGGAAAGGTAAGATTTTTTCTAAGTGGAAAGCATTCACATACTTACGATAAGAATTCAGGTCGTCCATCCCAAAGGGATATTCCTGATGATTGCTTGATTGATTTTGATATGCGTCTTATTGACTTATTTAACGAGATGGACCGTAAGCAAAAGAAGCTCAAGGATTTGATTAATGAGGAATACTATAGAGTTAAAGAAATCTTAGGACATAGACCATCTCGTTTGGAATTATTTACAGAGATGGATGATGAAATATATCAGCTTACAATGAAGAATTCGAAGGCTAATATCTTTAAAGGATATTTGGATTATTTAGAGGAGATAGGAGAACTTGATGATGAAGAAAAGGACTTTTGTAAAGGTCTAGGTAAAGATTTCATTTCTCTTATTGAAACTACAAACATGACCAAGGTATATAAGATGCCAGTTCTGATGGCTCTTTATAACAAGGGAGATGTATTGATGCATGTCAACGACAGCCAGCTTCTTTCTAGTTGGAAAGAATTTTTTAATACTGGTAGGAATTGGCGTGATTTAGACCCAGATAGTACTTATGAGAAGTATAAGGTTATATCTGATGCTGAGCATATAAAGAAGATTCATACTATGCCAGTTAATTTTCTGATTAAGTCGGGCAAGGGATTCTTTGTGAGTACTGACGATTCACCAATTTCACTGTGTGATGAAATGAAAACGCTGCAAGGAAATAGGATACTGGCTGAGCAGATGAGGGATGTAATTGAGTATAGGACTATGGATTATTATAGGCGAAGGCTGGCTGGAGATGTTGAATGAGAAGGAATTAATCAAGTAGGAGATATACTTGAGCTTGTAGACATAATACGATAGAGGAAGAAATATGATTAATAATTATTATAAACTAAAAAGTATCATTGAAGAGATTGATCAGCTTATTCTGAAAAATGTATCAAGTTCTTCTCCAGAATTTCAAGCGTGGAGAACAAAAGTGGAAAGGTTTTTGATTAAGACATATGGTGATGAAAGTTATGAGGTTTGTGAATTTAAAAAAATGAGTTTTTCTTTGAGCATTTGTACATTTAATACTCCACATAGTGAATTTGTTGTGGCGTGCAAGAGAGATTTAGAACGTGCCAAAGCTGTTCTGACAACATATTTAGAAGAATTAGAAGAAGTTGCGCCCAACGAAATTGATGACGTCAAAGATAATAATAAATCTACTGAGCCAATTATTCTACTTAGTCATAGATCATCAGATAAAAAATACGGAGATGCTATAGAAAAGCTTCTTGTCGGTATTGGGATTAAAAATGACCAATTAATATACTCATCACACCCTTTGCATAAGATTCCTCTTGATAAGAACATATATGAGTATTTGAGAGAGTCCTTTGGCAGAAAAATATTTGTTATTGTTTTATGGTCAAACGAATATTTAGATAGTCCAGCATGTTTAAATGAAATGGGGGCTATGTGGGTGACACAATCTGATTATACAAATGTTTATGTACCATCTTTTGATTTCACAAACCCTAAATATTACCAATGTGCAGTAGACAAAAATAAGATGGGAGCAATTCTTGATGGAAGCGACAATTGTAAAGCAAGCATTGTTGAACTGAAGAAAAAAATCGAAGAGCTTTTTTGCCTGAGTGTTGATGAATCTCAGTGGATATACACTTTAGATCAATTTATGAAAGATATATCTGGTTAACTTAAAAGAAAGTATGTGCTTGAATATGTTAATCACACTCAAAAATCTTTGTGAACGATTCACTTCGTTATGATATAAAAAAGGATAGTTTCAGATGTACTATTTGTGGCCGTTCAGCTGCAGATGGTATAAGGCTTCATGTAGATCATACCATGCCGGTGGAAAAAGGGGATTTAATAATGGCTAGAAGATATAGAAAAAATCAAGCTAATGGAATAGGTGGACTAATAATATTACTGATCGGATTTATTGGAGTAGTTGTTGATGCTGTAGTTAATTTTATATCTGAAAACCGAGAAGCATTTATTATTGGTGGAATAATTATTATGCTAATAGTAATTATTACGCTTGTTGCGAATGGAATAATTAAACGGCAAAGACGAATATTACTTAATGATATATTGGAATATTTACATTTAGAGGATATAGATAATCTTTTACCCGATTATGATGATAGGATAATTGTTAAGAGTCGACAGACCTTAAATAATTACGATGATATAAAGTATTTAAAAGAATATGAGTGCTTCGATGATGTTTGGAATATATCCGATACGAGAAAAAGAGTAAGGAGAAGTATAGAGACATTTTTAGCGGAAAATGATTTTCAGATCAGGCATCAGTATGCCTATATTGCCTCTATATTGAATGATTATCTAGTACTAGCTGATGGATATCGAGTACTAGTTGTTTATATTACATCAGCAGGAAATAATAAAGGTCAAAGATTAATACATTTGACTTCAAGAAGGATAGATGAGATTGATGCGCATCCTGAATACCTTATGACAAAGGGAGAATATAATAAGCTTCTTAAGCAACAAGCTAAGGAAGAATTGGATGCAAAAAAACGTGATTTCTATAATCATGTAAATTCTATTATAGATTATGCAAATATGTCCAAAGATAACTTGATTGTAAAGTCTAAATCTAAATCATTGGATGATCTCGTTCAGAAACTTTTTGATCGTACTGTAAATAGTATTCAAAAAGTAAAGCAAATTGATAGTTCAGAATGGGATATGTTGGAGAATTTTATTATTAATACTGAAAATGATGTAAGAAAAATAGTTTTGGATGATAAGCGGATAAGTGACTATTATCAATCAGAGGATTTTGAACAAATCAAAGAAACTTGTAAGCTACTAACACAGTCACGAAAAGAATTTAATGAATATATAGATGAGAAAGCTAAGTCTATTTCAAAATTATTTGGAACACGTGTAGTGAGAAATGAGACTGAGCATGATGATGTATATAACTACATTAGAGCATATAAGAAAAGTATTACTCCGTTTACAGCAGAAGTATCGTCAGCTGTATTTGGAAGTGCTGAAAACAATCCTATAGGATATATAATTAAATATTTCTATCCGGATAAAAGCCAATACAAAGAGCAAATACAGAAGTTGAAGGTTCTTATAGAGGAACTGGAGACTTTAAAGGAAGCTAAGATAATAATTGATAATTACAAAAAGGAATACAATCAATATATACAAAATGTTCCTGATTATGTTTTAGATAATGATGAAGATGGGTTCTATTCAAGACTTGGTTTGGCTGTGATTGATGAAGCAATTCTAAACGTTGAGTATAGATTTACCTATACCAGCGATGGAGGAATGGCACAGCGTTCATTTACGGTTCCTATGAATGAAGAAAATATAATTGAGTTAATAAATAGTTTGGAGAGCAAGCTGTCTATGGAGGCACTAGCCAAAGAACAGAGAGCTATGATGACAAGTAAGCTAAGAATGCAAATAAAAGAACGTGATAATTATACTTGCTGCCAATGTGGAAATTCAGTTTATGCCGAACCTAATCTGTTACTTGAAGTGGATCATATTGTTCCTATTGCTAGAGGTGGTTTAACACGGGTGGATAATTTGCAAACATTATGCTGGAAGTGTAATCGTAGTAAAGGGGCTAAAATTGGATTATAAGATTGGTACTGAGAAATGGAGTATAAAAAAGTACCGATACTGAAATGTTTTATTGTAATAAGAACGGGCCGATCACATTGGTGCCCTGAACCTATTACGCAGGAAAAGGATTCGTTGTTGAGGTTGAAAACGGTATAGGATTATGTAATGAACTAATGGCTATAATTGAGAATCCAATTCTACCTGAGCAGATGAAGGATGTAATCGAGTATAAGACTATGGATTACTATGGTAATAGGTTAAAATTAGAGGAGAGCTAATAACTGAAATAGGGAGTATATAAATGTCAAACATTGAAGAACTTAAGAGAGGCCTTACAACGGCATACATTAATGGTTCTGTCGCATCTGAAATCAAATATAGGCCTCAGTTTGTTTCTAATAATTATAAAGAAGGTAAGAAAGTTCTCTCATCTATTGAAGATGAGCTTTTGCAATGTGATAAATTCCAAATCAGTGTAGCTTTCATTACTATGGGTGGAATTACACCATTACTCCAGACGTTGCAAGAACTTGAACGAAAAGGTGTGCCAGGAGAGATCCTTACTACTAACTATTTAAATTTTAGTGACCCTAAAGCTCTTAAAAAACTCAATGAATTAAAGAATATTAAGCTAAAGATGTATGACGTGGAGGCGGCCGAAGAAGGTTTCCACACTAAGGGCTACATTTTCAAAAAGGATGAAATATATAGAATAATTATAGGCAGTTCAAATATTACTAGCGCCGCCCTTACACATAATAAAGAGTGGAATACAAAGATTGTTTCTACTTCAGAGGGCGAAGAAGCTGTTGAGATTCTTAATGAGTATTATGATTTATGGAATTCTAAGTATGCACTGGAATTTGATGAGTTTTATGAAAATTATAAAACAAAATACGAAATCATAAAGAAGCAAAGAGATGCAGCAAGACAAGATGATACTATTGAGTTTGAAAAGTATAATCTGCAACCAAATAGTATGCAGGTCGGATTTATTAATAATCTTAAAAAGATAGTAGATGCTGGAGAAAGCAGGGCTTTACTAATTTCTGCTACTGGTACTGGAAAAACCTATGCTTCTGCATTTGCTATGCGTGAACTTGGATATAAGAGAGTTCTATTTTTGGTTCATAGAGGTCAACTTGCTAGACAAACTAAGAAATCCTATGAGCGTGTGTTTGACAAAAAGATTAGTATGGGTTTAGTAGGTGCTGGAAATGATGAATATGATAAAGACTATATCTTTGCTACTGTTCAGACTTTGAGTCGTGATGAACATCTTTGCAAGTTTGCTCCTGAACATTTCGATTGCATTGTTTTGGATGAGGCGCACCATGTTCCTGCTGACACTTATCAGAAAATAATGAATCATTTCAAGCCTAAGCTTTGGCTAGGAATGACTGCTACTCCTGATAAAAGAGATGACAATATCGAGGGCAGAAATGTCTATGAGATATTCAATCATCAAATTGCATATGAAATAAGATTACAGCAAGCTATGGAAGAAGATTTGTTATGTCCATTCCATTATTTTGGAATAAATGATCTCTCTATAGATTCTATTGAAGATACTGATAGAATTGACTTTTCTATGCTTACTTCTGATGAAAGAGTAAAGCATATTATTGAGCAAGCGACTTATTATGGATTTAGTGGAGAGCGAGTAAAGGGTCTTATTTTTTGTAGTAGTATAAAAGAATCTGAGGCTTTATCAGAAAAGTTCAATCAAACTATTAATCCTGGGACAGGAAAGCAATATAGAACAATAGCTTTGAATGGTAGTGCGGATGAAACTCAAAGAGCAGAGGCCTTTGAAAGATTAGCCATGGATGAAACTGAAGATGGTCTACAGCCTTTAGATTATATTTTTTCAGTTGAAATTCTTAATGAAGGTGTTGATATTGTTGAGGTCAATCAAGTAATAATGCTTCGTCCTACGCAGTCACCAATTGTATTTATTCAGCAATTAGGTAGAGGTTTAAGAAAAGCTGATGGAAAAGAGTATGTTGTTATTCTCGATTTTATTGGAAATTACAATAACAACTTTATGATTCCGATTGCACTTTCAGGTGATAGGACTTATAACAAAGATAATATCAGACGTTACATTCTTGAAGGGGTACGTGTTATCCCAGGCGCTTCAACAGTACATTTTGATGAAATTAGTAGAAAGAAAATTTTTTCATCTATTGATAATGCTAATTTCAGTGACCTCAAGCTTATTAGAGAAAACTATACTAACTTAAAGAATAAGCTAGGTAGAATACCAAAGCTTACAGATTTTGATGAGCATGGTGAGATGGACGTACTTCGTATATTCGATAATAAAAGTTTGGGATCTTATTATAAATTTTTGGTTAAATACGAGAAAGATTATAAAATACGTTTATCGGAAGAAGAGGAAAAAATTGTTGAATTTATATCTGTAAAATTGGCTAACGGAAAACGTATTCAAGAACTACAGCTTTTAAATAGAATACTGGCATACTCAAGAGGTTTTTCTAAGATAGGGCTGTTTGCAGCCTTGTCTCAAGATCTTAAAAATGATTACGATAAAACCTTGAATAGTAATCAGGTGGAAAACATAGTTAATATTATGACTAATCAATTTCCAGCAGGTTCAAATAAGAAGACATATTCAACATGCATATTTATAGAGAAGAATAATCAAGATTATGTGCCTACAAAGACATTCCTAAAAATGCTTGAAAATGATGATTTCTACAATATAATTCTAGAATTGATTGATTTTGGTATTGGACGTTTTAAACAGAATTATTGCAATTCGTATAAGAAAACAGATTTGGTTCTATATCAAAAGTATACTTATGAAGATGTCTGTAGACTCTTAAACTGGGAGTCGAATGAAGTTCCTTTGAATATTGGTGGTTATAAATACGATAAGAAAACAAAGACATTCCCCGTATTTATAAACTATGAAAAAGCAGATGATATAAGTGATACGACTAAATATGAAGATCATTTTAATAGTAATCAATCGCTAATAGCTATATCGAAATCAGGTAGAAGCTTATCATCTGAAGACGTTCAAAATTTCTTGAAATGTGAAGAAAGAGGCATTCAAGTAGAACTCTTTGTAAGGAAAAACAAAGATGATAAAGTCTCAAAAGAGTTTTATTATCTTGGACATATGAAGCCTACAGGTCAGGCCAAGGAATTTGTAATGGCAAATACTGAGAAGACAGCAGTAGAAATTGAATGGCGTTTGGACGAACCTGTACGTGAAGATATTTATGAATATTTGCTTAATGCATAAATGGAAATGGAGAGAAATATCATGAAGACAGTTAAAGTAGTCGCAGCAGTTATCTGTGATTCAATCAAAGAAAAGAATAAGATTTTTGCAACTGCAAGAGGTTATGGCGATCTTAAAGGTGGTTGGGAATTTCCTGGCGGAAAAGTCGAAGAAGGAGAAACTTCACAGGAGGCTCTTGTAAGGGAAATCCAAGAGGAATTAGATACTCTTATTGAGGTAGGGCCTTACATCGATACTATTGAGTATGACTATCCGACATTCCATCTTTCAATGGACTGTTTTTATTGTGAAGTGAAAGAAGGTCATTTAGAGTTAAAGGAAGCTGAGGCTGCAAAGTGGTTAACGAAGGATAATATTGATGATGTTGCATGGCTGCCAGCGGATGTTACGTTGATTGATAAGATTAAAGCGGATATGAATTGATTATTTGGAATTAATAATTATCCTGATAAAGATGTCTGACCCAACTACGAAAATATTACGATGGTAATAGAATTGTAATGGGGGCAGGCACTGTCTTCTTAGTAGACTTGAAGTTGGAGGTATGACATAAAATGGTTTTTCTGATAATTGTTGCGTGTGTGGTTGCAGTGGTCATACTTATGAAAAATAGTAATGACAAGGCTGAAGCAGCTCAATTTGGTAGATTGCTAGATGAGCAAAGAAACAAGGCAATTAATACCTCGGAAGAAAGCCAGGTGACATCTGAGAGTACTTTTAATTATAAAGAGCCTGTAGCTGCACAAAGAGTAAAAACAGTTACGTATTATGACCCATGGCAGCAGCACGCAAGGATAATTGTAGATAGTTTTAGAATTATTAATGAGACAACAAATCCTGATACTTTCTTCTATAGATGTAGTTTGGTAGCTGACGAGGCGCAGCATATATGTGATGTGCCAGATATAATCTATGATGGAATGACTGCTAAGGAGCTTTATGATTGGTATTACGACAAAGAGGCGCAGACATCGTTCCAAGAAGAATTTATAGATAGACTCTTCGAAGCTGGAAGAGAAGATAGATTAGCATATCAGTTTTTCGAGGTTGGTAATAGATTGACTGATGAAGCATTAGAATACTATTTACAAGAATTGGATGGAAAGAAATTTCACTTTTGTAAAGTGCAATTTGATATAAATGGAAGAAAATCATATACATATATTACTAAAAATAGAGATACACAACTATATGATACAGTCACTGTCAAAACCGGAAATCACAATTATCCTGAAACAAAGGTCGTTCAAGTAATGGATGTATTTGATGCACCTTTGACAGAAATACCTTTTTCTTTGCGAGATTTAAGATGTGTTGACTCGACTTTACGCAATATCAAGTGCCCTAACTGTGGAGCTAGTATTCAAATTGATGTTGGAACCAAGAAAGGTAAGTGCGCTTATTGTAGAACTGATTTTTCGTTGGTGTAAAAGTATATGTGTAAAAATGAATGTAGATGGACTTTATATAAGTCGTTAGCCGGAAAGGTTTAAATTAAATATTATGACGATACAGAGAAATGATGAGTTTAAGTTTAAAGGTCAAATATACAGTTTAATTGTTACGCCTGACGAATTGACGATTAATCTATCTCAATATGGATTTACCCCTAAATGGGCAACTACAGATTGTTTTAAAGGATACTATTTTAGATATGCCGTTAATAATAGTCATATATAGTTGGATCAACTATATATACATACTAAATAGGTACTTGCCATCCATTATGGCAATTACCCCTATCGGCGAAGCCGATTACAATCCTTCCTTACTCGCGACAGCGAGTGGTCTGTGGAGCTCGGGCAGACCTGGCCCTGGAAGGGTCTGCTAGGAATGGTACAATAATAAAAATTAGGATGAATAATATTTTATGAACATACAAATCTTCGGCACTAAGAAGTGCAACGATACAAAGAAGGCTGAGCGTTTTTTCAAAGAGCGCGGTATCAAGTATCAGTTTATCGATATGAAGGAAAAAGGCATGAGTAAGGGTGAACTTACATCAGTTGCTGCTGCTAATGGTGGTATCACAAATATGGTTAACGTAAATGCGAAGGACCAGGATGCTGTTTTATTGTTTCAGCATATTGCAGATGAGGACAAGTTGGAGAAGCTTCTTGAGTCACAGCAGATTATTAAGACTCCTGTTGTGAGAAATGGAAAGCAATCTACACTTGGCTATCAGCCTGATGTGTGGAAGAAGTGGGAGTAATATGGCAGAAGAGACTTTTGACATCGTAGATGAGAAGTTTAATACAAATAAATAAGAACTTGTGTTCGTCGAAAATATGTTCTACAATGTATATACATAGAAATTAATGTAAAATCAAAGGAGAACATTATGTGTGAGGCAACATCTAGCACAAATAGGAGGTGACCCAGGTGTTATTAACAGAATATGATGAGGAATTACACATAAATAATGAAAAGGACATCTCATACAATAAAGGATTAGAGCAGGGGCGTAATGAGCAACTTGTAGAATCTATAAAGAATCTAATGACGAACTTGGGACTTTCTGCAGAGGATGCAATGAAGAGCCTTGGTATAGAGCAAGCAAATTTTGACAAATACTTAAAAATGATGTGAAAAAGGATGAAAAAACTTCTGTTGTTTTGTAAGCGCTTAGTAATCCACCGTCGTGACTGACAGCGGTACTTTTGAAATAATAATAACAACTAAACATATGGAGCA
>NZ_SVEV01000057.1 GCF_015057185.1 Pseudobutyrivibrio sp. | reverse complement strand
CTTATTATAAAAAAATAAGTGCAGAAGTTAGAGTTAATTACTCTCTAACTACTACACTTTTATGGTACTAAAAGAGCAACCAATTAC
Source organism: Pseudobutyrivibrio sp. (assembly GCF_015057185.1). Classification (GTDB taxonomy): domain Bacteria; phylum Bacillota; class Clostridia; order Lachnospirales; family Lachnospiraceae; genus Pseudobutyrivibrio. Next base: position 9,373 of record NZ_SVEV01000057.1, on the reverse strand, counting down.
TTGGTTGCTCTCTTTTAAAAGATGCGGAAGGCGGGACTTGAACCCGCACGCTCGCAATGAGCACAAGATCCTTAGTCTTGCTCGTCTGCCAGTTCCGACACTTCCGCGAATTGCATGTGATTTTGTGCAACAAAATCATCTTGCCACGAACCGCTCTTTGCCGAAGGCAATCTCTAATGCGGTTCTTCCTTGTGTCCTGACGACAAAGAGTATATTATCAAAGGACCGTCCCTGAGTCAATAGTCAAATCAGAATTTTTCCATTATTTTTTCCACATTTTTTTGCCATTCTAAAATCCACTAAAAATAAAGCAAAAATAAAGCAGATAGGTTATACTAAAATAAGATGAAATTAGGGAGATAAAACATGACCTTTTCTGATTTGAACTTTATTTTTAGATTGTTACCAATCTTTTTGATTATATATTATTTGACACCTTCAAAATTTCGCCCATGGACACTGCTAGCAGGCAGCTTGGGCTTTTACTATCTTAATGAGCCTAGGCTTATTGTCGCCATTTTTGCTATGACCATTTTTAACTGGTGTATTGCCAAGGTTAATGCTAGGAAAAAGTGGAAATGGCTATTATTTCTAATAATAGTTATAGACCTCAGTGGGATGGTATTTTTTAAGACAAGTGGACTGCTAAAGCTTGGAATTGTCATACCCCTTGGCATGAGCTATTTTGTATTCAAGCTCATTTCTTACCAGATAGATTTATTTAAAGGCAAGATTGAGAAGGTTTCCTTTTGCAATTTAACAAACTATTGTCTGATGTTTCCACAAATTATTGCAGGACCTATTGCTCGATATGATTATTTGACTGCAAATACTGTATGGACCAAATCTTCTGAAAAGCTTTCCCAGAGAGTTTATTCCGTTCTTACAAAGATAGAAGAAGGACTAAAACTTTTCGTTGCAGGGCTATTTATGAAAATCATATTAGCTGATCATTTGGCTATTTTGTGGAATGACATCAAAACAATTGGGTATGAGAGTATTTCCACTCCATTGGCATGGCTGGGAGCTTATTCCTATTCTCTGGAATTGTATTTTGATTTTTGGGGATATTCTCTTATGGCAGCTGGTGTGGGAATCATGCTTGGTTTTCCATTTATTAGCAACTTCGATCAACCATATTTTTCAGGCTCCATCTCGGAGTTCTACAGAAGATGGCATAGCACATTAGGATTGTGGTTCAGAGACTATGTGTATTTCCTATTGGGAGGCAATCGAAAGGGCAGTTGGCGCACCGCTTTTAACATTATGATGGTCTGGTTATGTACAGGCCTTTGGCATGGCTTTACCCTTAATTTCCTAATCTGGGCAGGTGTTCTCTGCATAGTAATTTTAATTGAAAAATTTGTACTTATGAAATGGTCTTTGGCCTATAAAATAATTGGACGATTTAATGTATTGTTTATTATTCCTATCACATGGGTTGTATTTGCAATTTCATCATTAAAGAACCTTAGGATTTATCTTCTTAGAATGTTCCCAGTGGTAGATGTGAGCATAGCAGTCAATTCATCAGATTATATTAAAGCATTTATAAATTATGGAGTATATCTGGGGCTGGCACTATTTTTCGCGTTGCCATTTGTTTCTTCTATTTACAAGAAGCACAAGGATAGCATTCTAATAACATTGATTTTGTTTGTAATGTTTTGGGTTACCATTTTTAGCTTGGCAAATTCTTCAGGTAATCCATTTATGTATCTTAGATTTTAACTATAGGGAAGTGTATGAAAGTAAAAGGTTTTCTACTTTTAATATTATTAGTAATAAGTAGCATTGGTTTCTCTGTGCTGGGATTCGTCTTTAGAGACGGGATTTATGCTAGGTATAAACAAGCTTATCTGGATGCGCCTGTACTTACAGAGGTGTTCAACGGAGTGGCAGATGCTGTATATCCATGGTCCCAGGAAAAGCCAGTGCAGGTGGCTGTTAGTGTGCCAAAGGTACCAAAGAACGAGCAGACAGCACAAAAGGTACCAGTTGTAAAAACGAGACAATATACAACTGTAGATGATTCATATTTTGATGACGCTTTGTTTATTGGCGATTCTAGAATGGTTGGATTGTCTGAGTATTGTCAGGAGTTGGACGATAGAGCTACATTTTATGCCAAGAAATCCTTGACTATTTATGACATAAAAGAAAAGGCTTGGATCAAAACAGAGGATGGTAGCAAAATTACTCTTTGGCAGGCATTAGAAGGACAACAATTCTCGAAGATTTATATTATGGTGGGAATTAATGAGCTTGGAACAGGAGATGAGAACTATTTCAAGGATGCTTACCAAGAAGTTATAAACATGCTTAGACAGGCCCAGCCAAACGCTGTCATATTTATAAATAGTATTATGCATGTTAGCGGCGAGAAAAATGAGAACGATGCTCTTTACAACAACACTAATATCAACATTAGAAATGCTGCTATAAAAGAATTGGCTGATGGTCAGAATGTTTTCTACATAAATATCAACGAAGCTGTTGATGATGAGGAAGGTAACCTTAATTCAGAATGGACCTCCGACGGCATTCATTTAAAGGGTGCCAACTACGAACCTTGGCATGAATATTTGCTTAGTCATGGCATTTTAACGGATGAGTAAAGGTGTCAGAACTTTCTGATTTATCGAGCTAAAGTGCGTCACTTTAATTTACCCAAAACCGTTGACGTATGGCGGTTCCTTTGCTATTATACTTCTTGTCGTTAGACACAAGGAAGAACCGCATTAGAGATTGCCTTCGGCAAAGAGCGGTTCGTGGCAAGATGATTTTGTTACACAAAATCATATGCAATTTGCGGAAGTGTCGGAACTGGCAGACGAGCAAGACTAAGGATCTTGTGCTCATTGCGAGCGTGCGGGTTCAAGTCCCGCCTTCCGCATTAAATGAAATTTTTGAGAAAAGCTTGAGAATCTTGTATTCTTGAGCTTTTTTCTTTTGTAAAATCTATTAGATTCTTTGATTCCGCTTGGTTCCGTTGACTAGTTCCGTTAAAACTATCCCATTTCTGTCTAATATCATCTAAGTAGTCATCCGCTCTAGCAAATGAATAATATTTCAAATTCGTATCTACAGAATGTCCTAACAATCTTGCACGCTCAGTTGCAGGTAACCCCATTGGAATAAACACATAAGAATTCAATGCCATTCTAAAAGCGTGATTATTACTCAAGCGTAAACCTAGACCAGTTGTACCTCTTGACTTATCGCCTTTACATAATTTGTAAAGAGATTCAGAATAAGCAACTGTTGTAGTCCATTCGCCGTTTTCACGAGCAAAAACCCACTCTGTTTTTATTCCAAGCTTGTTTTGTTTTTCTTTCAGTTCGGTAAGAATTTCTTTGATATTTTGGCTAAGTGGTATATATCTACCATTTTGGCTTATACCTTTTTCATTCTTGGTAGTTGGATTATAGTAATATACTTTTTTACCATCTCTCAATTCATCATTTTGCTGTGAATGAATATGTACCCTATCGTAGTAAATATCAGACCATTTAAGGGAAGGTATTTCTCCTTCACGTACACCAGTCTCAATTGCAAAAAGAATCGCATAGCCGTTGACATCATATTTTAATCTTTCTACACGTTCCCATAGAGTTTTCTTGATAAGTTCAATCTCAAAAGGTTGAAATGCTTTGTCCTCTGGGTTACGAGGATTATCAACACAATTCTTATTGAATGCTCGATTCTTTTTAGGAACAGGATTTGTGGAAATATATTGTCTTTCAGGGTCAACAGCATAATCAAATGCTAGATTTAAAACGCCTTTAAATCTGTAAAAGCTTTTCTTAGTAGGTCTCAATTCGGACGTTGTTGTTTGGATATATTCTTTTACCATAGATGGTGTTATTTTTCTTATATCCATAGAGCCAAATTCATCGGTTATAAATCTTTTATAAGAGGTGTTGTAATCTCTGATTGTTTTTTCTTTTGGTGCTTCTGTTCTTACTTTTTCATCTAAGGCTGATAAGAATATCGCTCTAAAAGAATAATCTATAGTTCCGTTGAAATAATAATTATAGAGCTTATCTATCAGTATCTCTTTAGTCACTCCCTTCAATCGCTTTTTGCCATCAGGTAACCTTGTATAATAGTAATCCAACGGGTCCCCGTTAGTAGCAACATGATGGCTAATAGCATTTTTGTGATGCTGATTCACGTAATCGATTTTAGTCATAAGTTTAATTACCTCATCGGCATCTACATATTCGATTGTTCGTATTATACCATTCATGTCTATGACTGGCGATTTGTTTTTCAATTCCATATCAATGTAGATTAAAAGGGGAGACTAGCTCCCCGTTAGTTACAAATTAAAACGTTTTGCTTAATGATTTTCCCAAATCCTCATTTTTAATATCAAAGCCCTTAATTCTTATACCATCTTGATTTATGAAAACACCCTTTGCGTCTTTTGGTATAAGTTTTGATGCATCAGTTGAGTCTAGAATAATTCTTGAAAGAACTTCGTTAGCTCTACCACAAAGTCTGTAAGTCATATTACTTTTTATTTGACCATTTAAAATATCAGCATCTGGTCGTTGTGTTGATAGAATAAGATGGATTCCGACAGCACGACCCAGTCTGGCTATTTTTGATATATGACTTTCAATTTCTTTTATTTGTGTTTTTTCCTCTTTGTCCATTCCTGTTGTATCAAGAAGCTCTGTCAGTTCGTCGCAGGAGAATATAATTCGTTCGAGTTCTCCATCAATTATTGAATTAAATGAATCTATATCTTTACAACCATGCTCAGCAAATAATGTTAATCGGTTATCAAGTTCATTAACTATAATTCGCAGATTACTTATAACAGCCATTCTTTTGGTCATAAAGGTGCATTTTTCTTTCCATGTCTGTGTATAATCCACGCCAAGTTTAAAATCAGCGATATATACTTGATACCCTTTAGCAATACACTGTAAAAGAAGTTGTTTCAATAAGATTGTTTTTCCCGAGCCAGTCATGCCACCAATTAAAACATGGGCGTATGTATCTAAATTTAGAATGATATTTCCTCCAACAGATTGTCCTATAAGTAAATTGCATCCATCCAATAAATAATTACCTGACCAACGAATAGACTCATTCCAATCATATTTTCCAGAGTATGCCTTAACAATTATTTCATCATCCCTATTACCTGTTTTTATTTCTGATATAGTTATATTAAGAACATTTTCTATTTTCAGAAGATTATCTTCCCAAGCATCGTAAGCAATACCAGAGCTATCAAAGGTAAGAATCATTAATTCGCTAACTAAATATTTGTCTATTAGTATTGGATAAGAATCTACGCTGTTTTTAAATCCTATTTTCTCGAATCCTTTTCTATAAATCATTTCTGATATACCATTTCCCACAATAAAGATGATAAGAGTCATTCCTAATAGCCAAAATAAGAATATTCTTACTTTAATGCTAAAGGCTTCAAAACCTGTAGATATATCCGCTGATTGATACATTAAAAACACTATTACAATGTATACAAAATTAACAATTGCAAGCCTTTTTAGTATTCGATTATTACGACTAGTAGCTAAAATAAATCCTTTTATTCTAACAAGAATGCCATGGATTCTGTTTGTTGTATCCTGTGGAATCATTATATATTTCCTTGTTAATAAGAACCTGATGTGATGGTGAAATTTGATGAATTATTACATCAATTCTACGAAGAAAAGCTTCCCATGTTTTTCTATCATGTAAATACTCATAGTGATATTGTTCTATCAAAGGTATATTTGAGAGAATATAAACGTGAGTGTAGCAAGCTACACGATCACTATATCGAGCAGGTAGCATTAATGGATATTTATCCAAATAACTCAACATATCTGGTAATGGTATTTGAGAATGAAATTCTTCAAATACCATTACATCCTGGCCGTGATAGGCATCAAAAATAACTTTATCGCCTTTGTAAGAAGTTAATCTGCAAATGTCGCGTGGATTGTATTTCCCGTATATAGAATGAGTCTTTCCCGTTCCGGTATCACCATAAATATACGTAACGGTTATTTTTCTATTTTCTTTAGAAAATTTTTCTGAGAGAATTGTTTCCCTAAGTACATCAATATCTTTTACTTTAAATCCGAATTTAGGATTATTCTTTATAATTTCTGCCGTAGAATCCCCATTTTCAATTGATTCTAATAGCTGTGTCATTAGCGGAGCTTTTTCAGCTCTCTCAGAAGGAATAACACCGTATTCTTCGAATGTTCCCTCTATTGAAGTATCAGCCTTTGTTGTATTTTTCCATTTTCCAGTTTTGGCAACATACTCCTTATTTTCCATGCACGTACCGTAAGCTTTATCTATGTGCGCCGTTGGAAATTTATTTTTGATAGTTCCGAATCTAATAGGAGATTGTCTATATAAAAATATATGGGTATGCATCGTTCCTGTTAGTGCTATTTCATCACTTAAACAATAATAATCAGGAATTAAATCAATACATTTAGCATTGATGAATTCATGTGTAATGCCTTGTTCTTGAGGATTATTGATTGTAAGTAAATATTTTCGACTTTGTGAACTCTCTATCATATGTCCTCCTTTCGTACTTTGCTACATGCTACATAGATGCCAAAGGGTAATACTACCCTTTGGCATGTTGGGCAGGTTGAAGTCCTCGAGGACTTCAACGCTAGCCAACTTTATGAGCGTTCCTTTACCTTTATACCAGATGCAGATGCCCCAACATCATATGTTCCTGCTCTCCAATATATGAATACCTGTAACCCTTCAAAAGAAACATCAACATATGATTCTGGCTTTTCTATGAGTTGCTGACCTTCAATTTTTACACCTAGTTTGTCAAATCCAACATCAGGAAGAGCAACTATATATCTATAACCTTCAATCTCATTAGTTCGCTGACCGTTTGTATAGATGTAGCAAGGCACTACATCAACAAGTAACATTTTTTTGCCTAAACAATTTGCGTTAAGTTTTAAATTTGTAATTTGCATTATTTTAATGTCTCCTTCGTTATTTGTTGGTTCATGTCGACTTGAACTGTTATTGATGCTAACAATTAATTTAATAAATGTATGTACCTATTATTAGGTATTTACATTTACGAAAAAAGGACACCCATAGGTGTCCTGTATCTCAAAATAGAGCGTTTAATTCTTTTTGTTTTTGTTTACATAACAAAGTTTCTTTTAATGATACTCTTTCTCTTATACTCATTTTATTAAGATTATCTATGCTATATACTTTCCCTAAAAATTCTTTTAGAATGTTATATTCTAAATTGTTAAATGGAAAACCAGCTGCTTCAATTAATAACAGAGCATCGTAGTAATCATCAAGAATACCTATAGCAATTATCACTGCGTAGTATAGCGATAGATGATTTTTATCTCCTTTTAGTAGGCTATAAACATAATCAACCGATTCATGCCAATAAAAAGAAAAATCTTTTAAAAATAGGTTCATATGTTTACGTCCATATTTTTGAGTTAAAAGAACTCTCGAAATATATGAAAGTTCATTTCGATAATTAGTTCTATATAAATTAAAGTCTTTCCCCTTATTTTGTATCTCCTTTTTATGTTTTTGATATTCACGCTCGGAATAAGTTATTTCCGGCACGGAAAATCGAAAAAATTGATGGTATTGCTAAATTGATAATAAATTGTTGTAATGAGTAAAATGCTATTTTAATAGCACATAACAAAGAATTTATCATAGGCATCCACCTCCTTATGAAATACATGCAGTTAATAATTAATAAACGTAGGATAGCAATACCATAAAATAAAGTAGTATTAAATTGTATCTCCAAAAAGTGAAAAAATGGGCAGAATAACCCTGTTTGATTGAGATTCTATAGTTCGTTCAACTATTTGATAATGTGATTATATCAGAAGTAAAGTTTAAAACAATAGTTTATTTTAAATTTTGTATAGCAAACTCGAGACATTGAATAACAACCTTGTTTAATGATGTATTATTATCCTTAGCTTCAGATTCTAAACGCTCGATTATCTCATCTGGAAGTCTAAAAGTTTTATTTGTATATGAAGTGTATTCTTTCTTTATCTCTAACATATTGTTGTCTCCTGTATTTACAACTATTTTATGCTGTTATTAACACGGAATATATATTAGAAATATATGATATTTATAATATAAAACTCTTGTGTATTGCAAATTATTAAAGTATATTGTGTTAGGCAATAAATTTTATACTTCGGAGGAATGACAAAATGAAAAGTCTCAATATGAAAGGTTCAATAAGGAAAAAAATAATTATTGGAACGATAATATTAGTAGTTTTACTAATATGTTTATTTATGATTTTTAATTCTAAACCATCAGAAAAAGCTATACGTGAAGATATTCTAAACTCTGATTTTTGTATGGAACGTGATTTTGATACAATAACTAGTTTTGAAATAAAACGCAGTTTAAAAGAAGGAAAAAGACGTTATTATGATGTCCACGCTACTCTTAAAAGTAGTTCTGAAACTCTTAATACAGATTTAGAATTATCCTATGTCAAATATGAACAGGGATGGCAAATAAATTCTATTCATACTAATAACGAAGAATGGCTTTTAACTGGAAATCTCGCAAATAAAGTTGCTGAAGATTTAATTTACGATGCAAGTGAACCAATATATTGGTTTAGAAAATTACATAGAAATGATGATGCAGTTTGTGATTATGAAGTATTATCATCTGAGACAAACACAAAAAATCAAGAAGTAACTATTACATACAACATGTTTTATGAAGCTGAGTACGGAAAAGGTTATAATACCTTTGAGGAAACTTTTAAATATTCAAATGGATGTCTAATTAGCAACGAAGATGTTACAAAAATTGATTATTCGCTTGACCTAAATCCGGATGCATTAATAGGAATAACAGTAGATAGTCCTGGTACAAAGAGTAGTCCGGTTAAAATTACAAATATCGAAATAACTAGTGACTCGAATGCTGAATTAACATTTGAATATAAAAATGAAATATACACACGCAAAGGAAAACTTGAATGTGGACCTTCATCTACTGAACATGCATATTATAGATTTATCTTTTCAAAAAAATACGGTTTGGATATTAGCGGTTATGTAGTATCATTCATATCGAGATAACTAGTTTATTTTTTTAAACTCATATTGACGTTCCGTAACTGGCTCTTTATGATTAACCGATTATGTAGATGCCTTATTCTATAGTATTTTTTAAAGGTGGAAACCTATTCAAGTCCCGCCTTCCGCATCAAAAGGAAATGAAAAAGAGTTCAGCTTTTGCTGGACTCTTTTTAGTACCATAAAAGTGTAGTAGTTAGAGAGTAATTAACTCTAACTTCTGCACTTATTTTTTTATAATAAGG
>NZ_SVEV01000004.1 GCF_015057185.1 Pseudobutyrivibrio sp. | reverse complement strand
CCCAATTCCCCCTGAGCCTGAGTTGCACTAAATATAGTTTTTGGTGTCCGCCCATAAAATACCTTTTTCAAAATTGTACAGACATGAGAAAGACACATGCTAATAAAAGATGCGAGTCTTTGCATATTAGGAAAACAAAATATTCTTGCGAAGTTCTTAAAAAGGGTGGCGGCAGGCGGCCTGGGGTGGGTGGATTTAGTATGTTGGTGTGGAGTGAGGCAAATGAGCTTTGAAAATAGAAGTGTGAAGGCATAAAGAAAGCCTTGTAAATCTTGGCGGGCCAGGACTTACAAGGCGTTGATATTAGCGTTTGAGTTCGAACTTTTCGACTAGTCCCTTGAGGGAGTTGGCGTGTTCGTTCATTTCGTAGCTGAGGGCAAGTGATTCCTCAGAGGTAGCTGCATTGTTTTGACCAACGGATGAGATTTCGTTGATGTTTGAAGACATTTCCTTGACGGATACGGCCTGTGAGTTTGAGGCCTCGGCAATAGTCTTAACCTTTTCAGCAATGCCTTGAACCTGAGTAACCATTTCGTTGAGCTTCTCGGCGGTGTCGTTGGCTATTGCGATACCTTCTTCGACGCTCTTAAGGGATGCTCCAATGAGGCCTGCGGTGTTCTGAGCAGCTTCTACTGTTTGGCCTGCCAGCTGTGATACTTCGGTGGCAACTACTGCAAAGCCCTTGCCGGCTTCGCCAGCTCTCGCTGCTTCGATTGATGCATTAAGAGATAGCAAGTTGGTCTGGTCTGCAATGGCGTTGATTGTATCGATGATTTTGGAAATCTCCTGAGATGACTCTGAAATTGCATCCATTGCGTTTACAACATCTTGCATTCGCTGATTTCCTTCCACGATGTTTTGAGCAACAACTTCAACTTCCTTTGAAATTGCTGTGGCATCAGTAGAGTTGTTTGAAATCTGGTCTGTGATGTCTTTCACTGTTACTGAAAGGTCTTCAACTATGTTGGCCTGTGATGTAACAGTGTCTGCAAGGTTCTGTCCAGCTCCTGCGATTTGGTTAGCACCATCGGATACCATGTCGGATACTTCCATGATTTCTGTCATTGACTCTGATATCTGTTTTGAGAAGCTCTCAATAGCAGATTGAATGTCTTTGAAGTCTCCTGAGAAATCACGTTCAAATCCAATGTTGAAGTTACCATTTGCCATTGTTGACATTACTTCGCCAATCTTATCTATATAGTATGTGAGGGATTCTACTGCAATCTTTAACTGATTGGCAACGCGTCCAATTTCGTTGTCATTGTCATAGTCAATGTCTACATGAACATTGCCCTTGGCAATTTCTTCGGCAGCATCTGCAAGAATATCTAGATCATTTTCAATATTCTTAATCATTGCAGAACTACGTTTTTTATTGAGCATAATGATAAATATAATTGCTACCACAAGAACTATAACAGTTGCAGCTATGATTATAAGAATTGCTCGATACTTGTTGGCTGCAGCGCTACTTGCTAGCTCACCAGTCTCATCAAGGGAATCTGCAAGTGTCTCAGATACATCATTCAATGTAGAATTGTAATATTCTAAGGCGCCATTAATATCTCCGGCTTCTACCATGGCAAGCATTTCAAATGATGCATCCTCAAATGCCTTCCAGTTAGTATCTAATCTAGAACCTAACTCCTCATTGTTCAGGTTAGAAGAAATAGTGGAGAAGTAGCCCTCAATTTTAGGGAAACGACCTTCCAAATCCTCTTTCTGGGCAGTTGTTACTTCTGAGTCATCAGAAGCCACAGCAAACAAAAGTCGTTTGTTAATTGTCTGTACATCCTTACGAATCTCCATTTGATATGTTTCAGTTACAAACTGAACATTGTAGAAAGTGTACAGATTGTAGAAAATGACTGCTAAAAATACAATCATTACAGTGGCACTTTCAAGGAAGATACGTATAGTTCCTCCTGAAAACTCTCTTAAAGCGCCAGCTATCGTGCCATTCGGGTTTTTCTTACTCCTCATTGTCATCCCTCCATTACTCGAAAAAGCGTGGATAATTACTCAATTTTATAGGCACAATTATAAATCCTATTTGTGTGTATTATGTTACGTTCACATTTTTTTCAGAATTTCAGAGGAAATACTTCTTTTAACCAGTATATTCGCTAGGATTTTTCCCAATAATTGTTTTAAAAACTCTACTGAAATAGAACTGGTCATTGAAGCCTACCTGCATAGCCACATCTTTAATAGACATAGATGGAACGTCCTCTAGTATTTTAACTGCCTCCTGAATTCTAAGCTTTGTTAGAAAACCTTTGTAGGAATCGTCTCCATACTGTCTAAATAAACGATTAAGGGTTGCCTGTGAAATACCCTTTGCCTTGCAGACATTCTGTACTGACAGATCATCCTTCAGATGTTTTTCCATGTACCCTACAATATCCTCATACAAGCTCTTTTTATCACAACAAGTATTTGAATTGGTTTTCTTCAAATTATTGTCGATGATGTCAATTACATTATTGGCTAAGTCATCCATAGAAATGACATCGCAGAAAATATCATCAAGCCAATGCTCATCCCAATTTGTGAGCATATCGTTATTTTTTAATTCATATAAAATATGTCGGATAGTACTTTCCACATAAAGCTGAGTAAACTCCTGTTTCCCCAGAACATCCACCAGGCTCTTGATTTCTGTATTCAATCTAGACAAATTATTGGTGGATATTTCAAGGAGTAGCTTCTTCTTTTCCTTTGAGACCTCGTTTGTCTCCTCCTTGACCACATTATCACAAAGTCCTAGCTTTTGGTTTTTTCCAATAATGATGGCTCTATCCATGGTCTGATATATGCGGTAAACATAGTCAGCCAAATCACATGTTGCAACTGGTTCCTCACAAACCACCATCGTCAGAAAAGAGTTATCCTCAAGCATTTTGTTATACTGTCGATTCATCATAGAATCATAATCAGTGTATACAAGCTCTTGGGGATAAATGAAAAGCATCTCCTGTTCATCACGACCATAAATAATCATTTGTTCCTGCTGCTCTGAGAATATTTCTCTATTGGCACCACCTCTAAATCTAGTTATAAGTCCATTTTTTCTTGCAACTGCTACATAATAATTGTCTGACCAAAATACTCTATTAAAATCTGCGATTTCAGCACATTTATGTCCCTTTACCATCATCTTTAAATATTTGTTTCGACGCTGATAGTATGCCTTGTCTATTTTTTTATTTACCTTTTCAAGAGCCTCCATAATCTTGGTAGGAGTAATCGGCTTTAAAATATAATCACTTGCATCTGCTCTAAGAGCCCCCTGCACATATTCAAAATCCTGATATCCACTTACAATAATGGACTCGATTTCTGGTCGATTTTCCTGAAGCCTAGTCACAAGTGATATTCCATCCACCATAGGCATTCTCACATCAGAAATAATCAAATCCACATAATTATTTGCCACAAAATCTAAAGCTTCCTGCCCATTTAGTGCAATTCCCTTTACATAAAAATCATTACTTCTAGTGTTAACTATTTTTTCTATCATCTGTGCTGCTGCAGGTTCATCATCTGCAACCAACACCTGATATTTACACTCTGCTGATAGTTTTGTTTCCTCTATCATTTAACCCCTTCTCTCAATACCAATTTTTACTACTGTTCCCGTATCATCTGAGCGAATTTTGAAAACAAGATTCTCTCGATACAAAAGATATAATCTGGAAAATGTGTTATATATTCCCATTCCACCAATTTCAAATTCCACATTTTCCTTGCCTTCATCCAGTTGAATTTTCAATTCATTTATTCGCTGTTTCATAACAGCAAGGCTGTCCTGCTCTATTCCCTTACCATTGTCTCTGATGTCGATTTCCCAACCTGTGTTTCTCTGTTTACCCTGAATCTCAATACGCATGACCTCTGCCGTATCAGAAAAACCATGAATTACAGCATTCTCAACAATTTGCTGTAATGCCAGTTTTGGGATAATCTCATCTTCTATTTTGTCATCCACCTCGATATGATACTCTAAGCGGCTCTCGTATCTAGCTTTTAAAAGCATCAAATACTCATGAAGATACTCCATTTCCTCATGAATTGTAGCTTCCTTCTCCTTGACATTCGTCGAATACCTAAGGATTTTGCTAAGGTTATCGCACATATCGCAAATGCTCTCATCATCAGCCATAAGCCCCTTTGCAGAAATAATATTAAGAACATTGTATATAAAATGGGGATTCACCTGAGCCTGCATCAAATCCAGCTGCGCTCTTAGTTGTAGGAATGACATTTTCTCTGCAGTCTTTTTTGATTCGTCTAGTCTCTCAACCATTGACTCAAAAATCTTGTAGGTATTTTCTATTTCACTTACCTTTTGTAAATCCGCTTTTTCATCATCATCGATTGTCTGCCTTAGTAGGTTATCGTAATCCGTTTTTGTAATAGCCTTTTGCAATGTACTAATAGGTCTTCCCAATGCAGCCGCACCCACATTTGCAAAAATAATCGAAATACCTAAAAATACAACAATCAAAAGAAATAGTGCAGGCAAAATCGGAAACACTATAGTCTCCCAAAAACTTAGCTCTGTTGATATAACCGTATAATATCCATCCTGATTCACATAAGCTAAAAGTGTATTGCCAGTTCGTATTACACCCTTTTTCTTTCCTGAATCCACTATTAAATCAAAATCATTTATTTGGGTCTCATCACTTGAGTAAACAACATCTCCGCTTTCAGCAAAGACCCTAATCTGGTACTCATTATCTGAGGGCAACATCAGTTTTTCAACATCACTCTCAAGCCACTGCACCTCAAAGTAACCCATATTATTGCCAGCCAACCTCTTAACAACAGATATTACCTGCTGCTTATTCCTGACATTCCACTGATCATCATGCATTGGCAGAACAACAATCTCACCTGCAGCCAAATCTTCCACACCATCAACATCATTGATATCCACACCAACATTCAGATTATTTCCAGTTGAATAATTACTGGCAATAACATCTCCAGACCAATTGTAAAAAAGCACCCTATAACAATATTTATATAAAAAATAGAGATTAATACGCTCCCTAAGCAACGTATACTCATCACTATAATATTTCTCTGTCTCAGTCAGTCTTGCAGTCTTCCCCGAACTCAAATTCCTAATAGCCGTCAAAATAGAAGGCTCCGAAATTACCAAATTTATAGCACTATTAGAGGTATCAATAATCGACGCAAAGGAATTAGAAACCACCATTGCATTCTGCTCCAAAAGGTTATATGTCTCAACTGTCCGATTTCTTCCTGCAATGTAACCATACACCACCACCATGAACAGACATGCTACTCCTGCAAAACTATATAAAATCCGTAAAAACCTCTTCTTAAATGTCATAACCTTAAACTCCTAGCACAGCCATTATACATTACCTCAAGCATACCAAAAAGCGTAAAGTCCAAAAACGCGACGTTACAATTTATAGGAATTGTAACGTCGCGAAAATTATCCTTTTACTGCCCCTGCAACCATGCCAGCTACCAGCTGTTTATTAAATACGATAAAGACTATTAGCATTGGGATAGTGATTATAATTACGTCAGCAAATAGTAGGTTGAAGGAGCTGGAATATTGCCCCATAAAGTTGTATAGGGTCTGCTGCACGGTAATGTTTTCGGCACCCGGAAGGAAGTACAATGGGTTTGTGAAATCGTTGAATATTGTGCAGGCATTTAAGATGATTATTGTTGCGGTTACAGGCTTTAGCAGAGGGAATATTATCTGTCTGAAAAGCTGTAAGGTGCTACATCCATCTATGTAAGCTGCCTCTTCTAGTTCCCTAGGAATAGAAGACATGAAGCCTCTGTATAGTAGAACTGTAAATGGTATCTGTAGGGCTGTTTCAATCATAATCATGCTGAACATGGTCTTGTAGATGTGAAGCGCCTGGAGTAACCATATGGTTGGCATTACAGCTGCAGGAATCATAAGACCTGTGGTAATAATCATACTGATTATTGTTACTGGCTTATCCTTCCTACGCTGTATAACATATCCTGCCATAGAACCAACCACAATCAAGAAGAGTAATGAAAAAAAAGTTAGCAATAAGCTGTTTTTGAATGCTGTCAGTATCTGGTAGTGCTTTGCAGTAAATGCTTCTGCGAAATTTGACCAAGCAAATGTTTTTGGTATTGTTATGTCAAGTAGGTTTGCTTCAACTCGCTCCTTTAATGAGTTAACAAGCATAAATAAAAACGGAATTACGAATATTATAAAACCTACGATTATTCCAATTATATCGGCAAAGAGATGTTTCTTTTTGTATGTATTCATTATTCAGCCTCCCTGCTCTGTAAGAATTTCTGTAACGGAAATGCGATAACAGCTATGAGAATAAACATAATTACATTTCCTGCTGTTGATAGACCGTAATAGCCTGCTGCATATTTCTTATAAACAACTGATGCCATAACATCTGTTGCAAATCCAGGACCTCCACCTGTCATTGACCAAATGAGATCAAAACATCTCATACCACTTGTAAGTGCTAAAATGATTACCGAATTCACTGATGGTCTACAAAGAGGTACTGTTATTTTTATAAGCTGTTGAAATGAAGTTGCTCCATCTATTGAAGCTGCCTCGTAGTAGCTTTTATCTATTGATGTGATTCCTGCAATGTAAATTACAGTTGCAACACCAACACCCTTCCATACATCTGTTGCTATTACACTGCCAAGAGCGATGTTAATATTTCCAAGCCAGTCAGGACCTGTTATACCAAATACTGCAAGAGCCTTATTTATCAAGCCCTTTGAGGGATGCATTAATGCTGTAAATGTAATTCCTACTGCGATTGTTGAAACAATATTTGGAAAAAAAGCGATGCTTCTCAAAAAATGTTTTGATTTGATATTGCTTGTCAAAAATACAGCAAGCAAAAATCCCAAAACACATTTTGCTGCCATTGTGGCAAAAGCATAAATGATAGTATTCTTAATACCAATTGTCATGGAATAGTCATTGAAAAAGGTTATATAGTTATTAAATCCAGCCCATGACATACCGGTAAAAGTCCAGTTCATCATGCTAAAAATCAAAGACATTGCAATTGGTATAAGGAAAAAGACTGTGAAAATCACCATTGCTGGTGCTAAAAACCATATTGGATAAATTCTTTTGTTATCCATAACATTACCCTTCCTTTACCCTCTTTTTATAAGAGGATGCACTTTCATGCATCCTCTCAATGAAAAACTATTTGTTGAATCTATTTACTGAGCCCAATCGTAACCTAACTGCTGAGCCTGTAATAAGCAATCTGCATCGTATTTCTCTGCTGCCTCTGCTGCAGTTGTCTGGCCTGAGCCTGCTTCCTGGCAAATCTGTGCACAGTTAGCGCCCTTGATATCTGTAATGAATTCCATTGCAAGACCAGTCTTACCATCTTCAAAATATTTCTGCATATCATCTGCAACTGCTGGATAAGCATTGTCTGGTAACTCGTATCCCTTTACACAGTATGGGCCATCTGGAAGGATTACGTTAGTGTAGCAATCTAATGCTTCATCACTGATATAGAACTCCATGAACGCCATAACAGCATCGTAGTTCTCACTATTTTTATTTGCATAGAAAGATGTTGGCATCCAAGTTGTAAGTCTTGTGTCTTCTGCTGTATCTGCTGGAACTGCAAATACACCGATATCACTGTTGTCTCCATATAACTCATAGATATTTGAAAGTGCCTGTGTTAAGCAAATCCAATGACCACCTTCGCCGTTGTAAATCATGTCACAAGCATCATCATAAGATGTTGAAAGATAATCTGAGTTGTAGAACTTTGTGAGATCTGTACACTTCTCAAATGATCTTAAAGCATACTCACTATCTGAATATGTAGTTGTTCCTGCTGCAAGGTTTGTAGCAAACTCTGGATCTTTGTTCATTACATTTGCATTGTCTCCAAGGAAAACAACCTGTGTTGTCCAGCTATCTGCAAATGAACCAATTACTGCTGTCTCGCCAGCATCCTGAAGTACCTGGCAGTTTGACATGAACTCATCCCATGTCTGAGGAACTTCCAAATTGTATTTCTCATATAATGGCTTGCTGTACATTACAGCACCAGCCTGTGAAGCACATACTGGAATACCATATGTAGCATTTCCTACAGTAACTGATGAAGCATATGTCTCATCAAGTCTGTCCATGATATTTGAATCCTGTGAAAGGTCTACAAAATACTCTGATGGATTAAGAGCTGATAAAAGAGCTCCTGAATTATAACCACAAATATCAGCCATTTCCCCAGAAGCTAATCTTGTTTTTACAATGTTATCTCCATCTGTACCGCCTGGACGATACTCTATTTCTACATTAATTCCAAGCTTCTCCTCAGCCAAATCACAAACAGCAAGAATACCTGTGTCTGTAATATCTGTATCAATCAGCATTGTAATTGTAGTACCCTCCTCGTAGTTCCAATTACCGTCTGATGATGCAACTACTGTCTCTGAATCGCCCCCTGTTGTAGCCTCTGTTCCCTCTGTTGAGCCGCAGCCAACCATTGATAATGACATTGCTGCAACTAAAGGAAATACTAACATTTTCTTTTTGTTTCTCATGTAATACCCTCCCATTTCTTCTTCGTAATCCTGCGGATTAACTACTTAACTTATGAATAAACTTTAGCATTTGTAAAAAATAATCAACATGGAATAATCAATCACTTCACTTGAAAAATCACTCTATTATTATTCTATATAGGTAATGTTATATTCTCCAGATCCTGCCTCAGCTATATAGCCTGCTGCATTAACTGTAAATGATAGTCCATCTGAATTTTCAACCTCTTTTGCATGCTTGAGAATAACTGTAGCCGTAGTATTTACTGGCACTGTTATATGTAGCTGCACCTTATCGCTACTCTTTTTCCAATTAACACCAATAGTACCATAAACACTTTCATAATTCGTATTTGCGAATTCTAAAGCTCCACCAATTTCAGGCGCAATACAAAAATGTTTGAAGCCAGGATTGCTCTCATCAGGTTTAATTCCACCTATTACCTTATAAATCCAATCCCCAATAGATCCATATGCGTAATGGTTGAAAGAATTCATGTCAGGACTCCACATTGTGCCATCAGGCTTGAGTCCATCCCAATGCTCCCATACAGTAGTGGCACCCATTTTTACCTGATACAGCCAGCTTGGAAAATCATCCTTGAGTAACAAATCATAAGCTTCCTTCAAACAACCATTTTCGCTAAGTGCATGGTTAATATATGGAGTTCCAATAAAGCCTGTTACCAAATGACCATTTTCTTTATCAAGCAATTCCTTAAGCTTTGTCACTGCATTTTTTCTAACTTCGCCATCAACTAAATTAAAGTACAGAGCTACTATCTGAGCAGTTTGAGTTTCAACAGTAATCTCATTTTTATCGTTTACAAAGTGATCATTAAATGATTTTCTTAACCTATTATAAAGCGCGCCATACTCACTTGCCTCTTTATCTCTGCCGATTGCCTTAGCCATCTGAGAAAACAAACCTGTCACATATGTATAATATGCACTGCAGGTGTATTCTACTGGTGTAGCTCCAAAGTAGCTGCCCTCCTCGGCATCAAGAGCTACCCAATCTCCAAATTGAAGACCATAGTTAAATAAAACGTCCTCTTTACTATGTGCGGTCATAAAGTCAATCCATGCCTTCATGGAATCAAATTGTCTTTCTATTATAGAAGTGTCGCCATAATACAGATACATTGTCCATGGCTCTATTACGGCAACATCACCCCATGCAGAAGAGCCTGCTGTACCATTTTTCATAAGCCAGTCCCCTTCACTGTATCCTGTCAAAATATCTGGGACTACATGGGCAACGGCACCATCCTCAGCCTGATCAGCCTCAACATCCTTCATCCACTTACTATAGAATGAGTATGTATCCATCAAAAATGTAGCTGTGCTGCAGAATATCTGAGCATCACCTGTCCAGCCAAGTCTTTCATCTCTTTGAGGACAATCAGTTGGAACATCTACAAAATTTCCTTTCATTCCCCACTTGATATTGTGCTGTAATTGATTAATCAGTTTATTTGAGCACTCAAAAAATCCTGTCTCTGTCATATCACTATGAACTGCGTATGCCTTAAAGTTTTCCTTTTTTATCTCACCAGGGAACTTATTTATTTTTACATATTGAAATCCCATGAAAGTAAAATTAGGGTGAAATGTTTCTTTTTTGCTACCTTTGCATGTATATTTTACGGTTTCCTTAGCTCCTCTAAGATTATCTAGATACACATTTCCCTTGCTATCTAATACCTCAAAGCAATTTAGCTCTACCTCATCACCCTCACTTGCATTTTCCACAGAGAACTCAACCCAGCCAGTCAAATTCTGTCCAAAATCAATTACTGTATCACCTTCAGGAGTTGTAATGATTTCCTTAGGAAGAAGCTTTGTAATAACTCTAACCCCATGTCCTTCCTGTGGTACCAAGGTTTTTATATCTCTTGCAACAACTTCAGTCTTAATCCAACTGCTGTCGTCATATCCTGCTTCACACCAGCCTGTTTCCTCTAGCCTCGCATCATAGATTTCACCATCATATATCTCTGAAAAAATAACTGGAGATTTATGACCCTTAAATTTATCTGTTGTAGAGATAACTTCTCTGTTTCCATCCTTATAATCAATAATTATCTGACCACCAAAAGCTGTCTGCTTTCCATATAGGTTGCGCTTGTGGTTAAAACTCATGTCACCCTTAAACCAGCCTGCACCAAGCATTGCGCCCCATGCATTTCGCCCCTGTTTTATCACGTTCGACACATCAATAGTCTGATACTGAAGTCTTTTATTATAGGATGTCCATCCTGGAGTCAACTCATCCTCTCCAACCTTTTTTCCATTAATAAATGGACGATAAAGTCCATGGGCAGTACTTACCAAATAAGCTCTGTCAATTTCCTTTTCTACTGTGAATTCATCTCGTACTAGGGTTCCATAGCTTTCATCTGCATCAGCCAAAGGCTCTGCTGTTACAAATGCTCCTGTCCAGGCGCTAATATCCTGATAACCTGAAACAAAATAGCTTTTAGCCCAATCAGTTTCTGTCTTTTCCGTGAATGCCTTCACTTCGATATCGTATTTACGAATATCATCCCATTTCTCATTAATATAAACATGAGCAGACTCTTCGCTTTCTACTTTTCCACTATCATATACTGTTTTATCCCCATCCTTGATTAATAAGTGATAAGCAAGCTGTTTTACATTTCTCTCATCACTTTTTAGCTTCCAGCCTACTTGAATAGGACCAACTATCCCAGAAGGCTCACACTGATAATTAACAGTTATCGATTTGATTCCTAACATTCCACTACCTCCCAATCTATACAAACAAATGCTTCAGGTATCATATTATTGTCATCCGACCATTTTTCACATGAAATAATCAATCAATATATTTGAAAAAGTAATCAAAATAAGCTTTCTATGTTATTATATGTACAGGTATTTTCTAAACATACGATATTTTTTCAGCTATTGGAGGATTTATGCAAGGCTATACTACATACGGCAAATTTCAGGAACAAATGAATGAGTACCATAAGCGAACTGGATTAAACCTTCAGTTCATGGAGATGATTTCTCGCATGGAACAGAAAGGTTTAATGGAAGCTTCCCCAATTGGAGTTCGTATTCCAGACGAGGCTCAGGGAATGTCCGATGAAGAATTTGATAAAATCGTAGATACTATGCCTATTTCAGTGCGCCCACAGGACGCCAACAATCCTCTTGTATTAGAAGAAAAAATGATTCCTAATTTCTATGATGTTTTTACCATAAGACATCCTAGATTTACACGCCGATATTCACATTCACACAATTATTTCGAACTGGACTTTGTAGTAAAGGGCGAGGCTGAATTTTATTTTGAAGAAACAAAGCATGTTATGCATGAAGGGGAAGTATGTATTATTGCCCCAGGCTCAAAGCATGATTTTTTAATAAATGATGAAACCTCTATCGTTCATACTGTCTGCATTAGACGCAGTACCTTTGATAGTACTTTTTCATCTATAATGAGTCATCAGGATTTGCTTTCTGGCTTCTTTAGACAAATGCTAAAAAATGATGGACGTTCAAATTACCTAATGCTTTTTACTGGAAACAACTTAGAGTGTCGTATTCTCCTTAGAAAATTGATGATTGAATCAGCCAAAAATGATGAATACAGTAACGGCTGTTGCATTAGTATTATTAATTTATTTTTCTGTAACCTTCTTAGAAACTACAGCAAAACTATAGCCTTTTACAATTATGAGATTGGCTCAGATTTTTCACTTGTGCTTCAGTACATCCAGCACAACTATCAAAATATTACTCTGTCTTCGCTGGCTGATTTTTTCCATTATAGCGAGCCTCATCTATGTACATTGATTAAGCAAAATACAGGGGAAACATTTACAGAACTTATTAAGAATCTCAGAATGAAGGATGCGGTCAGCTTCCTAATCAATACTGACCTGAAAATTAATGAAATTGCTGAACAAATCGGTTACAACTCTGCAGATCATTTCTCTAGAGTTTTCCGCCAGACCTACAAATGCTCTCCTGCAGAGTATAGAAAGAATTATAAAAAAGAAAGCCCTTTCATCCCATTCTCTACAGAACAAGAAGAAAGAGCTTAATAGTTTATTTAAAATCTACTACCCCATATATTACAGAATGGATCAATTGGGTTTTGTCCTTTAAAATCTGAGCGACCCATAATCTTTTCAATTACTGCCTCACATACCTCTTTTGTAGGTGTGTAGGCGTTTATAAATGTTTTTACCATTGGTGCATCCACAAGATGGTAAGGATTTGCCAAAGATATAAACATTGTTGGAATTTCTTCCACAAACCATGGCGCATCTGCTGCCATTAAATGCAACCAGTCAATACGACGAACTGCCTGATTGCTTGCTGTATCGATGCAGGCAACATATATTGCAAGATCAAACTTTTCCTTTGCATATCCCACTCCGGACTCAAACATCTCGTAGAAATCAGGCTTGCTATAGTCATAAACACTGACTTCAAATCCTTCCTTTTCAAGCAATTCCTTGAATCGATTGATTTCACTATCTCCATCCTTAAATCCACCACCGACTCTATCTTCAATTAAATAAAGACGAATTTTCCTATATTTATCAGGTGAAATAGGTAATAGCTTCTGTGTGTCCTTGACTAGTGTCACTGCCTCATCTGCGCACTGCTTTGTCCATTCCTTATGCTGGTTGCAGCCTACGTCTGAAAGAGCCTCATCACCTGGAACGATTATGCCATCTGCCTTTTTCTCAGGTAAATTCATAGCAGCCTTCATTCCAAGAATTCTTAAAACTGCCTCATCAAGTCGTTCCTTTGTAAGACGGCCATCTGAAAGGGCATCCCTGATATACTGATAATCTTCTCTGATATCTTTGTTGAAAAGAATCATATCGCACCCAGCCATAATACATGCTGGAAGTGATTCACTTCTCTTCATTGATGCTGTAAATCCTAACATAGGGGTTGCATCTGTAACGATAACTCCATTAAATCCAAGCTTTCCTCTAAGAAGTCCCTGAAGAATCTCCTTTGAAAGTGTTGCTGGAAGAATCTCCTCGTCCTTAAGTTCTGGATTAAAATATTTGCTATAGGCTGGCTGTAAAATATGTCCAACCATTACCGACAAGATTCCTGTGTTAACTACCTCCTGCCAGATTTTTCCATAGCTTTCATCATATTCCTCAACAGAAAGACTGTTGACTGAAGCAACCAAATGTTGATCTCTGAAATCAACTCCATCTCCAGGAAAGTGCTTTGCTGCAGCTGCAACTTCATTGTCAGAAAGACCTTTTAGCTGCTCTTTTACACATTCAATTACCGCATTTACGTTATCACCAAAGGTGCGCACATTCATAATAGGATTCAAATAATTTTTATCTAAATCGCAAATAGGTGCAAATGACCAGTTACAGCCTACAGCTTTTGCTTCTTTTCCTGATATATAGCCAAGGCGATAGGCGTTTTTACTATCACCTGTAGCTGCTACTCCCATAGGTCTAGAGTAATATGTACCATCACTTGCAATGCCTACACCACCTGACTCCAGATTTGCTGCCAAAAGCATTGGAATATCAGAATTTTCCTGAAAACTCCTATGACAATTCTGGATTACCTTTGCTGGCATTGGTCTGTATAATACTCCGCCTGGATGAAATTCATCTACAAATGCCTTGATTTTCTCTGGCTCTGTATCTCCACTTATAGGACAAAAAATCTGACCTATTTTCTCTTCATCCGACATTTTTTCAATTGTTGTTTTTACCCATTCTATCTGAGAATCATTCAGCGAAAATGGTGCATTTTTAAGCATTGCAAAATTCATAACTTTTAGTCTTCCTCCAAAGCGCCTGTAGCGTGCATATTTTTCTTCATTTCCTCAATTTCAGGGAAATACTTTTTAATTGGATAGAATACCATTAATAAAATGATGATTCCTGAAACAATTGCTGGTACAAGGAAACGAACTACATTTGTACCAACTATTGCTGAATCCACCTGACCTAAAGGTCCATTCTGTGCATCAAAGCCACAGATAGCAAGAATTGCAAGCATACCTGAATTTGTTACAGTATTACCACACTTCTGAGCAAATCCCTTTATAGATGAAACTACACCTGAAAGCTGCTTGCCTTCCTTAAGCATGACAAAGTCGATTGTGTCATTTACAAGTACATTTACAACTGCATTAACCATAGCACCGATTACTGTAGCTACAAATGAAAGGATGCAGCAATATAAGAAATTCATTCTTCCTGTGAAGAAAAGAATTACGTAGCAAATTACTGTACCAACCTGTGATACTAAAAGTGTCTTCCAACCTGTCTTGAAGGTCTTTAAGAAAATTGGCATTAAAAATACCATTGAAACTAAAGCACCTACTGAGATAAATCCCATGTATGTAGAAATTGTTGAGCCGATTGTGCTACCGATAAAACCACCGATTTCTTCCTCTGTCTGATATGCTCCTGTTGCAAGTCCAGCATTGATTTTGTCAGCTGCAAGAATGTACTGTGCATAGTAAACAGATGATGAAAACATAAATCCATA
Source organism: Pseudobutyrivibrio sp. (assembly GCF_015057185.1). Classification (GTDB taxonomy): domain Bacteria; phylum Bacillota; class Clostridia; order Lachnospirales; family Lachnospiraceae; genus Pseudobutyrivibrio. Next base: position 100,616 of record NZ_SVEV01000004.1, on the reverse strand, counting down.
AGAGATAGAAGCTAAGCACCAGCAAAGCATTACTGGCCAAACTTCCTTATGACGGAATACATATCCAAGCTGCTTGATACCTGTTGTATTTGGATCCTTAGGAAGAACGTATCTTTCCTCTGAAGTCTTGAATAATCCCCAGAATGAGATAACTGCAAATACTGCATAGAAGCACATTAAGTTACGATAGCTTCCAAAAATTTCTACAAGCTGTGTTGAGAATGTAGAAGCGATTGTAAACATAAGTGCGCAAACGCCAGCGCCCTTAGCGATAACGCTATTTCTTTCCTGATCATTCTTTGTCATAGCAGGAAGAATAGCCATCTGAGGCATTGTGTATGCAGTAACAATCATTCCATAGAACATATATGTTATACACACGTAAACACATTTTGCTGTTGTGCTGCCCTGAATGAAGCTAGGGTTTGAGAACAATAAGAACATATCTACCAATAAGAATACTGGTGTAAATGTAAACCAAGTTCTATAGCGACCCCACTTTGGAGTGAAAGAATCGCAGATAACACCCATGATTGGATCATTAATAGCATCCCAAAGTGTGCAGATAAACATGATAACTGCCAATTGTGCTGCTGTAATTCCAATTGTCTCCTGAACGTACAATGAAAAATAAGTAGCAATTGTAGCGGCGATTGCCATTGCGCCACCATTCACTGAAGTTGCATGGAACCATGCAAAAGCGTTTGAAACTTCAGGTTTTTGATTTGAGTTTCCCATAAGTTTTTCTCCTTCTTTTTCTAAAACTACAGTCCTCTATGCTCTAGGCTTTGTCAGTTGGCCAAAAATAAAAGCGATTAATGCAAGTCCCCCTGGCCAAAAGAATTTAATTATATTCTGGCTTGAAGAAAAATCAGGCACTGAAACAAACAGTGTCATCAAATTCATTGCCTGCATAAATAAAAGCATTACCGTGAATAAATTAATTCTAGACATTTTTTAACCTCCACAAGTTCTATAGTTTTCTTCCTTGTAACTAGGATTATAGTATGGGTTCCGCCAACTTTTAATGTTATATTTTCTATAGAATCCTACATATTTTTAGATGAAGCACTTAATTTAGAAAAAGAAGCAGGGAACCATTTTCCCTGCTTCTTCTATAAATTGCTTTTGATTACATAATAAGATTTCTATTAATGTTGTTAATCTGTTCCTTGTTATTTTGATTATTAGCTACATTGTCTAAATCATTAGGTATTACTTTATTGCTGTTAATCTTCTTAATTTCGTCAGATATGTATTTTCGGTACTTTATATTAAGTCTCTCAGTTGCATCAGCCTGATTACTAATCTGTTTAGTATAAGTGCTTAATGTGATTTTATCTTCATCAATAGCCTTATAAACTACATTAAGTCTAGACTCAGCTTCTGCTGCATGCCCACCAAAAGTATATATCTCATTACAAAGCATATACATAAGTTCATATCTAGCTTGACCATGTCCCCAACTCTTTGCTTGTGGTCCTTTGGCAATCATATAATCTCTGCCAGTCATATACACTTCATGTAGCTTATTAACCATTTTATGTCTAGCCTGCAGCTCTTCAGGAGATAGTTTAGTAATATCTTGCTTATCTGGTGCCAACAATCTATCCCAACCGTTTTCTTTGACCGCCTTTTCAAATTCGTCTAGTTTATTTAGTACATCTTCATACTCCTTAGAATTCGATGTTAAACCAAATTTTTTATTCTTTCTTAGAAGATTATGTATGGCTTGTAGTCTAATAAAATGATCCTCTTTTCCAATTCTGAACTCTTTTTTATCTTGATAAAAAGTAAATTCACATGCAGCTACTTCCCTTTGAGAAATTCTCTTATAGCTATTGATACCTGACATAACATAAGTGGTCTTTTCATCCCCAACAAATCCACCTTTTGCTTTGTAATACATGTTTTTATCTAAATGTACATCATCATTAGCCATTTTTTCTATTCTTCCAAGGAGCCCTTTATTAGTTGATATTCTTTCCTCTAATTTTACAACTTCTACAGCCTTTTTTTGTTCCCCGCTAGCGTGCTCTTGATTAGTTGTTATTTTTTTCTCTAATTTAACATCATCTTTAGCCGCTTCTTGTTTTTTTTCAGCGAGCTGTAGTTCAATTGTTGTTCTTTGATCATTAACTGTTACCACTCTAGTTTCAAATTCAAGTTTAGGAAAAACATTAGATACCGAAGGCTTAATCTCTGCACTTTTGAATTCTGTCTTGTTAGCACCAATTACATTAGGAACAACCTTTACCTCCTTATTATCTATTGCCCTCTTTATCCTTTCCTTTCTAGTATCAGCATCAGCTTTAATAGCTGACTTCAAATGTTTAACTTCTACTTTTTCAAACCCCTTTTTATTATTAAGAATGCCCCATTCATGTCTTACTTCATCCCAGAAATCCTTCGCATACTCTCTACGTCGATTCTTTCTACTTTCCAGTGAATGGGTTAATGACTCTGCCCATAATTCTTTAGTTGCATCATCTGCTTTTTTGACATATTTATTAACTTTTTCAGTCCATTCCGCCTCTATCTGTTCCTTCTTTGCTTTTAATTGGGGATCATTATTCATTTGTGCATATATCTCAGTAGTTCGTCTTTCTAATATTTTAGGTGCTTCTTCCTTTGAAGCCTTTTTGTATTCATCCTCATTTATAATGTTGTCTATCTTTTTTCTATAGTCTTTTTCTGCTTGACTTATCTTATTATCTTTATTTTGTGATGCACTTATTATTGATTCGTTCAAGCCTTCTTCAACTTCTGCGCATACAACATCAACCATTTCTGTAAAATTTCTCTTTGAGAATAATATTTGGTCTTCCTTTTTAATTATATCTTCATATTTATATTTTCTGATTGCAAGTCCCTGATGCTTCTCGGTAAGGTTGTATTTTAGAAGCGCTTCATCGTATTTAGCCTTCTTTGACTGTCTCCTTTTTTCATCTGTATATGAAGCCTCCTTCATTACGTTGTGTTCTAACTGACTACTAGGTTTTGGATTATCGTTCTTGTATACAAACTTATCACTTCTTTTTTTACGAGGTTTTGGATTATTATCTCTTACTGGTGGATTAACAATAAGGTTTCTCTTATACTGTTCACGCTTAGCTAAATCTGCCTCCAAAATTTGTTTTTGCTTTTCTAACTCCTCTGGAGAATTATATTCTTTTGCCAATTCCTCATATCTTTTTTCAGTTGCTTCACGTTTCTTCTGAAACTCCTTTTCTAGGAGATCTTGAGTTCTAAGAATCTTTTCTAAAGAATCTAATACTTCGGCATTTTTTTCTTTATCAGCAGAAAGTTCTTTCATGGTCGCATCCCAGTCAGCCTTTCTAGTTACGGTATAGGCATAAATTACGCCTAGATATACCTGTATATCTTTAGATTTAACTTTTTCAATATCTATGCCATCAAGTCTTTTTGAAAGTGCTATCTCTATAGCTCTAATTGTTGTCAAATCATTTTTATTATAACCTGGCATATCCTCTACCTCCTGCGAAATTAGCTACATCTACGCTTAATATATCATCATAGTGTGAAAAATTCGTATTTGTGTTTCTTTGTACTAGGAATACCCTGACTATATAGAAATAGTTGCTATAAAAAAAATAAAGCCAGGAGAAATATCAATTTGATATGCTCCTAGCTTTTAATCGTTCTATAGTTTTATTTTAAATTGTAAGCTCTGTTTTTATTGTTTCGCCGGCGTTAGCCTTTAGAACCAGCTTCTCCTTAGAAGCTCTTCTAATGATTGCCATAGCCCTACCTTCGAATGTAGAGGCTTTGCCACTTGTATAATCATCAAGTGCCTTTGGATTAGCCGAACCAAATCCAAGTAATTCACCATCACCCTCAAGTTCAAGATTGATTTCCACATCAGCATCTGTAAATACATTTCCAGCTGCATCCTCAAGTGTAAGATTTACAAATACGATATTAGAATTTTCATTTGTGTTCTCATCAAACTCTGCCTTGAGACGCACATTGCCTGAAGCAGTAGAAATCTCATATTCTCCGGTTTCTTTGCCAGCCACATAGCTAACTGCCTTCAATGTACCAGGCTGATATGTTGTTTCAAATAATACGCGGCAGTTGTCTTCAGCTGTTACCTGCTTTTTACCAATAGAATTATCATTGCAGAAAAGCTCAACCTCATCAGCATTTGAGTACACTTCTACGATAACCGGTTTATTCTCACAGCCCTTGAAATTCCAACTAGATGTGGAATCACTCATTACCCATGGAGTCTTGATAAGATTCTCTCCATAGTGATTAGGATCCTGAACCGCAATGTAAGGAGCCTTTCTAAGACCAAATACGATTTCTCTATAGTATGAAAGCGGGCGACGGAAACCTAAAATATCAATATCACCTGTATAGGCAAGTCTTGCTGGATAGTGGGTTCCAAATCCACCTTCGCCCCATTTGTATGCTGGAATGCCAACGCCAGCCTCACCAAGGTAGTCCCAACCTGTCCATGTGAAATCACCAATAACCTGAGGAAATTTCATAATCTCTTTCCAGTTTGTAGCAATCTCAGGTGGATATGTTTCTGAGCCCACCATGATACGATTTGGTTCTTCCTTGGCATCAAGAGCATATCTAGCTGTCATGTAATTGTAGCCGGCAATATCTGTAGCAGCACACGCCTTTTTAAGAGTTGCTGTAATACATGGATGTACAACAATTCTATCCATGTACTTATCCATGATTGTCATGAAATCATTTACATTTACAGAATCATCTGTGGCTGCAACCTCTCCGGCTACGTCTGCTGTTATTTGAGGAACACTGTCTCCTGCAGCAAACACGCCGTTAATACCAGCAAGAGTGTATCTGCTATTATCCAGCTTATGACATAGCTCACTAATTTCAGCTGCCAAGCTTGAACCTGCATTTGTTCCGATTTCTGGAATCTCATTTCCGATAGAATAAAGGATAACAGATGGATGATTGTAGTCCTTCATCACCATAGCAGTAACATCCTTTTCCCACCAATCTGTGAAGAAAAGATTGTAATCGTAATCAGATTTTGCTCTGGTCCACATATCAAAGGTCTCATCCATTACGTACATTCCAAGCTCATCACAGGCTCTAAGTAGAGCTGGCGCTGCTGGCTGATGAGCCATTCTTATAGCGTTAAATCCTGCTTCCTTCAAGATTTTCACACGACGATACTCAACCTCATAGTATGTTTTGGCTCCAAGCACTCCGCTATCATGATGAATACATGCTCCTCTTAGTTTTACCGTATTTCCGTTAACTCTAAGACCATGAGCTGCATCCAATGATAATGTTCTAATTCCAAATGTTGTTTCATCTGAATCAATCTGACCTTCATTTTCTATAAGTGTAACTTTAACACTATATAAATCAGGCGTATCCTCTGACCAAAGATCTGGATTATCGATATGGATTCTTGCAACTGATTGCTTGGACTCTCCACCTTTTACAAAAATGAATGATTTTTCTTCACCTACCAGCTTGCCAGCTTTGTCGAATACTGCATATAGAACATATAGCTCCTTTGCCTCAAAATCCTTGTTAACTATATCTGCTGTAAGCTTGATGGTAGCCTCATCCTTATTGCAATTTTCTGTAACTACCTTTAGCCCCTCTTCCTTTATATAGGTAGGACCTGAGGTTAACAGATACACATCTCTATAAATGCCACTTCCTGAATACCAGCGGGAATTTCCCATGGCACCATTTCTGACCTGCACGCGAATTTCGTTTTCCCCCTCTTCCTTAAGAAGATGAGAAATTGGTGCATAGAACTGTGAATAGCCATAAGGTCTGTTGACCGCAAGCTGACCGTTTACATAAACAAAAGTATTCATATAAACTCCGTCAAACTGAAGCATAATATTTCTTTGTCTATCCCCCGGCTTTGACTCATACATTTTTACATATGTATAAGAACCACCATCATAAAATCCTGTATTATTTCCATTCAAAGAATCAGGATTAGGCTCATTTTCTAGCATGGCATCATGTGGGAGTGTAACCTTTCTTGCCATCTCTGGTATATCCCATACAAGAGCAAATGCATCCTTACTGTTCCAAAATAACCAATTATCATTCCAATTTGTTTTTAACATCTAAATTACCCTCTCATTTATTACCATCTAGTTAAATTGCAAATTCTGTCTGCTATAGGATTTACCAATTCTGGTGTACAGCCAAGGTAGAAGATAAATGGAAGCTCTCCAAGTGTAACAGTTCCATTTTCCTTATCATGGCTGACAATTATTCCATAGGCTGCAGGTAGCTCTTTTTCAAGAATTGCCATTACTTCCTCATCTGATTCTAATTCTGCAAGTCTTGTAGCCTTTGAGTATACCTTGCGATAATCCTGTGATGGCATATAGCTGATATTATAGCAACCAGCCGAAACCTCAATTTTACCTTCCTCAGAAATCTCTGAAATGTCCACTCCCTCAGCCTTTAGCTTGTTTGTGCTAAATCTAGGAAGAATCACCTCTGCCTTTCCATTAAATGGCACTTCGATATTTAATGTGAGTAAGCCATCCTCGCTAATCTTCCAATTAGAAGCATATCTTCCTGATGCTGTGTTAATGCTTGAATTAAAATATCTAAACTTCATGCTTGGCTCAGGAGCAATGATAGCCTTTCTAAAGCCTGGGTAAGCAGGTCTTATTCCTCCGATGTATTCATACATAAACTGGACGATTGTTCCGTATGAATAGTGGTTGAGAGAATTCATTCCTGTTCCAGAAATGCTGCCATCCTCTAAAATAGAATTCCAACGCTCCCAAATTGTTGTAGCCCCTAAGTTTACACAGTAGAGCCAGCTAGGGAAGCCCTCATTAAACAAGAAGTGATATGCCAAATCCATGCGTCCAATTTTTGCAAGAGTTGTGCAAAGAAGTGGAGCTCCCACAAATCCACATTTAATTTGGAATGAATCCTTCTTTAATCTATCAATAAATTGTTCTACCAGCTTGTCCCTATCTACATAAACATCGAATGCTAATGCTACGATGTACGCTGCCTGTGTATCACAAGCAAGTCTTCCGGTTGGTGTGAAATATTCATCCAACACAGCCTTTTTAATCTTTGCAGCAAGAGCCTCATACTTTTCCTGATCATCCTTCTTACCAAGTCTTTCTGCCATCTGAGCTGTGATTAATGTTGAGCGATAGTAATAAATCGATGCAAGATAATCATCATTTGTGCCGCCCTTAAAGCTCTGCTCTGTAATGCCATCAAGACCTAACCAATCTCCGAACTGGAATGGAAGCAAGAAATATCCCTTATCTCCATGCTCTTTATCATTACGATGCATGTACTCAACCCAATTTCGCATCATCTCGTAGTACTCTTCCACATCTGCAAGTGAGCCGAAGGTATTGTAGACAACGTTTGGAACGAAGGTTCCAACATCACCCCAGATACTTGCTCCTCCAGCAAGATTGCCTGCTGTATTTGGCAAAAAGCTAGCCACTGCACCCTCATGACGCTTTGCATCTAAATTAAGGTCACGTAAAAACTTTTTATAAAACGCTCTTGTATCCATGTTGTAGCTGGCTGTCTGTGAAAATACCTGGGCATCACCAGTCCAGCCAAGTCTCTCATCACGCTGTGGACAGTCTGTTGGCATATCAATAAAGTTTGACTTCTGACCCCAGATACAGTTTTCATATAATCTATTAATTTTTTCATTACTTGTCTCGATGAAACCTGTGCGCTCCATATCAGAATAGATTACGTTAGAGCGAACCTTATCAAGTGTTAACTCTCCTACCCAGCCCTGGATTCTAATATATCTATATCCAAAGAATGTAAATCTAGGATGCACGGTTTCCTTACGTCCATCAGAGGTATACACGAATCTTGAGCGAGCAGTTCTATAATTATCATTGTAGAAATTACCACCCTGAAGAACCTCACCGCAATCAATAGTAATAACAGTTCCTGCTGGAAAATCGGCATCAATTTCCATAACGCCTGCATGGTTTTGACCAAAATCAATAACTGTCTCACCTGCAGGAGTCTTAATAATTTCCTTTGCCTTTAAAACCTCTTTTACAACAACAGGAATACTATATCTATCAAGAAGCTTCTCCCTAGGCTGGATTTCCACTGCGTTGCCAACCTCTGGTGTGCCAACAGTTCTGTCTAAATCCTCACCATAATAAATACCTGACTCTGTCACATCACTCTTTAGTACCTTCCAGCTAGAATCAGTTCCTATAAGCTCTGTAGTACCATCAGCATACTCAACATGAAGTTCTGCAATAGCAGCCATTCTATCGCCAAAATTGTAGCCTCCCTCTAGACCAAAGTTTGACATGTACCAGCCCTTGGCAACCTGTATATCAAGAGTATTCTCCTTTTCAAGCTGCTCTGTCACATCAAAAGCAATAATCTCCATGCCAGTTTCATAGTCATTGATATATGGAGTAAGAATCTCATTTCCTACCTTATTGCCATCTATATACGCCTCAAATACACCTAGGCTGCTCACATAAAGGCGTGCCTTCACTGGCTTATCCTTTAAAACAATCTGCTTTTCAAATATTGGGTGAAACTCTGCATTTTCCTCAGCAGCAATCCACTTACCTGTCCATGCCTCGTCCATCTTTCCAGTTTCAAACCACTGTATCTCTGAGGTTGCAGCTTCACCTGTATCTCCAGTGATAGTCACCCTCCAGTAATATCTAGTTCTAGGCTGAAGCTTTATATCAATCACTTCACCTATCTGATCCAGATTAGCAGATTCTTTTCTATATAGAATATCCGTAAATGCGATATCGCTAGCTACCTCAAGTGCGCCATTTTTTAATGTCTTACTTTCAGCCTGCTCAACATTCCAGCTAGCAATCAATTTTTCAAAATTATATCCCAAAGGATTCACGATTCCATTGAGTTTTGCACGTGTTATAATCATTTCAAAGTCTCCTCCAACTATCAAAAATATCCTTACTTTGAACTATAACACGATTTCCCCTCTTATTCACGTAGGCAAACCCGACATCTTTTTGTCAAAATACGACATAAAATAAGGCTGGGCATCTCGCCCAACCCAAACCCCTAATTCTTACTATTCACAGCCCCTTATTGTAGTTGGGCGAGACTCTGTTCACGTTGGAACATAACCCTTACTGTAAGTAGCATTGTGATGAAACATGCCATACCACCCACTACGTTACTTATTGGTTCGGCGGCAAACACTCCGTTGGTGCCCATGTGAAAAGCGTATGGAAGTATGTAGGTGAGTGGGGCTACAATTACAACCTTTCGGAATAGGGAGAAGAATATAGCGTGTCCCTTTCGTCCTAATGCTTTGAATACGATTTGTCCACAGTATTGGAATACCATGAATACAAAGGTTGAGAAGTATAGGTTAAATGCAGGTACTGCATCCCCAAGTATTGTTTTGTCACTTGAAAAGATTCCGATAATCATAGCTGGAGCAAGTCTGATTACTGCCCACATGCATAGGGTGTAACCCATGGTGAGGGCAAACATGATGACAATAGATTTTTTAATTTTGGCGTACTTTCTTGCTCCGTAGTTGTAGCTGATTACTGGAGAAGAACCCTCTGTTATGGCAATGATTGGTGTCTCCATCATCTGTCTTGCAGAGTTTACGATGGTCATTACAGAAACGTAAATGTCACCACCTACATTGGCAAGTACATTGTTGCAGGAAATCTGAACTACTGCATTTGTAAACTGAGTCATAAATGAAGCTGTACCAAGTGTGATGATTCTCTTGGCAGCAGGACCGCATTTTTGAATCTCGTCAATACTCATTATTTCAAGCTTACAGTCACATTTTGGACCAAATAGGAATCGTGTTACATATAAAGCTGATAATCCCTGAGAAATAACAGTTGCGATAGCCGCGCCCTGAACTCCAAGTCCAAATAAGAAAATAAATATAGGATCTAAAATGATATTAGCTGCTGCACCAACAATAACAGTTGTCATTCCAACAACGGAAAAGCCTTGGGCTGTGATAAAAGGATTCATTCCTGTTGCAATCATGGAAAATGCTGTACCTAACAGGTAGATTCTTAGGTAAGGTAGTGCGTATACCATAGAATTGTCTGAGGTTCCAAATACTGTAAGAATGCCCCTACCAAATAATTCACCAATTAAGATTAAAGCTACGGCTGTTACTAGTATCAATAAAAATGATGTGTTTTGAATACGGGCAGCTTCCTTTTCATCCTTGCGTCCTCTTGCTATGGAAAAAAGAGGTGCACCACCGCCACCATACATATTCGTAAATGCGGTGACGAGAATTACTATTGGAAAGCAAAGTCCTACTGCACCCAATGCAACTGTTCCAATTTTTGGAATTCGTGCAATATAAATTCTATCTACAATATTGTAGAGAAGATTCAATATCTGAGCTACTAGCATTGGAATTGCCGTAGCCATAATATTTGTAAGTGTTCGTCCATGTTCAAAATCTACTTTTCTCATCGCTTATAAGCTCCAATTATTCCAGGATATAATCCTTCATATTTGCAAAAACCACCTCATAAGCATCAGACCACATATGTATTCCGTCAATGGAATACTCTTCTTTTGTTTCCCCATTTTCGTCTGTTAAACCATTATTAACATCAATATATTTATAACCAAATTCCATGGCTAAATCTGCTATGGCTTTGTTGGCTTCCTCTAAGCGTTCTTTTCTGAGCTGTACAGCCCTTTTAGCATCTGGCCATGGTTGTTTTTCAGCCACCTTCATATTAACTGGATAATATGCCATCAAATATACCTTGGTCTCTGGCAGGCGATGCTTTATCTCAGTCAGAACTGTTTTATAGTCATCCACCAATTTGTCTTTGGTTTCGTCTGGAATACTAATATCGTTTGTGCCTATATTAATAAAAATCTTCGAAGGCTCTAGATCAAATATTTGCGTATCCATGGAATCAATCATTTCTGGAATTGTATATCCACCAATGCCTCTATTGTAAATGATGTTGATCAATCCGTGTGTCATGGCTATTTCATTAATTGGAAATTGCTCCATTAAAGATGAGCCCACAAAAAGTATTTGCCCCTTCTTTACGTTATGATTCAAATGACTATATCTTTCTAGTTTCTCATCCTTCTGTTTTTGAAAAAATCCCTTTAAAAAATCTGCATTTGCTGCGCTCATTCTTCTCCTCCGTTGATTTCAATACTGCATATAGTTTATACTCTTGTTAGTTATATGTAAAATATCAAAAATATAGATAAACTATATATAATTTATATATCTAGTTATAGGAGGCACCACTATGGATCTAAAGCAAATGGAATACTTTAAAACTATTGTTGATACCGGTAGTATTAATCAGGCTGCTAAGCTACTTCATATGAGCCAGCCTCCACTTTCCATGTCCATGAAAAAGCTAGAAGAAGAGCTTGGCACCTCACTTTTCACTAGAGGAACAAAGCATGTAACTCTAACAGATGCAGGTACAATCTTTTACCAACGAATATGTAGAATCCTTGAGCTAGCTGAAAACACCGCGGTAGAAGTATCAAAGGCAGGTTTGCAAAAGACCTTTTCCCTGGGACTCACACCATCTACTATTCCTGTTGTATTAAACATGCTTGCGAGATTTTCCGATGCCAATCCTGATGTTCGTTTCCAAATCTATGATGGCTCCACATTTGAACTGCAGCATCTACTTGATACAAAAGTAATCGATGCAGCATTTCTTCGTACCCCCTTTGCCTCTGGTGATTTTAAAACAATCGAAATAAAAAAGGAGCCAATGGTATGTGCCATTCCAAAGACACAAGATAGCTCAATATCTAGTTCGAAGGCTGTCTCTATGTCATTGGAGCAATTATCGAAATACCCTATCTCCACATATCGAAGATACCAAAAGCTTTTAAATGATACTTTTACGGAGCAAGGCCTAGAGCTAAATATTTTTAGCATATGTGATGACACAAGGACATCTTTGCTTTGGGCAAAAAATGGCAAGGCTGTAGCAGTTTTTCCTAAATCATTATCTCTAGAATTTTCAAATGAGCTAACAGTACTACCTATAAAGGCAAAATCTCTTGAAACATCAATCCTGTTTGCTTATACTTCTGAAGCTCAAAGGAGCAACGAATTATTGAAGGACTTTTTAAAATATATTTAATGATTATTTCTATATTCCAATGGCGTTTTACCATATTTTGCTTTGAAATAACCTATGAATGAGCTAGTGCTAGGAAATGCCAGCACTTCTGCTAAAGCGCCTATTGGGATATCCGTCATCTCTAGGGCATTTGCTGCATATTCGAGCTTTTGCTCACGAATGAATACTGAGGGTCTAACACCCAGCTCTTCCTCAAACAATTTGGAAATATATCCTCCGCTATAGCCAGACATTTTCGTTAATTCCTCAAGAGTCACCTTTTCATGTAAATGTCTAAGTATGTAGTCGCAGCATCTCTTGACGGTCTGTCCGCAATTTCTGTATTTATATTGATATACCTGATTTGTAAAATCATAGAGCGCACAGTTTTGCAAATGATTCAGCTGCATGATGTTGGTTAAACGAATACCATGCCATATATAATTGTCACTTAGGGCATATGCAATATGATCTGGCAATCCACCATCCAGGGCTGCTCTGGTATAAACTGTGATACCACAAACAAACATGCTTATAGCCTGCTGAAGAGGATTGTCCGAAAGCTGTCCCACATCTACAAATGATGCTGGATTATAATGATTTTCCCCAGGAAATAAGGATTCGATTATGCCTTTTATTTTTCCTACATTTCCTGTTGAAATATAATAATTAATCGCTTTTTCTCCAGCACGTTTGTATGAAACAGAGTCATCATCTCTCTCCATTTCCAAAAATACCTGTGAGTTAAAACCTATTAATATTTTATTTCTAATGTCAGCAATGGAATCGTCAGGCACAAAGGGCTGGCTTGAAATGTTTGTACTTTCTCTACTTATTAATTCAAATAATTCCTTTGCCGTGTACTCCTTTTTTTCCATATATGGTTTCCTCATTTATATTCGATTTCATTTATTAATATTCGATATCATATATGTGTATTTTAAAAAAATGTTATTCTATTTTCAACTTAAACTATCGATTTAATAGGAGAAGCAATAATGGAAAAATACGAAAAAGAACACTTGGATTTTGTTGAGAAAACAGCCTCAGAATGTACATTATTCTTGAAGAAAAACGATGTATTTCCAATTGATAAGCCTTGTAAGATTGCTGCTTTTGGAAACGGCGTTAGAAACACTATAAAAGGTGGAACAGGCTCTGGAGAGGTGAACAGTAGATTTTGGGTTAGTATTGAGCAGGGTCTTGAGGATGCTGGTTTTGAATTGACCACAAAAGGCTGGTTAGATGCTTTTGATAATGTCCTTACTGAAGAACATGTAGCATTTGTAGAACGAGTAAAGGCTGAAGCCGCAGCTGCTGGCATGATGCCTGCAATGTATGGAATGGGAAAAGTACAGCCTGAACCTGAGCACCAGCTCAGCCTTGACGGAGATGGTGATGTAGCCATCTATGTGCTCGCTAGAAATTCTGGTGAAGGAAACGATAGAAACTTTGAAAAGGGTGATGTTTTACTTACAGACTCAGAGATAAGAGATATTCTTGCTTTAAACAAGAAATTTGATAAATTCATTCTTGTTTTAAACGTAGGCGGACCTGTTGATTTATCTCCTGTAGCTGAGGTTGAAAACATTCTTCTCCTCTCTCAGCTTGGTGTTGTTACTGGTACTACTCTTGCAAATATCATTCTCGGAAAAACTAATCCATCTGGTAAGCTTACCACTACATGGGCAACATCTGATGATTACAGCAAAATCGGCGATTTTGGCGACAAGGACGATGTAAATTACAAGGAAGGTATCTATGTCGGCTACAGATATTTCGATACAGTTTCTGAGAAAAAGCCTATGTTCCCATTTGGCTATGGACTTAGCTATACAACATTCTCATTAGAAAACGAGAGTGTCACAAACAATGGTCAGGAAATTACCGTAAATACGAAAGTTTCAAACGCAGGTAATATGACTGGCAAAGAGGTTGTACAAATCTATGTTTCATGCCCTAATGGAAAACTCGACAAACCATTTAAGGATCTTGCAGCTTTTGTAAAAACAGACCTACTTGCACCAGGTGAAAGCCAGGTTGTTTCAGCTAGCTTCAAGCTTTCTGATTTGGCTTCATATGATGAAGCTGAGGCTGCATACATTCTCGATAAGGGTGATTACTATGTTCTCGTAGGCAACAGCAGTGATAATGTTACTCCAGTTGCAACAGTAACTCTTTCTGAAAATGTTTGCACTATTAAGACTCGCAACTGTCTAGGAGATTCTGGCTTTAAGGATTATGTACCAACCACAGCCAGACCAGAATATAAAACAGATAATACTATTACACTATCAGCCAGCGATTTTAACACTACTACAGTCGCATATGATGTTGATTATCCTGTTGATGATGTAGTTACAAACCTCACAGACGAAGATTTAGCTCTTATTAACACTGGTGCATTTGCTCCTTCAGCAGAGGGATTATCTATCATCGGAAATGCTGGCTTTGCTGTTGCAGGTGCCGCTGGTGAAACTACAACAAAACTAACTTCAAAGGGTATCAAGAGCATTGTAATGGCTGACGGTCCTGCTGGACTTAGACTATCTCAGAAATTCTATCGTGATGAGGAAGGAGTAGCCCATGGTGTTGGTGGTGGATTGCCACAAAGTATGATTGATTACATGAGCGACGAGGAAAAAGCTAGTCTTGCCGCAGCTATAAAGGCAGCTCCAACAGACGTTGAAATCCAGTACCAATATGCAACAGCTATTCCAATTGGTACAGCTATTGCTCAGAGCTTTAACTACGAATTAGCAAAATCATATGGAGATATTGTTGGTGATGAAATGGAGCGCTTCCATGTTCAGCTTTGGCTTGCTCCTGCTCTCAACATCCACAGAAGCATTCTTTGTGGTCGTAATTTCGAGTACTACTCAGAGGACCCATTCGTTGCCGGTATGTTTGCTGCAGCAATTACAGAGGGTGTTCAGCAGCATAAGGGCTGTGGCACAACAATCAAGCACTACGCTGCAAACAATGCTGAGACTAATCGTTACAATAGCAACAGCCATGTTTCAGAGCGTGCTATGCGTGAAATCTACTTAAAGGGATTTGGAATCTGTGTTAGAAAATCTCAGCCAAAGGCTGTTATGACTTCATACAATCTTTTAAATGGAATTCATACTTCAGAGCATAGAGGTTTAATCGAAGACGTACTTAGATGCGAGTACGGATTTAAAGGAATTGTAATGACTGACTGGGTAATCGACATGTTTTCAGGCGCTGACAACAAATACCGTGGAGCTATTGCACCAGAGGTTGTAAAAGCTGGTGGCGATCTATTCATGCCGGGCTGCGAATCTGATTACGAAGGCATCCTTTCAGGCATCAAGGACGGCTCCATCTCACGCAAGCAGATACAGCAGAACGCAACAAGAGTTTATAGAATGGCAAACGAATTGTCATAATTCAAAAGGCTAGCCCCAATTGAGGCTAGCCTTAAATAATCTCTACAACAATATACTACGCTACCGCATTTGCGTTAATCTTATCAATTATTTTTCTTATAGACGCCCAAACTGACAAATCTGTAAAGATATCCACAACACTTCCCTGGTCTGTAAATGGCGACTCCTGAAGAACAGATAAATCCGTAAGCATTCCATTATGTACTATATATTCCACAATCTGATTTACGAAATAAATCTGTCTACTATCGTAATTCGTCTCATCTAAAAACTCTGAGAATGCTTCCTTAGCAGCATTCATATCGAGCCCCACAATACTACGAACAAATTCACCTAGTGGTTTTTGTCCATACTCATGCTCATAATCTTCCTTGGTTCCCACCTCTTTCCAAAGAATATCCTCCAAGGCGGTGATATCCAATACTGTGAGTGGTTGATTAGTCTTTAGTTTCGCAATTACAATATTATCCTGATGCTGACGAATATAATGCTCTGCTTTTGCTTTGTAGTTTTTCAATTCGTCATTATCAAGTTCGGACTCATTCCAATTAACATCTAAAATATCATCTGTAAAATCGGTATCGTAACGAAGCTTATTATGAGGCATATATTTCATCAGATTTCTTAAATTCTCTCTGATATATTCAAAATCCTCAATGCCTGCTCTATCAACATAATCTGTATTGAGAATCTTAGTTATCAACTCTTTTTGAGCCTGAATCTCAGGAATGTTAGCAACAGATGCTATACCGCTAACTTTTTTTATCAAATCAGACCTTAGTCTTCCGTATTTGCGTCCAGCTAATTGAGCCAATTCTAGTCCATACATCAAAGCATCAAATCTTACAGCAGAAGCCTCATCACTATCTGGCAAAATAAGCGGAGCTAATTCCTCTCGAACCAGCAATGTATCTTCATATGAAAGTGTCTGATAGTTACTTTCCGAAGAATACAGATCAACGTATTTGAGATGCTGGCGTACTGCAAAATTATCACGGTTTAGTTCACGAACCTTACCCGTCATCATCTCTACAAGCTTATCTCTATATGCAATTAACCTCTCTACCTGGTAGTTAATATCTTGAAGCTTATAGGCAATCTGAAATTCCAGATTAAATACTGCTCCCTGTAATGCAATCATATTTGCAGTCGGACGACCTTCACCCATTCGGAAAAACTCAAAGTTTCCGCAGAAATCAAAGATGTAAAACTTAGATTTATCCTCACCATCAATAAGACCTGGGCATAATCTAGTACCACGACCAATCATCTGCCAAAACTTTGCCTTACTCATAACCTTCTTAAAGAAAACAAGATTAAGAACCTCAGGTACATCGATACCTGTATCAAGCATATCAACTGATATAGCAATCTGTGGCAACTTCTTTGCATCAGAGAATTCATCTATGGCACTCTGGGCATAAGTCATATAATTATCAATAACTTTTGCAAATGCCTGACCATTAGTGCCTTTGGCAAGGTTTGGATATTCCTTATTGAATACTTCAAGAATCTTCTCTGCATGATCATGGTTCTTTGCAAAAATAATGGTCTTTCCAATCTTCTCTCCATATTCAATTTTCAAACTGTCTCTCATAACAATATGAAGTACCTGGCGAATAGTGTCTTCATTAAACAGCCATGTATTAATTGCAGAAGAATTGATTCTTTCTGGAAGATTTCCATTCTCATCCTCAAAAGTGTTCTCATAAATATCTTTATCTTCTTCAGACAATTCGTCGTAACAAATACCTTGCTCAATGAATTTAAACTTTGTTTCAACAGAAACATAATCTACAAGATATCTATCTGTAACTGCCTGAGCCAAATCATATCCGTAAGTAGGAACACCATTTTCAAGTTCAAAAATCGAATATGTATTTTTATCAATCTCATCCTTTGGTGTAGCAGTAAGTCCTACTAATGGTGCGTCAAAATATGTAAAGATATCCTTGTATTTGTTGTAGATTGAGCGATGCGCCTCGTCACAAATCACTAAATCAAAATGACCACATGTAAATAACTTACCCTCTTCATCCTTTGCTGAATCTATCAAGCCTATCATCGTCTGATATGTTGAAAATACACAATGTGAATTGTAATTATCTTTTTCCTCACAAAGATTTGTACATGATAAATCAGGTAACAAATTCACAAAGCTACGCTTTGCCTGTGTTACTAACGAATTACGATCAGCTAAAAAAAGAATATTCTTTACCCAACCAGCATCCAAAAGCACCTTACAAAGGGCTATTACTGTTCTAGTTTTACCTGAACCTGTTGCCATTACAAGAAGCGCTTTTCTTCTATTCTTTTTATCAAATGCATCGCAGACAGCCTTTATGGCTGCCTCCTGATAATATCTACCTGCTATATTTTTATCTATAGAAACATGATTTAAACTAGTCTTCATCGACTGAAGATTATATAGTTTCTCCAAATCACGTTTCGAATATATCTGAGCAACTTTTCGCTCAGGATATTGATTATCAACAATTCTAGTATCAAAACCATTTGTCAAAAATACAACTGGTCTTCTACCAGATTCCTTCTCAATAATATCCGCATAGAGCTTAGCCTGCTGACGTCCCTTTGCAACATCTACACAAGTTCGTTTTGCCTCGACGACAGCAAGAGGCTTGTGGGAATCATCATAAAGTACATAGTCAGCAAATCCCACCTCAGACTGATTAGGCATTCCCTCAAGCTCAACCTCGTTGAGCCAGTTTTTGCCCTCTACCCAGCCAGCATCTATAAGCATAGAATCAATATAGATTTTTCTAGTTTTATACTCTGATAAATCAAGAGGTTTTGGCACATAGGTGTGCTGCTTTTCAGCTCTACGAGAAGACAAAGCTTCTTTCAATGATTCATTCTCTTCGCGAAGCTTTTGTAAATCCAAATCCTTTTGAGCTGAATTTTCAATTTCCTTCTGTAACTCTGCCTTAGTTGCCTCAGCCTGCTCACGATTCTCTTTACTCTTTTTTATTCTATCCTCTATAAGTTTAGGATTAAATGTACGTTCCTCATATAAATCAGAATAACAATAAGAAATATAATCCAAATAAATGAAAAGATTCTCAAGACAAAGCATAGCCTCATCTCGCCCGAGCTTCTTCCCAGTGTGAGCCACATTATTACCGCATCTACGAATAAAATCCATTCGTTTCCACAAATCTTGACCGATTATCTGACGATACTCCTCAGCATTCATCAAGCTTTGAAGATTATCCTGATAAGGCATTTCCAATTCCTTATCAACTGAATACATCCATTTAAGCGCAAACTCCATTGCCCTGCGGCTGTTTATGATACTGGCCTCAGGGTCCATAAGTATGATGCGCTCAGCCGAGATTGCGACATCAGCAAATGTATAAAATTTAGGTTCTAACCTTAAATAATCAAAATTTGTATACATTTAAGTCACCTCTATAAAAAGACATTTTATAATTCTAAACCTACTAACCTTCAATACAACATTTTACAAATGCTATTCCAAAATCAGTCATACAAAATAGCCTTTTAACCAATTCATAATGTTGTTCATCTGACAATACAACCTGTTCTTTAATTTTTTTAATGCGTTCACTTTTCTCAATATCACTATAGAAATCATTATCCACAATAGACACCCATGCTGGTATATGTATTATCTTAAGTCGTTCCAAGTTGTTTATATAAGCACGCATATTATCAGGATTATCACAGATATCATAATATTTATCAGGCAATATATTCTTAGCGTAAGTAATAAAATCGTTCATTTTACTAAACACAATCTTCACATCCACTAAGGGTACACTTGAAAAACTATCTTTCGGAAATATATTTAATAACTTAGCTTCGTCAGGAGTTATTTGTTTTATTATATCTACAAAACTAGGATGAACGGTCCACTTCTTATCTATATTCATTGAAGATGCCAATAAATTAGCATACATTTCTCTTAAATCTGCACTATCATAACAATACGATATTTGTTGGATAGCGGGAACTGCTACATATGGTTCTGGTTCACACAATTTTTCATCTGGTATTTTATCCACCTTATCTTTAAGCGCTTCACCAGTCAATCTTAAACTCTCTTCCCCATTTACAATCCACTTTTCCCATTTAGCTAGCGCCAATCTTACGGTTCTCGGCAAATAACTAAGCATCGTTCCTATCGGTTTTACAGATTGGCTCAAACCATCTTTATAAACTTCTGTTATAACCCCACCAGCATCTTTAACAATTTCTTCTACTATCTCTCCCATCAATCCTTCTCCTTTAATTTATTTATTTATTATACAACTTTTGATTTGTCGACTTGTTTAGCAAAAGCAATAAACTCTTTTTGTAATTCAAGCGGAGGCAATACTTGCCTGTACGCTTTCATTATTGCTGTATTCAAATTAGGCTGAGTTCCAGCTGGAGCTATTGCTCTAAAATGTTCTGTCATCTGATTTAATGTTTGTAACAAAAATACTTTATCAAGTCTTTCATCAATATCTTCCATTGCAAGCCATCCATCATGAATGCATCCGTCAAAAGTAATGATTCTAGCAAACCCGAGTGATACTCCACAGTTTGCAAAAATCAAGCTACCAGCTTTAACCAATCTACTTTTCTTTACTCCTTCTTGTATAATATGCTCCTTTGTTGAATTTAGATATATGTTATCTCCATCAGTCGCATCACCAATCTTAATCCAAGGAACATCTCCACCCAAAAATTGTTCAATAGGCCTTGGAGATCCGCCTCTAACAATAGTGCATAAGTTTCCAAGTGGCTCAATATCCCAACCTTTATCATTAATATTTATATCTCCAAAGAGCTCGACAAATCGGGCTTTGATGAGGTTGTCCAATTCAGTAAGTTCCTGTTGTCTTTTTTCTTTTACAGCAACGACCTTTACTAGCAAATCAACTATATATTTCTGCTCTTCCATCGTTCTTTTAGGAATTAACATCTGCCTCATTGCTGCCTGAGTAAGCTTTTGCCTAGTAGCTCCATTTACCATCCCACCAACGTTATAAAACATCAAAGAATAGCACAAATAGTCTACATCTAGCCCTTCTTTAGGTTTTAACACATGAGCGTGATTGTTAACCCAACACTTTCCAGAGACTCGGTAAGCAATTGGTCTTTCCTTTGAACCAAAGTTACCTCCATCCTCTGCTAGAAGAACCAATTCGTCGTCAAAAATGTAGTCTGCTACATGATCCTGAATCCCATTAGCTCCATAATATGGATATGGTCCTTCTACTCTATCTGAAGAGGTAATTGGCACTCGCATAGAATCCAGTATTTCACAGCAATCTTCTAATAGTAATTTCTCCATCTATCATCCCTACAAATCTCAATTTGGGCACATCAAGAATAACTATCAAAGTCTAGTCTTATGGTCTTCTGGAATAATACCTTCATCAAAAGATGCTAATCCTGATGTTGTTAAAACCATTTCTTTCAGCTTTATGTCCAGATTATTTTTTTCTATTACATTTTTTATAACTTCTTTAGTAGCTTGTGATACATTTGCCCCCAAATGAATCTTGTCCATTTTCAATGGTACATATAATGGGTTCTTTTCATCCGTTACCTTTAGAATTCTCCACTCATTTTCAAAATCCCAAAGTCGATTCTTAACCAAGGAAGTAACTATAGCACCAAACTTGTATTGTTCTTCAATTTTTGGTAAAAACTTAAAATCATGTTCTTCATAATTTCTAGGATAAATAATAGGTAAAAAGATAGCATCTTCATTCAACCGGAAATCCCTATATTTGTACTCTATGCAAATACCTTGATGTTTATCTGCATAATAATACCACATAGGAATATTCTTATTATTTGTTGTAAAGCACGCACATCTCACATTTTCACGGTAAAAGTTGTTAATTCTATCAACATCAAATTGGTTAATATTATTTTTCAAATCAAACTCATCAACAAGATATCTTCCTTCATAGGCGTCATCATATTCTGAAAGTTTTGCAAGATACACCTGTTGATTAATTATCTCCCCGAGCGTATACTCGTTAAAGCTTCTATATCTATAAAAACTTTTAGTCCCCCTCAAATCACAATGGTCCGTCATACTACCAAAATGATTCATCATTTTATCATCTGTTATCCAACATTCTCCAGATATAAGCTTTTTAAACTCCGCCTTGTATTTGTAAGAAGTCTTTATTTCCATATTACCTATCACCCCATATACTTCATATGTGAAGTCTTCACATTACTCTGATTCACCATCGCATAATGCATTGTCGTGTCAATTTGTGAATGTCCTAAAATTTTTTGCACCTGCTCTATTGGCATACCTTTATCAATTGCTCTCGTAGCCATTGTTCGTCGAAACTTATGTGGATGAATTCTCGTCAAGTTATTACTTCGCCCCAAGGAACGCATTCTTATTTCTACTCCGCTAATTTTCAACCTATCATGCGGAGCATCTAATGTTACAAATAGTGCCTTATTATCATCTACACGACTAGAAAGATACGCTTGCAAATGCAACTTTGATTTAGCATCAAAATACACCTTCCGCTCTTTTCCACCCTTTCCAAAAACAACACACTCTCTGGCTTCAAAATCCACATCAGAAATATTCAGATTCACCAATTCTCCGACACGCATCCCTGTTGAATAGAGCAAATCAATCATTGCAAGATCTCGCTTACAATTACAACAATCGCGAAGTCTTTCTATATCCTCATCCGTAATTATTTCTTTCACCTGAAGATTTGTTTTTATCTTATGAATCCGACGCATTGGGCTTTTTAGAATATAATTCTCTTCTTCAAGCCACGAAAAGAAACTAGATATGTTTCGACGAACATTATCAACCGTCACCTTGCTGCATCCATTCCATTCTTGATATTGCCTCAAGTAGCTTCGCATATCCTCTGTAGTAATCTTACGAATCGGTAGATTTATAATAGTGAGCATCTTTTCTATCGTAACCCCATAGTATTGAATCGTTCGATTCGAGCAACCTTCTATAGTTTTTGCTGCCAAAAACAACTTTAAATATTCCTGATTCGATATTTGCTTTTGCTTTGCAATTTTCCCTGAAAAAGCATCCAACATTACTTCTTGGAGTTTCTTCATTTGTGCAATCGAAAGATACTCCGACATCTCATTTAAAATAGTTACAATCTTTTCTTCCATACTGGTAATCCTTTCTTTACCAGCATCCCTGCAACCAACTATAATATTAAACTCCAAATACATTTAAAACTTTACTGTCATTCCAATCATTACACTTTATACCTGTCGCTTTGCACAAAGCTTTTAACAATGTCACCAATGAATCATTCATTTTTTTCCCTCGCTCATTCCAATCTTTTATTAATGAATTTGCTAATAACTCCTCGTACGCTTGAAGAACTTCCTCATCATCATGAAATACTATTGGAACCCTGTTTAGCGCAGCATAAAATTTTTCTGCGTCTCTTTGTCTATTCAGAAGAAAACGATATCCAAATATTTCCGCAACAACAGTTTTCTTTTCTCTCATTATTTCATTCTTATGATTTATAAATATCGTTATAATTGTAGCTAGCACACCAGATATCACAGCCCCAATTAAACTAATAATTGCATTTATCAATGTCATTCTTAATCTCCCTTCTCCCCAAAATACTCCTGCATAAGACTATCAAACAATAACTGCGCTTCATCCAATGCCTTCTGCACCACAACTTTTGATTTGTCGACTTGTTCTACAAAATCTGCAAATTGTTTTTGTAAACTAATATCTGGCACATAAATGACTGTTGAATTTATCTTTGATAACAATAAATTCGGTTGAGCTGAAGCGCTTTCGACCAAATACATCTTTGTATTTACCCTGTAACACCATTTTAGAAATACCGGATTTAATACTTCCCGCTTTACTTTGAGCAACGCAACACTCTTTTGTAAAAGTGTATGTTCAGTTCTAATATCTGAGGCAATGGCAGATTTACCTATTGTTGCTCCAGTATTAACAATCAAAAAATCGCCTATCTCAACATTGCAACGTTTATAATCCTTTTCAAATTCTTCAATATTTATTTGTGGTGCAGTTTCATAATGTACCTCGTCATCAAATATTTCTCTTGCACCTACAAAATAACGATCAGTACCTTCTTCTTGATCACATCCACCATGCTTCCCATCAGTTATTTTGTTACATAACTCTTTTAAAGTAGCCTTCTCATATTCCTGAGAAGGATTATCTAGAGTTCCAAAGAGCTCGACAAATCGGGCTTTGATGAGTTCATCTAATTTCCCTAATTCCACTTCTCTTTTTTTTATAATACATTCTATAGAACTCAAGATTTGAACTATCTCTTTTTGTCGCTTCACATCCGGAAAAGGCATCTCAACTACATCAAGCATATCTTTGGTAATAACACCTATCGCACTTCCCTGCGATCCACCTCTAAGCCTTTGTATCCACGGATGAAGTCCATAATAAATGTAATCCCTAATTGCCTCTCTATTTGGTCGTATAGCTGCTACTGATCTTCCTATAGCACAATCGACACCTCGATTAAGTTTTCCACTTGTAGCTCCTACCACACAAATTAAAACATCTTCGCTGCTTGCCATTTTTAATGGATTAGTCGTCCATTCATCAATAATTGGTACTGATTTACCAAATTGTCCTGCTTTAACAAAAGGAGTTCCCACCCCATCAGTATTGCAATCTGAACTAGCTGGTGCCTGTCCCATTATAAAGCTTGCATATTCACCTAGTTTAGCCATCTATCATCCCTACAAATCTCAATTTGTTTTTCCTTCCTCTTCGCTAATTCCAACACTCTCAATCAAGTCAGCAACTAATCCCTGTAACTGTTCTGCATTCTTGTTTGTAATTACTGGCTTGCCTGTTCTTTTCTCAATAGACTCTCTGGCTTCTCCAGCTATAGCTCCGCCTTCTATTGCAATTTGTCTACTATCTTCAAATGTGTCTGGCTGCTGTTGCTTAGATATTTCTGTTGTAGTTGCCTCAGCTAGCATATTAAGAACTAATTCAAGTGTGGACATATTGTCTCGAAGATTTTCTTTCTTCAGCCCCTTTAGATTCTTATACTGACGAGTAGACATGCCTGACCAAGCTTTGGTAATCTCATCTGTTAATATCGCATATTCGATACCTTTGCTTACACCGCGTTTGTCCCATTCATCAGTAAGCTCTTTTCGGACCTGAATTGCCTGCAAGCGCTGATTAATCCATTCCTTTGAATAGCCTTTCTTTGCATATGTCTCCAAGGCTCTGTCAATGGTGAGCTCTGGGTCAATAACTTCTTCAATTCTTTCTCGCCCAACTTGTGCTAACCACATTTTAAATGGTTCTGCTTTTTTTGAAGGAATCGACTGGATAATACGAAGCAACTGCTCTGTATTGGCTACATCAGTGTTATATCTCTTTCCATCTTTAGGCGATTTCATTTTCAGTTGGTTACAATTTGTAACCAACTGATTTCCCTCATCTTTAAGACGCTTTTTTGTTACCTTCCAATAGTTTTTTGCGGCATCATAATCTTTCTGTTCAGTCAAAACACCAATGACATCGACTACAGAAAAATACCATTCCTCTTCTTCCTCAACCCATGCGGTTCTTACTGGCTGATTTTCAAATAACTGTATCTTATTCTCCATTAATCATTACTCCTACTACAAGCCTAACAATTTTTCTAACTCATCCATTTCTTTGCCGATTTCCATTTCGATTTCACGGATATTAGCCATAATTTCTGATGTTGGTGGATACTCCACTTTTTCATATTCCACTTCCTTGTACTTGTTAATAGAAAGGTCGTAGTCATTATTAACAATATCCTGCTTTGGAACCATAAATGACTTGTCTGTACGTTTTCTTTCTGATTCTGCTTCGAGATTTTTGAAACGAGCAATAATATCTGGAATGTCATTTTCATTTACAGGAGTACGCTTATCATCCAAGCTATATCCGTCTGCTGTCATATCATAGAACCAAACATTGTCTGTTCCACCATGTCCAGTCTTGGTAAATATAAGAATAGCTGTAGAAACTCCTGCGTATGGTTTAAATACACCAGAAGGCATTGAAATAACAGCCTCAAGTCTGTTGTCCTCAACAATTACTTTTCTTATATCCTTGTGCGCCTTGGATGAACCAAATAGTACACCATCAGGTACGATACAAGCACATCTACCACCCACTTTGAGAATTCTAAGGAATAATGTAAGGAATAACAGCTCAGTCTTTTTCGTCTTACAAACCTTTAACAAGTCACCAGATACAGCATCAGCATCAAGGCTTCCCTTGAAAGGTGGATTTGCTAATATAAGTGAATACTTATCATGGTCTGCATTCTGGTCTGACAAACTATCACGATATTCAATAAATGGATTATCAATACCATGTGTCATCATGTTCATAGCACCAATACGGAGCATTGTTCTGTCCATATCAAATCCATTGAACATAGAATTCATGTAGTGGTCTTTCTTATCTTTATCAAAGAAGATTTCTTCTTTCTTTTTTTCTTTTAAATACTCAGCTGCAGATACTAAGAAACCTGATGTACCACAAGCAGGGTCACATATCACATCATCAGCCTTTGGGTCCACTAGCTCGACCATCATTCTAATAATATGTCTAGGTGTTCTAAACTGACCATTTCTACCAGCTGATGCTATTTTGTTTAACAAATACTCATATACATCGCCGCGGATATCAGTAGCCTGAGCTACATTCATCAATGCATAAATCTCATCTAATGAATCAACAACTTTGGATAAAAGCAGTGGTGTGGGTAGCTTGAAAATGGCATCATCCATATATTTAGAATATGCACTATCCTTATCGCTATGAAGATTCTTGATAAATGGGAACACCCACTCCTGTATTACTGTATACATTCTGCCCGCTGGGAAATCATGAAATACAGACCACTTGAGCTGCTTTCCATCAATTGAACGCTCGCCAATTTTTACTTCATCCGCAAAAATGCTTTTATAAGGAAGCCCCAGCATAGCGCTTTCTTTTTCCTTTTTATTGTCGACATCATCCAAATCTCTGATGAACATCAAATATGTAATCTGCTCTATAACCTCAAGTGGATTAACCAACCCACCTGCAGCAAATATATCCCATAGTCCATCTATTTTGTTTTTTAATTCGCCTGTAATCATTTCTATTCCTCCGCGTTCCATACATATTTTGTATAACGACCATTGCCGATTTTATTTATCTCTCCGCTCTTAACTAAATCAGTAAGAGTTCTCTTAACTGTAGTATCACTTATATCTGGATTCATATCCAAAAGTTCTGCTTTTGTTATTGTGCCAACATGATTCTTAATAATCTCTCTAATTCTATCCGGCTTAGAAAAATCAGGATTAGTAACAAGTTTCACTCTAGACTCAAACTCTTTATATGCACTGATAATAACACCAAGCATATAATTAACAAATGGCTTATAGTCATTGTCGTTCTCATGCCAATTCTGGGAACTATCCTGTAGTGCTTCATAATATGTCACCTTAGACTCTTCAATCAGCTTCTCAATACTAATGTACTTTCCAACAATGAATCCTGATTGATAAAGTAGCAGTAATGTCAATAATCTACTCATTCTGCCATTGCCGTCATTAAAGGGATGAATACATAAAAAATCCAAGATAAACATACAAAGCAAAATCAGTGGGTCTACTTCCTGTTTAGCATCTCTATATGACTTGCACAATTCATCTATAGCACCTGGAGTTTCCCATGCAGGGACCGGAACAAATCTAATCTTTACATTTCCAGCCTCATCTCTTTCTCTGATGATATTGTCACCAGTTTTAAAAACACCACCGTCAACACTTCCCAAAAACTTATATAAATCCCTATGAAGCTGTAGGAAATAATTAGCGTTAATAGGAATATATTCATAGCTCTCATGAATTGTGTTGAGTACATCCCTATATCCTGCTATTTCAGACTCATCCCTATTTCTTGGAGTAGTCTTTTCCTGAACAAGATTTTTTAATCTATCATCTGCTGTAAATATTCCCTCAATTCTATTAGAAGCCTCGGTACTTTGAATCTTTGCAATTTCTATAAGCTCTCTTAGTTCATCCTTATGTGCTTCTATAAATAGCCTTTGCTCCCCCTTATATTCATTAATAAGAGTTAGCTTCCTCACAATCTCAGGAGTCAGCAACTTTTGCCATTTTTCTCTATAATCATAGTTACGCATTCAATAGCCTCTTTCTAATTCTAACGCGGTCATTCAAAACTAAAATGACCCAATTGATATTTATTATGATACACTTAATTAATTTGGTCGTCAATAGTCCCAATAGCGTCATTTTTAGTTATTTTGACGCCATTAAAACTTATAATGACCTAATTAAACACTTTCGACGTGATACAGCGAAATATGATTATATTTAAAAAGTCCTTAGAAACCAAAGTTTCCAAGGACTCTAATTCTCCGAGCTTATTTAAACTATGTAACTCAATAATTTATTATAAATTATTAAAATGGCATATCCTTAAAAGGATTTTCTTCCTTCACGAGTGTAGTCTCATCAATCTGGTGCTGCAAGAATCGCTTCGCAAGTGGAAGCCAATCTGAGGCGTCATGCTCCAGGCTGTCCTTGAATGGCTCGAAAACATTGCGTCCAAGGGCAAAGCCATGGTTGCCATACTGGAACAGGTGGCACTCGAATGGTACACCAAGCTCCTGTAATCTCTCAGCCATTTTGATGGTGTGCATTGCTGGAACTAAGCCATCATCAAGAGCGTGTGCCAAAAACATTGGTGGCATAGCTGTTGTTGCCTGTACCACTGGGCTGTATTTATCCAAAGTAGCCTTATCTGGATGAGCACTTCCAAAAATAGGAATGTTGCCCTTACCATCTGACATGAAGTTAGGGTGCTCTTCATTGAATTTTTCCTGTAGCTCATAATCATGAAGACCATAGATGCATAGAGCTGACATGATGCTCAAATCATCTACTGTGCATCCAAATTTTTCTGTTAATAAATCCTTATTCTCTGTATTGTAAGTAGTTGCATACATTCCACATACGTGACTTCCTGCAGAGAATCCTACAATAGAAATCTGCTCTGGATCAATATCCCATTCCTTTGCATGCTCCTTGATAGTAAGGATTGCCTTTGCCATATCAATAGTCTGGGCTGGGAATAATGCTTTTCCCTCAGGTGCCTTTGTAGCATTAGAATACTCAAGAACAAATGCCTGATATCCATCAATTGCAAATGACATTGCAACTGGGTCTCCTTCATTTCCATGTCTAGGGCAGGTCTGGTATGCACCACCTGGAACAGAAATAATAGCTGGTCTCTTTCTCTTGATTTTCAGGAATGGATCATTGAGATTTAAAAAAGCTGTAAGCTCAACATCGTCTCTATCTTCCCATAGTTTAATAGTTTCAATTCGCATTTACGATAACCTCCAATACTAATTTGTCCGATTCCGAACATTTATATTATGCTAAAAAAAGACAACTTTTTCAATTGAAAAAGCCGTCATTTTTTATTGCGAATTACGACATTTATTTGCCGTATACAGTCATCAGCAACTCTTTATTAATAAAAATACTTGCATTGCCATTTCTAACTCTACAAAGAGTCGGTGCTTTTGGATCCATCTCTATATATTTATGATTTAGCTTGTCCTCAACTGTCGCTGTGCCATTATAAATATTGTCTACCATATTTAAAAATTCATGAAGATAGCTTTCTGCCATTGGAGTTCCATTGTGATTTGGGCAAATATACTTAGCATGCAATGATAAAACCTTTTCAGTGTTGCTCTTAAAATTATCCAGCCTCTCTCTCACATCATATGGTGCATCAGGATTATATGAATTATCAAATAGATTTACCTGACCTGGTTCAAGCTCATCTCCAACAAAAATCATGCCGTTAGCCTCATCATAGAAGAATAAACTAGAATTACAATGAGCTGGTTTAACATCAATTACAGTTATTTTTCTATCGCCTAGATCAATAATGTCGCCACCCTTTATTATTACCTTTTTATAATCAGGATATGGCAACTTTGATATATCAAATGGTATTAATCCTGGTGTGCTAACTGATGGAGCATCAATCTCCCAACCACCAGAAAGCATTACCTCTTCAAACTCCCCATTGCCGGCAGAATGATCTGGGTGATAATGTGTATTCACAACCATTACCGGCTTATCTGTCAGTTTTTCTACACAAGCTCTCAGATTACCTGCTCCATAGCCTGTATCAATGAGTAGTGCTTTTTCAGTGCCCTCAAGGAGATACATGTACTCACTACCGTTCATAAAACTAAGTACCCATGTATCATCTGTTATTTTATAAGGCATATAACTACCAAAGATTTCTTCTAAAGATGGTCCATTATCCATTATTTACATACCTCCAATAGATCTTTAAATGACTTTAATTTATATGTCACATTAGGATGCTCTGTTGCTTCCCCAAGTCCTGCGCTTTCAAAGCCACCGGCATATGCAGCCTGAATACCAGCCTTGGCATCCTCTACTACAAGGCAATTTGCTGGGCTTTCGCCAATAAACTCTGCCGCCTTCAAGAATACTTCTGGGTCTGGCTTAGACTTTGTGATATTTGTTCCATCTGAAATTGCATCAAAGAAATCACCAAGTCCTAATTGTCCTAAAATCATTTTTGTATTTTTACTTGATGAACCAATTGCAAGCTTGTAGCCTCTATTTCGAAGTTCATTTAATGTACCACGAACCTCATCAGATAAATCACTAGGACTCATCTCCTTTAAAAGCTCCACATAAGTGGCATTCTTCTCAGCTGCCATATCTTCCTTTTCAGCCTGGCTATATTTCTTTGTAGCCTTTTCAAGGATAATATCAAGACTATCCATTCTAGAAACACCGCGAAGTCTATTATTAATCGTCTCGTCAAAATAGATGCCTTCCTTATCAGCCAACTTCTTCCATGCAATATAGTGATACTTATCTGTAAAACAAATTACCCCGTCCAAATCAAAAATAACTGCTTTCATAAAAAAATTCCTTTCGGTTATGCTATTTTTATCTAGCATAACTTCAAGGAATTATTAATTACACAGATTAAATTTTTAAATATCCGACATATTTTATCTAAAGCCGATGCTCTTGAGTTCCAGACTACCATTACCTGTAAAGCTAATGTATAGCGCCTTATTTTTTGCACTAATCTCAACAGGAATGCTAACAAGCTGCCAGTTATCAGCATCAATATTGATTCTTGATGAAGCATATTTTTCTTTTAAATCAAAATCTCCCGAAAGCTCAATTACTCCACCAAACTCTCCACGGACCTCCAGCAATACCTCTTTTACATTATCAAAATCAAAGTATTTGTATCCGACAGTTGTACCATCCTCGATATCAGTAATGTAAGTTGTATTTTGACGTTCAACCATACGAGTCTGTTTTTGCATAATTGGGTCATTAAAATCAATGGAACTCATTGTAGTAGCAGAAGTGATATGGCAGGCTATACCTGCTGGATACATTCCAGAAGCCCTGAGCGCTCCGCCATTTAATCCACAGCTAGTCATTTCAACCTGCTTGATTGTTCCATCATCCTCTATAACGATTTTTTCTGCACAGCCCTGACGCGAAAACTCATTTCCATCTGTACATCTATGATAGAAAATATAGTAATCATCACCGGCCTTTACTATTCCACCATGGTTATTGCTAAGTGTATATGTAGGCTTATCATTACCGTCGAGACCAATATTACCATTTGAAATGATTGTACCGCCATACACAAAATCTCTATCTGGTTTGTCAGAAACGGCATAGCAAAGCTCATGGCTCTTATGACTGCTATATACAAAATAATATTTGCCCTTTATCTTTCTAATAGAGGATGCCTCAAAGAATGCATGTCCTTCAAAGCCTGTTCCCTCAGATGTCTTTCCGCTAGGAATAAGCTTTCTTGGCGCTTCCTTAAGAGTTAGCATATCAGACTCTAGCTCTGCAACCTGAGAATCTACAACAAATTTTATTCTCTTAATAGTTTTCATCATTTCCTGTTTTTCTGGTGGCATTTGAGCGATTTCCTCATCAGAAAAATCAGGCAAAATCATTTCCTTTTCACATGCTGGTGCAAATCCCCAATATAGATATACTCTTCCATCATCATCTGTAAGTACTGCTGGGTCAAAAGGCATATGATCATCTAATGTCTTTCCATCATGAAGACTCTTAGGGTATTTCACATGACCGTAAAATTCAAATGGTCCTGCTGGACTATCACTTACTGCTACACCTATCTCTGGATAGAAC
The DNA here is from genome assembly GCF_015057185.1 of Pseudobutyrivibrio sp. GTDB lineage: Bacteria > Bacillota > Clostridia > Lachnospirales > Lachnospiraceae > Pseudobutyrivibrio. The sequence goes on along the minus strand of NZ_SVEV01000004.1, from coordinate 68,797 downwards.
GAATAGCAATAATATAAATAGTATCTTCCATCTGGTCCCTTAGTTACATCTGGTGCCCATAGCTGCATTTTTCCGTCAGCATTAGAAGGGTCTTGCTCTTTTCTATAAATAACACCCTCGTACTTCCAATCTCTAAGGTTATCTACTGGAGCAGACCATGTTACATAATCCTCCTCACAATACACCTTTCCCTGAGCCTTATCATGACTACCATAGATATAAACTCTGCCATCAAACTCATGTGGTTCCCCATCTGGAACATACTCTGTCAAAGGCAAATAAGGGTTAAAAATCTGTTCCATTATATTCCTCCTTCAAAAACGGCTGTCAGAATTGACAACTCTGACAGCCATTATAATGTTTTGCGGTTTCAATCTTACTTCTTTTTTTTACTATTTAACCGACATTTTTTATTGTGTAGCAAGCCACTCGTCAAGCTGCTCCTGCTTGGCTGCCATAACATCTTCAAGTCCTGCTGCATATAAAGCCTCATTTAATGCATCAAGTGTTTCCTGAACCTTTGCTGAGCCTTCTGAGCCAGTCTCAAGTGTTGCTCTATATGTTTCATATGCATTGGTAAGTGCAGTTACTTCTGTAGAGTAATCTGAGCTATCCCACATGAAACCATATGTTGCTGGATAATATGCCCAGTCATTATGAGACTTTAATAAATCCCAATAATCAGCTGTCTTTGTGCCGTCATTCCATACATATGATTGGAACTGGTTGCCTAAGCACCAGCCGGAATTCTGGTGATATGCATAATTGCTTCCATCCTCGCCATCAACAAAGTATGCTGTACCATCATCAAGTACCTGATAGTTTACGCCCTCAATACCATACTGCCATAGATTGTAAACTGTTGGATCAGAGTATAAAGCTGAGATAAACTTAAAGGCCATTTCTGGGTCCTTTGAGTTGTTTGCAATACCTGTGTCAAAGAACGAAATATTAGTTGTTGATAAGTATCCATCATCTGAAGGGTTGATATATAAGCAATAGCATTCACAGCCGTTTGCTGAATTAGCCTCTGCCAAGAAGCCAGGCTTGATAGCTGTAGCATATGAGAATGTATTTCCAGCCTTCATCATTGTAGCTGTACCCTGAGTATCTGTTGCTGCATCTGGATAAATGTATCCCTTATCATACCAATCAGCAATCATTGTAACATACTCTTTGTACTGCTCAGTTTCAAACATGTTTACAACAGTTGTGTTCTCTCTGTCCTCACTGAGGTCAATTACACCAAAGCTATCTACCAATGTATCAAACTCAGTGAATCTGTTGTACTGAGATGAATTATAGAGATAAAGTGGATACATATTTGGATATGCTTCCTTTACTGCTGCAAAGATTTCTTCTGCCTCATCCCATCTAATTGATTTACCTGTATATGTGTCTGAGTTTTCTGCATCAAGGTTATACTTTTCTGTAAGACCAAGCTCATCGCAGATATCTGCTCTCATGCAAAGACCACCAAGCTCTACAGATTCCTTGTTAGCTGGGAAGCCAAATAATACACCATTTACACTACCAACCTTTGCTGTTTCCTCACTGCCAAGTGCCTCGATGATTTTTGCACCATCATCTGTATTCAAAAGCTCTGTCATATCATAGATTCCACCCATGTTTACCCAGCTTGGAGCATAAGAATAAAAAATAGGAATAACATCAAGCTCATCACCACCTGAAAGCATCAGCTGTGTTGTAGTCTGATAATCTGCATATGACACTGGAAGGAACTCAACCTCAATCTGATAGTTCTCAATCATATAATCATTAAGTGCATCCTGCACTGCAGTACGTGCTGCATCATCCTGTTCATAGAATTCGATGTACTCAAACACCAAATGATAAGGATCATCCTTTGTATACTCACCATATGAAGTTGTTGTTACACCATCTGCGCTCACTGCTCCTGTAGTCTGTCCCCCGCCAGAACTACTACTTCCGCACCCCACAAGTGCCGAAGCTGCCATAGAAGCTACTAGTAAAACACTCACTAACTTTCTTTTCATTTTTTCTCCTCCTAAATAAATCATTTTACTAAACCAAGTGTTACTTGGTAAATAACAATCGTGAAAGCACGGCCCGGGATTTTGCGTGAAAGCACACCCATTGTATATGCCTTCGGCATGGGGTGTGCTGTGGGAGACGGGCAACTCCCCTTCGGGGGCCCTCCCGTCTCCTTATCCTTTAACCCCTCCTAATGTCAATCCTTTTGAGTAGTACTTCTGGAAGAATGGGAAGATTAGCATAATTGGTAGAATGGCAACAAATGCGATAGCCATCTGTATTGCAGTTGATGGAAGGCTGGCAGCCGCCGCTGTCACATTACTGTTTGAACTAGATGCCAGATACTGGATATTGCTAACCATCTGGTTCAAAAGATTCTGTACGTTGTACATGTCCTTGTTTCTTGTGATGTAATAAAGTCCATTTGTCCAATCATTCCAATATGTAAGACCTGCAAAGGTTCCCATTGTTACAAGAATTGGTTTGCCAAGTGGTAGTACTATTTTTCTAAAAATCTGAAACTGTGTTGCCCCGTCTATTTCTGCTGCCTCGTACAATGACTCAGGAATACTTGTTGTAAAATATGTTCTAATCATCATTACGTTCCAGGCACTAACTAAAAAGTTAGGTAGTAGCTGTGCCCAAAGTGTATCCTTTACACCAAGTGATGACCAAAGCAAATATGATGGTACAATTCCACCGTTGAAAAGCATTGTGAAGAATACATAAAAATTTAATGCTTTTCTAAATGGAAGCTTCTTTACAGATAATGTGTATGCCATCATTGCTGACAGTAATACATTTACAAAAGTACCCACAACGGTTACTAAAATACTGATTCCATATGACTTGATAATTTTGTCACCTGACTGAAAAATATATGTATAAGCAGCTATTGAAAATTTCTTTGGGAAAAATGAATATCCATTTGCCACCAAAGTATTTTCTTCAGTGATTGATGACATCAATAGCAATATAAACGGTAATATTATAAGTACTGTCCATATGATCATTATCAGGTTTGACATTACCTGATATTTTGAAAAAGGTTTCTCTCGCATTACATTTCCCCCTAGAATAAAGCATTTTCTTCACTTACTTTTCGAACCACCCAGTTTGCAATTATTACAAGTGCAAATCCAACTACCGACTGATAGAATCCTGCTGCAGCTGACATGCCAATATTTGACTGTTCCATAAGTCCTCTATAAACATAGGTATCAATTACATTTGTAGTAGCATATACAGCTCCAGAGTTACGTGGAACCTGGTAGAATAATCCGAAATCTGAGTAAAAGATTCTACCTATACTCATAAGAGTCAGAGTAATAATTGTTGGTATAAGTGATGGCAATGTTATTGCTTTAATCTGCTGCCATTTTGTTGCTCCATCAAGGGAGGCGGCCTCATACAATGAAGGATCAATACCATTAATTGCGGAGATATAAATCAAACAGCCATAGCCAACACCCTTCCATGTATTGGTGAAAATTAATATAAATGGCCATACATTCGGATCTGAATACCAATTGACTGGGTCAATTCCAAGTGCTGGTAGAATAGTGCTATTCAAAATACCATTCGACTGACTGCAAAACGCAAATACGATATATCCTAAAATAACTGCACTCATCAAATATGGGAACAATATTGCACTTTGATATGTTTTTTTCAGCTTCTTGTTAACAGCATCACAAATAAAAATTGCAAATATGATTCCAAACAAGGTATTCAAAATAATAAATACAAAATTATAAAGAATAGTATTTCTTGTTATCACAAATGCATCTGGTGTTGCAAATAAAAACTTAAAATTTTTAAGTCCTATCCAAGCACTTCCAAATAGACCATTCCTAACATTGTATTGCTTGAAGGCAACGATAATTCCCGCCATTGGAATATAATTGTTAATCAAAAGATACAAGCCACCAGGTAGAAACATAGCATATAGTGGCCAATACCTTTTAAGCTTACTAACTGTAGTATTCATGTAAACCCTCCCTACAAAAGCTTTACGCTTTTAATTTTTATGAAATAATCATATAAAAAAGAGCGGTTATCTTCCGCTCTTTTTACGATTTCCATTTGTCATTTTCCGACTAGTCTTTTTATACTCCTGTGGTGTCATGCCCGTGTACTTTTTAAAAGATTTTGAAAAATGTGAGAAATTATCAAAGCCAGCCTTTGAGGCAACAATACTAACCGGCAAATTGGTTTTAGTTAGGGTTGTTTTTGCCATTTCCATACGGATCATCACCTCGTAATCCTTGTAGGTATGACCTGTATATTTCTTGAATTCTCTGGTGAAATAATCCTCATTCAGGTGAACATACTCTGCCACTTCCGTCCTAGTAATTCCGCTTGTGATATTGGCTCTAATATAATCCTCAGCCTTGCGAATCCTCTCCACATTATCAACAACGCCAAAATCCTCTGGCGCCACTTCCCAGAATACTCCATAATCGCTTGTGGTATTAGCATCACGTCTTCTTTTTAGCTCCATAAAGCTGTCGTTGCAATACTGAGTGAGCTCATGCTTTTTGGGATAAACTGCTACCCTGAAATCCATTCTGGTATTGATAAAACTGCCAAAACTATCTATGCTCTTACACCATGTCTCCACCGGTAATACATTGCCTTCAGAAACTGCAATAAGCATATAGTTTTGTAAATCCATTTTTGTAATGATAACCTTTACACTATATTCCTCTAACAATTCCTCTAAAACATTTCTAAATACCAGCTTTAGTAAGGCTTCATTCCACTTATTCTTTTTTTGTTCAAAGCGAAGAATATTGATTAAAACTGGATGGTACACTGGCTTTTCAAAGGAATCAAAAAAGGTATTTCTCATTTTTACATAAATTTTTTCAGCTTCAGCATGCTCCCCAGCCTTAGCTTTCAGCAAAAATAATTCCATAAGAGAATCTCTTTGATCCTCCAAGATTTCCGAAGCCTGTTCCAGCTTGTGAATTCTGACCTTTTTATTTGCCTCAATAACTGCCTTAGCAAGAGCAGCCTCCACATCCTCATATCTAGCAGGCTGTAAAATATAGTCAAAGCCACCTAGCTGAATTGCTTCTCTTGCATAGGCGAAATCTGCATGGCTAGTCAAAAACAGTCCAACTATATTGGGAAACTTTTTTCTCATCCACCTAAATAATGAAATACCATCCTCCTCTGGCATCTCAATATCTGTAAGTAATATATCAATGTCAAAATTAAGCATAACAAGTCTAGCTTCCATAGCACTGTAAGCAGTATAAACCTCATCTATGCCTACACTCCTATAATTTAAGCTATTAGCTAAACTATCTGCTACAACTCTTTGATCATCAACAATTAACAAATTCATTATTCTCAACCCCTTGTTCCAAATACGGCAAAAACAAATTGCTCACAGCTCCATTATCATTTGCAAAAATGCATTCGAAGCTCTTACCATATAATAGCTTACATCTTCTTTTAAGATTATTAATACCTACATTTTCAAGCCCTTCCTTAGGCTCATCATTTATGATATCAAGTACCTGAGTAGGATACCCCTCTCCATTATCTCGAATGTATAAATCTAAAATCTGCTCTTCATCTGCATCCAATTCATTTATAGAAATATAAATAATCAGCTCATTGCTATTGTTTCCCAGCTTTGCATATTTAAAACTATTTTCCACAAAGGTTTGAATGCATAGATTAGGAACAAGCCAATCTGAACGCTCCACCTTTACCTGCCACTGAATATTGATTACTCTATCTGTCATTTCCTGCTGAAGAGCTACATAGTTTTTCACATAGTCTATTTCTGACTGAAGTGGCACCAGTTGTTTTTCCAGGGTTAAAAGGTATCGTAAATGCGTAGATAAATGCATGATAACATCCTGTATCTTTCTAGTATCCTTATTCATTGCCATGACATTTAGGGTTTTTAAACCATTTAGATAAAAATGAGGTTTCAGCTGTAATGACAAATACTGAAGATGAGCACGCTGGGCATCCAATTCATTTTCGTATGCTACCATTTTTTGCTTTTGAATCTCATCAATCATTTTATCAGTGGTATCAATAACTGTCTGTATTTCACTGAATCTTGATTTGGATAAAATCTTATTTGATAAATCTCCGGCCCCAATCCTTTTCATCTCACCAATTAACTGAGTTAAAGGCATTAGAAGCTGCCTCTCTAGATTCTTGTAAGCAATAATGGCAAGTACAATAACCAAAAGAGTAAATCCCACAAGTACCATCAACTGAACATTTACCAGTGTAAAAAAGTTAATTGGCATAGCAGCGTATATTACCACTCCAGAATTTGGTACACTTTTATGAAAAATATAATAACCATTCAGACTATCAGTTTTAGTATCTACTTCTGAAAAATCAGATGATACCCCCTCTTCTCCTAATATCTTGTCATTTTGTTGGAAGAATATTTGAACACCGTCAATACCGATTTCATTTATCATATCTTCTTTCAAATCCGACAATCGATAGTATTCACAAAGAGCAATATTTCCAGAGCGATATACACAAACTCCATAGGTACTGCCATTTACATCATTATAAAACCAAGCTTTATTTGTATAATCGGCAGTTGCTACCGCATATGCGATTTCCTTTAATTCTTCTAAATCATCTACTTCACTTATTTCCTGTCTGAAATAATAGTTCTTGTGACCAAAATCATCGTAAAAGAAAATATATCCACTAGAACGTTCCTGCATGGTTAGTCGGGTTTTTAGTCTTTCGCTGAGACCATAGGCCGCCTGCATACTATCAACCCCTTCGGAATACTGTAAATAATCGAAGTTGTCATCATATGAATAGATATCATACATTTCAGAATTAATCGCTTCTAAATCCTTGGCAGCCTTCTGGGAATATTGATACATAATGTTATCAACATTTAGCTTTATATTTTTCTGATAATCCACAAATTCATAGCATATCAACGTAACCAGAAATAAAAGTATTAGACCGGAAACTATTACCACCGCATACTTTGCACTTTTTTGTAAAGACATTACCCCTAACTCCAATTCAAAACCAACTTAACCGCATATAAACGGTGATTAGTCTATAGTAAATGTATATTCAGCTTTGTTCAAGCCGTTTCCAATAACTGATATATTTGCTTCTCCCTTTGTTATACCACTGCGAATTACTGCCATTGCACGACCTTTGTAGGTCTTAGCTTTTCCTATTTTATAGTTTTCATCAGTGATAGGATTTGATGAGCCAAAACCGAGAAGCTCCACATTATCTGAAACCTCTATAGAAAGCTCAATATCCTGATGTGTTACAAGCTCTCCATTATTATCAATTAGCTCTATAGGTACATAAAGCAGGCTCTTTCCGTCAGCCTTTATTACCTCTTTTTCTGGTTTTACCTGAATTGTTACTGCCTCTCCTGTTGTTGCAATAGTATCTCTGGAGATTTCCTTTCCATCCTTATAGCTGATGGCAACCACCTCTCCTGGAGTATACACTGTTTCAAAGATAAAGCTAAGTGGTAAATCCTCAACTGCAAGGGCTTCTCCCTGCTTTTTCCTACCTATTGAATTTCCATTTACGACTAATTCTACTTCATCACCATTGCTAAATACTAACAGCTTTATCGGCTTACCTTCAAAGCCTTTCCAATTCCAGTTAGCTGAAACATCGGTAAATCCCCACATACTAACAATTTCTGTCTTTCCGTAGGTTTTTGGGTCATATGCAAATAAATGTGTTTCTTTCGACCCCCAAACCACACGTCTATAGTATCCCTGTGGAAGAATATTACCATTTATATCCACATCAGCATCATTGGCTAGTCTCCATGGAAATTCTGATGAATGGGACATAAGGGCAAAAGGACCTGCTTTTATCCTTGGGTCATTCTCCTCCACAAAAACAGTTTTTCCTATGCCTGCCTCTCCAATATAATCAAAGGCGGTCCATGTGAAATCACCTATCACATAGTCTGTAGATTCAACCATTGGCCATCGTTTGCCGATTTCCTTTGGATAATTCTCTGAACCAAGAATTACACGCTCAGGATAAAGCTCATGATCTCTTTTATATTTATCCTCCATATAGTTGTAGCCAACAATGTCAAGACCATTTGTGAATGCCTCAGAATAATTTTCCCATGATAAATCCTCAGCACCCATATCTACATTTTGAACACCAGCTTCGCCTCCTAGCATTGTACGAAGCTTTTTCATATCCTCCTCTGTCAGCTCATCATCAAGCCCACTCCAGTAAGAACAAATACCATTAGAAATAGGTCTACTAGCATCTAGATTTCTTAGATAGTTTACAAGCTTAGTGGCTAACGTATATCCGTTACCTAATCCTCCTCGTTCAGGGATTTCATTTCCCACAGACCATATTATTACTGACGGATGACATCTATCTCTTTTGATAAATGCAGACAAATCCTTTTGCCAATCATTTTCAAAAAACATATTGTAATCCCCTGGCTGCTTCATAATTCCCCAAGCATCAAAAGCCTCGGAAAATACATATATTCCGATTCTATCGCATGCCTCCATAAATGCCTTAGATGGTGGATTGTGTGTAGTTCGAACTGCATTAAATCCTATTTTTTTCAATATAGATAGCTTACGATATTCAGCATCATATAACGAAACAGCTCCTATTAAACCATTGTCATGGTGAAGGCATCCACCCTTAAGCTTTACCGATTTATTGTTAATCCTAAGACCATTTGTGGAATCAGCAGAAATAGTGCGAATACCAAAAATAGTATCTGATTCGTCACATGTGCCATCATTAATCTGTATATGATGAGTTCTAAACTGACCCAAGTCTGTTACTTTGGCACACACCCTGTATAAATTAGGATTATCACAATCCCATAAGGTTGGCTCATCTACAGTGATTGGAATATAGGCAGTTTCATGGCTTACTGGATTTACCTGGATTTTACTCTTTCTATCCACAACTACTTGTCCAGTTTTATCATCCTTAAGACAAACCTGGACTTGTACCATCTTATTCTCTAAAGTCTTATTCTCAATTGTTATCTCTGTCTGCAGGAAGGCTCTTCTAGGTTTGCCTGCCTCATCCCAGTCTATAGACTTCGTATATGCGTATATCCCATCAATTGCCACATGTACAGGTGGAACATGCACCAGATTTACTGAACGAAAAATACCTGCACCAGAATACCACCTACTATTTGGCTGCATACTAGGGTTAACAGTAATTGTCACTCTATTTTCTTTTCCAAAATATAGGTAAGGAGTGATATCAACGCTGAATGGAGAATAACCATAGTGCTGTAAAGCCACCTTGCCACCATTAATATCAATGGTAGCGTTCATCATAACTCCATCAAATTGAAGATATATTATCTCATCCTTCCATTCCTCAGGTATGAGAATCTTTTTAGTATAATACGCTACTCCAGCTGTAAAATATCCACTTGCTGGTCCTGCAGGAGCATTCTTTTCCACATTTTCTTCTATCATGTAATCATGTGGTAGGTTAACTACTCTAGAACTATCTTCTCCCATAAGAGCAGCCATTCCGCCGTACAGACCATGATTGAATTTCCATTCTCTATCAATATTTATTACTCGCATGATATAATCCCCCTAATATAAGAATTGGGATAATTGTATCACTACAATTATCCCAAGTGTCCGACCAAAATTGTTCATTTTCCGACATTTACTGCGCAAATATTGCAAGCTTGCAAAATAAATCCTCAAGAGTAAGTCTATAATCCATTTTATCGTATACACGAATCTTTCTATTATTTGTATCTAGCTTGTATTCCATGGTCTCGTAATCGAATTCTGGTGCATTTATCTCATGATATAAATCTGTTCTCTGTCCCTCATGCATAAGTGCTGCCACAACACCTTCATCACCTAGTCCCCAAAGCTCTCCGTGAGGCCAATTAAAATCAGGGAGCATTTCAGCTAAATTAACATTCAACTCAGTAAGCTCATCAAATAAGTATTTACCAAGCTTGCCATGTGGCATTACTTTACACTGGAGCTCAGCCAGTGATACTGCGAAATTCTTGTAAATATTTGAAGGCACCTGCCAAAGTGGCATTGAAGATTTCATAACTACATTGGCTGCTGCAATATCCTGAGAAAGATTGAACTCCTCTCCCCCCTTTGGATACTCACCACCGCCTATCCATATTGCTGTCATTCTGTCACATATTTTAGGCTCCATTAAAATTGCACTGGCTAAATCAGTGATTGCCCCCTGAAGACCAATAAACAAAGGTCTTGGGTCATCCTTCATTGCCTCTTCAATTATGAATCTGGCTCCATCAGAATCAATAGGGGTTTGTTCGTCAGGCATTGCTGTTGGTGCTCCACACTTTACTGGATATTCTCCAATCAAATCCATAGCTTCAAGGACTCTCAAAATCTCCTCATAGCTGGCCTGAGCTGTGGCACCATCAGGATATCTGCCATAGCTCTTATCAAAATGTGCTGCTATTATTCCCTTGACATCCAAAAGCGGAGTCATTAGACAATGTGCAACTGTATATTGATCATCTGCCTCGTTTTTACAATCTGTATGAATAATATATCTAACCTTTTTACAATCTGGAACTGTATACGCTAGTTTCCCCATTTTTGTCTCCTATCTAAACCTTCTCAACTGCTGCCTTCCAACCAGCATATTTATCTTTTGCAAGCCTTTCATCCATCACTGGACTGTAGGTGTTGCGTTTCATCTTTGAAAAAATTTCATCGGACCACATGCCAAGTGATATTCCTGCCAGGTAGGCTGCTCCTATTCCAGAAAGCTCCTCCTGATTAGGGACCTGAACATTTAGTCCTGAAATATCGCTTTGGAACTGCATCAAATATCCATTTCTAGTTGGGCCTCCGTCAACACGAAGCTCTGATATAGCATCACCTGCATCCTGACCCATGGCTTTTATTATATCAGTTATTTGGTATGCGATACACTCGAGGGCTGCACGAACCAGTTCTTTTTTCTTAGTTGTTCTATCCATGCCAACTATTGCTGCTTTAGCATGAGAATTCCAATATGGTGCTCCAAGTCCAGTAAATGCTGGCACCAAATAAAGTGAATCATTTTTGTTTGCTGCCATGGCAAGACTTTCAGTATCAGCAGCACTTTCAATGAGCTCCATATCATCCTTGAGCCATGTGATTACTGCTCCGGTGTAGTTTAAATTGCCCTCTAGCACATAGTTAACCTTGCCATCAATCCCCCATGCCAGAGATGTAACAAGACCATTTTTACTGAGAAGGGGATTTTCGCCAATATTCATCATGATTGATGAACCTGTACCATAGGTAGCCTTAGCCATGCCTGCCATTCTGCAGCCCTGTCCAAATAGTGCGCCATGACTATCGCCTAAAACTGACTGAATAGGTATTGGCTCTGTAAACAAGCCTTCAAAATCCGTATATCCGTAGCACGCATTTGAGTCCATAACCTTTGGCATATCCTCAGGATTAATACCAAATAGCTTGCATATTTCCTCATCCCACTTCAACTCAAAAATATTAAATAACTGAGTGCGGCTGGCATTGGAATAATCTGTTGCATACACTTCACCCTTGGTTAAGCGATATACCAGATAGCTATCCACTGTTCCATGACATATTCCATGTCTCTTTTGCTTTTCCTTAGCTCCCTCAGTATTTTCTATAAGCCATGCAATTTTGCTGGCAGGGAAATATGGTGAGAGTTTGATTCCGGTCTTTTCAAATACTTTTTGGGAGGAAGTCTTTACATCATCTCTCTCACATATTTCTGTTGCCCTGGCACACTGCCAAACTATTGCATTATTAAGAGATAATCCAGTTTTTTTATCCCAGAGAACACTGGTTTCGCGCTGATTACTGATTCCAATTCCTAAAATTTTTTCTGGGCTGACATTTGCCTTTGCAAGAACCCCTCTGACTGCCTTTATCACATTCTCATAGATTTCCTCTGGATTATGGCTAACCCATCCTAAATCATTAACAATTTGCTTGTGTGGCACGTCTGCTCTGCACATAAGGGTACCATTTTTATCAAATAAAAGTGCCTTTGTACCTTGTGTACTTTGATCAATACTAATTAAATAATTTTTTTCCATAACATTGTCCTAGTGCAAATTATTAATTACCGTATTTGCGATACCCTCTCCATTTAATCCATAGTAGTCAAAAACAGCCTTTGATTTGCCTGTGATTACATGATCATCAGGTAGTGCCAGCTGTATAACCTTAACTGGCTTGTTTGCTGATACTACTCCTGCTACAACTGAGCCTAAACCTCCAAATGGAGCATGCTCCTCAACTGACACTACAAGCTCTGCATCAGCTGCTGCATTTATCAATGCTTTGCTATCGAATGGTTTTACACAGTACATATCAAGTACAGTAACTGCATAGTTTTTTTCCTGTAAAAGCTTAGCAGCTTCAATTGATGGACGTACCATTTCACCGCAGGCAACAATAACAACCTTTTTCTCATTATTCTGACCATATTTATGCACAGTAGCCTTGTCCATCTCAAATGGAATGTTATCCTCTGAGTAAATGTCCTCCACTGGGTTTCTACCAACTCTTACATAGGCTGGTTTGTCATCCTCTAAAAGCTTTTCTATCAACTTTGCTGTTTGGAATCTATCACTTGGCAGATATACTCTCATATTTGGAATGGCTGACATGGCTGCAATATCCTGAGCACTGTGATGACTCATTCCAAGCTCGCCATAGCTAATACCACCACTGATACCTATAAGCTTTACATTTGTATTTGAATATGCAACATCAACCTTTGCCTGCTCATATGAACGTGTTGAAATGAAGCATGCTGGTGAGAAGCAATATGGCTTTTTACCAACATGAGCCATACCTGCTGCTATACCAACCAAGTTCTGTTCTGCAATACCTACCTCTACTGATTGCTCTGGAAACTCATTAAAAAAAGGAGTCATTGAAGCAGAGCCTCTTGAATCAGAACAAAGTGCAATAATGTCCTTATCATTTTTTGCGTGAGCCATTAATGTCTCACAAATAGCCTGTCTGTTTGGAATCTTATTCATTTGCCACTGCCTCCTTTCTTGCGTCTAATGATTGCATAATTAATTTATATTCCTCTTCATTTGGAACATGATGATGCCAGCTGGCTTTATTTTCCATTACTTCGCCACCGCCAAAGCCTTTTATCGTATTTGCGATAATACAAGTTGGCATTCCTTTTACTGTCTTTGCCTGATTAAAGGCATTATCCATTTCTTCTATACTATTTCCATTAGCTTCAATCACATTCCAGCCAAAGCTTTCAATCTGAGCATGAAGATTCTCATGAGTCATAACATCCTCTGTAGTACCAGAAATCTGAAGCTTATTTCTATCAACAACAGCCACAAGGTTATCTAGCTTATAGTGACCTGCTGCCATAAAGCCTTCCCAAACTGAGCCCTCAGCTACCTCACCATCGCCCATAACTACATATACTCTGCTTGGACGATTATCCTTTTTGCAGGCAATAGCCATACCAACAGCTACTGGAAGACCATGTCCAAGTGAACCAGAATTCATTTCAATACCATCAATCTCATTATTTGGATGACCAATGAATTTTGACCCAAACTGTGAAAATGTATTAATAAGCTCATCAGTATCAAAAAATCCCTTTGCAGCTAAAACAGCATAATAGCTCTCCACAGAGTGTCCCTTACTCATAATGAAATAATCACGATTTGGATCATCCTTATTTTCAGGACTAATATTCATTTGATTAAAATACAAATCCACCAGTGTCTCCATAACAGAGAAATCTCCGCCTATGTGACCACCACCAGATTTCATAATCATTTCGACCACTACCTTACGCAGGTCCATAGCTTTGACGCTTAAATCTTTGTAATTCATATTAACTCCTAATCCGCCAGTTACGACTACAAGCCTTAGTGACTCTCCGCTCAGCTAACATGCTTCGCTTGAGAGATCTAAGAGCTTGATGTCTACTGGCTCATATATTAATTATTTGATACCGTGAATCATGTCTAGCACGTCCTGCTCTACGTCATCGTATAAATCAGGAGTAACTCCTATGTATTTGCATGCCTCGTAGAGGACAGGTACTACGTCTTGATGGATGCCGACGCAGTGATGAATGTATGGACCTTCTACGATTTTAGCTTCAAGTCTTGGCCAGTTTTCTACTTCTACCCAAAGGTATGTTCCCTTTGTGTATGGTCCATCAATACCCTTTGCGTTTCCAAGAAGTAAAGAGTAATTTCCATCATCACCATCAAATCTGGCAAGCGTGAGAAGTCCATGCTTTGCCTCAGCCTCAACTGCACCTGGATGATCAAAAGCCAAAGGATATCCGATTGTTGGCTTGCAGCTTGCGCATGAGATAGGCCATGGTCCGCAGTGCTGTAGCAATTCTCCATTGTCATTGTCAGGATGTCTTACAGTCCAATCTGCAAAGAATGAACGAGTCTCATCCATACCTGCTGCCTCAACCATAAGTGCTGTAATAGCACCGTGAATATCTGTCTCACATACAAGTGGAAACCCTTCTTCATTTAAGAGTGAGTTTGCAGCACATGGCATGATGCCAATTTCTGACTGAAGAGCATTCCAACACTGAATAGCACCTGCATTACAGCCATATTTTTCAGCTAAATTCTTCATTGCAACCTTTAATGCTGCAACATTTTCAAGTTGTTCATCATTTATCTGTATATTGAATTTTTCCTTGCAATATGCAATTGTCTCTGCAACCTTCTTTCCTTCCTCTTTTGCAGCCTTCATTTCTGCTGTAAGCTCTGGAAGAGGAATAGGTGCCAGCTGGACATTGAATCTTTCAAGGAGCTCACCTTCATTACACATTGTTGACCAGAAATCGAATGGACGTGGTCCAATCTGAAGAATTCTAATGTTTCTAAAGGTCTTTACTACATTACATACTCTAAGGAATCTGTTTATTCCCTCTTCAAAAGCAGCATCCTCTAAATTGCAATTTGTTAAATATGTAAAAGGAATTTTGAATCTTCTAAGGACCTTTCCTGTTGCAAAAATTCCGCACTGGCTATCACGAAGTCTGATACCATTCTCATCTGGTCTTTCATCTCTTGGTCCCCAGATAAGAACAGGTAAATCCATGCTCTTTGCCAGACGAGCAACCTCATACTCTGTTCCGAAATTTCCATGTGGGAAGAATAATCCATCAACCCCTTCTGCTTTAAACTTTGCCTCTATTTTTATGCGGTCCTCATCATTGTGTAATAGACCATCCTCCGAAATATCATCAATGTCAACAAATTCAACCCCCATGCTCTTTAACTTTTCACGGGTATAATTTGCGTACTCTACCGCTGCTGGTGCACTAAAAATACTTCTTCTTGTTGGTGCAAAACCAAGTTTTATCTTTGCCATTTCTTCTCCTCCTTTTTGGGATAACCCCCTTTACGATTTCCTTCTTAATTGTTAATATAAAGTCACGTAAACTTTATTTCTATATTTTGTAAAGTTAATATAACTTTATTTTTACTTTATTTTTCAGGAGGCTGAATATGGCTATCACAGCAAAGGAACTGGCAAAACAACTTAATATCAGCGCAACAGCTGTATCCATGGCCCTCAATAACAAACCAGGTGTCAGCACCGAGACCAGACAAATGATTATTCATGCTGCCGAGGAGGCAGGTTTTGATTTTTCTAAAATCAAAACAAACAATGATATTACCGGAAGCATTTACGTAATTTTCTATAAAACTCACAATGCCATTTTGAGCTACACTCCTATTTTTGAAGAGCTCTATCAGGGAGTTAAGGAAGAATGTCAGAAGAAAAAAATAAACACCAGGTTGATGCAGTTCTATGAGAAAACAGATGATTTAGATGAATGTTTTGCTGAGCTTCGAGGAAATGACTGTATTGGAATTGTCCTTGTAGGTACAGAAATTACAAAAGAAGTTTGTGAGAAATTTATAAAGCTAGGTATTCCACTTACTTTGCTGGATACCTATTTTGATTCTTTGGATTGCAATAGTGTTTTGATTAACAACTCTCAGGGCAGCTACGTTGCCACTAATTATCTTATTAGTCTCACAGGTAGCCAACCAGGATACCTACAGTCTAGTTATCCTATCTACAACTTTGCCGCAAGACAAGAGGGATATTTTAAGGCAATAAAAGAGAACGGAATGTCAAAATCCCGTTCTATTATCCATAAACTAGCTCCATCAATAGAAGACGCCATGGCAGATATGCTTGAAATTCTTGATGAAGGTGCCGATATTGCCCGCTCATATTTTGCTGATAATGACATTATTGCCATTGGCGCTATAAAGGCATTTAAGCTACGTGGCTACCGTATACCTGAAGATATTTCAATTATTGGTTTTGATAATATTAACGAAGGTCGAATCATCGAGCCATCTCTTACAACAATGGACGTGCCACGACTTTTCATAGGAAAAACCGCGGCACGCCAACTAATTGATCAAATTGAAACTAAGGTATATCACTCATCAAAAATTGAGATTAGTACAAAAATGATAAAGAGATTATCTCATTTTATGCCATAAGCATACGGAACATCTCAATTACCTGCTCCTTTGTAGCCTCACGTGGGTTACCTGGGTAGCATGCATCGTTAAGAGCATCTGTAGCAAGTGTATCAAGATCTTCTTCCTTAATCTTATCAAGTGTCTTAGGAATTCCTACATCCTCAGAGAGTTTCTTGACTGCTGCAATAGCTGCGTCACGATACTCTTCCTGAGACATATTGTCAACGCCCTGTACTCCCATAGCTCTAGCAACCTCGCGGAGTCTCTCCCCAGTATACTCACGATTGAATTCCATAGAGATTGGAAGAAACATAGCACAAGCAACACCGTGTGGTGTGTCATAATGTGCAGAAAGTGTATGAGCCATAGCATGGTCAATACCAAGACCTACGTTAGAGAAGCCCATACCAGCAATGTACTGGCCAAGTGCCATTCCCTCTCGACCTGACTTCTTATTTTCAACAGCATCACGAAGATTTGAAGAGATAAGACGAATAGCCTCAAGATGGAACATGTCTGTCATTTTCCAAGCAGCTCTTGTTGTATATCCTTCGATTGCATGAGTAAGAGCATCCATACCTGTTGCAGCTGTAAGTCCCTTTGGCATTGAACTCATCATCTCTGGATCAACGATAGCTACGATTGGCATATCATGTGTATCAACACATACGAATTTTCTCTCTTTTTCTACATCTGTGATTACGTAGTTAATTGTAACCTCAGCTGCTGTACCTGCTGTTGTTGGAACTGCAATAATAGGTACGCAAGGATTCTTTGTTGGAGCCACACCCTCTAATGAACGAACATCTTCAAACTCTGGGTTTGTGATGATGATACCGATAGCCTTTGAAGTATCCATTGAAGAACCACCACCGATTGCTACGATACAATCAGCACCAGACTTCTTGAATGCTTCTACACCATTCTTTACGTTCTCAATTGTTGGGTTTGGCTTAATATCTGAATAGATTTCATAAGGAATCTTTGCTGCATCAAGAAGGTCTGTAACCTTTCCTGTTACTCCAAACTTAATAAGGTCTGGATCAGATGCTACAAATGCCTTCTTGAATCCATTGTTGTTAATCTCTGTTACTACCTCACTGATAGCGCCTGCACCATGATAAGATGTTGCATTAAGTGAAATTCTGTTTGCCATAACATTTACTCCTTTTCTTTGAAAATGATGAACTCCGATGTGTTTGTTAAATAAATAACACACCCTACTAATGATATTTTATCATCATAGAGTGTGTTAATATAAGTTACAGATATTCACTTGTGTAACATTTACCTAATACTTCCATTGGAAGCTATAACTTTTTTGTACCAATCAAAGCTCTTCTTTTTATATCTATTGCGAGTGCCAGTTCCGTCATCATTAATATCTACATATATAAATCCGTATCTTTTTCTTAACTCCCCTGTTGAAAACGAAACTACATCAATGCATCCCCATGGAGTATAGCCTATTACATCTACACCATCATTAACGATTGCATTTTCTATTTCATTAATATGAGCTTTAAGGTACTCAATTCTGTATGTATCATCACATGTTTTGTCTGGTTTCAGTTCATCAATGGCTCCGAAACCATTTTCTACTATAAAAAGCGGTTTTTCATATCTCTCATAAAGAGCCGACAAAGAATATCTCAATCCAACTGGGTCAATCTGCCAGCCCCAATCAGATTTAGATACATATGGGTTTGGTACATTGTGACAATTTCCACCATAAAGTGCAGCCATTTCATCATAAGCATCTGCCTTTACAGCATTAGACATATAATAGCTAAATCCAATATAATCTACAGTTCCCTGAGCAAGTATTTCCTCATCCTCAGGTAAAATATCAGGCTTACAATTTTCACGTTTCCATTTTGCCTTGATATATGATGGATAGTGTCCTCTGCACTGTACATCTGTAAAAAGATATCTGTCATGCATAGCATCGTGAGCCAACATAATATCCTCTGGATTACATGAATATGGATAAATCGGAACAAATGCTTCCATACATCCAATTTTGAAATCTGGATTGATTTCATGTCCCTTTTTTACCACCATTGCAGCTGCAACCATTTCATTGTGCACTGCCTGATATAATCCCTTTTGTGGGTTATCCATTTTTGAAAAGAGAATACCAGAGTTCGTCCATCCACACATATCATGGGCTATATTAGTTTGATTGTTGATTTCGTTAAATGTAAGCCAGTATTTAACTTTATCCTTGTAACGCTCCATTACAGTTGTAGCATAACGATAAAAGAAGTCTATTAGCTTTCTATTGATCCAGCCGCCATATTCCTTTGCTAAGAAATATGGCATTTCAAAATGACTTAGGGTAATTACTGGTTCAATATTGTATTTGAGTAATTCATCAAACAAATCATCGTAGAATTCTAACCCCTTCTCATTAGGGACTAACTCATCACCATTTGGGAAAATTCTACTCCATGATATTGATGTTCTAAAGCATTTAAAGCCCATCTCTGCTAAAAGTGCAATATCTTCTTTATATGTATGATAAAAATCAATACCATTGTGATTTGGATAGCTTTCTCCTGCTATAACACCATCTGTAATTTTTCTAGGATTTTCTCGTGAGCCTGCAGTCAACACGTCACATACGCTAGGACCTCTACCGTCTACATTCCATGCACCTTCTAACTGATGTGCCGCAACTGCACCGCCCCATAAAAATTTATCTGGAAAACTCATTTTATAAATCTCTCTTACTCTTTGTTTTTATCCTTATAAAGGAATAATGTTGCTATAAATGTGATTATCATACCAACTAATAATGAAACTAATGTCTCAATTAAACCTCTTCCCTCTGGGCTGATATAGCAGAACAGCAGGAATGGGAATGCTGATGAACCAAAGGAATAACTATATACATGTAAAATACCTGCAATAGCTCCACCAATTAATGATCCAATCATTGAAGCATATAAAGGTGTTTTGTATGCCAAGTTAACACCAAAGAAGGCAGGCTCTGTAACACCACCGAATACTGCTGTTATACCTGAAGAAATAGCTGTACTTCTGAGGTTTTTGTCCTTTGTTCTACATGCTACTCCAAAACAAGCCATACCCTGATTAAGATTTGAAACACCAACAAGGATTGCACTTGGCTCATATCCTAGTGTCATAATGTTGTTGATACCAATTGGAATCAAACCAACATGCATACCTGTTAAAACCATGAATGGATAAATAGCTGCTTGAATTGCAATTGCCACCCAACCAAATCGTATATACATCTCATTTAGAATTGTAGCGAGTCCATCACCTAATATTGCACCAAGTGGAGCAATCACAACAAAAGTAACTGGAATCATAACTACAAGTGTAATTAGCGGCTCCAAAATGTTGCGAAGTGATTCTGGAGACTTCTTAGCAACAAATTTTTCCACATAGCTCATTAAATATACAGAGCAAATTACTGGGAAAATTGTACTAGAGTATGATGCTCCATGAATTGGAAGATTAAAAATTGTAAGCTTTTCGCCTGCTCCAACTAATTCAATAAATGTTGGAGAAATCAGTGCTGCACCAAGCAACATTCCTAAGCTCATATTAGCTCCAAATTTACGTGCAGCTGTAGCACCTACAAATACAGGAAGGAAATAAAATGCTGCATCTGCCACAAAATTGAACACTACTATTGTTGAATTATCTGCTGGTACTATGTTTAAATTTGTAAATATAGTAATGAATACTTTTAATAAACCTGCACCGATAAGCAAAGGTAAAAGAGGAATAACACAACCTGCAATTCCTGATAAAACGGCGCTTACATAATCTCCAAATTTCTTTTTCTTTTTTTCTGCTACATCTTGTTCTACAGCTTCATCGATAGGGCTCTCAGCTTCTAGATTGTTTTCACTACAAATCTTTTTATAAACCTCTCCAACCACTGGTCCAATAATTACCTGAAATTGTTCTCCCGACCAGTTAGTTCCAATAACCCCTGGAATAGCCTTTACTGCTTCATTGTTTACCTTGTCTTTATCTGCTAACTGAAATCGCAAACGTGTCACACAGTGCATAAACTGTTTGATATTCTCTTTACCACCAACAAGATTTATAATTTCATCTGACAATTGTTGATATTTACTTATATCCGCCATATCATTACCCTTTCATCATTCTCGCCTCAAATAGGCTTGTTTTACAATCAAAACAGAATCCGCGGTTATCTGAATAGATTGTAATGATCAATTCTCACATAGGCATAATATCCCAACATCAGGAATTACAGAATACTTTTTTGCCAATAAAAAAAAGGTTATTACTATTGGAATTTGTTTTTCAATAGTAACACCTTGTTTTTTATTCCTCACTTTTTCTGTTTTCCAATTTCTTAGCCATATATTCAATCAAATACAGCACCGGAACATTGGTTGTATAATCGATTTCCTTCCTTCGCTGTGGCATAACACCTGTAGCGATTGCAACATCAGCGAATCGAGCCAGGGAGCAATTAGGATTGCTGGTAATACTAATAACCGTTGATTTAGTATTTTTAACATCTCTAGCCAACTCCAATAACTGGGTAGACTCTCCTGAAATAGACAGGATAACAATTGTAGCATCTAGATTCGGCACCATTCTAGCTGGGTAAAATGGATCTGATATGCATACACTAAACTTGCCAGAATTAGAAACAACCCTGGCTGCATATTGAGCAATTGGCAAGCTATTTCCCAAACCTAAAAACACAATGGTCCCTGATTTAGCCATTATAGTAATAGCTTCCTCTACTTGTTGTTGGAATAGCTCTGATGGAAATCTTTCTGTAAAAAATCGATCAATCTCTGCTTTGTCATCAATTAATACTAATGAATCCTTTTGGCCTATTTTTTCTTTTAATTTGAATTTAAACTCTGAAAAGCCATCACAATCAACCTTTTTACAAAATCTAAGTATTGTTGTCGTTGATACGTGTGTTTCTTTTGCAAGTTCTCGAATTCGCATATACGGAATAGTATTCATATGCTCCACAACATATCTATACACTTCCATTTCTAATTCATTAAAACTCTGAATTTGGTCAGCTTCAAACATTGTTACACCTACAGTATTTCTATTTTTATAAACAATTCTTTTAAAGGGTTTGGCATAGCATCAACCATCAAATCTGCCAACTCCTCCTCAGTTTCCTTCATACCCTTCATCAGCCACTGAACCGTCATATAAATGGATGCCTGACAGTACATTTCAAGAAGCTTTCTGGTGTGATGCTCAGGTGGGGCACCTGTCTTGTCACGAATGAGTGAACAGTAAAATTCATAAATCATAATAAAATCATGCTCTTTTAAATTGTTTTGCTCATCACCCTTGAAGCCAGCTGTAAAAAAGAGTCTTTCCTGCTTGATATACTGGAACTTTTTGATGAGACCATCACGTATAGTCTCGCCCTTGCCCATTTCCTTGAAGGATTGCTCCAATAGACGGTCAAAATACCAGTTCACCAAATCATATTTATCTATGAAATTCCTGTAAAAGCTCTGCCGCGAAACTCCGCATGTTTCCACTATCTGTTTTACAGTAATATTCTCCACAGATGTGGTCTTCATACATTTCTTCATTGCTTCGGCAAGCTTGTATTTAATGTCTGGCATAGATTCTCCCTTTTATTTCACTCAACATACTCTGCATTAACATATTTAGTTGATCTGGCATTTCCTATTTTTTTTACAGCGCCTGTCTTTACCATTTTACCCAACACAGCCTCTACCGTAGTGGGGCTGACATCCATTAAAATATCACATATTTCCGCCTTGGATACTGGCAGAACACTATTTAAAACCGTTTGTTCTACTCGCTTCGTTTTAGTCAATCTGTTACCATTTACTGTTGAAAAACGCTTATCCAACTCCTTATAGCACTTGTATAGAGTTGACAAGAAATTCTTCATAAACTCAAAATACGAATTACTATTTTCATGCCATCCCTTTGATGATTCCTCTAATGCCTCATAATAGTACTCTTTTGAATTGTTAATTTGCTCTTCAAAAGAAACATATTTACAAACATCAAATCCACTCTTATACATTAAAAGTATTGACAACAATCTAGAAACTCTACCATTACCATCTGTAAAAGGATGAATACATAAGAAATCCAATACAACACATGGAATTAACAATAGATTATTTATATTCGGATTAGATTTAGCATCCATATACGCTAATATCATCTGCTCAACGGCTTCCTTCGTCTCAGCAGCAGACACCGGAGTAAACCTAATTCTTCGCCTACCATCTGCTCCTAATTCCAATATAAGATTATCCTCATCCTTATATTGTCCTGAGAGCTCATAACCTGCGATTTTGCTCATAACTTCATGTATATGTAAAATAGTGTTCTCATTAAATGTCAAATTTCTATGATTTAAATGAATTTCATCAAGTGCATCTCTGTACCCTGCTATTTCACGTTCACTATGATTTAATGGTGCAGTTCCTTTCTCTACAATTTCCTTAATTCTTACATCAGTTGTAATAATGCCTTCTATAGCATTTGACCCCTTTACAGATTGAACCCTTGCTATCCTTTCCAACTCTGTATATATTTTTTTATTTGCGTCTCGCCTATCTGATGAAATAGCATTAAAAGCTGCAATAGATGCTGTTAAATTAACCATATCTGCAGGCAATAATCCATTATCTAAAAAAGAGTAGTCGAATATATGCATAATGCACCTCCGTATCTGCATATATTTTATTACTTTATATGCAGATATACAACAAGTATCTGCATATAATTGGAAGTTTTATATGCAGATACTATCTTTTAATATGCAGATATAAAATTATATTCTTCAAAACACTGCTCTACTTTAATAGTAGGCGTTGATTTTTATATTCTACTTTCCAGAAATGTGGGCGCTCCATATGTTTATCGTTAGGAGAATGAAGTGTAAAAATAATCTCCCCATCGAGATTTTTAAAGAACATTCCATGTCCACCATTTTCAGGATATAATGTCTCATCCTGTAAATGCCATGGTCCGTTCATTGTGCCAGTTTCTGATAAGGCTACTCCTACCGCATATCCGTTAGTGCTCCAGCTTGAAAATATCATGTAAAGATTTCCATCATCCATTTTCATGAAGCTTGGTCCATCGCTGAAATAACAGTCCACCTCTAGTCCAAACTCTGCCTTGGCAAAAGGGACTGGCTTTGCCCAAGTTGCTTCCTTTGGAGAAAAAAGTACCTTTGGCTGTGTAATGGATTCCTGTAAATCTGCTGAGAGCTCTACTACACAAAAATCTCCATCCGCATTTCCGGTACCATCTAGTGCATCCTCAAAGGAATGCGAAAATACTAGATATATTTTTTCCTCATCAAAATATAAAGTTCCGTCAATACAAGTCCATTCATCAGGTGTAAGCCGTTTAGAGTATGGCTCAAATGGACCAGTTGGATTATCTGATTTCAAAATATAGATTCCTTTTTTGAAATCTTTACCACCAAAAGTAGTCACCAGATAATACTTTCCACCACACTTATAACACTCAGGTGCCCAATAGTTTTCTGTAGCAAAAAATCCTTCAGGTCTTTTAAAGATTTCGATTGGTCCTTCAAAATTTTCCAAATCCTTACTTACATAGCAATCAAATCCAAAAGCCTCCCCCCAACAGGTATCACTTCTGGTGCCATACAAATAGTATTTTCCCTCATCCACTAATACATATGGATCACGAATATTTATATCTTCTCTTTTCATTTCTACATTTACTCCAATATAATCTCAGCAATTTTTAAATCTTTTGAATCTATAGCTTTAATTACTAATTCATATTCTCCAGCTGGACATTCAATCAAACCTTCAAAAGCATCATAGTCGCCTGTGGAATTAATATCTACTGTTCCAACATTTTTTCCATTCATCAATACCTGAACTTTTCCTTTTCCTAATGCTGTAACTTTAATCTTTTCAAAATCTACAGTACTTTTAACATATCTAAATACTGCTTCACTTTCCGCTTTGAAATTAGTAAGGACCTCTTGATACTTTTCATCAATATCTATATAGCATCCTCCATGAACCTCACAAGCCATATACCCCATTATCTTTTCTCCAAGGGCAAATGGCTCTCCTACTCCCTGTGATGTCATTTTTACCTCTGGTATCGTACCATCTGGTAAAATACTGATTTTCTCGATGCAAAGACGCCTATATAGCTGGCTGTTTCTGCTACATCTATGATAGAAAACATACCATTGACCATTGACGCATTCTATTGACCCATGGTTATTCCAGCTTGCAGGATCACATGATGCGTTATCTACTATTATTCCTTTATATTCAAATGGTCCAAGAGGTGATTTTGACATTGAATATCCCAGTGATGTTGGTTTGCCTCGCTCCATATCTGCATATACGTAATAATAGTTGTCACCAATTTTTCGCATAGATGAGCCTTCATGGAAATAATGGTTCTCTTCAGTTACAAGATTGTCTATTATTTTATCTCTATCAAAACTAATCATATCCTCATTTAGTTTAACTCCATGGGAAAATAACTGTCCCCAATAATAGTAAGCCTGCCCATCATCATCAACGAATATTGCAGGATCAATACCGCCGCAAGGTAACTGGAACATATTTGTAAACTTTCCTTTAGGAGAGTCTGATATAGCAACACCTTCACTATCATCCGACATACAGAAATAAAAGTAATAGTTGCCATCCTTTTCTATGCAATCTGGAGCAAAAAGAAGTGCAGGCTTAGGCTTATTATTATCAACCTCAAATGCTTCTTTATCTTCAGATCGTTCTGCCATCATCTTCTTTATAAATGGTGTGGGATTAGACCAGTCAATTCCTGGATATTTAGGGGCATCAGGATTATTAAACCATGATACTTGATTTCCCACTAAAGAAGCCTCATCTTCTATTTCCCATAAATTCATATCTTCAGTTGAAACAACATGATACTCCTCACTACAGTACACATCCTCTCTGTTGTCAAAACTTCCATACACATATAGTTTTCCATCTGGCATTACATGGGCTTCACTATCTGGTATATGAATATCTAATGGTAATATTGGATTTCTTTGATTTTCGTATTTCATTATTTTCAAGCCTCCAAGAATTTTCTACTTACTTCGTACTCAATTACGCCGGTTGACTCTACAACAATGTCAACCTTATCGTTAATCCTATTAAGAGCTACCTTGATATCGCCACTAACAGAATGATATTTAGTCTCTACATGATTCATAGAATCAGGCAAATATGGTTCAATTAATACCTTTTTGAAGCCCGGCTCCAGAGGCTTGATACCTGCCAGTCCGTTGTAATACCACTCAATAATGTGCCCCATCATATCGTGACAATGTGAGCGAGGATTAGACTCCCAATATTCTCCAAGGGTAGTCTCCCCATCAAGGATAAATGCGTAATAGGATGGATGCTCTTTTCTTGTGATACATTTGAATATCAAATCATTCATACCGTACTTGGCTGCAGATTGAATAACATATGGAAGACCTACTTCACCTGCAATTAATGCTCCTGAGCTTTCGATAGTTTTCTTAAGACTTTCTGCAACATCATTCACAGCATATTCTGGCACCATGCCCCAGTACAAAGGAAGTGCCTCTATTGCCTGTGTTACAACAATTCCTTCTTCTCGTTTTTCAAAGCTTTGGTAGCAGTATTTTCCTTCCGCATCTTTTACCAACAGTTTCTCATTGTAGTTAAGCTTTATCTCTTCTGCATATTTTTCAAGGGCTGTTTTATCTTCTTTTTTACCAAGGATATCTGCAAACCACGCAAGTGTTATGGCATCTGCATATAAAAATGCAGTCTCCACGTTTTCCCTAGCAAGCTCTCCTCTAGGATTGCCCCAGTCACCAAGACCATGATTAATGAATCCTTCTTCATTAACCTTAGTTTTTAAATGATTTAAATATCTGAGACCTGCTTCATAGTTTTCCTCAATGATGCTTTTATCTCCGTAAAATATATAATGCCATCTGGTTCCTAAAATAATAGAGCTTCCCCAAGGAATGATATCGTAGAAGCTGCCCATTCCTGGAATTGGCAATACATTTGGAATGTAGCATGGAGCCTGTGAAGGCACTAGTCCATCCCCAGGATAAAAATCATTTCCCTGAAAATCCTTGAATTTATCCTTAGCATCGTGCTGGGCGTCTCTCATATCATCAAGGAACTTACGCCATAATTCCTTGCCATCCTTCATGTACATGATAGCTGCACCCATGAGGTGATTTGGCTCTTGCCATGCAAAACGCTCGATTGTTGGACAGTCTGTGTGGACGCTTAGCATATTTGCCTCCACTGTTTTTTCAATCATATCGTAAATTCCATTTAGTCTTTCATCATCACATTTAAACTGACCATCAGTCTTCCATGCTGACGAAATCGCGTCTCCATATAGTTCAATTATGTCCGCATCTCCCTCTACAGCAAAATATCGTCCAGCGAAATATGTAAATGCTTGTTTTACTTCTTCAATAGTGTTGTCACCAAGGATTTCATACGAAATTACATTATCAATAAGCATCCAGTTTTTTGCCATTTGATCTGGAAAACCATTTTCGTCTAGCTTCTCTGCAGGCTTGAAGGTTACTACATCACCTTTTTTGCCTTTAACTTTAGCCCTTAGAATACCGGATATGTTCTGTCCTAAATCGTATATACGAATTCCATTTTGTGTATCAATCAGTTTTCCCTCGTATGATTTGATTACTTTAATAGCGGGCTGAGTTTGAAGTTTTAATTTTCCAGATGGAATATCCTCGGCATCTGCTATTACTGCACTCTCCCAACATCCACCATCAGTCCCAATATACTCAGAACCATACACATTTGAGTGCTTGATTCTATGAGACTTTACCTGCCAACTATCGTCAGTTATTACCTCTGAGGTTGTACCATCCTCATACTCCATCACAAGCTTCATGTTACAAATTAGATATTTTCCAAAATCCACATATGGATTAGGATTTGGTGGCATAAACTCTGGGAAATGGAAGCTATATCCAAATTCCATATCCCAGTTAAACCATCCATTTCCAACTTCAATTTCCAGTATATGATTCCCCTTTGAAAGCTCCTTTGTTACATCAAAATCCACGTACTGCACAGTTTTCCTATAATCTGTCCAGCCTGGGTCAAGCACATGATCAGATACCTTATTGCCATCAATGTAGAAATTAAACTGGCCAAGGCCAGTAACAAATGCCTTAGCATTTTTCACTGGCCCTGAAACTACAATTTCTTTTCTAGCAATAAATGGTCTATTAGTTTTGTTTGTTATCCAACGTCCTAATTCATTCATTTTATTCATCTATCGCTCTCATACTTTCTTTCATTTTGTTAATCTCTGCTCTATGTTTTTCAATAGGATTAAATATCAAGCAAACAATAAGAATTACGCAGGTAGCTGCAGGAAGTGCAAATCTAAGCGAGTTGATAGCTATCATTGCTGACTCTGGTTCCTGACCAATGGCATTTGCGATGTAGCCGCTGGCTGCAAGCACTGCCAATACACCTGAACTAACAAGAGTAGAACCACACTTATATGAAAAACCTTTGATTGCAGAAACCATACCATTCATACTTACATTTTCCTTTAGCTGGATATAATCAATTGTGTCATTTACAAAGAAATTAATTAATGCCTGCTCCATGGCTGAAAATGCTGTGGCAATTCCTGAAACCACAAATAAAAGTGTCATATTTTTGTTTCCAACAAAGAATAGAAGAACGTAGCAAATCAGGGTAACTGCCTGAGTAAATATGAATGCCTTTGTTGGTGTTCCGCAAATTTTAATGAAAAGTGGCATGAGAACCATCATGGAAATAAGTGCACCAATAGAAAGCACGCCCATATATGCACCAATTAAATCAGGTCTCATAATGTAATACATCATGTAATATACGGATGTGGAGAACATTGCCCCATATCCAACAGATGACATCATCCAGATAATAAGCATTATTATTAGTTTTTTATGTCTACCAAATACTTTTAAATCCTCAAACACTGAACGACCATCAACAGATATTCTGTAACGTTCTTTTGTATTTCTAAATAGCATTATATTTGCAAGTACTGCAAGAATACCGTAAATAATCATCAGCGGTGCATAGCTTCCAAAAAAGCCAACAAAGCTTGTTGTGAATGTAGATGCAATCGTAAATGCGATAGCAACAGAAATCATTCCAAGTGTTACCGCATGACCTCTCTCTTTATCATTTTTTGTAACTGCTGGCATAAGTGCCATCTGAGGCATGGTAAGTGCTGTTACGCACATTCCATAGAGGATATAAAAAACTCCAATATATAGAACCTTCTGTGTACTTGATAGTCCTGAAGGATTCAAAAATAGGAAAAATGAGACAACAGTTAAAACTAATGGTACCCACAGCAAATAAGGTCTATATGAACCATGCTTTGTTTTTGTTCTATCACATATACCACCCATAATCGGATCATTTATTGCATCCCACAAAGTTGCAATAAACATAATAACTGATGCTGCCGCTGCAGGAATCATAACAGTATCCGTCATAAAGTTAGAAAAATAGCTGGCTACAGTTGCCTGAATTAACATAAATCCGCCACCTTGAGACAGTGCGTAAGCAATGGCTGTCTTTTTTGTGTAGCCTGAATGCTTTTGTTGATTTTCCATGATTACCCTCCTAAAACACATAATTCATTTTGATTTATGCTAAGAATAACATGATTATTTTACAATAACTTTCACCCAATAAGACAAAAACTATTGGCAAAATCGGACATGTGATTTATCATCATAAAAAATGAAACTTACTTTATTTATTGGGGTGTTTTTATGAAACCATTGTCTGAATTGGAAATAGAACTTAGGAAAATATGTCATGCAAATCCTGTTTTTACTAGCCGTGAATATGTCACTAAGGAAGAATTGAACGAAATATCTTCCATTACTGGTATCAATTTCTACAACTCTTTACAAATACCATTTGACGATTCCTTGGATGAGGATAGCTTTTTCAATCCCGGCGAAAATGTCGGAATAGTTGAGCATGCTCGTTATTTACCTCCACTGCTTCACTCTCACACATTTTTTGAGCTTGTTTACAATAGAGAGGGCACCTGTACAAATTACATGGATAACAAGGCTCACACTCTGCTCCCTGGTGACATATGCATTATTGCACCTGGTCACGAGCATGCCCTTGCTGCTTTTTCTGATGATGCAGACATTATAAATTTACAAATCAGGACCAGTACCTTTGAAAACTCCTTTTTAGGTCTACTATCAGACAAGGACGTACTCTCTAATTTTTTCATGCATTGTCTTTATAATATAAAAGACCAAAACTGTATCACCTTTAGAACCGGTAGTGACGCTGTATTAACAGACATCTCTACCCAATTATCAAAGGAATTTTTTGGCGATTCCAAATATCGTGGCAGGATGATGGACACTCTAATCTCTCTTTTCTTTATACATCTATTGCGAGTACACGAGAAGGATGTCCTTATGGTTCCAGATGGAAACTCCGCCAACGACGAAAACCTTATTCTAATGCTACAGTACATTCAAAATAACTATGCTAACTTAACCCTTGCAGAATTAGCTAGATTCTTTGGATATAGCGAGCGTCATATCACTCGTATCATCAAAAACAGTACCGGTAAAAATTATTCAGAAATAACAAAGGAGCTCCGCATGAAAAAAGCTGCAGAGCTCCTAGGAAACAAAGAAATCCCTATTAATTCCATCATGGAAATGATAGGCTACAACGATTTAAGTACATTTTACAAAGCCTTCAAAAGCTATTATGGAATGTCACCTGCAAAATATAGGGAGCAATTATGACTACTCCTTCTCAACCAGCTTACCTGTACGATAAGCATCAAGCAATTCCTCTAGCTCAGCTATGGATTCTTTAATTAACTCACCATTGTCAGTATCAGCAACGGTCTTGCGTCGCTCTACATGCTGAACAAGCACAGTATCTGAGTGAATATCACTACCAGTCTCAACAGCCTTCTCAACTGACTCAAATGGCTCATGAGCAGCAAGCAAAAATCCATAGGAATTGTATGTCAAGGTATAACCTGCAATACCAGTCTTTGGCTGGTATGCCTTTGAAAATCCACCATCTATTACAATAAGTCTACCACCACATTTGATCGGCAGCTCTCCTTTTTTTGCCTCAACCGGCACATGACCATTGATAATATGGCTCTCAGGAGAATCAAGACCAAACTCATTTAATATCATGGTAACTGTCTCATCCTTATCATACCAGGTATAATAAGGATTCTTTTTCTCTACATGAGTCTCCTTCTCAGCAATGAAATATCGCTCAAAGGTAGCCATCTTATCCTTGCCAAACACAGGTGAATTAGCGTGACACCAAGTAAACCACAACATATCCATGCCCTGCTTCTTCTCATCTGGGTCAATGGCATAATAACCCTTTCTAAGAAGCTGCTCTAGGGCATCATAAAGAGCCTTGCCCTTATATTTTTTGCCACAAAGCTCAACCTCTCTAAACTGACCGTTGTCATCTAAAGGCACACAACCATGGAACAGCAAATTATTATTATAGGTCTTATACAATCCGCCTTTACGATACAAAAATCTCACATGCTGCTGAAGCTTCTCACAGTTAATGAATCCATTACGAAGCTTCTCCATAACCTCTGCCTCCTCAGCAGAAAGTGCATATGGATCATCCGGATTTACGGTAGGGAAATTCTTATCTAACAGCTCATACTCCTTACCATCAATAGTAATAACCCCTCGCTGCAAATCCATTTTATCCAGAAGCAATCTATCTTCCATATGAAACTCTGGATGCTCCTTAATCAGCTGCCCCTCTACCTTAAACTGAATAATAGCGATAGCCTTATGCATCTTTCTATCAGTTTCCGCATTTGCTAAATCATATTCGCCCTCACGATAATGAAGTGCAAAACAATCACAAGGATCCTCTTTATAAGTATCTATAGCAAATTTAAACAGAGGCAACAAATTAATACCATAGCCATCCTCAAGTATATCCAAATTGCCATATCTAGCAGAAAACCTAAGCACTGTAGCAATACAAGCCAGCTGCCCCGTAGCAGCACCCATCCACACTACATCATGATTTCCCCATTGGATATCCACACTATGATAGTTCATAAGTGTATCCATACAAATATGTGGTCCGGGACCTCTATCATAGATATCCCCCACAATATGCAAATGGTCCACAACAAACCTACTAATACAATTGGAAAGAGCAATAATCAGCTCAGGTGCTTTTCCAATTCGTATAACCGTATGAATAATCTCATTGAAATAAGCCTCCTGGTCACCATGATCACGTCTTCCAGTAATCAGCTCCTCAATCACATACGCAAAATCCTTAGGCAAAGCTTTTCGCACCTTGGAGCGAGTATACTTACTAGCGGCGGCCTTACACACCTGGATCAGACGATTAATCATAACTACATACCAATCATCCATATTCCAAGAGCTATCCTGAATCATTCTAATTCGCTCCTCAGGATAATAAATAAGGGTAGCCAAATCACGCTTTTCCTTCTCGGAAAGCATATTGCCAAACTCCTCATCTATTTTTCTTTTTACAGCACCCGAACCATTCTTCAGAACATGCGCAAACTGCTCATGCTCCCCATGAATATCCGACAAATAATGCTCTGTGCCCTTTGGCAAACTAAGGATAGACTGAAGATTGATTATCTCCGTCGCTGTGGTAGCCACATTTGGAAACTGCTTAGACAACACCCTCAAATAATGATTCTCAAAACTATTTTTCCCCATAATTATCTCCTTCTTTATATTGCTATCATACATCAATTACGCCACAAAGTAACTGTATTTTTTCTAATACCTCATCTTCCCCACTCTGCCTCCTATCCCCCACCCTTGCTGCCAAGCCCTCCAGCCCGTCACCCGGAGCCCACTCTGCCATCTGTACTTTGCCCCGCGGCACGCCAGCGCCTGGCTGTCCCCATTTCGCACACAATTTTGCGAATATCGTAGTTTTCCAATATGCAAAAGGGAGCATCCGCATGTGTCTTTCTATGGATGAACTATTTTGAAAAGTGTTTTCCAGCAGGTGGACACTGTAGGTTACTTTCTGTACATCTCAGGAAAGCAGGGTGACTTGGGCTCATGTTCCGTTCACCAAGAAAAATGACAAAGCAGGTTTTGTAAAAATATGGACCGCCCTTTAGTTCAGTCCATTTCACTGTCGGGCTCTCGGTGCCGTCCATGGCACCTCGTCCATATTTTTATCAAAACCTGCTTTTATTTTTCTAGGTTCACTCTTAAATCGCCCAAGTCCCCCTGCCCCTGAGATGTACATTTAATATAATTTGTGAGTGTCCACCTGCAGAAAACAGCTTTTCAAAATTGTACAGACATGAGAAAAACACATGCTAATAAAGATGCGAGTCTTTGCATATTTAGAAAACAAGATATTCTTGCAAAGTGTGCGAAATGGGGACAGCCAGGCGCTGACGTGCCGCGGGGGCAAGTTCTATAAATCTATGGGCTCCGGGTGACGGACAGATAGTAAAAAGGCAAGGTGGGGGGCAGAGGTACTATCATAAGATGAGGTATTAGAAAAGGTTTGGGCCCGCCGATGTGGCGAGCCCAATTAATGAGGTATGATTTTTGACAGGATGCGTTAATTGATAACGACACCCTTGCGGAGAATAATGTTAGCGTAAATTGCTGTCTCTGTAGACATAATGACGCAGGTTGATTTCTCGTGGGTCTGATCGTAGAATTTCCATTTGTTGATTTCCTGGAATGCGTCAGCGCCTCTGTCGTCATACTTCTTAACTATGTTTTTGTACTCATCCCAAATAGGGGTTTGAACTTTGCCGACATCATTTGGTTCCAGTGCCATCAAAGTGCATGGTGGGTCAATTTCACCATTTTTGTTAGGATAAGTATCTAGTGGAAATACCTGTAGGATTGCATCTAATATTTCAGGTACTCCGTGACCATCAAGTCTGATGACTGGCTTTCCAAAGCTGTGTCCTGGGAAGTTGCCATCAGCTATTGTAATTTCATCTGTATGTCCCATCTCGTCCAGAACCTTAAGAAGCTCTGGTGACAATATGGTTGGAATTCCTTTAAGCATTATCGTCCTCCTAAGCTTGAGTGATAGGTAACAAATGTTGTAGCCGACAATCTCTAAGAACTCTGAATGAGAGCGTTCCCCGCTCGAGTGAAGAGTTACTTAGGATTGTAGGCGTAACAACTTTGTTAGCGTAATCACTCACGTTATTTATTAGTCGTAAAGGTTAGGAGCGATGCTTTCGTCATCCATGTTGTCTGCATTGTACCAGTAACCATCTGTAGGAACATCTGATACTGAGTTACCAGCTGCTGCATCGCAAAGAACATCGATTGTTGTGATACCCATTGCAAGTGGAGACTGTGTAACAGCACCGTAAAGTGTTCCGCTCTGGATAGCGCCCTTGATTACTGAACCAGCATCAAAGCCCGCTGCAAGGATCTTGTCGCCAAGAACGTTAAGGTTCTCGTTTGCTGTAAGGATACCTTCAGCTGCTACCTGGTTAGAACCAAACATACCGATTGTGTCTGACTTGTTCATGATTGCTGAAGCTTCTGTAGCGCAGAGCTCAACTGTTGTCTGTGCAGGAACTGCAACTTCGATAACGATGTCAGCGTCAGCTTCTGCAACTGTCTCAGCCTTTGTATCATTTACATATTTCTCATTACCAACAACTGCTACTGTAAATCCATCAGCTGCTGCAAGCTCAGCAAACTTGTCGATGAATCCAAGACCTCTGTTGATGATTGACTCTGAAGTAGCTTCCTGGTTAACTTCACCGACTCTAACCTGACCGTTGCCGATCTGGTCCTTAAGTGCTGGGTAAAGATTCTCAGCTGCTGTAGCACCTGCTGAGTAGTTGTCTGTTGCAACTGTAGAAACTACAGAGCCTGCTGGTGCATTAGGAATACCTGAGTCGAAGCAAACTACAGGGATACCTGCATCAAGTGCTGTCTGAAGAGAATCAAGGCATGCGTCCTGATCACAAGCTGCAAGACCGATTCCGTCTGGTGCGTTGTTGATAGCACTGTTGAGCATGTTAACCTGATCAGCGATATCAGACTCAGCATTAGGACCTGTACAGTTAACTGTAACGCCCTTAGCCTCAGCTTCCTGCTCGATACCCTTAACAGCAGCCTGCCAATATGAAGACTGGTAAGACTTTACGATAATCTCAAAGTGATAATCGCCAGCTGCTGCAGTTGTTTCACCGCCGTCTGTTGTCTGAGCAGCTGTGTCGCCGCCTTCAGTTGTTCCACCTGTAGAAGCAGCTTCCTCGCCACATCCTACAAAAAGTGTTGCTGCCATTGCAGCTGTTAAAAATGTTGCTAAAAATCTTCTTCTCATGTTTTAACCCTCCCGTTTTTTTCAATGAGATAAAATTTTCTATATGAACTCTTTTCTCCAAAAGAGTGCCATATCTAACTAAGCTCTAGCTCTACGTTTCTTGATGATATCTACAAGAACCGCCCCAATAAGAACTAAACCTGTAATAATTTGCTGCCAGTTTGCCTGTAATCCAACATATGGTAATCCAGTTTTAAGTAAGCAGATAACGAATACACCAATGAGTGTTCCTTCGATGCTTCCTGCACCACCTGTTGCAGAAACACCACCGATGATTGCTCCACCGATTGCCTCAAGCTCGAATCCAGCACCAGTTCCTGGCTGAACTGTAGGGAATACAGCTGAGTATGCAATTGATGCAAGGCCTGCAAAGAATCCTGAGATTGTGTATGCCATAATGTGGTAAAACTTTACATTTATACCAGAAAGGATTGCTGCTTCTTTGTTACTACCAATGGCAATTGTATAACGTCCAATCTTTGTGTGATTGAGTACAAATGCCATGGCAGCAACGATAAGGAGAATCCAAA
This sequence comes from Pseudobutyrivibrio sp., assembly GCF_015057185.1. Taxonomy (GTDB): domain Bacteria; phylum Bacillota; class Clostridia; order Lachnospirales; family Lachnospiraceae; genus Pseudobutyrivibrio. The sequence goes on along the minus strand of NZ_SVEV01000004.1, from coordinate 33,281 downwards.
GAAAGCCAATTGGATATTTTGTATTTCCAATAGTAAGCTTGAAAATTCCTCTAAACCAGCTGCCTGGTGCTCCAGTTGTAGGCCATGAAACGCCATAACCCTTTGAGCAAATAGAGCCAAGACCTCTTGTTATCATACATGTACAAAGTGTTGCCAAGAATGGTGGTAAATCCATAACTGCGATTAATACACCGTTGGCGCAACCGATGATGATACCAAATAGAACGCTTATAAGTATTCCTACGATTGTTGGCACCCCATGGTGAACTACTAGGTAGCCACCTGCCAATGAGTAGCAAATAAGTCCAGTTCCAATTGAAAGGTCTACACCACCAGTAATAAGTGGAAATGTAACACCGATTGCCATTAATACAATATAGTATGAAAAGTCTAAAATCTGTAATACTGTTGTGTACTTTCTAAAATCCTCGCTAGCGATTGAGAATACTGCAAATAATACAATTACTACCAGAAGGACAATAAATTTTTGACCACCAAGTCTTTGCATGATGGATTTTTTATTTACACCGTTATTCATTATTCTCCCTCCAAACTAATCTTTAATCTCACGAGTTGCCATTGTCATAATCTTTTCCTGTGAAACTTCTTCGATGTCAAGCTCACCAGTAACTTTACCTTCACACATAACTATGATTCTGTCACTCATTCTTAGTATTTCTGTCATCTCAGAGGAAATCATAATGATTGATTTTCCTTCTGCTGCTAATCGATTCATCAGCTTGTAGATTTCGTTCTTAGCACCTACATCGATACCTCTTGTAGGTTCATCGAAAATAAGGATTTCGCAATCACGAACAAGCCATTTAGCGATTACAACCTTCTGTTGGTTACCACCTGAAAGATTAACAACTAACTGGTCAATACTTGGTGTCTTAGTAGCAAGTGAATCAACATATTTCTGAGTAACCTCTGCTTCCTTCTTCTTGTCAATGAAGATACCCTTCATATATTTATCCAAGGTTGCAAGAGTTGAATTCTCAGCAATTGTTTTTCTAACTACGATACCATATCTCTTTCTATCCTCTGAAAGATATCCGATACCATTGTTTACTGCATCCTGAGGAGAATTGATTGTAACCTTCTTTCCGTTAACATATATGTCTCCACTCTCCTTTGGATCAGCTCCAAATATTGCTCTGGCTGTTTCTGTACGACCTGCACCCATCAAACCAGAGAATCCTAAAATTTCTCCCTTTCTTAGCTCAAAGCTTACATCCTGTACCATCTTTCCTGCGTTGAGATGCTCAACCTTAAGAACTACTGGTGCATCCTTTGGAACTAAGCTCTTTGTTTTTGGTTCTTCATAAATAACACGACCAACCATCATGTTGATGATGTCATCCTTTGTACAATCCTTTGTGATAAGTGTTCCAACATAACCACCATCTCGCATGACTGTAACTCTATCTGTGATAACCTTTATCTCATCCATTCTGTGTGAGATATAAACGATACCAAGCTGCTGCTCTCTTAAATCTCTAATGATTTTGAAAAGCTCTGCAATTTCTGCTTCTGTAAGAGCTGCAGATGGCTCATCAAATACGATAACCTTTGCTTCGTGAGAAATGGCCTTTGCAATTTCACACATCTGCTGTTTTCCGACTGTTAAATCTGACATTGTAGCTGATGGATCAATGTCAATATTAAGTCTTTCAAAAAGCTTTCTAGCTTCTTCATTCATTTTCTTATCATCGATTTTAAGTCCCTTCTTAAACTCACGACCGATGAAAATATTTTGAGCTACTGTTAAGTGGCCTACCATGTTAAGCTCCTGATGTACAATTACTACACCAGCTTCCTGAGCTTCTCTAGCATTATGGAATTCCACTTCTTTACCTTCATATTCAATAGTACCTGAATCCTTTGTATAGATTCCTGTAAGTACCTTCATCAATGTTGATTTACCGGCACCGTTCTCTCCCATAAGGGCATGCACCTCACCTCGTTTTACATCGAAGTGAACATGATCTAGAGCATGAACACCAGGGAAAGATTTATCAATGTCGTTCATTGTAAGTATTACTTCACCCATCTTATTCTCCCTCCTGGTTAATTCTTTCTACGTCTAGCAACTACGTCAGCATAAACAGCTGCGATAACAATTACACCGGTAATAATAAGCTGATAATCCTTTGTAAATCCAAGTGCAAGAATACCTTCCTGAAGAAGAGCTATTATAAATACACCGATTACTGTACCGCTTATTGAAGCAAGACCACCTGCCATAGATGTACCACCCATTACGCAGCCTGCAATTGCTTCGTTGTTATACTGATCACCATATCCAGGCTGAACAGTTGTGTAAGCACCTACAAAGAAGATTGCTCCGATACCTACTAAGATTCCACAAATAACGTATGCTAACATCTCCCATTTCTTTGTGTTTACACCTGAAAGTCTAACCGCTTCGCGATTGCTTCCTAAGCAAAGGATATAACGTCCTGGTCTGGTCTTGTTAAGAAGAACCGCACATATAACTGCTGCTACTAAAAAGATTAAAAGACCCATTGGAAAATCCCCAAATCTAACAAGCTTTCTAAACCATCCACCTGCTGCGGCCTGTGGCCATGAAACTGACTGGGTTTTTGTAAATACCGAAGCAATACCCTTTGCAATGTTCATGCTGGCCATTGAAACGATAAATGGTGGTACTGACCAATAAGCTACTAAATATCCATTAAACATTCCGAAACAGAAGCCAACCAAAACACTAATTAAAAGTGCAAGTCCCATTGGCATTCCATAACTTGTTAGGCAGTAACCTGAAATCAATGCTGAGCAGAACATTACTGGTCCGATTGAGAAATCGATTCCGCCTGTAGCGATTACAAATGTAACTCCCAATGACAAGAAACCAAGGAAATATGCGTAATTAAGAGCACTAAGAATTCTTGGTAATCCTGCGAACTTGAATCCTGTAGCAACACAGAATAACAAGTACATTAAAAGGAGAACGCCGATAAGTACAATTCTGTTAAATCCTATCTTTTTAACAATAGGATTCTGTTTTATTTTCTCCAAGTTTTATTCCCCCAATCCCACAAACTAAAAGTATGAATTAAGCTTTATTTTCGCTACCGCATACTTTAATTTTATTTTTTACTAACTCTGTTACCTTTTCCATTCCAACTGCATCGTACTTTTTAGGATCGAAGGCATCTGGATTTTCTTTTAGATATTCCTTAATTCCATTGCTATAAGCTATTCGTAACTCTGTAGCAAAGTTAACCTTGCTGATACCACGTTTGATGCATTCCTTAACAGTTTCATCTGGAACGCCAGATGCTCCATGAAGTACAAGAGGAATATCTACAACCTGTCTAATTTCTGATAAACGATTTAAATCAAGCTTAGGCTCACCCTTGTAAATACCATGAGCAGTTCCTATTGCTACTGCCAGGGATGTGATTCCAGTTTCTCTCACAAATTTTACTGCGTCATCAGGATCTGTGTATCCTGGATCATCGCATTCAAGGTCATCTTCTTTACCCCCGACCTTGCCAAGCTCTGCTTCTACTGGAATACCATTTGGTCTGCAAGCATCTGAAACTCGCTTCGATACTGCAATATTTTCTTCAAAAGAATCATGAGAACCATCAATCATAATCGATGTATATCCAACTCTGAGTGCCTGCATAGCAAGTTCAAAGCTGTTGCCATGATCTAGATGCAATGCGATAGGTACTGATGCTCGCTCAGCTGCTGCTTTAACGTTTGCATAATACATATCAAGTCCTGCATATTTAACTGTAGATGGTGTTGTCTGCAAAATTGCTGGTGAATGCATTTCTTCACAGGCCTTAATAACAGCCATTACCATTTCCATGTTCTCTACGTTAAACGCTCCTACGGCATACCCATTTGCATCTGCCTTTTTTAACATCTCCGCTGTTGTCACTAATGACATGTCTTAATCCTCCTCCCTGAACAGATATTGCCTAAAGCGAAACGTTTCGTTTGCTTATGTTTATTATCCCATATGTGAAAAATTTATGTAGGCAAAATCTTGTAAAAAAATATAACAAAAGTCACTTTAATTTTCTGAATACTTTATTTAGCATCTGGACAATCAACAATAATTCCGTCCTCATCCCACAAATCATGCCAGTCATTTGCACCTGGCCACAGGAATACTTGTCCCTTAACTAAACGATTATTCTTCTCAAGTCCTGCAATAACCTTCATTTCTTCATCTGTAAGAGGGTCACTCATTGTACATTCAAGGTTTGCTACATAATTATGTAATGAGAATGGAATAGGTATTTGACCTCTTTGAATTGCCCATTTAAGAGCAATAATTGCAGGATGAACACCGTGTGCTTCAGCTATTTTCTTCATCTCTGGAAGCTGTAAATCTGCAATATCGTCAGGTTCCATATCTCTTTCAGGTCTCATAGGTGAACCCATTGGCATATAGCCCACTGGCTGAATATCATGAGCTACAAGATAATCAAACAACTCCTGCTGCTGCATACATGGGTGAAGCTCAATCTCGCAGGCAACTGGCTTGATTTCAAACTTATCAATAACCTGCTCAAGCTTTGGAATAGTCATGTTTGAAATGCCAATATGTCTAACTAATCCCTTCTTTACCAAGCCCTCGATTTGTCTGTAGGTATCCATGAATTCTTCAACAGAAAATGGCTTTGAATCAGGATTTCTAGATGTAACATCACAATGTGGTGCATGATAATTAGGGAATGGCCAGTGAATAAAGAATAAATCAATATATTCACATTGAAGGTCTGCAATACTCTTTTTTGCACTTTCCTCGCAACGTCTGTGCATATCGTTCCAAACCTTTGTCATTACATAAAGGTCTTTCCTCTCACAAACCTTGTCGTCCAATACCTTTTTAATAACCTGACCAATTTCCTTTTCATTTCCGTAGCATGCAGCACAATCAATCATTCTATAGCCTGCTCTGATTGCCCCCTCTACAGCAGCAGAAACTTCTTTAGCATCAAATCTGTCTGAACCAAAAGTTCCAAGTCCGATGCATGGTACTTTTTCTCCATTGTTAAGAGTAATTTGAGGTACCTTTGTAACATCAACTCCCATAGTAGAACATCCTCCTTTATTGTTCGCTATCTATTAATATCTTTCCTTTAACAGTTCCTGGTGTTTTATACATTTCAAAAGCATCCGCAATCTTGCTTAATGGTATCTTCTTGAAAATAAATGAATCATCATATTTTAATTCACCAGTTGAGAAATAGTGAGCTGTAAGCTCCCACTCATCTCCTGGGAATGGTGCTGAGTAGCTCATCCATGAACCTGTAAGTGTAAACTCTTTTCTGTTAATTGCTTCCCACTCATCAACAGTGAAGCTTAACTCTCTAGTAGGTGTGCCAATGAAGCAAACCCCTGCTTTGTTGGCAGCTAGCTTAAATGCCATCTTCATAGTGATTGTATTTCCAGCTGTTTCATAAACGTAATCAAAGCCTCTACCGCCTGTGATTTCATTTACCTGATCCATGAAGCCTTCCTTGCCGGAATTGACACCATAGTCAGCCCCAAGTCTCTTTGCAAGCTCAAGTCTCTCGTCAAGGATGTCAAAAACTGTAACTGATTTTGCACCAAATATTTTTGCCCACTGAGCTGTCATCATTCCGATTGTTCCCCCACCAAGGATTGCAACATTTTTTCCACCCTTGTAATCAACTCTGCGAAGGCCATGAAGTGCAACTGTTGCTGGCTCAAATAACGCTCCCTTTTCAAAGGTTACATCATCACCAAACTTAACTGCGTTCTTCTCTGGAACTGATACATACTCTGCAAAGCTACCGAATTCTCTTGAACCAATGAAGCTATAGTGCTTGCACAAAGAGTAATTTCCCTTTTGGCAATCTGGACATTTCATACAAGGTACAAGTGGTACACCTGCTACTCTGTCCCCTTTCTTAAGTGTTGTAACTCCTTGACCAACCTCATCAACTACACCGGAAAATTCATGTCCTAAAACATTAGGATAATAGTGACAAGCGTCGCCATTTACTCTAGGTACATCCGAACCACATATTCCTGTGTACTTAACCTTTACAATTACCTTTCCTGGTTCAACCTCAGGCTTTTTGATATCCTCATATCTGATATCATTTTTTGCATGTACTACTCCTGCTTTCATTTCATTATCTCCTTGCTTGACCTAAAATCTGTTAAATGTTTCCTTTAAATCCTCGTAGAGCTCTAAATAAAGCTCCATGGATTTTTTATATATTTCATGGTTCTTCGGATTTGGTTCATGTACTCGAGTAATGTGAATAGTCTTTTCCACAGCCTCTCCATAAGAACTATAAATACCACAACCTATTCCAGCTAAAATGACAGCTCCAAGTGTTGTAGCTGTATCAGATGCTGGCACCTGTATTTTGCAGCCTGTAACATCAGCTTTTATCTGAGTCCAAAGTAAAGAATTTGCCGAGCCACCCATGGCATTCATAACACCAACTTCAGCTCCAGTTTTTCTTGCAATCTGCAAATTGTGCTCCAAAGAAAAAGCTACACCCTCTAACACTGCACGCGTCATATGAGCTTTTGTTTTGTCAAAGGATAATCCATAAAATACGCCTTTGGCATCTGGATTCCATATTGGAGAACGCTCACCAGACATGTATGGTAAAAATACTACTCCCTCGGCCCCTGCTGGAATTTGTTCTGCTGCCTTTGTCAGATCATCAAAGCTTTCATTACCGCCAAATTCCTGTTTGAACCATCTAAGAGCTCCGCCTCCGCCAACAGTTCCTCCCTGCAACAACCATGCACCTGGAACTACGTGAGGACTTAATATCAAAGCCTTGTCGGCAAGTGCTTTTGACAGGCAAATACTCATTCCACCTGCCTGTCCGCCTTGCTCCTGGGTCTGGCCACTTTTATATACGCCAGCCCCTAAGGCTCCGCAGGCTGCATCCAAACCACCTGCAACGACTGGAGTGCCAGCTTTCAGTCCAGTATACTTTGCCGCCTCATCAGTTACATGGCCGACCACCTCATCACATTCATAAAGTGGAGGGACAAGCTCTACTGATAACCCCAGCTCCTGAGCTAATTTGCTGTCATATTCCAGTTTTTTACAGTTGAAAAAGTGGAGTCCGTATCCTTGGGATAAATCCTGACTCATATTTCCAGTTAGCTTGTAAACTATGTAGCTATTACTCTGTAAAAACTTATAGGTCCTTTCAAAAATTTCAGGTTTATTTTCTTTGAACCAAAGCATCTTTGGTGTGGTGTAGCTAGGTAAAAATTTATTTCCTGCCACCTGAAATATTTTATCTTCGCCCACCTCGGCATTGATTCTGTCACAAATGTCTCTTGCTCTTGTGTCCATCCAAATAGGAGTTTTTGCAAGAACCTTGCCATCCTTGTCAACAGGTATTGCTGACCAGCTTTGTCCATCAACTCCTATTCCTTTTATTTCCTCTGGCAAAACCTTTTTCGTTGCAAGGATATCCTTTATACCTGCAACGATTGCTTCCCACCATTCGTCCGCATCCTGCTCTACGAATCCTGGTTGAGGGTAATACACCTGATATGGCTTGTTTACTTGTTCAACTACTGTGCCATCTTCATCGAAAACAGCAATTTTGCAAGCAGAAGTGCCAATATCAATTCCAAGTAATTTTGCTCCCATAACATTCTCCTAAAATGAATTGTCACGATTATTTTTGACAATCTCGAAGCTTCTTTATAGAATTTCCCTTTTCTATTCTCGTACCTAAAATATATTCCATAGGTGCACTTTCATCTTTTTCGTTGACACGTTTTAAAATAAGCTCTCCGGCTTTTCGGCCCATTTCTTTCATCGGTTGAACAACCATTGTCATTTTTGGTTGCACAACATGTGAAAGAATCAGATTGTCAAATCCCAGAATCGAAATATCCTCTGGGCATGAATACTTAGATTCATTCACCGCCATAACTGCCCCCAAGGTAATTTCGTAGTTGCTGGTGAGAACTGCTGTAGGCCTATTTTTTAATGCCAGAAGCTCTCGCATACTTTGATATCCGTGTTCGATGCTATGTACTCCTGATTTGATATACTCTACAGGGACTTTTATTTCCGCATCCTGCATAGCCTCTCTAAATCCTTTATATCTCTCTATTCCTGTGTAAATCGTTGATGAGTAAATCACCGCCGTTTTCTTATGGCCATTTTCAATCAGTATATTTGTGGCCTCTAAAGCCGCCTCCCTGTTGTCAATTCGTACACAATCTGACTGGCAATTACGAATTGATCTATCCAGTAAAACCACTGGAACATTTTGAGCATAGGCTGGTTTTAGAAAGTTAGCTGAATTAGAAAGTGGAATTACGATTATTCCATCAACCTTTTTATTTAGCAGAAACTTGATATTTTCCGATTCAATTTTTTCATCATCTCTTGAATCCGAAATAATCATGCTATAACCATTTTCCTTAAGTACATCCCCAATATATCTGAGCAAAACGCCGCAAAACATACTACTAATATCGTTTACCATAACGCCAATGGATCTGGTTTTATTGGTAACAAGACCACGTGCCATTTCATTGACTTGATAATTCAATTCTTTTATTGCGGCATCAATTTTTTCCTTATTTTCAGGTAATACATTTCCACCATTTATGTATTTTGAAATAGTAGCAAGTGAAAGCCCCGTCTTTTTCCGTATATCTCTAATTGTTGCGCTCAATTTTCTCCCCTTTTAAGCGAAACGTTTCGCTCGGCTTTTTTTAATATGCCGGGAGCCTAAGCCCCCGGCTTAATTTTTATAATTATCTTACTGTCTTATAAAGTGGTCCATAAGCTGCGCATGCTCTGAAATCCTGTCCTTCCTTGTCTGCGCCAAATGCATTCCAAGCAGCTGGTCTGTAAACATCCTTATCAGGAACATTGTGTAAGCAAACTGGAATTCTAAGCATTGATGCCATTGTGATAAGGTCTGCTCCAATGTGTCCATATGAAATTGCACCATGGTTTGCGCCCCAGTTGTTCATCAAGCTGTATGCATTCTCAAATGGACTGCCTTCCTTGCCATCACATCTTGGTGTGAACCATGTACTTGGCCATGTGTAATCTGTTCTCTTCCAAAGAGTATCAGAAACATCCTCAGGTAAAGCTACTGTCCAACCTTCTGCAATCTGAAGCACTGGACCTAAGTTCTTAACAAGGTTCAAACGTATCATTGTTGCTGGCATTTCAACCTTTGTCTCAAAACGTGATGACCATCCGCCGCCTCTGAAGTATCCATTATCAGCTTCGCACCATGTTACTGCATCCATAATCTTCTTCTGATCTTCTTCTGTGATTTCATACCATGGTTTGATGCATGGATTTCCATCTTTGTCAGTACATACACCAGATGCATCTAAGCAGCAAGCGCCTGAGTTAATAAGATGGATAATACCATCAGCTTCTTTTGCATGTCCCTCTAATGTATAATTTGTAACTCTCTTTACAGACTCTGTATTCCAGCATGTTCTAACATCTGCAAACATCTGAGCTCTGTTTGTAAGGAGCTTCATAAATAACATTCCAAGTCCGTTTAATGCATCATTTTCTGTTGCAAGGACGAATGGCTCTCTAGCTCCATTCCAGTCAAAGGATGTATTTAAAACTGCCTCAGGTAAATCGCAGTTTGGCCAATGGTCTGTCCACTGTCTCTGGCCCTGGAAACCACCGCAGATTGCGTTGTGTCCAACAGCCTCTTCCTCTCTTCCCTCTGGAAGATTTGGATTTCCCTGATATAAATCTTCGATAATAACTGCCATCTTAGCAACGAATTCCCAATCCTTTTCTTTCTGCTCGTCGCTCTTCTTTACAAAGTCTGGGTTCTTATCAAAGCCCTTCTTGCATTCTGTCTTAATCCAATTGAGGCACTTCTTATAATCATCCTCGTTGTAGATTCCTTCATCGATTCTTCTAAGAATTTCTACCTCATCAATTGACTCAACTCTCATGCCAAGGTATTCTTCTACGAAGTTCTGATCCATGATAGAGCCGCCAATACCCATTGTTACTGAACCAATCTGTAAGTATGACTTGTCTCTCATAGAAGCAGCTGCAACTGCGGCACGACCAAATCTAAGGAGTTTTTCTTTAACATCCTCAGGAATAACTGTATCATCAGCTTCCTGAACATCCTTTCCGTAGATACCAAATGCAGGAAGACCTTTCTGTGCGTGTGTAGCAAGTACAGAAGCAAGATAAACAGCGCCAGGTCTTTCTGTTGCATTAAGTCCCCATACACCCTTAATTGTAAGTGGGTTCATATCCATTGTTTCTGAACCATAGCACCAACAAGGTGTAACAGAAAGTGTGATTGCAACTCCTTCTTTTCTAAACTTTGCCTCGCATGCTGCAGACTCAGCAACTCGACCAATAGTTGTATCTGCAATGACAACCTTTACTGGTTCTCCATTAGAATATTTAAGATTTTCCTCGAACAACTTCTTAGCTGATTTTGCCATGTTCATTGTCTGATCTTCCAAAGACTCTCTAACCTTAAGAGGTCCACGGCGACCATCAATACATGGACGGATACCGATTACTGGGTATTCTCCGATATATCTGTTCTTACTCATAATATTTATCCTCCTTGCCATTAAAGGCGAACCGTTACGTTATAAGTTAATTATATTTAATGGATTTTTTCATAAAAAGTGTTATACTGAATAAAAATATGACAATATTCACTTTTTGATTTAAGTTGGTTGATTGTATGTTTTGGAGGGTTTGTTATGAAATATATTGATTATCAGGAGCATCGTCAGCATGGCACCTTTAATTTCCCTATCGCTCATTACAGGGAAACGCCCCGTACTCCTAGGTATTTGATGACTTATCATTGGCACACTAACTATGAGATTGTATTCATACGCGAGGGTTCATTCACCCTTACTCTAGATGACAACACTCAAACTTATCATGCCGGGGATGTGATTTTTATTTCCGATGGAATGCTTCACGGTGGCACTCCAATGGACTGCATTTACGATTGCATCGTTTTCGATTTACAGATGTTATTGAAAAATAACAATGCCTGTAGCAAAACGGTTCAGGATATTATCAGTCACAAAATCAGAATCAATTCCTTCCTTTCTGAAAACAACAGGGTAATCTCTGCCATTGTTCAGGATCTATGCAACACCTTATCAGAGAAAGGTGATGGCTACGAATTCAAGGTTCAAGGCTACCTTTACATTCTCTTTGGAGAAATCATTCAAAGCCGTCTCTACACCAAGAGCACCATTGATAACATTACCAGTGAACGTCTCAACTCCATCAAAGAGGTGCTCCAGTATATTTCTGAGAATTATTCCAACAACATCAATTTGGACAGCCTTGCCCACATAGCAGGTATGAATCCAAAATATTTCTGCCGCTACTTTAAATCAATGACTGAGCGCACGCCAATCGATTATCTGAATTATTATCGTATTGAATGTGCCTGCGAAATGCTTTCAACAAAAGATGTCTCTATTCGAGAGGTCGCAATTTCCTGTGGTTTCAACGATGAGAGCTACTTTATTAAAACATTCCACAAGTACAAAGACATCACGCCTAAGCAATTCATAAAACAGGAATTTTAAGGAGACACAACTATGAGGGGAAGAAACACACTTGCAAAAATCATTTCATTATCACTTGTCATTGCACTAACCTTTACTGCCTGCAAATCTGACAAGGATCGTATTCCATTTTCATCACTTACATTTGACACAACCTACGACGAAATGATTGAAGAACTTGGAGAACCTGCAGAAACCACCGTTACCTACCTAGGAGACACTTACTCCTACGCCAGCGAATACCTACAAAAGGACGGAAACGTTCGCTACACCTTCGATGAGGACGGAAAAATGGCCAGCATCACCTGGCTCTATTCATCCGAAGACGGCGAAGAAGTATCTGCACTATACGCAGACATCCACAAGCAACTAGAAAACAACCACGGCAAAACCACCGAAAGCTCCGACGACGTAACCCAGCTCTCTGACATCTGGCGCCTTGATTCCGGCAACATCTCACTTGTAGCCGTCATCTCATCCGACTACAACGGACTCATGTACACCTACATGTCAAAAGAACATTCTACATCAGAAGAGGACCTAAACAAATAGACCGCTAACCTACCACACCTTTAGCGCCTACCCGCCCGGGCCCCCGCTGCCCACCACTGTCGAGGAAACTTTGCAAGAATATTATGTTTTCCATATATGCAAAGTGTCGCATCTTTATTAGCATGTGTCTTTCTCATGTCTGTACAATTTTGCAAAAAGTATTTTATGGGCGGACACAACAAAATTAAACTAGTACAACTCAGGCTCAGTGGGAATTGGGCGATTTTGGAATAAGCTTAGAAAATTAAAAGCAGGATTATCAATATATTGGCATGCGTCGCTAGGACGGCGACGCAAGTGCGACACGCGACACGATGTCGTATAAAGCACGGTGCCAATATATGATAATCCTGCTTTTTAAATTTTCTTAGCGAATGTAACATGAGCCCAATTTCCACTTGAGACCTGAGTTGTACCAATTTATATACTCTAATATGTCCGCCCAACAAAAATACATTTTGCAAAATGGTTCATCCATAGAAAGACACATGCAGATGCTCCCTTTTTGCATATTGGAAAACTATAATATTCGCAAAATTGTTTCCCCGACAGTGGTGGGCAGCGGGGGCCCGGGCGGGTAGGCGCATTTTTTTGATGTTAGCGGTCTATTTGTTTGATATCAATCTGATGTAGAATGTTCTTCATGTCAGATATGTTAAATCGTCCGGTTTCTTCGGTCATGGCGGATGCGGCTGAAATGGCGCTGGCTTTGCGCATGGTCTCGACAGGTGAGAGTCCTTCTGAGATGCCGAGGGCGAAGCCGGCTATCATGGAGTCGCCGCAGCCTACGGTGTTTACGGCGTCTACTCGTGGTACGATTGCTCTGAATACGCCGTCGTCGCATACCATTAGGGAACCGTCTGCCCCAAGGGAAACTACCACAAGCTTTACGCCCATGTTGTGGACACGTTTTGCTGCTGCAATAACGTCTTCAAAGAAGTTTGGTGCATCCACGTTGATTTTTTCACCTGTTAGCATGGCAATTTCGTCAATGTTAGGTTTGATCATATATGGAATTTCTTCTACGGCCTCTGTGAGAAGCTTGCCGCTTGTATCTAGGATTACTTTCTTGCCTAGGTCCTTAACGATAGAAATGAGTTTTTTGTATGCTGAGGAATCTAGGCCCTTTGGTACACTTCCTGAAATTGTGACAACTTCTGCATCCTTGGCTAGTTCTTTGAATTTTTCTTCGAAGCCTTTCCAATCCTTTTCGTCGATTACAAAGCCAGGCTCTAGGAATTCTGTCTGCTTCTTTTTGGCTGTGTCCCAAATGTTGATGCAAGAGCGGCTCTCTGCTGCAACTCTGTAGAATCCGTCTTTAACCTTGAAGTCTTTTAATCTATCGCAAATGTATGCCCCAGCGTGACCGCCTACAAAGCCTGTTGCAACTACATCTGCTCCAGCGATTGCCAGTGGTTTGGATACATTAAGGCCCTTTCCCCCTGGTACATATTCGCATTCTAATACACGGTTAACTTCTCCTTCTTGGAAGTTTTCAACTACGTATCTTTTGTCAATTGCTGCATTTAATGTTACTGTTAAAATCATTGTCCTATTCCCCCTCCGTTTGCTTGAACCTAGTATGCCTTAAATAAAAAAGAATATCCACAGAATGTGGATATCCTTATATTTTTTTACAGAATTGTTCCATTCCGTATATACGTATTAAAGCTTTCCACCTGATGTTGCAATACCTTCAATGAACTGCTTCTGGAAAAGTACGTAGATAACAATCATTGGTAAGCATGCAATAAGGGCTGCAGCCATAAGCTCTGGATAGTTTGCAGTAAACTGACCCTGCATTTTTGATAGCGCACTTGCAAGTGTAGTTTTGTTTGTGTCAGGACATACAATCATTGGCCACATCAAATCCTTGTAGGCAAATACTGCTGTGAAAATACCCAGGGCTACCATAGATGATTTAGCTAGTGGAGCCATAACAAATAAGAATGTTTGGCCTATATTGCAGCCATCTAGGCGAGCTGCTTCCTCTAATTCTCTTGGCAATCCTAAATATGCCTGTCTAAGCAGGAATGTACCAAATGCTGATACTAATCCTGGGAAAAGCAAACCAAGTAAGCTATTTGTCCAGCCTAGGTTACTTACCATTACATACTGTGGAATAATAAAAATCTGTGATGGAATCATCATTTGGAATAAAACTAATCCAAACATGATATTCTTGCCCCTGAAGTTTAGTCGTGCAAATGCATATCCTGCAATTGTTGATGTAAGCACTGCGCACAAAACTCTTAGAGCTATCATTGCTATTGTGTTAAAGTACAAACGACCAAAATTAACATTGTGTAATACTTCATCAAAATTATCTAATCTAAATTTCGATGGAAATACTACAAAAGGGTCCATCTGAGTTGACTCTCCAACTGTTTTAAAAGCAGTAAGAATCATCCATACAAACGGTACCAGCATAATGAATGACATTATGACTAGAATAATATATATAATCGCTTTATTTCTCTTTCCCATAACATTCACCTTCTTCTTAATTGTAGTGTACCCACTTCTTCTGTCCAATCATCTGTAAAACAGTGAATATCATAATCACTACTAATAGAACTACAACAACAGTAGCGCCATATCCCTTTTTACCCTGTTGGAATGAATACTTATAAAAGAGGCAAACTAATGACTGAGTTTTGTTTAATGCTGGATTTGTATTATCAATAACCATATAAATTACATCGAATACCTGCATTGCAGCAATTATTCTTGTAACAAGTACAAAGAAAATTGTTGGAGATACAAGTGGAACTGTAATGTTAAAAAACTGCTGGATGCCTGTGGCGCCATCAATAGAAGCAGCTTCATAATAATCCTTTGGAACCTCCTGAAGGCCTGCTAAAAACAGTACCATGTTGTATCCGATTATTGACCAAATACCAATTACTGCAATTGAATATATTGCAATCTTTGGATCTGAAATCCAGTTTGTTTTACCTGGCAAAATATGATTTAGCAATCCAAATTCTGAGTTATATAGCCATTTCCATACCATTGCGATTGCTGCTGGTGCCGCAACCATTGGTAGGAAGAATATTGTTCTAAAGGTGCTTTTGCCCTTAATTTTCCCATTTAAAAATACTGCCAAAACTAAAGAAATTATAATTGAAAGTGGTACCTCTACCACTGCATATTTCAAAGTATTAATAAGTGCTTGCCACACTTCTGAATCCGCAAATACGTTTTTGTAGTTTTCCAATCCTACAAAAATATTACCTTTTCCAAAATCGCCTGTTTTAAAGAAGCTCTGATATATAGTTTGAAAGATTGGGATAATATTTAAAATAATAAGTCCAATCATTGTAGGAGCAATAAATAACCAGCCCCAAATAAATTCACTGCGTTCTCGTTTAGTTGTTTTACTTTTATTCATAACATTACTTCTCCACTTTTAAATTAGGAGAAGGTGCAGAACTGCAATCTCTGCACCTTCGTCCATATATCACATGTATTTTATTAGAAGGAAGAAAGAGTTACTCTTCACTAAGAGTTTGATTCATGCTGTCACAAATTTCCTGGCAAACTGTAGGAACATCCTTTTCACCAGTCCATGCATCTTTAAGCTTCTCTGTCTGCATATCTTCCCAAACAGTTGTGTACTTAGAGTATGGTCTAAATACTAAATCAGCATCAAGCATCTTCATATGACCGTTAAGATCAAATACGTCTGTGCAGTTAACCCAAAGGTCTGAGCATCCTTTGTAAGCTGACATTGTTACACCAAGCTCTGCCTGCTTCTCCTGCATTTCCTTAGAACCTAACCACTCAATAAGTGACCAAGCTGCATCTGGATTCTTTGTTGTAGCTGAAGCAGCCCAACCAAGACCATTGTAGATAGAAACTCTCTTACCTGTTGTAGCATCCTTTGGAAGAACAGCTACATCACAGTTTGCTGCTGTATACTCATTATCTTTGAATGCAGCTACCATCCAAGAACCCTGTGTTACCATTGCAACCTTACCTGACTCGAAAAGTACATCAGGCTTTGTCTCAGATACTGTATTAAGGTCTGGGCAAGAGCCATCCTGTACCATATCTACAAACATCTGAATTGCCTTAACTGTGTTTGGATTGTCATATCCTGAAGCTGTCTTGTCCTCGTTGATGATTTCTCCGCCCATAGAGTATACTGCATTGTAGAATGAATCCTGGTTGTTAGATGGTGCAATTGCATATCCCCAGTGATCTTCATTTGTAAGCTTTGCAGCTGCATCTACGAAATCATCCCATGTCCATGTCTCATCTGGATAAGCAACCCCCATCTCATCAAAGATTGTCTTGTTGTACCAAAGAGCGATTGTATCGATATCCTTAGGTACTGCGTACTGCTTTCCATCTGACTGATATAAATCTACGATTCCTTCATAATAATTGCTCATGTCAATTTTGTCGCTAGCAGCGATTTTGTCTGTTAAATCCATGAGCATGTCGTTTTCCATGTATTTCTGTGCCTGATTTGAGTGCATCCAGAATACATCAGGAAGTTCTCCACCTGAAGCGCCTGCTTCAAGAAGTGTCCAGTAATCATCCCAGCCAACTACTTGAATTGTTGCTTTTACACCAGACTCTGCTGACCATTCATCAATAATTTCCTGAAGACCTGGTCTCTGGTTCTCATCCCAAATGCATACGGTTAACTCTCCCTCTACACTACCCTGCATTTCGGTTGCTGTTCCTTCAGTACTTGCTCCGGCATCGCTAGATTCAGAACCGGCCGAATCTCCACAAGCCATCATGGACATTGCCATGAGTGAGCTCAATACTAAAGCCCCTATTCTTTTTGCTTTCATAAAAACTACCTCCCATTTTGTGCCTTTCGGTTACCTTATTCTTTTTTTATAATAGCCTTAAAATACATATCTTTGTATGGAATAATAATCACTATATATGTCATTTTGTGACATGCTGTTCTAGTATAAACATTCTAGAAGTGAAGTCATTATCCGACTCAAACCAATTTTCAGCAGGTTCCATTGTACCAATTCCCTGCGCCATAAGTAAATCCCCATAATACATTTCTTTGTGATTTATTTCATAAATAGCATTTTCTGTCAATCCTTGAAGCTTTATCCTTTCAAGCTCATCATTCGGAGTCTTTAAAGAACGATAAATCGCAACGATTGCAAGGCTCTTATCCTCAGAAACTACCATCCAGCTTGCAGTATTTTTTTCAAATGGCGACTGTAAGCGATAAAGTGTACCATACTGGAAAAGTCCTCTATACTTTTTCATAAACTCGATTTGCTTTTTAACTCGTTCAAATTCTTCCTCTGACACTTCGTTTAAATCAAGCTCATAGCCAAAGGTACCAAAGCAAGCAATGTTTGCCCTGTCGTCTATATCCATGGTTCTTCCTGTCTGCTGATTTGGAGAAGCTGAAACATGGGCACCTATAGATGAAATTGGATAGCCATAGCTTGTACCATATTGAATTTTCACACGTTCATGACCATCTGTATCATCTGAACACCAAGCCTGTGGCGCATAATAAAGCATTCCTGCATCAAAGCGTCCACCACCACTGGCACAGGATTCAAACAAAATATTAGGGAATTCTTGGATTAATCGCTCATACAAGCTATATACCCCCATAATATATTTGTGATAAACCATTCCCTGCCTATCAGCTGGCACATTTTGGCTATAGCACTCTGTGATAGCACGGTTCATATCCCACTTAATATAGCTAATTGATGCTGTTGAAATAACCTTGTGAAGCATGTCATAAATATAATCAACAACCTCTGGCTTAGAATAATCTAAAACCATCTGATGGCGACCTAGTGTCTTCTTTCTGTTTGGAGCAGCAAGCACCCAATCAGGATGTGCTCTGTACAAATCAGAATCTTCATTTACCATTTCAGGCTCAATCCACAAACCAAAATCTAATCCAATTTCATTTATCTTTTTTGATAAACCGGAAATTCCATCTGGCAATTTATCCGTATTTACGAACCAGTCTCCAAGACCTGCGTAATCATTATTTCTTTTTCCAAACCAACCATCATCCAATACAAAGAGTTCAACCCCAGCTTCTTTACCCTTTCTGGCAATCTTTAGGATTTTTTCTTCATCAAAATTCATTTCTGTAGCTTCCCAGTTATTGAGAAGAATTGGTCTTGGTTTATTCTTGTATGGTGAACGTACCAATTGATTATTCATGAAACGATGAATGTTTTGGCTCAGATCATTAAGTCCATCATTTGTATAGGTGATGATAACCTCAGGTGTATAAAACTCTTCATTCTCCCCAAGTGGCCACTGGAACCAGGTTGGATTAATTCCCATTGTAAATCTGAAGCCTCCAAAGCTTCCTGCCTCTATCCTTGCCAAAAAGTTTCCACTATAAACTAAATTAATTCCAATAGCTTCTCCCTGAAATTCATCTGTATTTTTTCTTTTTATGATTACAAATGGATTAAAGTTAGGGCTAGAATGACCTCTCATGCTTTCTACCTGCATGATTCCTTTTTCTATTGCTCTTATCTTAGGATAACGTTCTCTTCCCCAAGCACCTTCGAACTGAACCAAATCATATTCATTGTCAAAGAAGTCAATACAGCAGCTAAGGGCTTTTGTAAGCTTTAACTCTTCCTTACCCAGATTCTTAAAGCTTACATTTCGAGTAATGATTGGATAATTCTCAAACAAAGTGTAATAAAGAACCACCTCAACCTTTGCCACTTCATCAAAGCAAGTAAGCTTTAATGTTGTAGCTTCATCCTCATTGTTAACGTAGCTGGCTGGGAGACCTGGTATCTTCTTTTTACCGCTACAAACCTCATAGGATTTAAAAACAAGCTCTGTAACTCTAGAGCCATTTTCCTGACATATTTCATATGCAGCCCCTCTAAAATCTCCAGTTCCAAAGGAAGGATATTCTCGAAGCCCTAGCTCCTTTGAATATGTCTCTTCCTCATTTGCTGGGCAGCAAAGAGGTCTACCGCATCTAGTCTGATATCCCTTGAGAATCTGATTCTCATTAATTCTTTTACCAAAATACAATTGCTCAATCCCACCATCAGGACCTTCTCCTATAACATAGCTGAGTTTGGAATTGTACAAGTGAAATTGTTTTTCTGAATCATTAATTTTTACTGCCATTCATTCACCTCAACGCCTGTAGATTTGTTATAATACCCTTATCATGTAAATAAGAGAATTAAAACATCTGAATATTGTTTTAGTCTTGATATAATTATATTTGGATATCTAAAAATGTTTATGGCTTAATGGTTTTTAATGATGTCACAATGTGACATTGTAGAAAGGGAGATATATGGTTGTAACTGGGGTTGATAAGGTAAAGTTCTTGGATTACACAAAGTCTAACGACTTTTACCTTTTTGAGGTTGGCTTTTATAAATGCGAAGCTGGATATAATTATGGTCCTATTGTCCGTCCAAGAACTATATTTCATTATGTCTGCTCCGGACGCGGATTTTTGATTTTAAATGGGAATAGATTTGAAGTTAAAGCTGGTCAGGGATTTCTTATTCCAGCCAAATGTAAGGCATATTATGAGGCGGACGCCGATGATCCCTGGAGCTATGCATGGATGCATATAGATGGTCCTAGAACCTTGGAGCTTTTTAACAGCGCGGGGGTCAATACAGAAAATCCTGTATTCATTCCAAGCTCTGATAGCACATGTCTACTGGATATTATTAATGAAATATATGATAACAGCAGCCGTGAATGCCTATGCTATGCAAAGGTCTATGAATTTTTTGATAAGGTCATTGAGCTTTCTACCAATCGAGAACAAATAGATGTTGATCCACGTCTTGCCTATGTAAGAAATGCAATAAGCTTTATTCGTCTAAAATATTCTGAACCAATAGGAATAGAGGAGGTTGCTTCTGCATGCGGCTTGAATCGTAGTTATCTTACTAGAGTTTTCAAGCATGCAACTGGTTACACACCACAGTCATATCTTCTAACCTATAGAATAAAAAAAGCTACTGAATTGCTTTTGGAAAGCACCGAAAACATCAGCAGCATAGCTTTATTAGTTGGTTATTCCGATTCTTTTACTTTCTCTAAAGCATTCAAAAGAATCAAAAATGTATCGCCAACAGAATATAGAAAAAATCATGGGGTGGAGATTTCTTAATCTCTCACCCCATTTTTTTATTTCAACGCATCAACAAGTTCTAACAATTTCTGTTCACTCTCTTGATTTAGAGTAGACTTTATTGTAACAACTGGCTCGATAAACTCAATATTCTTCATAGGCTCTAAAATTGCCTTCATGCATTTAGCTGCCTGAGGAGCCCATGTTCCATTTTCAACCAAAGCAACCTTTCTATTTTGATAAGTTTTTGCCTTTAGATGATGCAAGAAATCTTCCATTGGAAGGAACAAATTTCCATCATAGGTGCTAGCGCAGCTAACCATTTTACTATAACGAAATGCCTGAGCAACCGCTTCTGAAACTGACTCTCTGCACACATCAATAAACTTAGCTTCTACACCAGCTGCCTGAAGCTTTTCATACATTTGAAGAGCTGCCTTTTTTGTGTTTCCATGGATAGATGCACTAACTACAAGCACACCATCAATCTCTGGCTTGTAGCTGCTCCATGTATCATACAAATCAATATAGTATCCTAAATTCTCAGTGAGAATTGGACCATGAAGAGGGCAAATAGTTTTAATATCAAGAGCTGTAGCCTTTTTCAACAATCCCTGTACTGAAGCACCATACTTACCCACAATATTGAGATAATATCTACGTGCCTCATCAATCCATGGCTCATCCACATCAAGTGCACCAAACTTTCCGAAGCCATCAGCAGAAAACAGCACCTTCTCACTAGATTCATATGTAACCATAACCTCTGGCCAATGAACCATTGGTGCCATAACAAATGTCAAGGTATGATTTCCCAGCTCAAGAGTATCCCTCTCAGCCACTACGCATTTACGATTTTCAAAAAGCGCCGAATCCATAAACTGTCCCATCATTGGAAATGTCTTTGCATTTCCCACAACTGTAGTATCGGTATACTTCTCCAAGAAAGCCTTAATAGAACCTGAATGATCCGGCTCCATATGCTGAACCACCAAATAATCAGGCTTACGTCCTGCCAATGCCTCACCAAGATTAGCAAGCCACTCGTCAGTAAATCTAGGATCCACCGTATCCATTACCGCAATCTTGTCATCCATAATCACATAGGAGTTGTATGAAACTCCATTAGGAACAGGATACTGGCTCTCAAATAAATCAATTGTCTTGTCATTACATCCAATATACTTTATTGCCTCTGAAAAATTAACACCCATGATATACCTCCTCAATAATCTGATTTAATAATATCAAATATGCACCTCATAAAAAAGACCTTGGATCCATTAGAATCCAAGGCCTATATATAAGTTACTCAAATATTATTGCCAGTTAGGGTCGCCAGCTGCCTCTGCAAGCTGTGCACGTCCTGCGTCGATTGCTTCAAGTACTTCCTGTGGTGTCATGTCTCCAATGAACATAGATGCGATGTTTGCTGAAATATCCATCCACTGCTCATTGTAGTATTTACATACGTCCTGGAGAACCATGCCTGATGTTGCGTCGTCAAAGCTTCCAAGGAATTCTTCTGTTGTAGCTGAGTACTCAGGTGTCTGACCTGCATCAAATGGAAGGTTTTCAACATCTGATGCGTTGTCGATTACATACTGAATGCTGTCCTTAGAAGAAATGTACTCAAGGTACTGCTTTGCAGCATCGATATTTGCTGAACCAGAGTAGATAAACTTAGATGGTCCAGTTGGGTGTACGTTGAGGTACTGGTTGTCACAGATTGGAAGAAGCATGATGCCGAAATCATCTTCTGTGTAGCCTGCGTTGTTTTCATTTGCTACGATTGATGCGATTGCACCTGGCTTTAAGAAGCACATGCAATATTCACCTGATGCAAGATATCCTTCTGCATTTGCAAATTCATCTGAAAGATAGTTGTCTCCAAAGTATCCCTTTTGTGCTAAATCATTGAGCTGAGTTAATGCTGTAAGCATTGTTTCGTTCTCAGCAAATGTTGTCTCGTTGTTGTTGAGCTTGTCAATAATGCCTGGATCTTCCTTGTCCATAACCTGAGCGTTCGCTGTCCAAAGCATTGTCTGATGCCAACCATCAGCTACAGGCTCGTAAATAGGTGTTACACCTGAATCCATAATTTTTTGGCATGCAGCTTCAAAATCAGCAAATGTTGTTGGTACAGATGTTACACCAGCTGCTTCCATGATTTTTTTGTTGTAAATCATGTAGTAGTCTGTTGTTGTATCATAGTATGTCATACCATAGTTTTTGCCGTCTACTGACGTTTGCTCTGCTGAAAATGAGCTGTAAGTGCTCATCCATGGTTCGTTAGATAAATCAACTGCATTTTCCTGAACCTTGTAGGTTGTGTCAATGGCAAAGCCTGACTGTGCCATGAAAATATCAGGCCCTTCACCAGAGTTCAAACGTGTAAGCAAAACATCCTGATACTGGTCTGCTGGAAGGATTTGGTAGTCAACGTGAATACCTGTCTCCTCCTCAAACTTTGCTCCAAGCTCCTGCTCAGAGTCTTCAATCCAATCTTGGCTAGCCATGATTGTAATTGTGCCGCCTGCTGCTGAAGATCCGCTCTCTCCCGAAGCGTCTGATCCTGTTTCAGACGAGCCACCGCATCCTGCAAAAAGTGCGGATGCCATTGTTGCACAAAGCAACCCAGAAATTAATTTTTTCTTCATAAGAAATCCCCCATTTCTGTTTGATATTTCGACAGTAACCCTCTCAAAACTGTCTGTTATTAATTATAATTTAACCCTATGGTGCTATTTACTACCATGGATTTTTTAAGCTGTTTTATGTGATTTTTTAACTGGAAAAAACTGACAAATTTTCTATATAGTCCCTAACCTTATCCAGTTCTTCCCTGTGCTTGTCATGAACTGCGACACGTATAAAATCATCCTTTTCCATACCCTTTAGGAAATAATAATTAGACTCGATTTTAAAGAAAGGCTTTTTTAACATAGGAAGATAAGTCATTGCCCCTAAAGGCTTTAAAGCCAAAATCAATTCTTTATTTACTTGTTCTTCTAGTATGAAATCATAGGCAAACCAGCCTGATTCGGCACATCGTTCCCTTGATTCTCTAACGTCAACTATCTTCATAATCTATAAACCAGCTGTGATATCTGTCATTGCAGCTATCAAAGCATCAACATCCTCTTTAGTATTAAAATATGACACGCTCACTCTAATTGTCCCCTTGTCCTTAGTGTGCAGTGCCTCGTGAATTAATGGTGCACAGTGAAGTCCTGTCCGCACCGTGATTTCATATCCATTCTGCAAAATATAAGCAACATCTGATGGATTAATTCCCTCTACTGTAAAGCTAAGAACCGGTCCTCGTTTTTCCTTTGGGATAGCTATAAGATTAATCCCCTTCATATCTGCTAGCCTTTTATAAAGTGTATCCATTAACTGCTGCTCGTGAAATCTTATATTTTCCACTCCAGTATCAAGAATAAATCTAACTCCTGCATTTAACCCAGCCACGCCTGGGCCATTTCCTGTTCCTACCTCATACTCAAAATTATTTTCATATCTGATTATTTTTGAATCGCGACCAGTGCCTCCATACATAAATGGTTTAACACTATACTCTGGTCTAATGTAATATCCGCCAATTCCCTGGATGCCATACAATCCTTTATGGCCTGCAAAAATAAATGCGTCTATTCCCCAGCTGTCTGCATCAATTGGTATGCAACCAGCACTCTGGGAAAAATCTGCAATAATCATAGCCAAATGTTTATGACAAACCTGAGCCAATTTTTCAATAGGTTGTATTGCTCCAGTTACATTAGAGCAATGATTAATAAACACTGCTCTTATTTGATTGTCATTTTCTTCGAGAATACTTTCTAATGTATCAGGCTCTAAATATCCCTTTTCATCGCATGGCAAAATAATCCCCTCACTGATTTTTTCTGTAAGGTTCATAGCTGGTCGCAAAATGCTATTATGCTCAGTTTGAGAAACCACAACTTTACCAGTTTCAAAATCCAACCCATAAAATAATGCATTTGCTGCTGCAGTTGCTCCCGCCGTAAATACGATATTTTGATATTGTTTTACACCAAACAATTTCCCAAGATTTTTCCTGCAAATATCAAATATATCCTCAGAGGCAGAGCTTGAACGGAACTGCCCCTGAGGTTGATTTGCTATTGCATCAGAAACAGCATCTAAAACCTGCTTAGGCTTAGGAAAAGTGGTAGCTGCCTGATTCAAATAAACCATTTTTTATCCTTCTAAAATATTGAAATACATAACCTCTGCTACATTCTTAAGTGCCTGCATGTAGTCTCCAAATATAAGCACCTGATGGTGACCAAAGCCAGCTAGATTGTGCATCCACTTTCTAGCATCATCCATTTTAATATAATAGAATGGACTACAATATACATCAACAAATTCTGATTTTATTACTTCTCCAGTTTTTACAACCATTGTATCTCCGGCTGGATTAAATCTTCCAAGTGTAACTTCATCCTGATCATTCTGAGCAAAATCAATTTGAAGCTTTGCACCAAAGCCCTGACCTGTGAATGCCCAAAGCTTGTAGTCTAATTCCTTTGTGCCGTAACCATTCATCTGGAGAGCTGGAACTGCGTGATGAATTCTTGCAAGCTCATCCTGCTCGTAGTTTGGATTGCCCATAAATGCTGGTCTATTAGCTGTGTACTGCATAATTACCATTGCCATCAATGCATTTAAATCTTCCTCGCATCCGCTTGGAATACCATCATCCTTCATAATTGAATGGCAAAGACAAGGTGTAAACTTGCGGTTCTGAGGTACCTCAGATGTACAAAGCTCGTGGCATGCTGTTGAGAACGCATTGCAATCGTAGTCATCCATCATCTTTCTAGCAGCCAAATAGTATTTTACATCATTGATTAAGAATTCTGGTTTAATCTGTGTGTCAGATGAATTCTTAAGAAACTTATCCATAATAGGCTTTGCTTCCTCATCAGTAATTTTATCCATATATGGCACAATTGAAAGGAATGGTAATTTAACAACCTCGAAGCCATAACGCTGACGAAGGATTTCTGGATCACGGATAAGTGACTGAAGTCCAAATGTTGGCTGTTGGCCTGCTGTAAGTACAAGCGCTCTAGTATTTGCTACTGCTTTTCTTACCCATAGTGCATGTGCTATTTCGTTTAAATCCTTTAAATCCATGCAAACATATGCCTCAATTCCTAGAGAGCGACAATATGCTGCAAAATCTATTCCCTCATTACCGTTTTGTAAAATAACAACTGGCTTTCTATATCTTTCAAGCTTTGGAATTCTCCAATTCATGCAAAGGAAGAAATCTACTTCATCCATATCCTCTTCTATTTTTGCATATGTCTCTTTATCTACTACGAAGGTCTCATAATATCTTGCATCTATTGCTGGTAGAAAATCAATTTTATCTGTAGCACCCTTTAACAATTCTGTGGCATCCTTAAATGCCTTATCAGCTGCTGCTTTTTCTGCCTCTGGTGTCATTTCCTCAGCATGTCCTGCACGGCATGGTCCCTCCCAAAAATGTGAATGAATTAAACATCCAACAATAGGTCTAACCTTTAACTTTATTTCCATAGCTTTCTGCTTCATAATTATCCTCCTTTTACCTTCTCCAAGGTAACTCTAAAAATTAATTGTTATCTCATTTCCATCATAGGTAAATTCTTTTTTTGCATCTCCTAAGCTTGCTACACATTTTCTACCTGTGATGCCACCATCAAAACTAAAATTCGAACTAGCTAAGTTTAATTCTTTTTTTGCATCATTCCATTTCATTTCAATGAGATTAGAAGCTCCATTCTCATAATCATAGCCATCGCCTGCATCCTCATAGAATGTGAAAGCACCATCTGCGCCTTCATAAATTCTAATTTCCATAGGAGTGCTAACCTTTTGTGTAGCATAATCAAGTGCTGCTTCCATTGGAATAATACTTCCTGCCTTTACAAATACTGGTATGCTCATCAAATCTATTTTTTTGTTAAGCCACTGGCCCCCCTGGTACTTAGCACCAGTATCAAAATCATACCAATCGCATCCACTAGGTAGATAGCAATTCCATGTGTCAGCATTTTCCTCAGTCACAGGACAAATCAAAAGCTCCTTACCTAACATAAACTGACTATCACAGCTTTTTGCTTCCTTATCAGCATTAAACTGAAAATATAAAGGCTCTATCATTTGTCTATCAAGGGCATTCACCTGACCTGCCAAAGAGTATATATAAGGCATAAGTCTATATCTGAGCTTTATCGTATATGCGATAGCGTCATAATACTTTTCTCCTGCCTTACCAAAGTTCCAAATCTCTCTAGGTGTGTCCGTTCCATGGGATCTAAACATAGGGAGAAATAGGCCCATTTGAAGCCATCTAACGTAGAGCTCCTTATAGCCGTCGTCAGCTATACCATTCTCGTAGTCTCCATGCCAAAACCATTTAGGAGAGTTATCATTATTGCAGTCACAACCACGTGCCTGCCAATTTTCATGGACTACGAAAAAACCTCCTATATCAAAGGTCCAGTATGGCATTCCTGAGCTTGCCATATTTAAAGCCTCTACAATTTGTTTTCTTAGAACATCCCATCTCGCACTTATATCGCCAGACCAAAGCATGGTTCCATATTTTTGGATACCAGCATAGCCCGAGCGAGTGAGATTCAAAACTCTTTTATCTGCAAAATCTGCTCTTTGGTTTTCAAACATACCCTTTGCATGAAAAGTAGCATAAAGATTTGCCCTCTCCTGTCCAAGGAACTTCTCGTGTTCTTTGCCAACGATTTCAAATCTTTCCCAAGGCTCTCTTAGCTCCTCACCATTCCAGTCTGGTCCTGAAAAAGGTTCTGTGGAATCACACCACCATGATTCAAAGCCTTTGTCATAAAGACCCTTTTTCGCCTGATTCCAATAAATTTTTCTAGCCTGATCATCGAAAGCATCATAGGTAGCAAGATCGTTAAGCATCTTTCCAGCTGCCATCAATTCATCATAATCAGGAGTTCCAGAATTCATATTTGGCCAAACTGAAACCATAGAGTGTACATTTAATTCTTTTAATTTTTCACTGAAATTATATTGGTCTGGATATCGGCTCTGATCTAGGACCTTACAGCCCCAAGAGTCCCCCTCCCAGGTTTTCCAGTCCTGAACCACGCAATCAATAGGAATATTTAATTTTCTATACTTCTTTGCTACCTGAACCAATTCCGCTGCGCTGCTATATTTTTCTTTAGATTGTACATAACCGAATGCCCATTTTGGAAGCATGGCAGCCTTTCCTGTAAGCTGTCTGAAGCCTGCAATGATTTCATCAAAGCTATCTCCATATATCACATAGAAATCCAGCTGTTCCACACATTTTAAAAAGATATATGAGCCTCTTTCGTCATCGTTGAAGGTCATTAAGCATCCACAGTCAATCAACACTCCGTAGCCTTTATCTGAAATAAAAAATGGAATAGGTATTCTCATGTTGTGCTGATAGAGATATTGAACCTTGCCTCTCAGGTTAAATATTCCTTCCTCTGCCTGTCCAAGTCCATGAATAGCCTCATCATCTGCCCAGTTAAAAAATATTTTGCATCTATAGGCTTCATGATCTTCAACAGGCTTTAAGTTTTCAACAAAGTTCCTTTCGCCATCAACTGTTTTTACACGTTTAATTATTGGAGCTTCATCGCCTGTTGTATAATTAATTACTGGCGTTCGGGCCAGCTTTGCAGCCGGAATATCAAACAGCCTTCCATTCTTTGAATTCCACTGCATATTCAGATTATCTGGATTTACCTTTACCTTTAATCTACCTGCATCTGCTATAAAGCAATCACCTTCTGGCTGTGCTTCTAGCCCCTGCAGATTATTATGATCAATTCCAATCGAAGAATTATCATCAAAGGCATCCCTTGTGGTATACACAACTCTTATGATGTTGTCTCCCATTGACTCTAGTTTAATTAGATTACTATTCTTTCTTATTTCTTTTCCCATTATTTATCCCTTTACTGCTCCTGCTGTCTGTCCGCCAACAATGTATTTCTGTCCCACAAGATACATTATAATAACTGGAGCACATGTTAAAATTACGTCTGCGCAAATCAAGTTCCAGCTTGTTTCAAACTGTCCAAAGAAGTTGTAAACTGCCAAAGTCATTGGCCATTTTTCAGATGAATTCAAGAAATAAAGTGGCATTACGAATTCATTCCATGTATTTAAAAAGCAAAGCACTAGTCCAGTCACTATAGCCGGTTTTAAAAGAGGCATTATAATTGTGAAATACAACTGTCTGGCATTGCAGCCATCTATAATTGCTGCTTCATCCAACTCTGTAGGAATTTTTGATACAAATCCATAAAGCAGGAAAATGGTAAATGGAGTTTGGATTGCTACATATAATAGGATTATTCCAAGTGCTGAATTGTTTAGCTGCATAACCTGCATAACCTTCATCAGAGCTACGTAGTTTACAGGAATTACCATTCCAAGAACTATGTACATATACAAAGCAGCAAAGCTTCTATTTCTTCTTCGTGAAAAAACGTAAGCTGACATGCTTCCTAACACAATAGTTACTGCAGTTGAAACACCTGCATAAAGTAAGCTGTTAAAAAAGCTTCGCATCAGTTTTCCTTTTTCTATTACTGTTCCAAAATTGCTTATATCAATTTTCTTAGGCAAATCAATAGTCATTGTCATTGCCTCGCCTGTTGTCTTGAATGAATTTATTACAATCAAAACAATTGGCATTATCATTATCAGTGAAACCAGTATTGCTATTAAATTCATCAAAACTGATTTAATCTTTCCTTTTCTTCCACCAACCATTATTCAACTACCTCGTCTTTCGTAAGAATCTTAACCATGAAGAAACCTATGATAATCATAAATACAAACATTACTGAGCTTATTGTTGTACCTTCTGCATAAAGTCCCTTTGAGAACATTTTGAATACTGCTGTGTACATAACCTCTGTTCTATGTCCTGGGCCACCATTTGTAAGGGCATATACCATATCAAATATCTTTAGGCCATAGATTACATTTAATACAATTGTTACCGCTAATGTCTGCTTTAACATTGGAAGTGTAATATTGGTGAATTTTCTAAATCCTGAGGCTCCATCGATTGCCGCAGCTTCATAATATACACTTGGAATTGCCATGATACCTGCAATTAACATTGTCATAATGTATCCGGTACCTCTCCAAATATCTACAAACATTACAGATGGGAATGCAATGTTTGGATCAACAAGCCACTGCTTAGTCAAAGCCTCTAGCCCTATTGCTCTTAGGAATGTGTTCAAAAAACCAATCTTAGGATTAAGAATTGATGTAAATGTAAGACCGGTTACAAGTATTGGAATTACTGTTGGTAAATACATTATTCCTCGATGCAGATTTTTGAATTTAACCTTGCTGCATAAAAGAAGTGCCAGCAACAAACCAAATCCTGTTTTACAAATTGTTGTTACCAATGTAAAAAACAACGTATTTACGATATATCGAAGATAATCATTATCGCCGCTAAATACTGCTTGGAAATTTCTGAGACCAACGAAATGAATTTCATTACTATATGAACTCCAGTCTGTAAATGAGTATCCAATACCAATTACGCCTGGAATAACACTGAGCAATGTATAGATAAATACAGAGCCAAAGGCGAAATACCATGGATAAAGTTTTTTCTTGTTCATTACATCATCCTCCCGCTACATCCTTTAATGTGATTTTATTTTAGCCAAAATCAACAATGGTTCACATTGACTCATTTGTCATATTTATGTATTTTTTTAACCAACGAAGATTATTTTTGGGAAAATGTGCTATAATCCAAGTCAGCGGAAGTTATTTTTGTATTGTGGGTTGGATAATGTTACGAAACAGAAAAGTTAAGACTCTTAAGAAAATACTCTCAAAAAATATGGTGCTGTTGATCACCTTTGTTTTAGGTACCACAGCGATTATTTTTTCGACAATTGAGTATCATAATATAAAGAAAAATGCCATTTCGGATTTGGATAGAATCTGTGTGCAAATCGGAGATAACATTGATTTGCAAATATATCAGCTAGATACTATCACTCTAAATGCAATTAATTCGGCTGAACTTACTGCCGCTCTAGACTACTACGTTTCCACAAACTCTACTGATGCCTACAAGCACATTTCAGCAAGACAACATTTAGCGGCGGCACTTACTTCGCTAAAAGGTTTTGATTACTCAGTACGACAGTTAAATATATATTCCACAGACGACTTAGGCTATGGCGTAGGTGATTACCTAGGCTCCATTACCGACTACACAGACACAGCCTGGTACCAAAAAACAATGAGTGCCAATGGACTACGAAATGTATTAATCGGTAATATGGCTACAAATGGAGCCCTCACAGAAGGCAATACCTATTATTCCATTTCTCGAACCTACTATAATGTTTACTACTATCCTGTGGGAACAATAGAAGCTAGAAAGTATTATACCGAGGTTTTCAAATCAGCTTTTGAAAATCGATACGCATATAATCCTGATATTTACGTATATGACGAAGAAGGAAATCTAGTTTTTCCTTTAGAATATGAAGACGAAAACGCTGAAAACTACTACAACGCTGCAACAGAAGGTCATGTAAAATTACAGAGTTCTTCTTTGTTCACTGATTACCTATTCAGCTACAGTATGCCTCATTCAGGCTACAAAATTGTATTGTATGTTGAAAACACCAACTTTTTTACACCGATTCTTTCAGCCTTAAAAATAATACTATTTTTCTCAATAGCTATTTTTATTGCCGGTTTAATGCTTACCCAGCTTTTAGCCAAACGAATAAGCAAACCAATTAGAGACATTTATCATTTTTTAAATGACAGAGATTCCAGCAGCCAATTTAACACTCTAGATATGGAATCAACCCACATCAGAGAAATTGATAAGCTGGCTAAATCAATTAACGAATATATTTTACAATCCCAGACTCAAACAAAAACAATGTTAGGATTGCAGCAACAAGAAATACAAGCGGAAATGCTTGCTCTACAATCGCAGATGAATCCCCATTTCCTGTACAACTCTCTTGCTTGCATCGAGGAAATGGCCAACCAAGGAATGACGGATTCAGTATCCACCATGGTAAAGGATATATCTACAATTCTAAGAGCCATCTCTTCAAACAAAGAGCAGGTTATTACCGTGGAAGAAGAATTAGATTTATGTGACATGTACCTAGAATGCCTAAAGTACAGATTTGGAGATGACCTAACATATGAGTTTGACGTTGAAGACAAATTACTAGATTTTTATGTTCCTAAGCTTTGCATTCAGCTATTAGTTGAAAACGCAATTAAATCTACAACTACAGGACCTTTGCCATGGCACATATGTATACATGGATATATAGATGGTGAAAACTGGTTCCTTGAGGTCAAAGACACAGGACCAGGTTTTGATAAAGACGTAGATATACATTTAAGGAAGCAAATGGATTCCATCCTTGAAACTGGCGTGCTTCCAAGTCTGAAAATCGAAGGTATGGGGATACTTAACATTTTCATAAGGCTATATCTACTTGACGGTATTACTTTCTTATTTGATTTTGGGAATAATGTAGAAGGAGGAGCCTTTGTCAAAATCGGACGAAGTATTGAAAAATCAAGTACGATTGGGGACGAAGGTAAAAAACTATGAATGAGAGGGAGTTTTACAACGTATTACTGGTGGAAGATGAACACTTTTTGCGTCAATCCATCGTTAGAACCATTGACAGCCTTGATGACGCCTTTAAAGTTACTGCCCAGGCTTCAAACGGCAACGAAGCATTGGAATGCCTAGAAAAAGATGACATCCAAATTGTAATCACTGACATTCAAATGCCTGTAATGAACGGGCTCCAGCTAGCTGAGCGCATCAACAGACAATACCCGGATACCATCACTATCATCCTAACTGGGTACGCCGATTTCGAATACGCTCAAGAAGCATTGCGTCAGCACGCATTTGAATATCTATTAAAGCCTGTTGACCCAGAAGTACTACACAAGGTTCTAAGCAAAGCCGGTCTAAAGCTAGGCCAAGTCAACATCAACTCAGATGTTAGCGAATTTGGAAACTATGACGCCAGAGAGCAAGTTGACTACATTGTAAATTACATCCAGGAGCATTATATGGATGCTGTAGACATCGGAGAATTAGCAGATCAAATGGGATTTACTTCTGCCTATCTTTCAAAAATATTCAAGCGCTTCACTGGAACTACGCCCATCAAAATGCTAACAAATATACGAATACACAACGCCAAGAAGCTCCTTAAAAACACCAAATATTCAATCCAAGAAATCGGCAAAGAAGTTGGCTACCCCGATCAATTCCATTTCAGCAAAACCTTCCGCAAGGTAGTTGGCATGAACCCCTCTGCCTTCCGTGAAATTGACGGCAATCCTGAAAACCTGCAATTACACGACTAGCCCTTACCATTACCATTGCATTAAGAAAGGACCTTGGGTGTACCCAAGGTCCTGTGATTATTTAGAGAGTCTAGCAACAATGTTATCCAATGTCTCGCGTGGAACTGTGCCATCACGATAAAGTGAATTGATTGTGCCTTCGCTTCCAAGGAGTGCGGTGGCATCTAGCCATGTACCCTTTCTGAACTCCTCATCAAATACGGCAAATATTTTTCTATTTTGAAGTAACTGTGAAAGCGGATATTCTCTATAGTCCATAATAAAATTATACTCTTGACAAGTACTCTCCTGTTCTTGTATCGATCTTGATTGTCTCGCCGTTCTCAACGAAAAGTGGAACGTATACAACAGCACCAGTCTCAACTGTAGCAGGCTTTGTAGCACCTGTAGCTGTATCGCCCTTGAAACCTGGCTCTGTATCTGTAATCTGAAGCTCTACGAACATAGGTGGCTCAACTGAGAAGATAGAACCATTATGTGAAAGCATCTTTACGATTTCATTTTCCTTAACAAACTTAAGAGCATCACCAATCTGGTCAGATGTAAGAGCTACCTGATCATATGTCTCAACATCCATGAAGTTGTAAAGCTCACCATC
>NZ_SVEV01000056.1 GCF_015057185.1 Pseudobutyrivibrio sp. | reverse complement strand
ATAAAAAGGATTCAGTGCCCATCCGTTAGGATGGTGGCTGAATCCTTACCTTTTAGGGGAGTTTTTTAACAGCTCCTATGTCCTCATCCGGTATAGATATTAATTATTCTAGAATTTGTCCATCCCTTGAAATTGTAATTACTTGCCAAGGGATAAACTTTCCACTATTTTTTAGAGCCATCTCGGCAGCATGTTGTAAACCTCCACAGCAAGGCACTTCCATTCTAACGACAGTAACACTCTTAATATTGTTGTCTCTAATAATCTCTGTTAGTTTTTCAGAGTAATCGATATCATCTAACTTAGGACAGCCTATTAGTGTAATTTTCCCTTTCATAAAGTCTTCATGCATATTTGCATATGCATATGCTGAACAATCTGCTGCTATTAAAAGCTTTGCTCCATCATAAAATGGGGCTCGAGTAGGCAACAGCTTAATTTGGCAAGGCCATTGCATTAGTCTAGATACAGGACGAGATACTTTAACAAGTCCGTCTACTTCAGCTGTACTATCATCTTTGTTTTCAAGGCTCATATATCTTGAGCCAGGACAACCTCCAGTATGAATCATTTCATTATTAGATGTCATTTTCGTCTCCTCCTGCTTCTTTATCTGACTAGCTTTTACTGCAGCCTCATCATATGCTGGTGCCTCTCGTTCTTCAAAGGTTATTGCCCCCGTTGGGCATCCTGGCAAACAATCTCCAAATCCATCGCAAAAGTTTTCTCGTACCAATTTTGCTTTTCCATCTATTATGTCGATTGCGCCTTCGTGGCACGCTGATGCGCAGATGCCGCAACCATTACATTTTTCTTCATCAATATGAATAATTTGTCTTATCATATGCTACCTCTTTCTTTAATCATTTCTTGCGTTTATGGAAACAGTATAGTATTGTTAGCATAAATAGTATGTGGTTATAACCACATTTCAAATTTCTTTGGAGGTGTATTATGAATGGCAACCAGATAACACAAAATATTTTATTTAATAAAATGACAACTGAAGAATTTGAACTTGCTAAGATTGGACTTGCATTTAAAAAGAAAAAATATAAGAAGAATTCTACTATTCTTTCTGCGGGTTCTAAGACTATTAATATGGGATTTGTACTTTTAGGCAGTGTAAGAATTGAAAGTAATGATATATGGGGAAACAGGACAATATTAAGCCACGTGGCAATGGGCCAATTCTTTGCAGAAACATATGCCTATCTTTTAGATGAACCTATGCTTGTCGATGTTATCGCTAATGAAGATTGTGAAGTTCTTTTCATGGATCTATCTTCTATTAAACAAGCCACAAGTATTAACGAAACCTGGAAGGTAAAATTTATCTCTAGTCTACTAACTATATCATCTAGAAAAAACCTTGCTCTCTCAGGCAGAAGTTTTCATACTGCGCCAAAAACCATCAGGGCTCGAGTAATGTCATATCTTAATTCTATTGCATTAAAAAAAGGCAGTCAGGAATTTGACATTCCATTTGACCGCCAACAATTAGCTGATTACTTAAATATCGAGAGAACTGCCCTCTCAAAGGAATTAGGCAAAATGCAAAATGATGGATTAATCTCCGTTCACAAAAATCATTTCGCAATTCTTACCTAATACAAAAGAGCTCGATTCATAAATTATTTACCATCAGGAAAGCTTGTAAAGGCAGCGCTTTCAACAGTTGGTATGCCATATTTTTCTTTAGCATCAGCAAATGCCTTTATCATGAAAGACATATTACGTGCAAGGTTTCTCATTGTTTGAAGGCCTTCTAAGTCCTTCTTTACATCTTCAGCTGTAAACCCATGTACTTGATTCCAATAAGTACTTGTTGCAATAGGCATTCCACTTATTGAGAAGTATTTATTCAAAACGTCAAAAGTAGCTGTATTACCTCCACGACGAGCGCTAACTACTGCAGCACCGACTTTTAAATGCTTTGAAAATGAGGTGCTATAAAACAATCTATCAAGGAAAGAAAGAACTGTACCGTTGGGAGAAGCATAATATACTGGGCTTCCAACAACTAAACCATCTGCATCCTCAAATTTTGGAGCTACTTCGTTTACTAAATCATCGAAAACGCATTTCCCAAGCTCACTACATTTTCCACATGCAATACAGCCTCTAATATCTTTATTTCCGATATTAATGATTTCAGTATCGATTCCTTCTTCTGAAAATATTTTAACCATCTCCTGTAAAGCTGTTGCAGTACATCCATTAGATTTTGCACTCCCGTTTAATAACAATACTTTTGCCATACATTCACCCCTTTTACATTCTCACTACTACAATTGTTCTGAAAGAATTCTATAATAAATACCTTTACCCGCTGCTATTGACACAAAACCTGCCACAATGGCAATACTTATATGTCTTGAGTCAAGCTGATTATATACAATATATCTCATTGCTGCAGTGAGCATAGATGTAAATGTAGCGGTAAGTGTAACAACAAAGGATGTATACAAAATTCCTTTGGTCCAACGAGCAAAGAATAATCCTAAACGATTAATTGGACGTTTTGAACGTCTTAGAGAATTTCGCCATATCTTCATAAGGACTATAAGCTGTTCAAAATCATCTGGTGAATCCTTAAAAGTAATGTTCCGTTTCAATAATTCTATTGGTGCATTTGGTACTAACTCTGGTCTAGCATTGAATGTAAGAATTGCCTCTTGCAATAAAAGTAGCTTATCCTCAGCATTTAAATGTCCCGACTGACTTTCATATGCTTCCTGCAAAGATTCTATAAATATTCTCTGATTAAAAGTAAGCTTCATCTTTAAGCGAGCCAAATTATTAGGATCTGCCATAAAACGATTATACTCTTTATTTATTGTTTCTCTTGTTTTTTCACTAACTACTATCTTCATATTACTAATCTCATTTCTAGAAATATAGTATAGCCAAGAAATTTTACCTCTTCAATAAAATAAATCTTAAATATTTATAAACTAAAACAACCCAGCTATTAGCAGCTGGGTTGTTTTTATATTTCAAATTCTACGTGTGTGGTTGTATCCACAAAAGGTACTACAACATCTTTTGTTGCCTCTAAACGAAGCTCATTTTTTTTATATTCTTTTACGGCTTCTTCGTTATCAAAAATAGCTTCCATGGCCACATCTCCATTTGATGAACTGAGACAATCTGTATATACCTCAATATTTTGAACCCCTGGTATCTTACCATTGAGGTCCTCCAATCTAGTCTTCATATTTGCCTTGATTGTCTCAAGATTGGGCCCAAAACACTTGTCCTGTAGCTTCCATATAATTATGTGCTTAACCATTATGTATTACTCTCCGATTTCTTTCTCTAATGGCTAATAGTTTAACACTTTTAACTATTTTCTTCCATATTCTCGTTACACTTTATTTTTTCCTACTATAGTAGGCATTTGATTCTCAAGTCTAGTTAATTCACAAAGTTCAAACCATTGACACGAACCACAAACATTCCTAAATTCATCTGTTTCAAAGATTTTATTCTTTGCTCTTTTTGCAAAGGTATTCCAGTCATCCATGTCATTATAAGACAATCCGCATATACGAAGTACAGACTCGTCCATAGTTTTTACTTTGTCCAATGAGCCGCATTTCCCATCATTATTATTGGGACATGCCGAGCAAACATCGTCACACCCTTCATGCAAAACTACTGATTCCCCTTTTGAAACCTTTGTTACAATATTATTCATATGCCTGGTGAAGGCCTCACTATACCCGTGGCCTGTATATTTCTGAATGCACAATAAATGATGTGGGCGCAAGTTTAGCATATTATCTCCTTCTCTATCCAATCCCATCCAATACATCTTTTATATTGCTCGTTAGGAAACTCACATTCTCTATTCCATGGTCTATCAAAAACCATTATTTTCAAATCTGGTAAATGATTAAAATACTTAAATGCCATTGGCGAATCTTCAATTGCATAATCAAATGTCATCTTATAAAAATCTTCTAACTCCAAATTATAACTGCTATCAGAAATAAAAAAATCTCTCCCATATTTATTAAGAAAGAACAGCTTTACTCTATCGAGACCGTGTTCATCAAGCCATTTTCTAGATTGTTCATATGTGTTATATGGGCGCCCAGTAATTATAAATACTTCATGGCCGTTATCAATTAATTTATTTAGAACTCTAGATGCTCCTGGTGTCTCCTCATATGAAAGAAGAATTTCAGATTTATGGCCTTCAACCATGAGCTCAGTATACTCATCATCTGTTAAATCAAATGCTTTCTGCAAATTAAAGAAACGAACATCCTCATATGGGACCTCCTTTCCAAAAAGCCTCTTGGCAATCTCTGTAAATGATTTTGCAGTTTCACATAAGCAATCATCAAAATCTACATAAAATCTCATCGATAATATCCTCTTTCTGATTATTTCCCTAAAAGATAATTTTATCAGTTTTTAGCTTATAGCGATATAAAAATAATCAAGAGTTTTCCAGGCAAAACAAGACACGTTATTAGCGCAATTTTTCACCGCGTTTTAGCTAATAATTGATACAACTAAACTAAAAACTAACAGTATAATTCTATATAGATAGTTTTTACTTAGGAGGAGAATATAATGGAATTATTAAAAGTAACAGATCCTGAATTTACGAACTACGGAAGAATAATTGAAGGTTATGAAGAAGAAAAGCAGCAGATTGTAGAAGCTCTTAGTGCAAAGACTCCTATTCCTGAGGGAACAGATTATGTTGCTGAAGAGAAGGAACTTCAAAATCTATCGGCATCCCAGAAAATATCCAATTCTCTTTTTGGTGGATCTCCAATGCAGTTTGGATGGTGCAATGGCCATAATACTAAGCTCAATTGCCTTGAATATCATCGTTCAAGCGAAATCAATCTCGGTGCAACAGATTTCATTCTTTTACTTGCAAAACGCGAAGAAATTGTTGATTTCAAAATCAATTCTAGCAAGGTAAAAGCATTTTTTGTTCCAAAGGGAGTAATGATTGAAGTTTATGCTACCGCATTACACTATGCACCTTGCCAAACACGCAAAGATGCTGGTTTCCAAGTATTAGTTGGTTTGCCAAAGGGCACAAATGTAGGCATGCCAAACTTTACTGCAGGAAACCAAGAAGATAAATTACTTACTGCTACTAATAAGTGGTTACTTGCACACTCAGAATCTTCTGAAGCTCACAATGGAGCATGGGTTGGAATAACCGGAGAAAACATCGATATTATCGGTTCTTTGCCTTCATAAAAAACATATTTACTAATTTATACATATATAGCAAAAGTCCAGGAGCAATGCTCCTGGACTTACATTTTATGCTACAGCTACGACTTTCAATGCACAGTTTGAAATAAACTCTGTGAAAATCCCCTGATCTTTTAATTCGAATGCTCTTCTAATAACTTCCTCCACTGTGCTACATCTAATAATTTGTCCTACAACCATTTTTCCTCTCCTCCATAGGTTTATTTTTTAACTCTGAAGGAATATTAGCACTTGTATTATCACACTAGTGTCACAGCAATTAAAGTTTATTAGCAATCAAATTTATGCATCCTTTGAGTGTCTCTCACCAATCTGGAATTCATCGCTATGCTCAAACATATACTGGACTGTCATTGGCTCAGAACCTGTAAGCTTCTGGAAATCATCAGTCTTAACTGCCATCTTGCCTTCTCTAATTGCCTGAGCAAAAGTTACCATTCCATCTGAAGAGAATGGAGCCTCTGAACCCTTCTTAAATACACCATCAGTTGTTCTTGGTACTCCCATTGCATCAAATACCTGATAGTTCTCTTCATCAGTAAGTTCTTTGTATGAAATATTATTACCAGTAGCTTTGTTACCAATCTCGATAAACTGAGTGATAGTCATAAGCTCTGATCCATTAATATCTAAAGTCGCATGATCATATTCAGCTCCTCTGTAAAGAGCGTATGCAACAGCCTTTGCGCAATCCTTACGCGAAATATATGCCATTAAACCATCACCCTGGCTATTCTTAAGAACTCCATCGCCTTTAACATATGTGAAGTAATTTGTAATCATTGCCTCAGCATACTGTGAATTACGAAGGAAAATGTAATCAAGACCAACAGACTTAACATAATCCTCTGTATAAATATGATCCTTCTTCTCAACTGAAGGATTTGTCTCATCGCCTGCGTTTACTAGAGATGTGTAAATAATCTGCTTAACGCCAGCAGCCTTTGCAGCATCTACAACGTTCTTATGTGCATTCTGTCTCTTAGCACCAACGAATGGCATAGAGATAAGAGCAAGTCTCTCAGCGCCAGCAAATGCTTCCTCAAGGCCTTCATAGTTATTGAAATTTGCCTGACGAGTCTCTACCCCCTGTGCTTTGAACAAATCAAGTGCTTCTTGGCTATATCCAACAAATATTAAATCCTCTTTGTTGGCTAAAGTAAGAAGTACTCTTGCAGCCTCTGATCCAAGGTTTCCATCAACACCTGTTAATAATAATTTACCCATGTTTCCTCCTTTTGGCCAAACAGCCTACCGCTTATTTGATAACTCCATAATAGTTAAATTTTTATCAATCGTCCAATCCAAAAAATCAATGGGTCATAAGTAAATCAAATTATATTTAAAAAAGCCTCTAAAGTAGGATTTTTATTTGCTTTGGAATATCCTGCCGCAATAATATATTTGTGGCTACTATCAACTATTGGGATTAGTCTAATAGCATCACCGTATTCAGCTAAGCTTTGGCTTTCTGGCGCAAAGCCAATATACCCTTCTGTGATAATTGAAAACATCTCAGTCTCCAAATCATCTACGGTCTTTTCAATGATGGGCTCAAACCCATCCAGTTTAGCCCTATCAACCATTTTTTCATAGAGATTTCCAATCACTTTTTCACTTAGCATTATAAGTGGATACTTATATAACTCCTCAGTAGTTATACTATCATGTTCAAATAATGGATGTCCCTTCCCTATCATAGCTCTATATTTACCTTGTTGAAGTATCTTGTACTTGATAGATGGACTCTCTACGAATTCAGCTGAAAAAGATATGGCTACATCACATAAATCTCTTTCTAAATAGTCATCTGTATCTTTTAATTTTATCTTATTTAGTTGTAATTCCGCATGCGGATATTTGCTTTTAAAAATGGGAATAATTGGTAATAATGCTTGTATATCGGCAGTTGAAGAATAAGCAATTTTTAAAGGCGGCAACACATCATCTCTCATTTGATTCATTTTTGTTACCGTCTTTTCGTACTGCCGATATAAATTCTTGCATTCATCATAGAATAACGCACCGGCTTCAGTCGGCTCGATTGGATTCACTGATCTATCAAAAAACTGTAGTCTAAACTGATTTTCAAGAGAACTTATAAACTGACTTAAGGCAGCTTGAGATATGAAATTTTTCTTTGCTGTTTCTGTAAAATTGCGGCATTCATATAAGTCAATATAATACTTTAATTTTTCTATATGCATATTTTCTCCTCAGAACAATAGCTTACGAATTCAAGCTATCTAATAAAGAGTCGATATATTGTTCTTTTAAACTATCTGTAGGAACAATCTGATTGCTCTCAAAACCAAATCTTCTTCCTCTGAGTTCTTCCATTTGTTTTCTTGCAATAAACCTTTGTAAAAAAGCTGCATGCTCAGATGAAAGTATGCATCCGCAAAATGTATCACCATCTTCAAGTTCACGTGTATTAACTACCTTGCCTATAAACTTACCTACAACTTTTTCACCATCTGCCTTATTCTCCGTAAGGAATAGAGTAAAAGGTTCACCAGATTTTACAGTACATGTACCCTGCAGAACAAATCCCATTCCACAATATGATAGATCCTTA
Source organism: Pseudobutyrivibrio sp. (assembly GCF_015057185.1). Classification (GTDB taxonomy): domain Bacteria; phylum Bacillota; class Clostridia; order Lachnospirales; family Lachnospiraceae; genus Pseudobutyrivibrio. Next base: position 2,162 of record NZ_SVEV01000056.1, on the reverse strand, counting down.
ACCACAATATTGTGAAACTTGCCATCTTGTTGCAGTAGCATGGTTCTGTTCATGGCAATTCTAACACCTTTACGACGATTAATCTTACGTCCAACTACATTAGCGCTTCTTAGAATATTAATAACTTTGCCATTAGACAGTTTTGTTTTATATATTTTGACATTCTCCCACCCAAAAACTGATTCCGTATTAACCGCAATCAATCTTAGAGAAGTGAGTTTTCCCTTAAATGAAGCCGCCAATAATCTCTCTTCCCATACTTTTATAACGTTCTCTAAAGGAATAACATCGCTACCAAAACGACTTCTTATTTCTTCTTTTTCTACATCAGAAATGTTAGCATATTCAACTGGTAATTCTATTTCTTGCTTTTCAACTAAAGCTATAACAGATAAAGTAAATTCTTTTGTAACTCTATTTATTAATAATTTATCGCTGTTTCTATCAATCATACTGCAAAATATCTATAGATATTATATTAACCCTAATTTTTTCAATCCATTGAAAATGCCGTTATCACCTATATTAGTAGTAATAATATTAGCTATAGCCTTTAAATCATCAGAAGCATTACCCATAGCTACACCAATTCCGGCATATTCTAGCATTTCAAAATCATTTGGTCCGTCACCGAAAGCTACTGTTTCCTCTCTAGTCTTGCCAAGGAACTCGATTAATTTTCTCATACCAAGAGCTTTTGTGACTCCAGCAACAGTAATTTCACCTGATGCATCTCTTTCACTCTTAAAACTCATTGCAGTAACATCAAATTCTGAACCTATTAATTCATTTACTTTATCATATGTAAACCCTGCCTTATAATAGCAGACTTTTTCAGCATTTTTATATTGCGCAGTATTAGCGGCAATATTATCATCTATCTCTTGTGATTCAAATATTTTTGAAATATTCTTTGGCATATCGCCTTTCATGCGTTTTTTGAAATTATCAAACATCTCCTCAAAACAAGCTCTTGTGGAAATAACCCTATCGGTGCATTGAAGCATATAAATAATATTATTTTCATTGAAAAAACTAAAAAGCTTATCGAGCTGTGTGCTTGTAAGATGATGTTCAAATATAACGTTACCTTCATACTCAACATATGCGCCTGCTGCGCATACATATCCGTCAAATCCAAAATCCAGTAATCTTTTTTCTATCTGACATTTGCTTCTTCCTGAACAGATAAAAATTTTATGTCCATTATCTTTTGCTTTTTGTAGTGCTTCCTTAGCACTCTCTGGAAATTCACCTCCGAAATCAATCAAAGTACCATCTATATCAAAAAATATTACCTTTTGTTCCATTACTAGTTCCTTACATATTACTATTTTGTTTTCTTAACTGTTTTATTATAACAAGAAAAATAAATGTTGTCTAAAACCATAATATTCCTACTGATTCACTTTAAGACATTTTATCTAATTCCTTTGCAAACAGCTCTTGAAATTTATTTTGTTCAATTTTCTTTAATTCACTGTATTTTTTTACTACATCAGAGCTTAATTCTTCACTAGATAACCATTTCAAGTTACCTTTTGCTTTTTCACTTTTAATAACAACTTGAACATATTCCGGTCCAATCATCAGAAGTTGCATGGCTTCAGTTTCGTTTAAGAAACCACTTGTCGTAATTCCTAAAGTATCATAAATAATATCATTTGCTATTGGTCCAATTATTACATCTGCATCTAAATTATCTTGCTTTCCATGTCTGTTCTTATAAATATAATTAAACCACTCTTCGTCTCTTGTAAAATTTTTAACCTTGAGATTCTCAGTATCAAGACTGTATATATTAACAATACATTTATTATCTACAGTTTCGCGAGCCCATCTGTAAGCGAATTCTTTGTCAGGAGTCATATAAAAACCCTGGCCAAAATCTGCATTTTTGCGCCCATAATGTAAATCAGGATCTTGAATTATATTTAGGCTTGCATGAAATAGTAACATAGGTTCCCTCCCACTTTTTTATTCACTATAAATAATTATAAAAAAAAAGCAAGCATTCTGCTCGCTTTGAATATTTTAAGTTTAGAACTATGCTATTATAGCAACCTCAAAACTTCACACAGTAAAACTTAGTAGTCCGAATTCGCTAAACATCTTTTTTTAGAATAAACCTTCGATCTATTAGTATTCATCAGCTGAATGCG
>NZ_SVEV01000055.1 GCF_015057185.1 Pseudobutyrivibrio sp. | reverse complement strand
TAAATACTAAAAATCCAGGAAATTTTAAAGACCAGTGGAATTTACCATTTCACTGGAATTTACAATTTCAAGTTAGCTATTTTACATACTGATTAGGACGACTGCTTCATCTTCATTTTTCGCTTGTTTTCATACATGTTTGAGTCTGCACGTTCAAAAACATCGGAAACAAAATGATCGTCCTGACAGAATTTAGCCACACCAACAGCCATTGTAACATCACTGTTCTTTGCATTTTTTGCATTAATACGATTGATCTTTTCTATTCGTCTGTCTAGTGCTTCGTAATCTGTGCCCTTGGCAATTACTATGAACTCATCACCACCAGCTCTGTAAACAGGACTGTGTGCAAAGGCTGTACAAATTATCTCACAACCACGGATGATAAAATCATCGCCGGCCTTGTGGCCTAAGGTATCATTGACTTTTTTCAAGCCATTAAGATCACACATAATGATTGCAAATTCTAAATCTTCACTATTTTTGATTTGCTCGTTAAGCTTATCTTCCATATCAAGGTAAGCTCGCTTGTTTTTGACGCCAGTAAGTTCATCAACAACAGCCTTGCTTTCAGCCTGAATAATCTGTTTTTTATACTCAATATCCTTACGTACCTGCTCGTCTACATTGACTACGCCAAATAACAGCTGAGGCCCATTAAGCTCGTCAACTAAGGCACCTTTTAATGACACATAGCGAGGGAAGCCATCCAGATATAATCTGTAGGTGTGTACAAATAATCCATTCTCTTCTATTTGCTTCATAACATGATCTTTTGTTAATACACTAAGCAAATTATCAATGTCTTCTGGGTCTACTACACCCTTACTGTTCTCTGCTGAGTCGCTAAAGAAGTCGTCACCCTCACTTTCAATTTTCAGGTTCTGATATTGGTAAGTAGTTTTATAAAGCCTATAGTGACTAGTTTCAGGGTCAACCGCATAGATGCAAATAAAGTCTCCTGAAAGCGCAGCTATTCTCGAATAAGTAACTCGCTCCTCTTTGATGCGCTCCATAGCTTCCTTCTGGCGCATTTGTGCATCTACATTGCTTATGCCGACAATGATGTGATCATCATCAGCCCTGATTTTTACGGCTTTGAGCATTACGTAAGTAGGTTTGCCGTCAATCATGGCACGATAAGTTATATTGAATACACCATTTTCCTTTATGGCATCCAGTACCTTTTCCTTAGTGAATGAATTAACTACTAGCTCTAGGTCATCTTTATATACCATTCGTGATTCTGAGTCTTTTCTTCCTGAGAAGAAATCCTTACCACGGTTGTCCACAGAAACATCTCGGTGAATTCCATCTGATTTATACTTAACATATTCCTCTGTCTTAGTATTTACAAAGAAAAGCTGTACATAATCCTCTGCTAGCGCTCTAGCCACGTAGTTGTAGGTCAAGGAATCTTCATTCATTGTGGATTCTACTACTGACAAAACAACTATTGTAATGGCACTAACGCCTGTTACATTATTTTCTGCAACCTTCTGAAGCAACACCTGGAAGGATTTTCCAGAGCTTGTACGGTCATCTATTATTCGTCTTTTGCCTGTTTCGGCACACTCGACAATTGATTTTAAAGTGTAATAACCAGGCCCAGATGTAATCTCATCCAGAGAAGCTTTTACATCTCCTATATTTCTTAAAGCTGTAAGTGACAAAAACTTTTTAAAATTTCGATTTGTGCGAACTAAAGATATGTTTTTTCCGTTTACCTCCGCTATAGCCATTGGCATAGTATCAAAATAATCATTTAACTGCTCATCATCATTACCAGAAAAGGACAAATCGTATAAGCTGACCTTGCCCACCTGACTATAATAATCTGATTCTTCAGGATTCTCGAAGCCAATCTGAGTACCATTTCTATAGCGATCAAATATTATTTCCATAGGAATTGGTCTACAATAGTAAAATCCTTGCATTTTGCTACAGCCTACTTCCTGTAGGAAATCAACCTGGTCCTGATCTTCGACACCCTCCGCTGAAGTCTCAATTCCAAGAGCCATAGCCATACGAATTAATTCTGTGATAATGACTCTAGACGTCTCATCAAATCTTATTTGTTGTATCAATCCAATATTTATTTTTAGCAAATCAAAGTGAATGCGCTGCAAAAGAATTGGTGAAGAATCTCCTCCGCCATAATCATCCATCCAAATTTGGAATCCATATTCCTTGAATCTGTCTAGTTGACATAAAACCTGCTCATTATGACGAGCAGTTGCAGCTTCAGCAATTTCAATTGCGATATTTTCACGACCTACGCCCGAAGCATCCACTCGAGAGCATACTTCGCTTACAATATCGCAATAATAGAAATCCATTGTTGAAAGGTTAATAGAAGTTGGTACTACAAAAAGTCCCTCATTTTTCTGAAGAGTCATTTTAGCTAGTACGTGCTCTAGCACATACAAATCAAGCCTATGAACAACATTCACAGCCTCTAAAATAGGTATGAAATCTGGTGGATTTATAATTCCTAGTATTGGATCGTTCCACCTTACCAAAGCCTCTTCATTGCAGACTCTGCCATTTGACGCTCTGACTAAAGGTTGATAATATACCTCAATCCATTCATCCTTTAGTGCTCGGTCAAAGCTTGAAAGCAAATATTTTGCTTTATCCATAGACTCATCTCTAACTATCATGTACACTCCCCAAAAACCACGAAAATTGACTTATACGTTTAATCTCCTTTGTATCTCACTGACTACTTCTCTACCTTTGAAAATGATTGCTCCGACAAAAAGGATAAAGCCTACAAGAAGGCTGACAATCCATTCAACAGGTGATTCTTTTTTCCAAGCATAAAATGCAATGTATGGAATAATACCCATCAAAACATTTGTAAGTAGGTACACCATTGAGTTACCGCTTTTGTCAATCATACATAATGCAAAATTTGCCACCATTGTAGCCATGACCACATTTGGCATTATCCAATAAACATATAGCTTTAAAAAGCCTGTGTAATATGCAGTGATGAAAATCATTGCCATCACCACAACTACCGAAATAGATAAAATCCTTGATGGACTCATGCCTCTTTTGAAAAGTCTAATGATTCCAAACTCAAAGGCAAATAACCACATTAATACAAGCAAGCTCCAGTGAAAATCATCAAACGGTCCAAGTGGCAATCCAAAGAGGAAATCCAAGCCTAATGCTGAAATAATAATTATCCAAACAATAAACAACTGAACCTTGTAAAAAAATGATTGGAATTTAAGTATTGTCTGGGTTGGAAAATATTTATCTTCCGGAGTACCTACCAGCTTGCTCTGGCAGAATGGGCATTTTTTCAAATCTCCGCCCACATCTATTTTACAGTAAGGACAATTCTTCATTAACGAATTACCTCCGTTGCATATGCTTTAACTTTCATTCCATCCTCACTAAGACCACGAACAAAGCCCTTTATAACCTTAGTGTTTGAGTATGGAGATGTGACTCCCATAGTAAGCACACCATTGTAGCTGGACATAACCATAAACAAGTTGGCTGAGCTACAGAAGCCAGAATAATTTTTTATTAGAGGAACAAGCTCCTCAGGTGGTTTCTGAACACCTAAATTAGAAAGAACTACTGACACCTTTTTGTCAGTAACCTTTGAGCCGTAACGAACCACCATTTGCTTAATAAACAGTGGCACCGCTCTGACAGGAATAAAGTATTCCATGGTCTCAAAGTTATCCATCTGCTTTTTAATATTTTCCTCTGTCAAATTTATCTTTAATTTTTCATCGAATTCCTTAGCCAAATCTTCTAGAGAAATATCCTCAGTAAATGTATGAGCTACATTTACGTTGTTAAAGAAATTTCTAGAGGTCTGACTAGGATAATAATTTCTCAGGTTAACCGGCATAGAAACATTAATTGGTGTCTTGCGCTTTCTAGGCGGAGTATCCGCACTAATAGCCAGCATAAGTCTAGCGCCAATGTAGCTAGTAAGGCTGACACCGATTTCCTTTGCCTTTGGAAGAATATCTGCTGTTGGAACCTGTAATTCAAAAAACTGAAGCTGGTCATATGGCAGTTTCAAACCGCCTGGATGGTATGCATACTTAAGAGAAGAAGCTTTCAGGCCCATGCTACCAAAGAATTGCTTGTAGCTATCCTGGTTTAAGTCATCCTCAGATGCCCCCGAATGAACAGTTGTATCATCAAATTTATCAGGATACTTTAATTCTAAATAGTCAAGGACTATTATGTTCAAAAATTCTAATGCTCCAGTGCCATCAGAAATAGCATGAAACAAATCTAAGTTAATTCTGTTTTTGTAATATGTAACACGGTAGTGCAGCATCGCACGGCCTGGCATGTAAAGCCTTGGGCAAACACGTCCATGCTCCTCTGTAACTACCGGCTGAATATCTGTATCCTCCATATAGTGCCAAAAGATTCCTCGTCTAATTCGAACCTGAAATTGTGGTCTAATTTGGATAGCAGATAAAACAGCTTCCTGTAAAATATCTGGATCTATATCCTCCCAGAGGGTACAGCTCACTCGTAATGTTCTGGTATCTCGTTTCGCTGCTGTAGCAAGGAAAACCTTTGCAACATTATCTACTTTGTACCAATTATCTCTAGCCATTGTGTCTCCTATAGTATACAAGTCACTTTAGTCTCCACCTCACTGAGTTTGCAGGTAACTTGTTTATGAATAAATTTCTGCTGATATATATTTTGCCAGACGGTGCATAGCACGTCCTGCCATTGGAATAGGCATCTGCTGATAAACATGCCAACCATCTTTTTCTATATCTATTGTTGCCTTGACACCAGCTCTGTTAAGTTTCTTATGAAGCTTAACACTGTCATCAAGCAGAATCTCATTTTTGCCTACCATGATGTATGTAGGTGGGAATCCATTTAACTCTCCATAAAGAGGGCTATAGAAAGGCTCTGCTGGATTTGCATCGCTTCCAATAGATGCTTCTCTAACTCCCTCCACATAGGCTTTAGTCAAAATTGGATCCTTTGATTTGTATGTCTCATAAGAATCAGAGGTAGCTGTCATATCCGTCCAAGGGCTAAAAAGAATCAACGCTCTAGGTGTCATCCTCTCCTGCTGTATAAGTCGCGCAGTAAGACTCACTGTCAAATGGCCTCCAGCTGAATCTCCAGCCATAAGAATATGGTCTGCCCCATAGCCTTTATTTAATAAATAATTCCAAACAGTTTCTCCATCATCGATAGGGGCAGGGAATTTGTGTTCAGGAGCTAATCTATACTCAAAGGATACCACTGAAAAGCCTGTAGCAAGAGCAAGCTTTGCGGAAAGAATTCTAGAATAGCCCAAGCCACCACAAACGTATCCACCACCATGGGCATACAAAATAATATACTTAGGATTATGTGCCATGTCTGGGGATATCATCTCGCAGGAAATATCTCCAATATTAAAGCTCTCTATTGAAACCTCTCCTGTAGGCGCAGCTAATTTACCAGCTGTATTCATAGCTGCACGCTGACGCTTTAAATCTTCTTCGGTGAGTGATTTGCCACCTATAGAATTAAAAGCCTTGATTGCCTTCATTAAAGGATCATTTAAATTAATCTTTAATAGTGTCATGGACAGTCTTCCCCTTATATCTATTAATTCTATTATAAGTATTTCTACTCATTTTTTCTATTACGATTAAGAAATTAATTCTGAAAACTATTTCACAGTTTTTTCACAATTTAGTCACAGTTTTGCACCATTAGCCCAATCATAAATGATAAAATCCTAGGTGATGAAAAAGATTCGGTCTTTTTTAGGGGAGGCGTAACATGGATATTGCTGAAATTTCTATGAGCTTAAGCCAAAACAAGCTAATGAGCGCTGTAGGAACTGCGATGCTTAGCAAGACGCTAAATATGGCAGAAGGACAGACTGAGCTTTTGACTGAGGGAATTGATATGAGTTCCCCTTCACTCGAGAGTTTAGTATATCCTACTTCAGGAACATCAATAGATTTACGCATATGAGAGTATTTGGGTTTTTATAAGAAAAGGCTTGCCGCATGCAAGCCTTTTTTGGTGTCTTAAATTATCTAATTCGTATATCCGTTAATGCAATTTGGTCTCCTGTGAGAACCACATACACTTCTTTTGTTTTATCCTTTATTATTGTTGTATTTTTTATATTAATTCCTAGATTCTCTGTGGTGGTAACTATTTTATTTCCAGTTCGTTTAATAGTTACTGTGCATTCCATGCCGTTTTTATTTGTTTGCTTCCACACATCCCATCCTGGGAATTTTTCTTCCTTTTTCATAAAGAAGTTGTTCTCGGCATATCTCTCATCGCCTGTTCCTTCACCGTTGAACTTAATTAGTCCATATTCTTTGTAGCCCAGCCCTCTGTGCTGTTTATCATCAGCATAATAAATAACCACATATGGGCAATGCCAAACTAAGTTAGCAGAAGGTAAACTCATAGTGTGAAATCGCAAAGTAATTTCGTCCTTTAGCAGTAATGGTTCCGTATATGCGGAGCGATGCATATCAATTTGAACATTAGGAAGGTCAGATTCCAAACGATTGATGTAGTTGGTTTCATTGACGATTCTTTCAATATCGCCTTCCTGAACAATCCTTCCTGTTGGCTCTACTGAAATGTTCTTAATATGGCATGCTTCACCAGTTACTCCTAAATAAGCAGCAAATGTTTTGTTCGGAAGAGCCACAGTCACATCCACTACCTTTTTTTCACTAATCATTTTTATGAAAACATGATCTTCATATCTGCCTGTAAGCACCTCGTATTTGCCTGGTTTTCCATGATTTTCTGAAACGTCTGTCTTGGTATTTCTAGCGGCAGTAGTTACTATATGACCATCGAACCACATTTCAGCAAATTCTCTATAGCTATATGCCTCTATTGCATTTGGCTTCAGGTGAACTCGTCTGTCATAGGAATCAAACAAAATCAAAGACGGGCCACCAAATTTACCACCTATTTTTCCTGGTTGGCAATCAAAGGTTATTCTCGTAAAGGTATTTTCCATGGTAATACCTTTAGAAACTTCATCTTTATAGTCAATGCAAATGATTTCCTGCTCTATTGGAGCATTAACATATTTTTCCTCGTAGGTATGTTCAATATCCAAAATATGAACCATCAATGCTGCATATTTCGGATCAAATTTTTCACCTGCATCCTTTAAAAGTGCTTCTCTCACCCAGTTATAGGAAAGTGGCTCTCTAGATTTCTTGCTTGTAACCATATTATCGTAAGCATCAGCAACTGCTACTATTCTACAAACCTCAGGTATTTTTTTACCCTTCAAACCATCTGGATAGCCCGTGCCATTATATCTTTCACAGGTGTTTCTTGAATTCTTACTTAGATATGGAAACGCCTTAATGTTTGAAAGTATTTCTTCGCTCAATAATGGCTTTTGTTTCATCTCTTCAGATTCAACATCATTAAAGTCATCCAAATTTGCAATTGTTTCATCAGAAAATCCTATCATTCCTACATCATGTAGCAATGCAGTGTAATATACCTCTTCGCACTCCTTTTCATTTTTGCCTGCGGTGATTGCAATTTTCTTTGCAAGCTCTGCAACACGCAAAGCATGCCCTGCATTATATTTATCTCGTTTTTCAACTGCAGTAACAAAAGCTGTTGCGGTCTGGTCAAACAGACTCTTCATACTCTTTTGCTCTTTTTCTAAATTTGCAAGCTCTAATTCCCTTGTTTTATCTATACGGTTATTTAGATCAACATATGCAAACATATAAAGGGAAATAGAAACCATTACCATTGCCATGTTTACAATAGAAATTCCATATGTAAAAATCTGGATAATTCCCATTACTATTGGCACAAAAATATATAGTATTAATGATACATATATTACTTTACTAAAAGCTCTCCTATAGTGCTGAATCACTGTAAACTGAATAATTGGAACGGTAACAGGTATAATATATGCAACTAGAAAGCCTGGACCTCTGTGATAAACATTGTTCTCGTCAAAGTAGTAATAAAGATTTGTAAAGTGTGCTATCACAGCCAGAATCATGCCCATGATGGAATATACATCAACAGCCTTTAGACGAAATGGTAACTCTTCTACATATTGGCTTTCACGTAACAAGTCTTTTAAATAAAAGTTAAAGACAAAAACAACCATGGATGTCAAAAAGAAAACCATGAAATTTGAAAGTCTAACCATTACATATCCTAAAGGGGACACATCGCCTTTAAACATGTAGGCATATCTATCAAAAGCCAAAAGAAATGTGGCTGTCAGCTCCATGGCAATAAGTATCCATCTTCTCTTTGTGCTTAAGTACCTAGCAAAAAGAAGCAATATGGACATCATTCCACACACAGCACAAAGCATCTGCATTATATTTATTTGATGCTCTCTTATTAAATCAAACATTCTAAAAAACTCCCATACAATCTAGTAAGTCTTCTTGCTTTCATCAGAAAGCAAGAACCGGACTTATTCCTTAGGTAGCCCACAAGAAATTAATTTTTAGCCTCTTGGTTATATTTCTTCAAAATAATCCTTATTTCTGGAATTGCATCCATAAATACCTCTACGCATTTGGCATCAAATTGTGTGCCAGCCCCCTCTTGTATCATTTCAAGAGCTTTCTCCACTGGAAAGGCTGGTTTATAAACTCTAGGTGAGGTTAATGCATCAAACACATCTGCAACAGCCATAATTCTGGCAGAAAGAGGAATAGCCTCTCCGTGAAGCCCCTCTGGATAGCCATTACCATCCCAACGCTCATGGTGATATGCTGCCATATTTCTAGCTTCCTTCAGATAGTTCTCACCCTCAACAGTATCGATGGCCTTCTCCATAATTTTTCGGCCTGCTGTAGTATGTGTCTTTATGATTTCATATTCTTCATCAGTAAGCTTTCCTGGTTTATTCAAAACATTATCAGGAATATTAATTTTTCCAATATCATGAAGTGGGGCTGAACGAACCACATCTGACATAAATTTTGGAGTGATTTTTTCTGCGTAATACCCTTTCTTTTTAAGCCCCTCAACAATTATCTTTACATATGCTGCTGTCTTTTGAATATGAGCTCCTGTATCAGAGTCACGGTTTTCTACCAAGTCCGCCATTGTAATGATCAAACCGTCCTGCATCAGCACTGTGCTTTCAGACAAGCTCTTAACCTGACGCATCTGCTCAGCCTGGTTAGCAGCCATATCGCAAATTGCCTGATAAAGCTTTTGAACCTCATCTCCAGTATAAATATCAATGGACCTAAAGCTTTTAACTGCTTCATCCAAATCCTTTTGATATGCTCCAACCTTTATGAACTTTTCAATTTCCATAACCATACTGCTAAGTGGAAATGAAACAAAATAACCTGTAATCCAAAGACCGGCAGTAATAATCATTACAAAGAATCCTGACAGTACCAAAATAAGACGTAGCATAAAATCCCCAATATACTGGGCCAAATACTGCAGTGTAAAATCAACACCTACATATGCTACAAGTCTGTCATTACTATTTCTCAGTGGATAATAAACAGAAATCAAATCATCCCATGCACCATCTGTTTCAAATCCTACGATTTGTTCTCCTGCTAAAAGAGCTGGAACATACTGTTCAAAGGTCTCTTCAACATGCACTCTTTCACCAGGCTCGTATGGTGGCTCTGCATTTGGATTATTTCTATCTGCAACATCAAAAACGTATGTCACATACTCATTCTCAACAGTAAGCACATACAAATATTTCATGTTAGAAGCGCTTCGCCAAATGTAATAAAGCATATCATCAGTTTCTTTATAGCCAAGTGCCTTAAAGCCGTATTTGATATACTCATCAATTCTATCTGCATCTATAACCTCAGCTGCAGTTTTAGCAGTAGCATAGGCATCATCCACCATTGCGTCCTTCTGGTAGTTATAGTAAAGACGCATACCTATAATCGACATAATACATACGATTGCAATGGAGCTTCCCATAATGACAATGACCATTCTAGTACCGATTGGCATTCTCACACTAGAATCAGCTTCATTTATCTTTTTAATCTGACTAAGTGAAAGCGGCTTCTGTCTCCAACCACTATTCAAAATACTTAGCTGAATACTCTTTGGAACAATCCATTTGATAAACAATGCAAATGCGATTGAAATAGTAATGTTACAAAAATTAGTTGCAATATTCATACATATAAACAAAATGAATTCCACAACTACCGAATCAACATTGAAGCTTTTAATCATCATTGCAAGCAAGCTATTCTGTGGTCCTCCAAACAGTCCCCACTGAACAGCCCCACTAAGCAAACCTGCAATAGTGCTAAGCTTAAAAAGATAAGCAACTATTTTCTTAATAGAATTAAACTTAATCTCTCTAGCATAGCGAGCAGTATACATTGCAATTATGGTATTAATGAAACAGAAATAAATTGCATTAGAATTAAAACCCACCATGCAAATGAAATCTGTAGCTACAGCTGTCATAATTCCAGGGAATGCCCCACCAATCGTAGAAACAGCTATAGTTCCAACTGAATCCAAATAAATTGGAAGATTATAAAGATATGTAATATATGAAAGGCCAGTACCTATAGCAACGCCCAACAAAACGGCGATTACTCTTAGCACACTGTCCCTACGAGCTTTATGTGAGCGCATATTATGTATTTCCCCTCCAAAGTACAAAATCTTATAGCGTTAAAATCACATAAAGGGTAGATATTATACTCTAACTCCCCTAACCATTTGCAATTATTTTAACACACTTTATATACAATAATAGCCATTTGGGGTAATTAGATGGTGAATTTTTCGTTAATTCTTTATATTGTCAAAGTTATTTCATTTAACTTTTTTTCACATTTCCAAAAGATGGTAAGCAATTCACAAATAAACTTTTTTATTTGATTCTTTATTCACATATTAAACATTTTTCCTTCAGAAATAGATTGTACTATTACTATATCGCAAGACAGAAGCGATGAACCATTTTTTTCATAACATTATTCTCCCTTTTAGAAAAGGACGTCCCGCCGACGTCCTTTTCACTTTGTATCTAGGCAACTGCTCACGCCCCTCTTATTCTCAGGCCCCTGTGCTTGCCACTTTCCCTATTTACACCAGGCCCCGCTAGGCATCCCTTCCACCCCGGTAGGTAATACTTCGCAAGAATATTTCGTTTTTCTAATATGCAAAGACTCGCATCTTTTATTAGCATGTGTCTTTCTCATGTCTGGACAATTTTGAAAAAGGTATTTTAT
>NZ_SVEV01000054.1 GCF_015057185.1 Pseudobutyrivibrio sp. | reverse complement strand
AGCTATATACTTCCTTGTTACCTAGGCGTATTCGGGACTTTCACCCGTTGGAGCGCGCCCATGGCGCGCAAACCATTAAAAGCAGCCCCAAAGGACTGCTCTCATTATATCATAATACATTGCTACATAAGCTACCTGATGCTTTTGGCTCCTGTGCCGCCTTCTACAACACTATCGTCTCCACCGAAAACGCCTAGTGAGCCAAAAAAGCATTTTAAATCCATCCCAAAACCAAGATGAGCAACATACTCACCATCCAGCCTAGCCTTCTCACTGATTTCCAGCTCATCACGTCCATTAATCTGCGCCCAGCCAATGAGACCTAGCTTCACATCATTGGCTCCGTATTTGTCGCGCTCAGCTGTAAGTACATCCTGATTCCAAAGACCAGGACGTGGGCCAATGACACTCATATTTCCAATGAAAATATTCCAAATCTGCGTAATGGCGTCAGATACCAATGTGGTAAATGCATACACCGCCCCTTTACTTACCTCCCCCAAAATGCTATTCTTATTCCATACTAAATATGTTCGGAGCCTTATGCTCCAAAGGCAACTCAGCATCGCCTGAGTTGCTTTTTCTTTTCACATTCAAAAAATGGAGCTATAGTTTAAAACCATAACTCCATAATGAAAATAATTAATTTCTAAAATTAGTTCTTTCCAACGAACTCTGCTATCTGCTTATCCATTACTGCAGCCACATCTTCACCATTGAGATATGCTACAGACCACTCAACGATTTTCTCCATTGTGGTTTCAACATTCCATACTGGACTCCAGCCAAAGGTTGTTTTGAGCTTGCTACAATCAAGTTTAAGGAAATTAGCCTCGTGTGGACCACCGTCATGCTTGTTAATCCAGCTAGCCTTGTTTAATGAACCTGCAGCTGCATTCCACTTATCACAGAAAAGCTGTACAAGCTCACCTGTAGTCCAGCAGTCACTGTCATTTGGTCCTACATTGTAGCTGCTAGCAAATGTCTTATCGTTATACTGTGCCTCAGCAACCATGAGATATGCCATAACAGGCTCAAGTACGTGCTCATAAGGACGAGTAGAATATGGATTTCGAACTACAATCTCCTGTCCTGCTGATACTGCACGAATACAGTCAGGAATGATTCTGTCATTGGCAAAATCACCACCACCGATTACATTACCAGCTCTGCATGTAGAAACTGCTGGCGCATCACAACCATACTGCTTCTGATATTCTTCATCTGTAAAGAATGAGTTCTTGTAACTAGATGTAACAAGTTCTGAACATGACTTTGAATTAGAATAAGGATCAAAGCCATTGAGTTCTTCATTTTCACGATATCCCCACTGCCATTCTTTATTTAAATAAACCTTATCAGTAGTAACATTTACAAATGAACGAACACTAGGAGTCTGGCGAACTGCCTCACAAATATTTACAGTGCCCATTACGTTCGTCTCATATGTATATACAGGATCCTTGTAAGAATCACGGACGATTGGCTGCGCAGCCATGTGAATAACTATCTCAGGCTTAACCTCAGCAAATACTGACAGCAAATGCTCCAAGTCTCTGATATCTCCTTCAATAGAATTCATCTTAGATGCCAAGTCACACATTTCAAAAAGTGATGGGTCTGTCGGAGCAGCTAAAGCGTAGCCTGTGACATCAGCACCGGCATTAATGAGCGCCTTGCACATCCATGAGCCCTTGAAGCCTGTGTGACCTGTGATTAAAACTTTCTTTCCCTTGTAAAAATCTAAATTCATATTTAATCCTCGCTTGTTATTAATATTAATCCATACATAAAAATCCTTACTACAAGTAAGAATCTATTATTTTGTTTTAAATGCCCAAAACTTATTAATAATAAAATTAATCGGTACACTTACTAAAAGATTAATTATTGGTGAAATCAATTTAGATAGACCTATAATATCAACCCAAAAGAATGCCAAAACTGAATTAAGGAATAATCCAGTAAAGGAATATGATATATATGTCTTAATAAGTGTCTTCCAAATATTTCGTGACTGTCCTTCCTCTACTACAAAGACCATCTTATTATTCCAATAGAATGACCAAAGTACACTGAGTACAAATGATACTACTGTAGCAATAAGGTAATCTACTTTAGGAAAAGCGTTTGCTTTTTGTAATCCCACAAGTGTAGCCACATATAAAACATAAGATACAACTGTATTGGTAACACCTACAATTCCAAACTTCACAAATTGGAAAATTGCCTCATGGGTAGACTCTGTGTATTCCCTACCAAATATTTTGAATATAAAACCAAAAATCTTTTTTACAATTATATTTAATAGTCCAAGTATTTTATCCATTTTAAAAATCCCTATAGCGTTATAATCTCAGAATATCATATTAAACCGATAATCCTCTAGGATTATAAGCTATAAGGAACTATAAATCAAATACTCTGATGATAAGTCATTTGTTTAGATTATGTGAAATGTAGCCCATTTATTACTCAAATATCTGGTCAGATAACTAATGCCTCTTACATACCAATCTATAAACATTCCAACCCAAACACCCATAAGGCCAAAATGCAGGTGAAAAACAAAGAAATAGCTCGCAACTATTCGAAATAACCACATAGATAAGATACTCACTGTCATAGTGAATTTCACATCTCCAGCTGCACGTAAAGCATTTGGCAACGTGAAACTTAGTGGCCAAACTAGAATTGCCGCCAGGAAAAAGGCTCTTAATACCAATACAGCAGAGTTTGCAGTTTCCGTTGAAAGAGAGAATAAACTGACTATTTGAGGCGCAAAGATAAATAATAGTCCTTTTGATATCCAGTCAGAAACGAAAGCATACTTCATCAGTCTTTTTACTTGTTTTTTCGCCTCTGGTATATTACCTGCACCCATACATTGCCCTACTATCGTGATTAACGCAATTCCAATAGATGTCGCAGGAAGATTAGGGAAGTCAATCACCTGGTAAGCTACAGAATTCGCTGCAATTGCACTGGTCCCGAGAGTTGCCACCATACCAACAACCATAAGCTTGCCAATTTGAAACATTCCATTCTCAATTCCACTTGGTATACCAATTCTAAGGATCTTTAGAATATATTTCTTCTGTGGGACAAATGCTGTCACAGCTTCCGGCTTCAGTTCATTAGAATCGGATTTAAAAATAACTATCATTATTAGGGCTGCAATTATCCTACTTAGTAATGTAGCTAATCCTACACCTAATACTTCTAATTTCAAACCAAAAACAAATAATGCATTGAGAATTACATTAGCTATATTCATAACTATACTTATTCCCATACTAATACTACTGTTACCAGAACTTCTGAAAATAGCAGCTCCCGCATTGTAAATTGCTAAAAATGGATACGAAAAACTCGTAACAACTAAATATGTTACAGCCGAATCCATAACATCTCGCTCTACCCTTCCAAATATTGTTCCTAATAGTTGTCTTGGGTAAATGATAAGTAAGATTGCAAGGATAATAGTAGAAAATTCCATCAATGAAATAAGCTGTCCTGTACAAACCTTACATTCTTTTCTATCTCCGCTGCCTAAATACTGACTGACAACTACAACACCACCTGTAGCAAAAGCTGCTAATATTTGTATTACAAGTCTATTTATATTATCTACTAGAGCTACACCTGATATAGCCGCTTCGCTCACGGTAGAAATCATCAATGTATCTACAAATCCCACACTTACTGCTAACAGTTGTTCAACAACCAAAGGAATAATTAGTCTAGCTAGGTATTTATTATCAAAGTTCAAATACTTATTTCTCATCTCATTGTCTTTCTTGTGTAAATACTAAATTTCATTCCAAATTCAATTAACTACTGTATCTTTTGTCAGTTTACTCATTTCTTCTCACGTCTAAATATTTTATAATAGCTACTATAAAGAATATAAATCTTTTTGGAGAAATATTAATGATTAAATCAGACTCTATTTACAATCTAAACAAAAACGCATCTAACCTTGCTTTAAACAGCAATCACGATAGAAATTACATTCATCTTTTTCGTCCTCATAATAATAACAAACTTAATATTATCGGCAGCTTTAAAGAATCTATAGATCTAGAACATACTGATTACACAGAGTCCGACAATTTATCCTCAAGTACTCCTAGCTCAACTGATATTTTGTCTGCATTTAGTAAGAATTCATTTGGAATCATTGCAAACCGAGACTTTCCTGATTTTCGTGACATTTCACTAGATATCTATGGCAATGATAAGAATTTTTATAAATCCATTGATGCTTTTGAAAAAGAGTTAAATAATGCTGTCAATAACTTTTGCATTGATAGAAGTAATCCAAATGCTAGTGGTACAAAACCTGCTGGATATTCCTACGCATATGAGCAGTATCAAAAAGCCCTATATGCCCGCTGTCTAATTGCCGCTATATGGTGTTTTGGAATAGAATTAAACGATAACAATGCAATCTTTAAAAGTGAGTTAGAAGCCTCTAAAGAAGTTTTTGTAGTATCGAACGAGGATAAAGGAACCTTTACTATATTTGGTCGACCAAGCGATTCACTTATTACTAAACTCGCATATGTTGATTGTACTATTACCTCCAATAGCACAACTATGCCTTTTTCACAAATCTATAAAAAGGACAATCAAAAGCTTTTAAAATCTTCAAATCCTTCTCTTTATTCAGGGGTTCTTCCACGACTTGTCAGTATCAAAACCGCAGAACCATCAACCGGCAACAACACTGTGGAAAAAATGACTCTTTCATTAGGACGAACCTCATACATGACAATTATGGGGCTCCATTTCACAAGCGGAGGTACATATCAGAGTTCTCTTCTAGATCACCCATACTTGATTAATATTATGCTCAATGGAGTATCTCTTTCTGAAATCAACAAAGATTTCGACAGACAAGAATCTTTTCTACAACACAAACTTGTAGAAACCTTAAATAGTAACATTTCCTATGAAGATGAAGTCAAGGCATTAAATGACTATCTTTCTAAGTCATTTAATGTTCATAATGTAAATATTTCTGGGAATGTAATTACAGGTGATAGCTACTGCCTTTTCACAAAACGCGCTGATAAAATGACAGATAAAAACCAATATTATTGTTCTGTGAACGGTGGTAGTGAAATAATTGACACATCTGTAAGATACTATAAGAATTCTAATTTGGAGGATATCCCAACTATCGATTATTCTGATGCACCTTTTTACTTTGGGAGTGAACTCACTCGTGAAAGTATTGCAGAACTTGGAGATACGGATACTTCCCCATATTGGACTTATTACGGACTAACTTGTATGTCTCACTTAACAGATTCATATGAAACAGATAGTAATTGTTTATGGATGCACTTTAATGTATTAGGCGAGAAGACTAGTCCATATACTCTTGAACAAATAAATACCATGAGGTCATCCGCATCAGAAAAATTTGAAAGTAAATCACTGCATGGATACTCTATTACTCAATACCGTACCAGACATGAATATGCTATTAGCCGCTTAGTAAAATATACCCAATTTCTTCAAGATATAAGTGACATCATCATTGCAGTTATAATAGCAATACAATTAATAATTAATCATCATTTCACAGATAGTATTGCAAATACTGCTTTCTCATTTGCACTTGCTATAGTTGCGTTAATTCTAATCATTAAGTCATGCATTGATTTACATAAAAAGAGCAAAATTTATTCTAATTTTATTATTAAAACCTATAATCACTTCAATATAAAACTATACAAATGCGATTATACAAATGAATTCAACAACAGCTTTCAACATAAATTAAACGCTAACAATGAGCTTGATTCGATTTTTTATGTGCTCACCAATATGCATTTATTGACAATGATTAAAGATAAAGAGGATGACTAGTCTCGCCTAAACAAATCCCTAGTATAAACCTTCTCCTCAACATCATCCAAGCAAGCATCATATCTGTTAGCAATTATGCAGTCACACTTAGATTTAAACTCATCTAAATTATTTACAACCTTACTTCCGAAGAACGAGCTACCATCTTCCAAGGTTGGCTCGTAAATGATTACAGTTGCGCCCTTCGCTTTGATTCGTTTCATGACACCCTGGATAGAACTCTGGCGGAAGTTATCTGAATTAGACTTCATAGTTAATCTATATACACCAACGACACACTGAGCATCTACACCTGCTGGCAAATCGCCTCTGTTGTAATCATCGTAGAATCCAGCTTTCTTAAGCACTCGTTCTGAAATGAAATCCTTTCTTGTACGATTGGATGCAACGATTGCGCTAATCATATCCTGAGGGACATCAGCATAGTTAGCCAATAACTGCTTGGTATCCTTTGGTAAACAGTATCCACCATATCCAAAGGATGGATTGTTGTAATGTGAACCGATTCTAGGGTCTAAGCAAACGCCCTCAATGATTTTTTGAGTATCTAATCCCTTTAGCTCAGCATATGTATCAAGCTCATTGAAATAGCTAACTCTGAGAGCTAGGTATGTATTTGCAAAAAGCTTTACTGCCTCTTCCTCGGTGAATCCCATAAATAGAGTTTCAATATCTTTCTTTTCTGCGCCTTCTACAAGCAAATCTGCAAATTCATGAGAAGCCTTTACTAAACGCTCATCATTAACATCTGTAGATACGATAACTCTAGAAGGATATAAGTTATCATATAAAGCCTTTGATTCTCTCAAAAACTCAGAACTAAAAATAATATTTGAAGTGTTATATTTCTTTCTAACAGACTCTGTATAACCAACTGGAATCGTGCTCTTAATAACCATTATTGCATTTGGATTTACATATAACAAGCTCGATAACTTTTTCTACTGCAGAAGTGTCGAAAAAATTCTTTTCACTATCATAATTTGTTGACGCTGCAATAATTACAAACTCTGCGTCTTTATATGCAGCCTCGCCATCTATTGTTGCAACTAAATCTAAATCCTTTTCTGCAAGATACTTCTCGATATACTCATCCTGAATTGGTGATTTTTTATTATTAATTAAATCAACTTTCTCAGGAATAATATCTACAGCCTTTACGCTATTATTTTGTGCTAAAAGTACTGCTAAGGACAATCCTACATAACCAGTACCAGCTACTGCTATTTTCTTTTTCACCTTGTTATTTCTCTCTATTCTTTTTTAGTGATGTTTAACAAAGAACCTTGAATTATCAAGCTTTGTTAACCTGTTTACAGTTACTTATATTGATCAAAATAGTGCATTACAGATATGAAGTGGCTTCTTGTCTCCCTTATCATCTACAGTAACTAACCTCTCATGTCTACCAGGATTACTGACCTCTGTCAGGTCCTAAATTCCTTCGTACTGCTTATCCGTAGTTGGGTGCTGCTCATGCTCCTTACGCAGGATCGTTGCCCTATGAATAATGTCATCGCAGCGATTAGCTCGCTATTTCTATGGATATCCGTCATCATTTTGAATCTGTCAACCACTGCATACCCCAGCGCATATAATACTTTATTAAAATCCTTTTTCAATACATCTTCCTCTCACAATAAAACATTTTCAAAGGCCAATCTAAATTAGCCTAAATATCATAACCTAGTTCGCAACTTTTGCAAAATAAACATCATCAACTTCCCACTGCTTTAGCTTGTGCTCAGAGAGTAATGAATTGTTTGTTCTTTCAACGTAATTATTTAATGCAGCAAATGTGTTGCTACCTATGGCTAAAGCACCTTCTCCAATATTACTATATGAATTAATATATGAAGCCTCATATGTATCTCCAGCAATGGCGCGAACACCAACAGCATCAATATTAACAAAGGCAACACTATTTTCAATGGTACCATTATTTATAGCTGCTAACGCACCGGCTTCATAGCCGTATAACTGTCCATTAATAAAACAATTGCTTATCTTTCCATTACCAGCAATGAAATAAGCAAAACCTCCAACTGAACCTCCGGAAATATTGCAGTTAACAAGATTTAGATTGTAAATTTCTCCATTAAGTTGGCCAAATACGCCCATCTCTTCATCATTGTCTGACATAGAATAATAATTTATTAGCGAATATCCTTGACCATCATAAACGCCATTAAACATACAATCTTTTTCTGTCCAACCAATTGGCTCAATTGATGTCTTTCCATCAAATTCAATATCAGATGTCTGAACAAAATATGCTCCGCCAAAAGACTCCCCCTTATTAGACAACTCAACCAACTCTAAGAAATCTTCAACCGAGCTAATCTCGTAAGGATTATTCTTAGTGCCTTTTCCAGCAAATGAATAGTGTGCATTATATGGCTTTAAAAAATGTAATCCAGTAATAATAAGTACCGATAAAATCAATATAAGCATCGCTACAAACTCTGCAGCTTTGGTAGTAATTGATACCTTCTTTGTCAGCTCTGATACTATATTAATGGATATCCGAATAACAAAATAGAGAATTATCGCATTCACAACCAATGTCGAATATGACATTGGCAAAATAATCGATGTCGTAAACACAGCTCTATCAACCCAAGGCATATAAGGAAGCGCCAACGGAACAAGCATTATTCCAAACAAAATACTCTCTCCCCTTGATATTGCCTCATCATTTTTTAAAGCGGTCAAGATTGCAGGGTAAAATAGAATTATTACGTACATAAATGAAAACTGTGGGAACCAAGCACATGCTACTGCAAGTAAAAATAAAGTTTCCCATTCCTTTTTTGCTAAAAAAGCAAGAACAACCAATAAAATCGTGACTATGCCTAGCATAATTTGAGAACATTCAAAATTTGTAGAGCATATGGCATTAATAATCTGTGTAAGATTATATAAGCTAATATTTCCTCCTAGTCCCTTGCTAGTCATCATATCGGATGCCTTAGACAAGCCTGTTAGAAACTCTCCAACGGTTGCCATTCCGTCAAAAGCGAAAAATGGAATTATAAATGTCAAAAATCCTATTATTGCCAAATGGATTGTTTCCTTGAATCTTTTTGATTTGAGTGTTAGTAATCCAAATAGAGCTGGATAAATCTTTATGCTAGCGGCAAATGCTAAGCATAAGTAGGCTAGATATCGTTTCTTCTTATCCTCAGAGTCATAATATCTCGTATATACCAATAGCCCACAGAAGGCCAATAGTATTATGTTTCCCCTCTGGATGGTGTATATAAAAGGCCCTGAAAGAATTAACAGCCAACTATATAGGTTTTCCTTTTCAAAACAATCTAAATATTTTCTAAAGAGGACATAAACAATAGCTATGCACAAAAGAACCAATATTCCAAAATAAAACATTGCAATGTCATTTTCTCTAAGCCCAGATGATGTTTGTAATAACTGAACACTATCTGGCAAAATCCAATAGAAAGCTTTTAAAATAAGAAAACACATTGCTGGATAGCTTGCGTATGCGTAATATGGATCATGATTTTTCAACAGTAACAACATATTAAAGTGATCCATATAATTATCTGTAGATGCAACGCTGAAGTAGCTTCCCCAATAATAATTCCGAGATAAGATATTAATTATAAAAAATGCAAATTGTCCTATTAGTAACACTGTAAAAAACGACCTAATATTACTAGCGCACAATTGTAGCTTGACTATTTTTTTTATAAAAATATAAAACAGAACAAATAAAAACAGCCCCCAAACTATCGCATATACAATAAGCTTCTTGTTCAATGACACTACATTTTTGTATAGTGAAATGCTACTTATCTCAATTTCTTTATTCTTATTTCCTGTAATAACGAGTTTAATATCATTTTCCTGTCTAGGAAGTTTAATATTTAATGTCGTGCCCTCTTTGGAAAAAGAATACTGTTCTCTTTCATATTTAACATAATCATCTTCGTCATCCAGATAATAGATTTCCACTCCGCATTTAATATTATCAACAGCATGGATATCTAATTGAAGACAATCTTCATCACCTTGAATTGGTACAATAATATATGATTTTTTCTTTTCACTTATAAATGTATTTCCGGAAATTCTATAGCCGTCTACAACAAAGCTATTCCAGTTGTCATACTTGGCTACCAATGTCTTAGTAGCACCAAAAGTAAATGAACCACTAAAAATCCATTCAAAAATGATAAGTAGTGTTAATAAAAGGCTAATGCACAGCGGTATTTTATTTCTTTTAATAGATGATATATATTGAGCCATATGTATTGTATTATTTCCTTTGCGATTTTATCATTCGCTTCTCATTTTTTTTTAATGTACTGTGTACAGAACTATTTATATAATCAATAGCATCCTCTCTACTATAGACTATAATTGTATTTGGGCACAGTTTGTTTTCTACAACAGAGCGTGCAATAGTCTTAGAACCGATATCATCTGATAAAAATATACCAAACTCAAACAATACACACATAGTTATTGAATGAATTTCACCTAAACTACAATTTCTTTTCCATTGAGTAAAAATATCTTCAATCGGAACTTCTCCGTAATATTCATTGCAAATTTCCATAAAAACAATTTTATAATAGTTCCTAAGATCATCATCATATAAAATTTTATTCAAATCTTGAATTAGCAACATTTCCTTTTCTGTTAGTGACTTTATTCTATTCTTCCCATGTTCAGGAGCACTTACATCCATCATCTCGTTTATATATACCAATGAATGAACACCTGCAATACATCCCAAATCGTGAAATAAGCGTCCTACCAAGCTAATCCATTCACTTTCTTGCATTACTATAGAAGCTATTTTGTGCATAAAATCATTATCTACTAGCGCAATATTTCGCATAAATTTTCCACTCCCTATTAATTTATATTGATTTTAAGATTATCATCTAGTATGTTTTTTTCATCTTGCGCAATAAAAGTAGCATACTTTTTCTTTAATCTCATGGCCTTAGGAGTAAGTTGTCCCCTTTTTGTGAGTTCATTTATTATCTGACTCAAACCATCAATATTCTTTTCCTTTGTAACAACAAGTAGCTCTTCAAATTTCTTTTCTACAATAATTCGATGAACATAATCATCTTGATTATCTATTGCCTTTTTGAAAATAAAAGCCTCTGCATCAGACCTTTCCAACAATCCTAACTCATAAAATCTCAACACAACTGCCTCAAAGGTACAGGAAAATTCATTCATAACTCCTATAACTATTTCCAAAAATAATTCCTTTGTAAGTTGCTTCTTAATTCCAAGTTTACGAATCCGTTCTAAAAACAGATCTTCTGGCATTAGTATTTCTGCTGCCATTCTATTAACAACAAGTTCCTCCTGTGTTTTATCTATTCCTAAATAATCAATTATCCCTAATATATGCCCTAATTCATGAGCAGCTGCAAAAACCTGTTTTTCTTTTGTCTTCGCAGAGTTAATAAACACAAAATGTTTTTTATCCCCTTCCCAAGGCATATCTCGTAATAAAAAAGCATCGTTCTCCTCGTTTTCTTCAAGTGGATAGAAAACCAATACCGCATATTTTCTTAATATGTTAAAAACGCCCTCTTTTAAAGGGCGTTCTTCAAATTTGATATTAGCATCAATAAAACTATTAATCTTACTTACTACATTATTTGGCAACAAATCCGGCAAATTATTCATACTTATCCACCTCTACTTTAATACTTCATCATATAAATCCATATAATCATAGATATCATTTAAAATATTCTCACGATTTTCACCTTTTGTAAATCCAGTCATACAATGAACCACGTTTTCATCATACTCCCGATTATCTTCTTTTAATAAGGCTTTTACTGAGACACCAATGTAATCTGCAATTTTTGACAATTGTGGAAATGTTAACATCTTGCGTCCTTTTAAAACTTGCTGAAATTCCACGTCTGAAAAGCCGAATTTCTCTCTAATTACTGTAGCATCAACGTTATTTTTTTTCATTGCGCTCTCAATTGAGAATCCAACTATCCTAATACCTTTCATTAGAAATCTCCTTATAATCAAACTTAACCTAACAATATATTATACTATCAATTTGTCCAAATTGTGTCAAACTAATGTGTATAATACAATCAATTATTAGGATTCAAAATCCAACTTAATGACATTTCGTACTATACCCTCAATACACGTGTATATGTTATCATCCACAAAAATTTTATACATCTTCGAATAAATATATATTCCTCACATATAACGTAAGCGCTTAGTATTACCCCGTAGGGTACGAATAAAGGCATCCTTTCGGATGCCAGACATTCAACATATGGAGCA
>NZ_SVEV01000053.1 GCF_015057185.1 Pseudobutyrivibrio sp. | reverse complement strand
AGCTTCATCTATGTGACTATGAAAAAGTGAGAAAAAGTGAGTTAACAAGAGATATAACAAGATTAATATGGGAGGATTAATTAGATATGACAGAGATAGAGATAGAGATAAAAGAAATTAGAGAAGCCATAAGTGCTGCAGATGATGCTATAAGGCAAGTAGAATCGATTAAAATGGAATTACAAGACAGATTGAGAGGTTAGTTAGATGTACTATGTGGAAGATGGCACAGAATTAGCGGGATTTTATGAATGCTCAGAATGTGCTAATAGATTTTTATCTGTTCAGGTGGGTCCAAGTTTGGTATGCCCATACTGTGGCGAAGCGCCTGATATGGAAATCGGACCAGATGAAGAAATGCCAGTGGTCAAAGAAACTGCGAAGCTACTGCAAGTGGTCAGAGGCAAGGAAGAGGTTGAGCGTATGGACGCACTTCTTTCATTAGCTATCACTGGTGGAGATTATAATTGGATGTAAACAAAGTTAGAAGAAGGAAAGTTTTATGATACAGATTTTTGGCACTAAAAAATGCAATGACACTAATCTCTTGCCAATTACCTACTAACATAGTATGCTTTAGAAAAGGGTGGATGATAGTAGGAGGCTGTTTTATGAAGTCTATTCTTATCAAAGATACAACCAAAGAAGAGCGAGAGGAAATAATCAAATCATCTCTTGATTGTGGTGGTGGCTGTGAGAATTGTTCCTCATGTTGGTTAGGTGGTGGTAGTCCTTGGGATATCTATCAAGACTATATCGATGGTAGGCGTGAGATTTCTGAGATTAATGCTGATTACATGTCAGTATATCGTCAGGACAGACAGATAAAGTAGGTAGTAATATGGCACCAGATATTTCAACATCTACAATGGAAGAGCGTAGGGAATATATAAAAAAGACCTTTCCATGTATAGCCGACTGTGATATGTGCGGACTATGCACAGTATTTCATGGAAAGGATGCTGAGACTGCTTATGATGATTATATAACTGGTAAGCGGTCTTATATGGAAGTAAGTGCAGACTATAGGTAGACTAAAAGCCAGAGATGTCCTTCAGGTTGAGTTATATCAAGTGCATATCTAGTACACATAGTGAATCTACTATGGATATTCCTCTGCAGGTACATGCTCTAAGTCAGAATAGTTGGACTCAAAAGACTGCTCTGTACTTGCGATTTCTTCATTAAATCCCTTTAGTGCATCAAAAGGGCTGAATATTTTGGCGCGTCTGGATAAATCCATAGCTGGGTGTTTGATTGAAAAATCATCAAATGGAGAGTGCTTTGGTTTACCTTTTTCATACACTTTTCTGTATCTATCTGTAATCATATCATTTCATCCAATTTCATAAAATATAAATTAAGCTTTATGTCCGCCGATTTGAACATTTCGTTCTCTTGTGGTAGCTCCTTCTAGAAGGTTAATGCCTTTTAATATCGCATTTGCTCCATACCTAGTTCTTACTTCTAAAAGAGCTGAATGAATGAGCTGTTCTTTGTTAAGCGTTTCATAGTTAGTGAATAAATCCATTTGAAAGTAGCCACCATTGTTTTGGACATTACAAGCACATATGCCAAGTCTGCGAAACAGTATTCTATGGTCAGTTTTCTTTATCACATCATTCATAATAGCTTCAATTACTAGCTTAGAAGTGTTTGTCGCATTACGTAGGTTTACGGTGCCATTAGAATGTGCTGGATGGAGTCTGCCATACCAATCTATTGCTAGTGGCCCATCGTAGTGAGGGCAGTATTCAAGGCTTTTGTAGTCGTAGCTTACCCACCAGGTGAACTTTGACGATACCAGATTTTTCTTGTACATGTCACAACATAGGATATCAATCATCTCTTTTAGAACAATACATGCTTCTTCGTACTTATATGGTCTAGGCAATACTTGTCCGTTGGAAAGAGAGTGGTTATCGGATTTGTAGTTTTTAATATCATGCATTGTAACAGGCTCGATTCCCCAGGCATGATCTATTAATATCTCAGCATCAATGCCAAAGGTTTTATAAAACCATTCTTCATCTATTTGAGAGCGTTCGGCAACATCTCCCATGGTGAACATCATATTTCGTTCGAGACGCCGAGCTTTACCATTTCCTATCTGCCAGAAATCTGTGAGGGGCTTATGTGGCCATAGCAAAGTTTTATATGAGTCTTCTGTTAGAGCAGCAATACGTACGCCGTCTTTATCGGCAGGAGCTTTTTTAGCTACGATATCCATTGCTACTTTTGCAAGATACAGATTTGTTCCAATACCAACTGTAGCGGTGATGCCAGTCTGCTTTAGCACATCTCTAATCATGGTCATAGCCATGACGTGAGCCGAGCTTTGGCCAGATTTTATAGATGCGGGTTCATATAGATGCAAGTATGGTGTGCAATCAATGAAACTCTCATCGATGCTGTAAACATGGATGTCTTCTGGGGCTACATATTTTAAAAAAATACCGTAAATCTTGGCTGATACTTTCTCATATTCAAGCATACGAGGGACTGCAGTAATATAAAGGACTTTGGTATGGTGAGCTCTTTCGTACTTCTCTATGGCTTGTTTTGCCTCAAATAGTCTAGGTCTACTTGGAACGCCTATAGCTTTTAGGGCAGGAGAGACTGCCAAGCAGATGGTTTGGTCGGTTCTACTTCCATCAGCGACTAGAAGGTTAGCTTTAAGTGGATCAAGACCTCTGGCAACGCATTCTACAGATGCATAGAATGACTTCATATCTATAGCTATATAGCATTTGGGGATTAGTAAATTCTTAGACATATCCAGTAGTCTTACCTCCTTGATAAATCACGAACATACTTTCCGAAAATATGTTTGCTTTTGTAAGTAGATAATACACCCGAACATGCATTCTTGTAAATCGAACAAATTATAAAATAATTATAGGTAGATGGTGGCGTTGCTATAGGTTTTGTTGATAACGGTGTATAGGAAACCTTGATTATAAAACCTATTGACCTAGTAGGTAATAAGAGATAAGATATCACACATAACAAGGAAGTAGGAGGTAGCAAATGAAAAACATATTGTGTTTTGGAGATTCAAATACATATGGTCTTCGCCCAGACAATGGGGATAGATACGATAGTGATGTCCGCTGGACAGGAATTCTTTCAAAGAAGCTTGGTACCTCCGACTACAGAGTTGTTGAGGAAGGGTTGTGTGGAAGGACTACAGTGTTTGAGGATAGGACACGAATCGGCAGAAACGGTTCATTATATCTTCCAGTATTTTTAGAGTCACATTATCCAATAGACACGGTGGTGCTAATGCTTGGTACAAATGATTGCAAATCAATTTACAATGCATCGTCAGTTGTTATTGGCCGCGGGATTGAAATTCTTCTGAAGCAGATTAGGTCATATAAGAAGGATATGGAAATAATCCTGGTGTCACCTATTCATTTGGGAGAAAAGGTATGGCAGAACAATTATGATCCTGAATTCAATGAACACTCTGTAGTGATTTCTAAAGAATTGAAAGCAGTCTTTAGAAAGCTCGCCGAGGAGTATGACTGTAAATTTTTGGCAGCATCTGATGTGGCGAAGCCATCAGAATTGGATCAGGAGCACATGGACGCCAAAAGCCATGAGTTACTCGCGGGAGCCATATATGAAAAGTTGGTAAAAATATAAGAATAGAAAGAGGACGATTATTATGAAAAACAACTTACTTAAGAAATTATCAAGCGGATTACTTATTACAGCACTTACAGCTACAGCATTTGTTGGATGCGGGAATTCCAGTGCAGATGCAGGAGAGGAAGTAAAGGATGCAAGTGTGGAGGCAGGCGCAGATGCTGCAGATTCAAATGCAGGCTTTAGAACACTTGATGAGATTAAGGAAAGCGGAACAATTAACATCGGTGTTTTCTCAGACAAGAGCCCATTTGGTTATGTAGATGAAAATGGAGAGTATGCAGGATACGATGTTTATTTTGCAGAAAGAATTGGTGAGGATCTTGGTGTTGAGATTAACTACGTATCAACAGAAGCTGCAAACAGAATTGAGTACCTTCAGACAGGAAAGGTTGATATCATTCTTGCAAACTTTACTGTAACAGAAGAGAGAGCTCAGGAGGTTGATTTCGCACTTCCATACATGAATGTTGCACTTGGTGTTGTATCACCATCAGATGCAGTTATTGAGAGCCTTGATGATATCGGTGAGGATGATCAGGTAATTGTTATTTCTGGTACAACAGCAGAGACATACCTTACAAAGAATTATCCAGATATCAAGCTTCAGAAGTACGATGCATATGCAGAGGCAAAGACAGCATTTGAAAACGGCAACGGCGTAGCATGGGCAAATGATAATACAGAGGTTATCGCATTTGCGATAGAGAATGAAGGATACACAGTAGGTATTCCAGAGCTTGGTGACCAGGATACAATCGCTCCAGCTGTAACAAAGGGCAATGAGACACTTCTCAACTGGCTTAACGAAGAGCTTGATACACTTGGAGATGAGAACTTCTTCCACGCTGATTACGAGGCAACTCTTCTTGATACATACGGTGCTGACTACGAAGATACTCTTGTAGTAGAGCAGTAAGATTCCTAAAGAAAATTTGAAAGGCTATTTATTTAGTAATGGATATAAATATTCTTAGAGAATATATTCCACTATATAAAGAAGCACTTTTACTTACAATGAAGATAGGATGGCAGGGCATATTAATGAGTCTAATCATTGGACTTATGGGCTCTGCTATCCTGCATTTTAAAGTTCCGGTGCTTAAAACGATTATTGGAATATATATTGAAATTTTTAGAAACACACCACTTTTGGTTCAATTGTTTTTTATCTACTTTGCATTGCCAAAGGTAGGAATCAGAATAACTGCAGAGACATGCGGTGTTCTAGGACTAGGACTTCTAGGCGGAGCCTATATGATTGAAACCTTTAGAAGTGGTCTGGAAGCAATTCCTGTAATACAAACCGAAAGTGCACTCAGCCTTGGTATGAATGAATATCAGACCTTGTGGCATGTAATTATGCCTCAGGCAATCTCTATCAGTGTGCCAGGACTTTTGGCCAACGTAATATTCTTATTAAAAGAGACATCAGTGTTTTCAACAATCAGTCTCATGGACCTGATGTTTACTGCAAAGGATTTAATAGGAATGTACGCAAAGACAATTGAGTGTCTGTTCCTTCTGGTTGTATTCTACCTGATTATGCTCCTTCCAGTATCAATTATAGGAGCGATTGTGGAAAGGAGGTTGCGCTATGGCCAGTTTGGGGATTGATGTTCTGTTCAAAGGAACAAACTTCATGAGATTGCTTCAGGGCTTGTGGGTTTCAATTGAAATCAGCCTTATATCCGTTGCAATTAGCATTTTACTAGGACTTGTTGTCGGTGTGTTGATGACAGTTGATAATAAGATTTTAAAAGCCGTGTTGAAGCTATATCTAGAGACAGTAAGAATCATGCCGCAGATGGTGCTTCTTTTCATTGTGTATTTCGGAACCACCAGAGTCTTCGGTTGGGACTTATCTGCGGAGGCTTCAGCAATATTTGTATTCACCTTCTGGGGCACAGCAGAGATGGGGGATTTGGTAAGAGGTTCTATAAAAAGCATTCCTCGTATCCAATTTGAATCTGCATACGCTCTTGGAATGGATAAGCTTCAGAGCTATTTTTACATAATACTGCCACAGACAATAAGACGTTTGATTCCACTATCAATCAATCTTATAACCAGAATGATTAAGACAACATCACTGGTAATGATGATTGGTATTGTGGAAGTTTTGAAGGTAGGGCAGCAGATTATCGAAGCAAACAGAAACACTTCACCAAATGCAGCATTCGGTGTGTTTGGTGTGGTAATGCTTCTGTATTTCCTGGTTTGCTGGCCAATTAGTAGACTTAGTATTTATTTGGAGAAAAGGTGGGCGTAATGAGCGAATTATTAAAGGTTACACATTTACATAAGGAATTTGGAAACAATGTTGTTTTGAAAGATATCAACCTTTCTGTAAAAAGAGGAGAGGTTGTAGTTATCATCGGACCATCAGGCTGTGGTAAAAGTACATTTCTTAGATGCTTGAATGGTTTAGAGGAAATTCAGGGAGGCATCATTACCGTTGATGGACTTCCAGTGGAGGCTGATAAAAGAGATATCACAAAGCTTCGCCAGAAGATTGGAATGGTGTTCCAGTCTTACGAATTGTTCCCTCACAAGACAGTAATTGAAAACATTATACTTGCACCTACAAAGGTTCAAAAAAGAAGTAAGGATGAGGTTACAAAGGAAGCAATAGAGCTTCTAGACAAGGTTGGTCTCTCTGATAAAAAAGATTATTATCCTAGACAGCTTTCAGGTGGTCAAAAGCAGCGTGTGGCTATTGTAAGAGCACTTGTGATGCATCCAGAGATTATACTTTTTGATGAGGTAACAGCGGCCCTTGATCCAGAGATGGTTCATGAGGTACTTGAAACCATGATAAAGCTTGCGAAAAGTGGGCGCACTATGCTTATAGTAACTCACGAAATGAGTTTTGCAGAAGCTGTTGCTGATAGAATCCTTTTCTTCGACAATGGTGAGATAGTAGAGGAGGCAGAAGATGTAAAGGGATTCTTTAAAGAACCAGTTACTGAGCGCGCGCAAAAGTTCCTTAGAACCTTTGAGTATGACAGTGCCTTATACATATAAATTTGCGGCACATAGGGCAACGAAGTGTTGAACGATGATCACTTTTGTGACCATCGTATTTGCATATGAAAAAGCTCTAAAACTTATAGAAATTCTCTGAAATTGAGTGGATAAAGATTTAAGATTGCCATTTACCTACTAAAAGAGTATGCTTTTAGAAAAGAAGAAGAGAAGGGGAATAGTAAAAATGATTTCAAGAGATGAGGCCTTCGACTTATTGAAAAAATACAACAAGGATTCTTTTCATATTCAACACGCATTGACCGTTGAAGCTGTTATGAAATGGTATGCAAATGAACTTGGTTATGCAGATGAAATGGAATATTGGGGAATTGTTGGACTTTTACATGATATAGATTTTGAATTGTATCCAGATGAACATTGTTTAAAAGCTCCAGAATTATTAAAAGAGGGCGGTGTGAGTGATGATATTATTCATGCAGTATGTTCACACGGATACGGTATTACTGTTGGTTGCGGAGAAACTATAGATGTAGAGCCAATAAGAGAGATGGAAAAAGTACTTTTTGCAGCTGATGAGTTGACAGGACTTATTTGGGCGGCAGCTTTAATGCGACCATCCAAGAGTACTAAAGATATGGAACTAAAATCTCTTAAGAAGAAATATAAAAGCAAAGGATTTGCTGCAGGATGCTCACGAGAGGTAATAGAACGTGGCGCAAATCAGCTTGGCTGGGAGCTTAATGATTTGTTAGATAAAACTTTGCAAGCAATGGCAGCTAGCGAAGATACTATTAACAAGGAAATGTTAGCGGGGTAAAGGCCTATGAAATCAATCCTTATTAAAGATACAACACGAGAGGAGCGCGAAGAGATTATAAAAGCATCTCTTGACTGTGGAGGCGGATGTGAAAACTGTTCTTCATGTTGGCTTGGTGGCGGTAGTCCTTGGGACATTTACCAGGACTATATAGATGGAAAACGTGAAATTAGTGATATTAATAAGGATTATATGTCTATATACCGTCAGGATAGGCAAATAAAATAGGTATACCTATGAAAGAAGCTCCAGATATTATAAATTCAACTGAACAAGAACGTCGTGATTATATAAAGCAAAGATTTCCATGTATTGCAGATTGCGATATGTGTGGACTTTGCAAAGTGTTTCATGGAAAAGATGCAGAAACAGCTTATGCCGATTACATCTCAGGGGTACGGACATTTTTTGATGTATCAGCTGATTATAAAAGGTGACTAAAACAATTCAGCTTATTACTTGCGCCAATTGCAATATCTTTTTGATTATATCTAGTCTTTTCCATGAATGTGTCCCCCTAATCTAAAAGTGATCCTAAAAAGTTCTTTGCATTGTTATAGAATATGTTCTCATAATCCTTTTCTTTTAATGGGCAAGAAAGAATCTTTTGGATTTCCACCTCTGGTGCATGAAAAGGTGTATCTAGTCCAAACATAACTCTGTCATTTCCCACATTTTTATAAGCATTGAAAATCTGAGCAGTCATTGAAGTGCCAGAAGTTTCAAGCCATATATTTTTATATCTTTTAGCAATAGTCTGAGCTGCCTCAACATATATTCCATGGCCATGCCCCATATGAAGCATTACAAATTTACATTTTGGATGTCGCTCTGCTAAAAGCCCTATCTGCCAAGGCAATGAGAAAGGTTCATGTCCTGAATGCACAAAGAAAGGCACATTATAGGATTCACAGATTTCAGCTACTGGATCTACTATTGGAGAATCAGCAGCATAGCCATCAAATAATGATTGTATCTTTGCCCCTTTGCAGCCTTTATCACGAATTAAATATTCTAGTTCGTCATAGGCAGCTTGTTCTTTTGTACAATCAATCCAAGGCACTGGAATAATCTTGTTCTTAGCCTTTTCATAAGCTTCTAGAATATCCGCGTTTTTAGAAGAATCAGAAGGGCATAAGACTGTCTTTTCTATATTAAATTTATCCATCAAATCAATAACTAAATTAATGTCCCCACTAAAGTTAAATGGATTACCCCAGGTTCCAATATGCGAGTGCATATCAATCTTTTTAAAATCGCTAAATTCATACATAACAAGTTCTCCTCCTTTTGTTGGAGAAAATAATATATGATTCCTGTGCACTTTGAAATATCTAGTTTTGATTATTTTTTAGGGGTCAGTTTCAAAGAATAAGGCTCACTTTTGTACACTTTATTTTTGTGTATGGAACAATTAGAATTATTTTATGAAATAAATTACAGTTTGCAGAATTTCGAGAAGCCTTAACAGCTTCCTCCTTATCGCTGGCTCTAGCATATATATTAGTAGCTGCAATAGAAGCATGACCCATACGGTTTTGAAGTACTAGAATATCATGCTCAGCCTTATAAAATTCCATAGCAAAGCTAGAGCGGAGCTTATGTACGCTGATATCACTACGGTGAAGCGAGGCTCTATCGTATTTTTTTAGCATCTGTTGAATCTGACGTACTGAAAGTCTGTCACCGTCAAGGGTAGTGAAGAGAGGAGAGTTGCTATCGAATTTCTCTCCATGGATTTTCCTTGATTTAAGGTAATCCTGAATATATATCTTTGATTCATCAGAAAAATACACCTTTGAAGGTGTTTTGCCACTTCTTTTTTTACCTTTTCTTAAAGTAAGAACGAAACATTCGTTAGATTCATCATGCATAAAATCATCATAAATAACCACATCATTTATATTTAAAGCCTGTAATTCGGATATACGAAGTCCTGTATCTAAAAACAGGAATATGATGGCTAAATCACGTTTCTTATACTTTTCATGGAAAGCCAATTCTCGTTTAGTAAGTCCAGTTCCATATTGTATACAATCTAGTAGCTTTGTCTGTTCATCAAGATTCAAATATGTAACAAAATCGCTTTGCTCAATATAAAATAATTATGATATGGTTTAAAGGTGTATATATACGCCATACATGATATATTATATATATGTTTTGTATGAGCTTATACAAATAGATTAGATAAATGAAAGGAATTTTTTATGGATTTTACAATGAGGGATTTGAAAGCTAAAGAATTATTAGAATATGATTTTCTGGATGATTGGAAAGAAGTTAGTAATATAGAAATTTATGATGAATTTGTTGACACTGTTGACTTGGATAAGTACTTTATTTATAAAATGGCTACACTTAATAATAAACCTGATGAGATATACAAGAATTCTCTCAATTATTGGGAAGCAGTTAGAGATAAATATGCGAGAAAAAAAGGAAGAGGATATGTATACTGTATAGAAGATCCAGATACATATAGTGAAAAACTGCAAAATATATATAAAGCAATATATGAAGATAATTATTTAAATATTACAAAAGACAATGAGGGAAGAATATGTGGTGATACAATGAATAGTATTACAACCACGATGAGTAAATATTTCAGGTTGATATATGCAGATGATGAAAAGTATTATAGATCTAAAATAAAAGGAAATGGATTTATTAATGAATGTGGTAAACCATATAATGGTTCATTAAGTCAGTCTCTGGAAATATATATTAGAGAGAAAGATAGCGAGAAGTTAAAGGAATCGATTAGTGAAGATGCTAAAAATTTTATTAGATATAGCCATACTCTAGGTAATTTTATTCCAGTACCAGCGAAAACTTTTAATGTACCCCGCTCGACATCCACAAAAGATTACTGGGACTTAACATTATTACGAATTTACAACTGGTATAAAGAAAACGAATCCTCAGACAAATCTTTAAAGAAGGATGCAATTCTTAAGACAGTTGAAAATGAGTGCGATTGCAATAAAAATAAAGAATTATGTCTCTTGCTAGGAAGAAATCGCGCTAACGTTAAACTCTGTATTAAGTGGCTATGTGAATTTGGAAGTTGGGATAGCTTTGTTAAGAAGAATTATATGCAATCTTTTGTCATAGAGGAAGGTAATGGCAATTACGGAGAACCACTAGAACTCTGGAAAGGGCACTTTGAGAGAAATGAAGATAGTACATTTAAGAATCCAATGCCCCTTTGCAAGGAACAGTGTGAAGAATTCTTTAAGAATGCAACTGAGAGGATAAAGGAGCGTAGTGAAAATATGGCTGAAAAATTTCAGCAAAATAACAGGTAAATAGTATGTCCAAATCATCATTAACAAATGGAATCAGATTATTAGAATTTTTAAAGCGTAATACGGATAAGAATCATCCTGCCACACAGCACAGTATTAGAGAGCAAATGGGAGAGGAACTATCCAAACAGCTTATGGGAGATAAGGGTACTTACGCTAGACGTTTAAAAGAATTAGCAGATGCATACAACATTGATGAAAATGGTATGTTACTAGATGAGTCTGAGT
Source organism: Pseudobutyrivibrio sp. (assembly GCF_015057185.1). Classification (GTDB taxonomy): domain Bacteria; phylum Bacillota; class Clostridia; order Lachnospirales; family Lachnospiraceae; genus Pseudobutyrivibrio. The sequence goes on along the minus strand of NZ_SVEV01000053.1, from coordinate 2,025 downwards.
TCACGATTAGTTATCCTGGATATTTACAATCAGAGGATTCTGGTAAGAGAAATGGGAAAGTCTATTATAATCATACTGTTGATGAAGAAGAATTGGCATTTCTCGTTGAGTGTGTTCGTTGTACGCACAATTTTACTGAAGAAGAAAAAATATCTTTAGAAGCAAGGCTGAAAAATACACTTGGAAGTAAGCATTATCCTTCGCCTGAGGAGATAAAAGGGTGTCTTATCAAAAAGCTGGATGAAACTATTACTGGAGACACGCAGAAAATCGAAGGAATTATCAAGCAGCTGCGAGAACACATAAAGGTAGGACAGATGACGGACATTACAGTGTTAGATTCAGATGGAAATAATCCGCAGATTTATCAGGTGAGCCCCTACAGACTTGTACAAAAGGACTCATACTTTTGGCTGATTTGCAATTGGCATGAGAGACCGGCTGAAACTTATAATTATCCTGGCGGTAGGAAGAACTATAGATATGACAGATTCTTTCCATGGTACACTAACAATCTTACTGCCTTCAGAATTGATCTTATCGAAGACGTAAAAACAGCCAGGGTACCTAAAGAGACCAAGGTTCATTGGACGATGACTAAAGGTATGGATCCGCCAAAGGGAAATAAGAAATATATTATTCAAGAAAGCTTTACAAATAATCCAAGAAAAGCACGAAATAGAGATGACATGAAAGAAGTTTTGCTAAAATTTGATCAAATCGCGCATGAAGCAAAATTGGAACATGGTTGTGATATAGCGCTTCAATAAGGGGGTATATATACACCTTTACAAGAAATCTATATATACTCTTGTAAGTGTTTCATAGACATTTACAAATTACAAAGCTAGCCTCACTGACTCAACATCAGTGGGGCGTTTTTTATAGGAGGTGTTATATGAGTTTTGTAGTTTTCTTAGATGTAGACGGAGTGTTAAATACATCAAAATCATGCGTTGTAGCTCCATCTGGTAAGTATGTTGGAATAGTTGAGTTTAGACTAAAGCTATTAGGCGACGCCATGCGTTACGCTGGTTGTGATGGTGTTGTATTGACAACTACATGGAAAAATCTAAGAAAGGATCATGAAGATTTCTTGTATCTTAAGGACGGATTGGCCAGGCATGGGATAAATATTTTAGGAGAAACAAAAGAGCATGCTGGTGAAAGTCGGGAAGATGGTATACTAAAATATATAGAAAAGCATGATGATATTGAGGATTTCGTTATTCTAGATGACAATCACTATGGATTTGAAGATTATAATAAACTATGGGAAAGATTTCTAGATACAAAGGGACAAGGAATAGAGTGTTCTACATACGCATCTGCAACACCTAGCGTATCAGCGATGATTTTTTTAGAAGGAATATCAAAATCAGACAAATTATTAAACTAAAGTAAATCGGATAGTGAGGTGTGAAAATGGTTGTGAAAGAAAAAAAGAATCATAGAGGAAAGATTGTACCACTTGATGAGTGGAAGATAAAACTGCAAGAGGATTTTCCATTTATGGAGCAAAGCACTGATGATTCCCATAATAGCTATAGAAAATGGGGATTTGAATGCTCAGGTGGATGGTATCAGTTACTTAGGGAGTGTTGTGAGGCTATTGTTGCAAGATATGCAATAGAAGGTATTGGATTAAGTGGGATAGACTTTGAGCCTGCTCAGATAAAAGAAAAGTTTGGTACGCTACGTTTTTACTTTGGATATACGGATGCACCATGTGGAATTGCTGCTTTTGATGACCTTGCAACAGGAGAAAGCATACGTTTTGAGCCAAAAGTAGAAGGCTATATAGGTGATGCCAAAGCAAAACTACGGCAGGATATTAGTTCTATTGTTCACGCAGCAGAAGAGAAAAGCAGGCACACTTGTGAACTATGTGGCGCAGAAGGAGAATTAAGAAATGATTCCTCTGTAGGAATTTTCAGGGTTATGACTCTTTGTGATGCATGTCATAAAGAACGAATAGAAAATTATATACTAAAGTACAAGAAGATACCAAAATAAGTATAGAAG
>NZ_SVEV01000052.1 GCF_015057185.1 Pseudobutyrivibrio sp. | reverse complement strand
AAGCTTGCTGATACAAAGCCAAAGGCTTCTGAGTACAAGTACACAATGTCTGTATCTCCACTTGACTGTATGGGATGTGGTGAGTGTACAACTGTATGTCCAGTTGGTGCTATCACAATGGTTCCACAGGCAGAAGAAGCAGACGAGCAGCCAGTATTCAACTACTTAGTAGCTAATGTTGGACGTAAGGAAGCAGCAGGTTCTGACCTTACAGTTAAGGGCTCACAGTTCAATCAGCCACTCCTTGAGTTCTCAGGATCATGTGCAGGTTGTGCTGAGACTTCATACGCAAGACTTATTACACAGCTCTTTGGTGAGCATATGTATATTTCAAACGCTACAGGATGTTCTTCAATTTGGGGTGGTCCTGCAGCTACATCACCATTCACAGTTAACAAGGATTCTAAGAAGGGTCCAGCTTGGTGTAACTCACTCTTCGAGGACAATGCTCAGCATGGTATGGGTATGGAAGTAGGTCAGAAGTACTTACGTGAGCGTGCTATCGAGTCAGCTAAGAAGGCTGCAGAGGCAGGTTCAGATGCTCTTAAGGCTGCATTCGCTAAGTTCGAAGAGACAATGAACGATACAAGATCTAACGGTGCTGCTACAGACGTTCTCGTAGCTGAGCTTGAAAAGGCTGGTTCTGAGGATGCTAAGAAGGCACTTGAGCTCAAGGATTACCTCGCTAAGAAGTCTGTATGGATCTTCGGTGGTGACGGTTGGGCATACGATATCGGATTCGGCGGTCTTGATCACGTACTTGCTTCTGGTGAGAACGTTAACGTTATGGTATTCGATACAGAGATGTACTCTAACACAGGTGGACAGGCATCTAAGGCTTCTAACATCGGTGAAGTTTGCCAGTTCGCTGCATCAGGTAAGGAGATGTCTAAGAAGTCTCTTTCTGAGATCGCTATGTCATACGGTTACGTATATGTAGCTCAGATCGCACTTGGTGCTAACATGGCACAGGCTGTTAAGGTTCTCGCTGAGGCTGAGGCTTACAACGGACCTTCACTTATCATCGGATACGCTCCATGTGAGCTTCACGGTGTTAAGGGTGGTATGAACCACTGCCAGGATGAGATGAAGAAGGCTGTTGAAGCTGGTTACTGGAACCTCTTCTCATTCAACCCAGACCTTAAGAAGGAAGGAAAGAATCCATTCACTCTTACTTCTAAGGAAGGTGACTACAGCAAGTATCAGGACTTCCTCAAGAACGAGACACGTTATGCTCGTCTTACAAAGGCATTCCCAGAGCGTGCTGAGAGACTCTTCGCTCTTAACGAGGAGACAGCTAAGGAGCGTTACGCTCACCTTAAGAAGCTCGTAGATTTATATTCATAAAATGCGTGTTTAATAACATCCTAGTGGCTTTCGAGCTGCTAGGATGTTTTTTTGAAAAAAGTGTTTTTACTGTATTGCACTAAAGTGTTAAATGATGTAAAATCTTCACTAGGTTGCGCGAGAAAGACAAATGTCCGCGATAACTGAACGGTTTTACTGAAAGGAGAATAAAACAAATGAATTTTAAAAGTAGTTATTTACAGCATGTCTATGATGGACTTGAGTCAAGAAACGCAGAGCAGAAGGAATTCTTACAGGCAGTTAGAGAGGTTCTTGAATCATTAGAGCCAGTTGTTGCTGCTAATCCTAAGCTTGAGGAGCTTGGCATTATTGAGCGTATTGTTGAGCCAGAGCGTACTATCATGTTTAGAGTATCATGGGTTGACGACCAGGGTAAGGTTCAGGTTAACCGTGGATATAGAGTTCAGTTCAATTCTGCAATAGGACCATACAAGGGAGGTCTTAGACTTCACCCTTCAGTAAATCTTTCAGTTATTAAGTTCTTAGGCTTCGAGCAGATTTTCAAGAATTCCCTTACAACACTTCCTATCGGTGGTGGTAAGGGGGGTTCTGACTTTGATCCTAAGGGCAAGTCAGATATGGAAATCATGAGATTCTGCCAGGCTTTCATGACAGAGCTTGCAAAGCACATCGGTGCTGATACAGACGTTCCAGCTGGTGATATCGGTGTAGGTGCTCGTGAGATTGGTTTCATGTATGGACAGTACAAGAGACTTCGCAATGAGTTCACTGGTGTTCTTACAGGAAAGGGACTTTCATACGGCGGATCACTTGCTCGTACACAGGCTACAGGTTATGGTGTATGCTACTTCACACAAGAGATGCTTAAGTCTGCAAAGAATACATCATTCGAGGGCAAGACAGTAGCAGTTTCAGGTGCTGGTAACGTTGCAATTTATGCTATTGAGAAGGCATATCAGCTTGGCGCTAAGCCAGTTACATGCTCTGATTCTACAGGTTGGATTTATGATCCAGAGGGAATCGATGTTGATCTTCTTAAGGAAGTAAAGGAAGTTAAGAGAGCTCGTCTTTCTGAGTATGCTGCAGCTCGTCCATCAGCTGAGTACCATGAGAAGAAGAATGGTGAACACGGTGTATGGCAGTACAAGGTAGACATCGCTCTTCCATGTGCTACACAGAACGAGCTTAATGAAGAAGATGCTAAGATGCTTATCGCTAACGGCGTTATGGCTGTATCTGAGGGTGCTAACATGCCTTCAACTCCAGAGGCTGTTGCTGCATTCCAGAATGCTGGCGTTCTCTTTGGACCAGCTAAGGCTGCAAATGCAGGTGGTGTTGCTACATCAGCTCTTGAAATGTCACAGAACTCAGAGAGACTTCACTGGACATTCGAAGAAGTTGATTCTAAGCTTAAGGGCATCATGGAAGGTATCTTCCACGCATGTGATGATGCTTCTAAGAAGTATGGTATGGAAGGCAACTATGTTGCAGGTGCTAATATTGCAGGCTTCGAGAAGGTTGCAGATGCTATGATTGCACAGGGTGTTGCATACTAATCATTATATAATTTAGGTTGAGAGTCCTCCGTTACGGTCTCAAGCCTGAGATATTACTTAGCTCGACTAACACGTCTCGCTAAAGTAATACTCAGAGCTTGATACCTACGGAGGACTTTTTACTTTTACTTAGTATGTAACAGCATGCGCTACGGAGGACTTTTTACTTTTACTTAGTATGTAACAGCATGCGCTACGGAGGACGTTTTCATTTTTAGTATGTAACAGCATGTGCTACGGAGGACGTTTTCATTTTTAGCATGCAACAGCATGTGCTACGGGGGATTTTTTTATTCTTCATATTTGATATAATATACATATCTTTTAGATTATTGTTTTTCATATGAAAAAACAGGAATCATATTCGATTCAATATTTTCTGAGAGAAAATGTTGCACGTGGAGTGGGCTGTGAAAAAATATTTTCCAAAGACTTTAATTCAAAAATTAATATTCACTGTAATTATCATGACAGCTTATCTAATTGGGCGTGAGTTACCTTTGTATGGGGTGGATTTGGAAGCTTACGAGGCTTTGCGCGGCCAGTCAGAAGATTTGATTATGCAGACAATTGGTGGAGATAGATATAGGACCAGTATATTGGCGCTTGGTATTTCTCCATTTATGTTTTCGATGCTGTTTGTGCAGGTTGCTGTAGCACTTAAAAATACAGATAGCAAATCTCATACATCACCAAAGAAAGTCACTTGGGCCACATTGATTTTGATGTTTATATGGGCAATTGTACAGGCTGTTCTTACTACTGAATCCACATTTTATGTTTATCAGGGGGGCATGCAATTAATTATCGCAAAGGCAATCTCTGCAATCCAAATGATTACCGGCTCCTTTGTGATTTTGTGGCTTGCTACTAGAAATGGTAAATACGGTATAGGCGGTCAGACTATGCTTATTTACGTAAATATCCTTGATGGTGTTGTTAATACTTGCAGATATGCACCAATTAGAGATCTTAAAATTGTTGGAAGCATTAGTGTAATTGCTCTTATATTTACTATTATTTTTGAGAATAGCGAATACAGAATTCCTATGCAGAGAATTTCTATTCACAACATTTATTCAGATAAGAATTATATTCCCATTAAATTTAATCCTATTGGCATGATGCCGGTTATGTTTTCATCGGCATTTTTTATGCTGCCTGTATATACAGTCTCAGTTCTGGCTATGATTTTCCCAAACAATGAAACTATACATTGGATGCATGAAAATATGGATACGACTCATCCTTTGGGGTTAGGAGTTTACATATTCGTTCTATACGCAATTACGATAATTTTTTCCTATATTTTTATTAGTCCAAAGTCCATTACAGAATCTCTGCAGAAATCTGGAGATAGTATTACGGGATTGCGAGCAGGAAAAAAGACTAGAAAGTTTATTGGTGTCAGATTACATATAATTGCAATTTTTTCAGCATTTTTCATGAGCACATTTTTAGGGGTTCCATTGGGGCTATGTATGCGAGGGTGGATTGAGCCTACGCTTATCAGTTTGCCATCAATTATGATTGCCCTAGCCAGCATTAATTGCAATTTGTATCGAGAGCTAAAGGCGGTGAAAGAATATGACGCCTACGTTCCATTTCTTTAATATTTTTCCTGAGGTGAAAGTGCATGCTTTATTTTATTCCTGCATGGTATCAACAGAATAAATGGAGAGAGTCTGAGCAGAGTTGGCACATGAGACGAATGCATACCGAGTTTGATGACACAGTAAAACAGGTGCAAATGTTTTACAGGAACGGTATGCGCGATTTTAAAATTTTGCTTTTAAGCCACACACCTAATTTCAGACATTTTTTGCATAGACAGGGAGTATTTCATGCTCCTTATTGGTCGTGCTTTGATTCCATACAGGAGGTGGAGAGAAAAAAAGCAGAGGTGTTCTCATTCCACAATTTGAACTGGCCAGATGAAATAGAGTTCGTATATACACCATTCGTTGTGGTAGCTTATCTTCACTATGAGAAATATGCTGAGATTAATTTTGGCGAGGCTGGTAACCCTATTGAAGTCAGCATGTATACCCAGGGAGTTGTTAGTAGAAAAAACATTTATGATGACAGAGGGTTTGTTTCTTCTACTGAAGTTTATGAAAATGGGAATATCGTATATACGGATTATTTAAAAGAAAATGGTATTACTAAGTTTAGAGAATATGCCAGCAATGGCCGAGTTGAGATCAATGCAAACAGTAATACCTATTTTGTCATGAACGCAGATGAAAAGTCTCGAAGAGAGTTCAAAAAGCTTCAATACGATAGTATTTCAGAGGTCATTGCAGAGGTAATGGAGGCTCACCTAGAGGAGTCGGATGACAATGATATTTTTTGTATTGCCATGCATGAGCTGAATGCTCTGGTAATGAAGGACTACATAGAAAAAAAGAAGTGCATCCTGTCGTTCTACGGGGAGCGCTATAGAATAAAAGAGCATCCGGAGGGACGAGAGCTAGTTAAAAAGAGTGGATATATTATTACTGATTCAGAAGCTACATCTCGTTATCTTAAGCGTGATATGGAAGTGGAGTTAGACAAAATCATAGACATTTCACCTTATGATTCCAGAATGGATTTTGGTATTAGTCAACAGCTTACAGTTCAAAATATTCTAGTTCCAGTGGATAATTTACCAGAGGTTCGATTCAAATTGTTGATGGTTGAACTGGCAAAATATGTAACCACAAATGAGAATGCTAGAGTCCATATTTTCACAAGAAATGCTACCTATGGTTTGCCGGATAGATTGTTAAATAACATTGCGGACATAGTAGAAGAGGCTGGCTATGACAGAGGAATGGTAATTCCTGATGAGGCAGAAGATACTACAGCAGAAAATGAGTTTGTTGATGCTGATGAGCAGCAGACAGTTAAATTTACTGTGGATCAATGTGTGGATGAGCTGTCTGTTAGTAAATGTATTCGAGAGCAACGAATTATGGTAGATATGCGCCACAATCCTGATTTGTATTTACAGATTAATTGCATCAGTTCAGCTATTCCACAGTTGGTTAGACGCGAGACCCAGTATATTTTAAATGGCGGTAATGGGTTTGTTATAAAGGATTTCGGTCGTATTCCAGCGGCTTTGGATTATTTCCTTGGCACCTTGTCAAACTGGAATCAGGCCAAGGTACACTCCTACGAGATTGGTCAGAAATTTACTACCAAAAAACTATTAGAAAAATGGAAGAACGTAATGACGTCACTGGAGAATTAAATGGAAAGAGCAAGTTGGACAATTTATTGGAACGAATATAGCTCAGATACTTATCTCTACGGATCTGAGGTAGAGTATCTGGCAAAAAATAACGTTCATTTTAAAAATGAATTGATGCCACCTGGAACTGTAATTAAGGAGTGGTACTCACTGACCAACTATCAGGCCCAGAGGATAGAACCATCTTTGCCGATTATTGATGGTGAGAGTAAATACAGGATAAAGGTAAATATAGATACTCCTGATGGTAGAGGCTGCTTGATTCGCCTAGTGTTTTTGGATAGATATGAACGTGAAGCGGGGGATTTTACGCTGAGAGATAAGGAATCAGAATTTTCCTGTCCATTGAAAACCTACAGCTACAAAATGCAGCTAATCAATGGTGGAATGAAGGAGTTTACTTATCACTCAGTTACAATCGAAGAGATATGAAAATTACTAAGACTAAATCAACAGTAAAAAAACTGTGTAAGGAATTAAAAAAGGTAAAGGCATATAAGGACACCTATGCCAGCTTGTCAGATACAGAATTACAAGCCAAAACTACTGAGTTTAGGCAGCGTCTGAGAAAGGGAGAGACTCTTGATGATATTTTGCCAGAGGCTTTCGCTGCAATGTGTGAGGCTGATTATCGTGTTCTTAATATGTATCCATTTGATGTGCAAATTCTTGCAGGAATTGCTTTGCATCGTGGATATTTAGCGGAGATGAACACGGGCGAGGGGAAAACTCTTACAGCTACACTACCTATGTATCTCAATGCTATCCAGGGAAAAGGAGCAATACTTGTTACTAACAATGAGTATTTGGCCCTTAGAGATACAGAGGAAATGGGACCAGCGTACAAATTTATGGGTCTTTCCATTGCGGCTGGTGTAAAAAGAGATGAATCCGAAAAATTCGAAAACAGTGAGAAAAAGGATATTTATCTCAGCGATATCGTATATACGACCCACTCAGCACTGGGCTTTGATTATTTGATTAACAATTTGGTAAAGTCTGCTGAGGAACGTTTCCTTAGAGATTTTAACTATATCATTATCGATGAGGCGGATTCTGTGCTTTTGGACAGTGCCAGCACGCCGCTTGTTATTTCCGGTGCGCCACGTGTTCAGTCTAATCTTTACGAGACTGCAGATTTCTTCGTTCGAACTCTTAGAGAGGGTGAAGACTACGAGGTAGAAGAGAAAAATGTGTGGTTCACTGAAAAGGGCTTGGAGTATGCAGAAAGTTATTTTGGAATAGATAATATTTTCGACACCAAGTATTTTGAGGTGTATAGACATTTGGTACTTGCCCTTCGTGCCCACAAAATTATCGAGAAGGGCATAGAATACATGATTACCGAATCTGGTGAAGTAGCCCTCATTGATGCCAGCTCAGGTAGAACTCTCAAAGGAGTAAAGCTTAGAGGAGGACAACACCAGGCTATCGAATGTAAGGAGCGTCTGGAAATTACTCAGGAAAACCGTTCAATGGCATCCATAACCTATCAGAATTTCTTCTCAATGTTCCCAAAGATGGCGGGAATGAGCGGAACTATTTATGATGCAAAGGATGAGCTTTATGACGTCTATGGCAAGAAGGTAGTTGTCATACCTACTAATAATCCAATCATGCGCGTGGATTGCCCTGATTGGTATTTTAGCGACTCTAAAAAGCAGTTTGAGGCGGCTATCAGACTAGCACTGAAAAAACATGAGACAGGGCAGCCTGTACTTATTGTTACCACTATGATTTCCGATACAGAAATCATTTCCCATTTGCTGGTAGAGCATGGTATACCTCATTCTGTGTTAAATGCCAACAATGCATTCTGGGAGGCTGACATTATCAAGGAAGCCGGCCAGCTTGGGGCAATGACAGTTGCTACATCAATGGCGGGCCGCGGTACAGATATAAAGCTAGGACCTGGCGTAAAGGAGCTGGGAGGACTAGCTATTATTGGTGTAGGCAGAATGCTAAATATTCGTGATGAACGTCAGGCCCGAGGTCGTGCTGGCAGACAGGGAGACCCTGGCTATAGCAGATTTATTGTTTCTTTAGAGGATGATATTGTAGAAAAGGGAACTGACCCAGAAAAACTTAAAAAATATATTGATGGCGAAAAACGTATAAGCGATAGGCGTGTAAAAAGGATTGTTAATGGTGCCCAAAAGATAAATGAGGAGATGGGTGTTAACAACCGCAAAACTTCTAAGGATTATGATGTGGTTCTGCAATTGGAGAGAGCCCTTATGTACGAAACCAGAAATAATTTGATTGATGGTGGTACTGTAGAAAAAAGCAAGCTCCTTGAGATTGCAAAGGAAAACGTCACAGAGTTTTTAAAAGAGAATAAGAATTTGACTCAAAGCGAGTTGAATAGATACCTTTTAGATAATATTTCCTACAGAATGGAAAAGGAAACTGGATTTATGAATCTATCTAATAGAGGTCGTGTGACAGCCTACGTGATGGCTAGAGTTGAGAAATCTCTAGATGAAAAACTAAGTGCCATTGGTTCAAAGAAGGCTATGGATGATTTTGTAAGGGTATCTGCACTGTCGGCAATTGACGAGGCTTGGATTGAGCAGGTTGATTATTTGCAACAGCTACAGGCTGCTGTTACAGGACGTAGCTCTGCCCAGAGAAATCTTATGTTTGAGTATCAGGGCGAGGCACTTGAGTCCTTTAGAAAAATGGAAAGCCAAATCAAACGAAACATTATTCGCAATGTTTGTCTAAGCGAAGTGAGCCTGGACAAAATGAATAGATTACATATTATTCTTCCTTAAGGAGGGAACGTACATTAATGATTTACAACTTTAATTTGGGCATAGGATGGGCATCATCAGGAGTGGAGTATGCTCAAAGCTACAGAGCAAAAATATTTAGAAATATTGGAGTCCCTGCAAAATTCGTATTTACGGATATGTTCCCTAGGGATAATCTGGCTGATATGACAAGAAATATTGGCTTTAAGGATGATGAGATTATTTGGCTGTATACGTTTTTTACTGATTATACGCCGGAGCCTGTTACTTTTACTATAGATGATTTGAAGGCTACCATTCAAAAGGAGAATTTTTATTATCAGAGAGATGGCTTAATTGGAAAAATAGTTTTTGGCTCAGATAATGATTTTTATCGAATCTATTTTAACAATGAAAATGATGAGCTGGTTCACAGAGTGGAGATGGTTTCCGAAGGCTGCTTGATAAGAAAAGATTATTTTACCAGTGGTCGAGTTTTCTCTGAATACTATGCGCCACTAGATGGCAAGGCACATCTATATCACAGACGTTTCTTTAACAGGGATGGCTCTGTTGCCTATGAGGAAATAATTGATGATGATGTGGTTATGTACAAATTCCCTGATAAAATGATTTGCTCTAAGGAAGAATTGGTGGGCTACATGACTGCCAAGCTTCAATTGACCAAGAATGATATTGTGATTATTGATAGGTCCACGGGTCAGGGACAGGCTATCATGGAAAATGCAGGCAGTGCAAAAGTGGGCATTGTAATTCATGCTGATCATTTCAGTGAAGGTGCTACAGACGAGGATAATATTCTTTGGAACAATTACTATGAATACGCATTTTCTATGCACAAGCGAGTTAGCTTTTACATTACAGCCACAGAGGCTCAAAGAAAGCTTTTATTGTCACAGTTTGAAAAATATATGAATGTTAAACCAAAGGTTGTGACTATTCCGGTAGGTAGTTTGAAGGAGCTTAGTGTTCCAAAGGAGCCTAGAAAAAAGCATGCCTTTATCACTGCCTCTCGACTTGCCACAGAAAAGCATGTGGATTGGATAGTTGCAGCAGTGGCAGAAGCCCACGAAACGATTCCTGACATTAGCTTGGACATATATGGCAAGGGCGGAGCCCAAGAGGATTTGACAAAGCTTATTAAGCGATTAGATGCAGGCGATTATATACGTTTGATGGGGCAGCATGATTTGACTAACGTATATACGAAGTATGATGCATATATTTCAGCATCTACTAGCGAAGGCTTTGGGCTGACTCTAATGGAGGCAGTGGGCTCAGGCTTGCCTTTAATTGGATTTGATGTGAGATACGGCAACCAGACGTTTATTACAAATGGTAAAAATGGATATCGCATTCCTTATGCAATAGGGATGGAGCGAGGACGTAGGCAGAAAAAGCTGGTAGATGCCATTAAGAAATTATTCCTAGAGGATGATTTGGAAAGCTTTAGAGAGTATTCTTACGAAAAAGCAAAGGCTTATTTGACTAGTGAAGTGGAGGCAAAATGGAAGCTGTTAGTAAGCAAAAAATAATACTTCTTTTAGACTACTACAACCGTGGCAGCATGGATTTGGTTGAGTCCTTTAAAAATACAAATTTGGATTTTGAAGCATTGGTAATAAACGACGATGGATTTTTGCCAGATGAAGTGACAAATGTATTCGAGTATTTTCTTCAAGGATTTGACAAGAGTCGTAAACCACTGTTTTTTAATCAAATATCTGTGCCTGAGTACTGGGAGATTAGCGGCAATAATACCAGCGGCAGTGTTCACGACAAATCAAGGGAACGTGGACGCATTTTCTATGCAGAGCCAAAAAACAAGCGCCTGGTGAAGGTGGTGGATTGGCTAGATGAAATGGGAAATGTTCGTTGCTCTGAGCACTACAACAAATACGGATACAAGTATGCCGTGACCACCTTTAACAAAAAGTCTAAAAAGGTAAATAAGACATATTTTGATGCTGAGGGTAGGGAGGTTTTAATGGAGAACTTCGTTACCTCTGATATTATTTTAAACTTAGATGGGCAAACTCTGATATTTAAAAATCGTACGGAGTTTGTTAGCTTTTTTATTGCAAAAAATAATTGGGAGGAGAATAGGATTTTCTTCAATTCTCTTTCTATACCATTTTTTGTATCCAATTCTTTGCAGCGAGTATCTGGCCAGAAGCAGGATGTGCTTTTCTGGCAGGAAAGCATTAACGGTGAGATCCCAGGCAACATGAAAATGATATTTGATGGAGCTGCAAATAGATGTCAGAGCGTGGTGGTTCAAAATACCCATTCCTTTGAACGATTGAAAAAGCTAGGGGCACCTAGGTCTATGATTTCACAACTGGGATTCATATATACATTTGCAAAGGAAAACACAGGCAAGCCAGAAGCGTTGATTTGCACCAACACAGAAAACGTGGAGAAGCTAAAGGAACTGTTAGAGGAGTTGCCAATGGTGAAATTCCATGTAACTGCTTTGACAGAAATGTCGGGTAAGCTTTTAGCTCATGAGAGATTCGAAAATGCGATAATGTATCCTAATGTAAAAATGTCCACACTAGATAGATTGTTTATGCAGTGTGATTTCTATTTGGACATAAATCACGAAGGGGAAATAGTGGAGGCTACTAGAAAAGCATTTTTGCATAATCAGTTGATTTTGGCCTTTAAGGAAACAAAGCATTCTAATGATTACATAGCCAAGGAGAATTGTTTTCAGATAAGTGATTATAAACATATGGCAAAACGGATCAAATCTCTGATAGAAAACAAAGATTTATTGGCTGAAGCAGTGAAAAGCCAGAGAAATTACGGCTTGGCGGCAAAGATAGAAGACTATAATTTTTAAATAAAATAAGTTGTTTGATAACAACAGTAATTTTGGTGAAATAGTGCACAAAAATTACTGTTGTTTTTTTGTAATAATTACAAACACGAATTGTTTGAATTGGGGTACAAAGTATGTTTAAATATTAACGGACCGTCTTAACCCCGTTTAAAATAGACGGTCTGAAATAAGATATGTTTTTTTAGGAGGATAATGAAATGGCTAACAAATGGGTTTATATGTTTAGCGAAGGCGACATGACAATGCGTAATCTCCTCGGTGGTAAAGGTGCTAACCTCGCAGAGATGACAAGTATCGGTCTACCAGTGCCACAGGGTTTTACAATTACAACAGAGGCTTGTACTCAATATTATGAGGATGGAAGAAAAATCAACGACGAAATCATGGCTCAGGCTATGGAGGGCGTTAAGAAAATGGAAGAGATCAACGGCAAGAAGTTCGGCGACCTCAAGAATCCACTCCTTGTTTCAGTTCGTTCAGGTGCACGTGCATCTATGCCAGGTATGATGGATACAATCCTTAACCTTGGTCTTAATGACGAAGTAGTAGCAGCTATGATCGCTGGTAACCCAGATCCAGCTTTCGAGCGTTTCGTATATGATTCTTACAGACGTTTCATCCAGATGTTCTCAGACGTTGTTATGGAAGTTGGTAAGAAGTACTTCGAGCAGCTCATCGATGAGATGAAGGAAAAGAAGGGCGTTAAGTATGACGTAGACCTTACAGCAGCAGACCTTAAGGAGCTTGCTGAGCAGTTCAAGGCTGAGTACAAGAACCAGCTCGGAACAGACTTCCCTTCAGATCCAGTAGAGCAGTTAAAGCTCGCTATCGAAGCAGTATTCCGTTCATGGGATAACCCACGTGCAAACGTATACAGAAGAGATAACGATATCCCTTATTCATGGGGTACAGCAGTTAACGTAATGCCTATGGTATTCGGTAACTTAAATAACGAGTCTGGTACTGGTGTTGCATTTACTCGTGACCCAGCTACAGGCGAGAATAAGCTTATGGGTGAGTTCCTTATCAATGCACAGGGCGAGGACGTAGTTGCTGGTGTTCGTACACCAATGCCAATCGCTCAGATGGAGAAGGAATTCCCAGAGGCATACGCAGAGTTCATCAAGGTATGTGAGACTCTTGAGAATCACTACCATGATATGCAGGATATGGAGTTCACAGTAGAGAACAAGAAGCTTTACATGCTCCAGTGCCGTAACGGTAAGAGAACAGCTCCAGCTGCTCTTAAGATTGCTTGTGACCTTGTTGATGAGGGACACAAGACACCAGAAGAGGCTGTAGCAATGATCGACCCACGTAACCTTGATACACTTCTTCACCCACAGTTTGAGGCTGCTGCTCTTAAGGCTGCAACACCTCTTGGAAAGGGTCTTGGCGCATCTCCAGGTGCTGCATGTGGTAAGGTTGTATTTACAGCTGATGATGCAGAGGCTTGGGCTGCTAGAGGAGAAAAGGTAGTTCTTGTACGTCTTGAGACATCTCCAGAAGATATCACAGGTATGAAGGCTGCTCAGGGTATCCTTACAG
>NZ_SVEV01000051.1 GCF_015057185.1 Pseudobutyrivibrio sp. | reverse complement strand
ATACACTTCCCACTATCTGGGCGTGTTCGGGACTTTCACCCGTTAGAGCGCGCCCATGGCGCGCAAACCAAAAAAAGAGTCTCCATATCGGAGACTCTAATAAATACACCTCTATGAAGCTGACTGAGTCGAATCCTCTTCTTCCTCTTCATCAGCAACTTGATTCTTTGCAGCAATAACCTCAACAACTACCTGATTAGCACGTGTGGTTACCTCTACCTTTTTGTTCTTTGAAATATCAAGGTCTGCAACTGTAACTGAATCACCAAGTCTTAATGAACTGCAGTCGATTTCGATTTTCTCAACCACATCCTCAGCCTTAGCTTTGTAAGAAACCTCAGAAACTAATTGCTCTAAAACACCTTCTGTAACAGCCTCTTTGTTCTCAAGAACAACCTCTGCTGTTGCATGGATAACCTCGCCCTTAACAAGCTCCTGGAAATCCATCTCTACAATTTGATGCTTCGCTGCATCATAATGTAGCTCCTTAAGTAACACATTGTACTTCTTTCCTTCCAAATCAAGCGTCATCTGAGTGTGTCCACTCTTTCTAAGAGCTTCAGCCTCTTTAACCTCGAACTGGAGTGGGATTGATTGTTCGATATCCTTACCGAACAGGTTACCTGTAACGTAGCCCTCTCTTCTCAACCTCTTTGCTTTCTTTTCCATGTCACGTCTTTGTACTCTGTAAGTATCCATTTGTCTCTTCCTCCTAAAATACAAATATTTGAGCAGGGAAATTTGCGGAATGTCGATATTCAATTGGCGTTTCGTATTTTCTCGTGTTCGACTTTGTTATAAACCTCTTTTTGAAAATAGTCAAGTCTAATTATTGCAAAGTTCTGCAACTATCATATTGATAGCTTTGCCGTCAGCCTTACCCTTAAGTGCTGGCATTACTTCTTTCATAATTGCGCCCTTGTTCTTAGATGCAATAACCTCTGCAAAGTTCGCCTGAAGGAATGAACGAATCTCGTCATCACTCATCATTGCAGGCGCATACTCCTTAATTACATCATATCTAAACTGATACTCCTCTTTTAAATCAGTTCTCTCTGCTGGGCATGTATCAAGCTGCTCTTTAGCAGTCTTTAAAGACTTGAGAATAACCTGATCTACTAAATCATCTGCAATATTGTCTCGAGTTCCAGCATCAATAGCGGCCTTCTTTACATCAGAAACAAGTGAAGAAATCGCATCTTTTCTTGCCTTATCTCTAGCCTTCATGGCTGCAACCATATCTTTTTGTAATGTTTCAAACTGCATTTTACTTATCCTCCTCTAATATACTGTTTTAATTGTAGTTTTATACTATATTTAATAATATTTATCACGCAAATATTAATAAAATTTAGTGTATTACCTCACGCCATTTTACCACCGTTAATAGACACCTGCAACAATGTGGAATAGTTCTACTAACTGAATTTTTTGAATATTTCCATTATTTAAATAGGTGTTGACTAAAGTGGATTTGAATGATACTATTTATATCGTTGCGTGAGATTTTTACGCTACGCGGAAGTGTCGGAACTGGCAGACGAGCAAGACTAAGGATCTTGTGCTCATTGCGAGCGTGCGGGTTCAAGTCCCGCCTTCCGCATTTTAATTAAGAACTAGGATGCATTCCTAGTTCTTTTTTTATATAGAAAAATATATAATGCATCCTTGTTCTTAATTAACAGGCCGATGAGATCCTTGAATCCGGGATTCAAGGTCTCCTCGCCCTGAAGGGCTTCGTCGGTCGGTTCCGTGGGAAAAAGGTCCACTGGACCTTTTTCTTTTCCACTCCACCCCGCCTTCCGCATGAAAAGGACAATTAGGCATAACAACACAGAGGTCGAAATTCACTAAATAATGAACTTCGACCTCTAATTTATATATGAGTATTATGGAGAGTGAAAATGGCTATATTTAGCTACAGAATCAAATCCCATTTGGTGATATCCATATGTGCTTCCGAGGTAGACTGGAATGTAATATCTGTTGCTTGAATAGGTGTATAAAAGGTACTTGTAAGCACACGTTCACCTTCATTTAGGAAAATTTCTGCACTATATCGATCTAATAGAATCCGTAACTTCAATTTATAAGGGGTTGTTTCAACATCTCTTACATTAAGAATGTCGCAGTCAAAGCCACAGTTATTTCTATCAAATCGTAATAATCCACTGTGTGGAAAATACTGTATTATAGTCTCATTTTCATGGTCTTTTGCAAAGGCAATTGTAACCACATCATTGGTTGTTGCCTCTGGCATTTGTAAGCAAATATCCATGTCAAGGATTCGCCCATTAATACCGTCCAATTGCATAGGCTCCTTGAATGTCACACCTTGATAAGATACTCGATTATCACGATACTTTTCTAATTCCTTAACAGGCTTCTGCAAAAGCCTTCCATCTTTAATAGATAGCTCTCTTGGTATTGACATAGTTCCAAAGAACTTATTGTCATGGGGTTGATTTCTACTTGATTCCCAAGATTGCATCCAGCCTATAAGTATTCTTCTGCCATCAGGTGTCTCCACCGTTTGAGGAGCATAAAAATCAAGCCCCTGATCAACGCTTTGAACGCTCTCACGTTCAAATTTGTGTTTCTTTTTATTGTAACTGCCTAAAAGACAAATAGAATTATTTCCATTATGAAATTCTAATTTCTGAACTCGCATTTCCTGAGGTGAAACTAACAAAACCTGTGTATCATCTAACGAAAAGAAATCTGGGCATTCCCACATTTTTCCATATTTATTATCACTACGATCCAAGGTTGTTACATATTCCCATTGCTTCACATCAGGACTTTGAAATAATAAAATGGCGCCGCTGCCATCCTCTGTTCTATTTCCCACGACCAAATAATATAATTGATCGTCCTTGTCGTACCAGATTCTAGGATCTCTAAAATCCGCTCTGCTACCACCCTCCGGAAGTAATGAACCATCTATAACAGGGTTATTGCTAAACTTAATATAGTCGGTACCATCTCCTACAGCTAGACACTGGGTCTGGGTAAATACTTTTGTTTGAGGATCCTCCACTACACCTGTATAAATCAATGCATGATTTCCATCTGCTAACTCCACAGCACTTCCTGACCAACAACCAAATTCATCATACTCTTGGTCTGGTGCCAATGCGGCTGGCAAATATTCCCATTTAATAAAGTCTTCTGTGCAAGCATGTCCCCAATGCATTGGCCCCCAGCTAGTATCATATGGATAATACTGATAGAACAAATGATATTTTCCTTTATAGTAGGAAAATCCATTTGGATCATTCATCCATCCAACTCTAGAAGTAAGGTGAAAGGCCGCTCTGTCATTTACTTTGACTTTAGCCTCCTCCTGTAGTTCATACTCTCGTGCCTTAATTAATGATTTACTATTCATAAAAACTCCATTATCGTTTTTATAAATTCGCCTAAATCAGATTAGTTAATAGCCGTTGATTGATCTCGATGTAAACTAACAGACAGATGTACATCACTACTATCAACCGTTTTACCGTTTATTAAATCCATCATAATATTCACTGACTGCTTAGCCAAATCGCCGATAGGCTGGCATATTGTAGTCAACCCTGGGCTAGCAAGTCGGCTAATCTTTGTTCCATCATAACCTACTACTTTCAGCTTTCCTGGAATATCAATTCCAAGCTCATTGGCTCTTTTCATAGCAGACATGACCATAAAATCCGTTCCAAATATGCCATCTACGTCAGGATATTTTTCGAAGAACTCGTATGCATTTTTGTCTGCTGTTGCTTCAGATAAATCATTCATATCTGTAATAATTTCCTGATAACCAAGTCCGTGTTCACGGATTATTTTTTCGAATACGTCGTGTCTTAATAATGCTGGTGAATCCACGTTTGAGGAGCCACGAAACTGTAGTACATTTTTACAGCCAGCCTGTATTAATTCCATCGCCGCAAGGCGTCCACCTTCCTTATGATCTACTGACACGCATGGTATACCGCGACCAAATGTATGATCTAAAGCAACAATAGGACGATTGATATTAAAATATTCTTCATTAGTAACAGAGTGAGTACCGCAGATTATACCATCAACCATATTGCGTTTTAACATATCAAAGTACTGTAGCTCATAGCTTTCCTCTGACCATGTATTGCAAATCATAGCTTTATAATCATGTGCGAACAGCTCTACTACCAGTTTATCTACGAATTCTGCAAAAAAAGGATGAGAAATCTGAGGGATGATAACTGCAACTATACCTGTTCTTTTATAATATAAATTTCTAGCAATCTCATTTGGGGTGTAATTAAGTTCACGGATAGCCTCCATAACCTTTTGCTTTGTTTCCTCTTTTACATACCCATTTTCACTAAGTACACGAGATACAGTTGCTACACCTACTCCAGCTTTTTGTGCAACATCTCTAATTGTCGCCATAATTTCTTACCCTTTCATGTGGATATTTTAGTTTAAGATATCTGTTTTTAGGCAAATTTTCAAGTTAATTTATTGCTTTTATTATATTTATTTTTTTATCCTTTTATGCCCGAAGAAGCTATACCTTCAACGTAGTATTTCTGCATGAATATGAACATAACTATCATAGGAATTGCAGATAATACCAGTGATGCCATAATGGCACTATAATGTACAGGCTGTGTTCCAAAAAATGACTGAACTGCAAGCTGTATAGTGCGATTTTCCTTACCTGTCATTATCAAGAATGGCCACATGAAATCATTCCAATGAGCCACAAAATCCAAAATAAATACTGTAGCATATACCGTTTTTGATATAGGCATTACAATGCTAAAGAAAGTTCTGATTGGTGAACTACCGTCAATTGAAGCTGCTTCCAATAAATCGTCAGGAATGTCCTTGAAAAAATTGTAAAACATATATATTGAAAAGCATTTTGCAATTGATGGGACTACCAATGCTGGCAGTGAATTTACCCAACCTAGCTGCGACATTTCAATGTACATTGGAAGCAAAATTGCCTCCATTGGCATTACCATTAATGCAACTACAAAGCTAAGAATTAGCTTTCTTCCTTTGAAACGAAATTTTGCCAATGCATATCCGCATATTGAATTGATTAATAAATCAAATACTAAAATAAGCAAAATATATGTGATAGTGTTCTCAAACACGTTCATCAAATCAACTCGTCTGAAAACCTCAATAAAGTTATCAAAGCTTGCATCTTCAGGAACAAAAGTCTGTATTGAATTCATGTTAGCAAATATTTTTGCTTCTGGTTTTAACGATGCTGAAATCATCCAAATCAAAGGAGAAACAAAGATAATTCCAATTATTGTATTACCAGCATAGAATAGAATTTTCTGAAGCGCCTTCTGTGCTTTTAAAGATTTCATAAGCTACCCCTTTCATTCTTCTGATGTTATTTTTTGCAAAATTAATGACATTGCCACAACAATCACAAAGAATACAGCTGCAACAGCACATGCGTATCCAAAATTTCCTTTTTGGAATCCTTGAGTATAGATGTAATACACCATAGTTTTTGTAGAATTCCTTGGACCGCCCTGTGTCATTACATATGGCTGTGTGAATAGCTTCATCGCCTGAATCATAGTAATCATAATGACATACTTAATTGTTCCTTTAAGATTTGGTATTGTGACAAACCAAAACTGTTGCCAAGGTGTTGCACCATCAACTGAGGCAGCTTCATATTGATCTCTTGGAATCCCCTGCAATCCTGCAAGAAAGATCATCATCTGGTAGCCTGCTCCTTGCCATGCAGACATAAAGATGATTGAATTCATCGCTGTTCTCTCATTGGTCAAAAAGTTAATTGGTTCAAGACCAAGATTTACTAATAGCGCATTAATTAATCCAGTATTAGGATTAGAGTTGTATAAAACAGTCCAAAGAACAGCAATTACAACCATAGATGTTAACTGTGGACTGAAATACATAGTTCTAAATATTGCTACACCTTTAAATTTTTTAGATACTAGCATTGCCAATATCAATGCTAATGCACATTGAACTGGCACAACTATAATAGTGAAATAAAAAGTATTTTTTAATGAAATCCAGAAGTCAGAATCAGTAATCAATTTGTGATAGTTTTCAAAACCAATGAATGTTATATCATTTGGTCTCATAACTTGATACTGGAACACTGAATAGTACACTGTATATATAATCGGTACAACCAAAAACGCTATCAGTAATGCTACTGCAGGCAATGAAAAAACATATCCAGCAATTCGTTCATCCCGTTTTCTTCCAGACATTTGCTCTGTTTTTGCCATCGGTATTGCTCCTATTTTTAGAATTCCTTTACTGCTAAGCCACTGACTATGCTATATAAAAGTCGCACCATAATTGATGCGACTTTTTACATAGTATCATCAAGCCTTACTAATTAATTTGCATAGTAAGTGTTATAATCCTCAGCAAAACTGTCTGCTACAGAATCCAGTTGTTCTTTAATATATGATTCATCAACCGTTTTTGTTGAAGCAGCCTCTGAGAAAATATTAGACATTGCCTCTGCATAATCTGTTGAGAAAGTCGCATATGATGGAGTTCTTGGACGTGGAGCAGCTGAATTTTGAAGCTGTTCTACGAATAAAGCTCTTGGTCCCTCTGCATAAGAAGCCATGCATTCCTCATCATAAGCTGATGCTCTAGTTGCAGGCTTTGCAATTGCATCTGCATATGAAGCAACATTTTCTGTGTTCATTAACCATTTAAGGAACTCACCTGTAGCCTCTATATTCTCGCAATCCTTTGAAACAGCTGCAGACCAGTCTCCACATGGAGAAACAGCCTTATGAGTATCATCAGCAACTGGATAATATGTTACGCCCCAATCGAAAGTTGCATTAGCCTCAAGTGTAGCTACATCCCATGAACCACCTAACTCAGTAGCACATGCACCATTTAAGAACTCATCTGTAATAGGATCTACATTTGCGTAACCCTTTGCAATTAAATCTGCAAGGAATGCTGTTGTCTTTACAGATTCGTCACTATTTACATAGCCATCTGCTGTAGTTCCATCATCTGAAATATAGTCCTTACCTTCTGAGATATACATTGGCTCAAGAGCATAAGGAATACCTTCGCCGTGATCCATAATAATATGTGTTCCTACATAACTATCAGTTGTACATTTCTCAGCAATTTCTGCCATTTCTGACCATGTTATTGGATTATCAATAGTTCTTGAATCCAAATCATCAGTATCTACACCACATTCCTTTAACAAATCCTTGTTGTAGTAAAATGCTACACCTGACTGTGTTGCTGATATTGCATATAATTCACCATCGTATGTACATTGAGCCTGTGTTGCAGGATCAAAATCATCAATGCTATCACTAAAATAATCAGTGATTGGAACAATAAGCCCATTAGCTGCATAGTATGAAACCTGAGGTCCATCTACAAAGAATATTGAAGGAAGACTATTTGATGTTACTGCTGTTGCGATTTTATTGTCATAGGCATATGAATCTGAACGATCAATTGCCTCACGAGCTGCCTTCATATCTGGATGAGCGGTGTTCCATTCATCAATCTTTTCTGCCCACCAATTTTCAATAGATTCTTTATCACTTGGTGACCAAATAGTGATTACGGCATCATCCATATCACCTTGTGTTGCACCTTCTGTGCCTGTGCTAGCATCTCCACCTGTAGATTGTGAAGACCCACACGCCATAAGCGATGTTGCCATCATAATGGCAAGACCTGAACAAAGCATTTTTCTTTTCATTTTCTCTCCTCCTAAAGTAAAAACATGTGTGGAACCCGTTCCATATCCCCTCAATAAAAAACGCAGCCCGGTCCTGCGTCATTATATTATCTATGGAACCCGTTCCATATTTTCTATGCTTATAAAATACACCAATACATTATGGTATGTCAAATATTTTTACGCATGCTTTTCTTCAAATACTACACAAAAAAATGCTCCCCATTTTATCTATTATGCTTTCAAAATGGGGAGTACTAAAATTCTACTCATGTAATTCAAGTGGAAGTCCATCTGGATCAAAGAAAAATGTCATTTTCTTATTTGTAAATTCATCTGTCCTTATAGGCTCGCACTCAATCTCAAGTTCTTTTAACTGCTGTACTGCAGCTTCAATTTCTTCTACCTTAAAAGCAAGATGCCTCAATCCACAAGCTTCTGGATAAGATGGTCTCTTTGGTGGATTCTTCGGAGCAAATATTTCTAACTCGGTATTTGAATCTATTTTTAAGTCTAGCTTCCAATCTTCTTTCTCAGGTCTATAGTTTTCCCGAATCACCTCAAAACCTAGCTTATTTACATAGAAATCTTTTGACTTATCGTAATCAGACACGATAATCGCTATATGATGAATTGTAGATAAAATCATGGTATATCTTCCTAGCTATTTTAATTATTGTTTAATCGCATTTCTAGCAAATTCTTTTGCCTCATCAAGCTTTTGATTAACGCTAAGCATATGTACATAGAAATAGTCATCGTCTACCTTTATGCCTTTTCCTCTAAGGATTTTCTTCAATGCGTTAACAGTTCTCCTTGACCAGTTTGAAGTAGAAAATAATACTACTCTTCCAACTTTATTTGGATCTATGTTCTCGGCATATTCACGAAGTTCTGGTGCCATAATATTTGCATATGGCGCGCCGCCTAGGAACAAAATATCTACATCATTTATTAAAGATGGTTCATCTACAACACTAATAGCCTCTGTTCCAACTTCATCAGCAATGGCTATAGCCAATTTCTTTGTATTTCCCGCTTTAGTTTTTGAATAAAAACGTACTGCTATATTCATTTCAACGTCTCCTCAATTATTACCAGTTCTTTACGTCATCAGCGCTAAACACAAGCTTTGCTTCTACTATACTTGCTCCAGCTAATGATGGAGATAACTTCTCTGCAGTTTTACCAATCTTGCTTCCGCCTGATGTTGCAAATGCATAAACCTTTTTTCCTGTCCAATCATATGCTTTGCAGAAAGTATGTATTACTCGTGGAGCCTGACCATACCATATAGGAAATCCAATATAAACAGTATCGTATTGATCAAAATTTTCGACTGTCCCTCTAACAGGAACGTCTTTATTTCCTAACTGCTCACGATTGCATCGAGCAATAGGATTTTTCCAATTAATATCAGCTTCAGAATATTGTTCAACGGGAACAATTTCAAAAATATCAGCACCGATAGCTTCTGCAAATGTCTTTGCGACCTTAGCTGTTGTTCCCTCAGCACTAAAGTAAGTCACTAATGTACTCATGGTAATATCCTCCTAAAAAATCCGGCGCACGAATTGCGCTCAATTAAATAGTACCATGTTATATTTTTAAATCAAGCGGTAATATCTTAAATTTTCATAAAATTTGCTATTTAATTTGTTAATCCATTATAAGTGCCTTATATCAAAGCTATCTTCTGCTTTCTGGTCTTTAAGCTTGATTTTCACCTACTCATTAGCTTTTAGACTTGAAACCATATCTATCTTTTTCAGATTAACTGATAAAGCAATACTTGTTACAAACATGATTACAAGTGTACCTATGGCAGCAATCATATACGCAGACACATCTATATTTGCAAAGAAATCATAATCATCTCCAATGGCATATTTAAACATGTAATCAGTAAACTCAAATCCTAAAGGAAGACCAAAGATAATTCCGATTATAGTAAGCCAAAGATTTTGTTGAGTGTAAATCATTGTCAGCTTGGAGAATTTAAATCCCAGCACCTTAAGCGTTGCAAATTGATACATCTTTTCACTAAGTGCCAAGATTCCCATATTATAGATGATGATAAACCCTTGCAAGGCTGAAATAGTTATGAATAGAACAATCATCTTGTTTATCATTTCAAGCATGATATTCATCTGCTCTTTCATGGTCTCTATCGATGTGATAGTAGACACCCCTTCAATATCAGAATCTGTTAAATCACTGAGATTATCATCTGTATATATAGTATCACATTCATAATCTTCACCTAAGGCTTCAAAGGCGCCTCTTGTCATTGCAAATTGCTGATTTTGAGGATCTCTGTAGACGGCCGTAATCCTTGTTTCATACCATGTATCCTCTCCCATGATTCGCCAATTTACACTGTCGCCTAGAGAAAAACCATTCTCCTTTATCAGCTTTTCTGTTGCAAATAAAGCTCCGGCGTCATTTATATTACCATCAGTGTTTCCTGGTATCCCATTATTGATATCATAAGTCGTAGTATCATGTCCCGAAACTCTTAAATGACCATCAGAATCATTTACCGTTAAAACTGAGGTATTAATATTGCCGTCAGCATCCTTGTATTCAATCGCAATTGTTTGGCTTGTAGCATTTCCATAAGTATTTAATAATTCATTGAGTCTATCTTCTGATATATTCTCTGATAGATTCAGCTTATAGCTATATGCTTGTATTTTGTCAAACTCCCACTCAAGATAATGCTGCAATGAATCTTGCATTCCAAATGCCATTACAATTAATAATGTTGAACCTGTAACACCAACTATAGCCATAATACTTCTAGATTTGCTCCTTAGGATATCACGTAAGTTCCATTTTACAGAAAATGGCAGTTTATCACTGATTCCTTTTCCACCTTCTTTAGCCTTTATCTTTATATGTGGAACTTCAAGTCTAAGGGTTTGGGCCGCAGATTCCTTCAAAATATTCTTTATTGATAAATATGTTATTATCGTAATTACGATAACGATAAGTGCAGCTGCCACGTAGTTTTTACTGAGAAGATATCTATGAGCCTCAGGCAAGTCATACATTGATAATTCCATGTTTAAAAACGGCTGGCCTAATATCGGACCTCCTGCTACAAGCCCAAGAACTGCCCCCAAAAAACTCACCCAAAAGCCATATGTAATAAAGTGTAATGTAACCTTCCTATTTCTAAATCCTAATGCCTTTAGTGTTCCAATTTGGACTCGCTGTTTTTTCACGAATCGGCTCATTGTTGTAACCACAGAAAGCCCAGCAATAAATACAAACAAGAATGAAAACATTCCTGAGTACGTATCGCCTTCTTCTGACTCTGATTTTAAAGATACATATGAATTCCATACATTCCTGTCAGTAATTGCGCTTATTGAAATACCATCTAATTCATACAGCTTATTCCTAATTGATTTTATTTTATCTTCGAATTTTTCTACATCATCGGAAGCAATATATGGATTTGGCGCAGTTCCAGCAACATCAACTATTGCATTAGGATAAACATAGCAATCTCTCAAATTAAAATCAGCATCTAAAGCAGTTATAAATGCTTCTTTATCCGATATATCTGCTTTTCCATCATTAATAATTCTTGCCTTCTCTAATGCGACCTCAAGATTCACATCCTCATCTATATCCATCTGTTTTTTTATATCATCTAAATCAATTCCCATTGCAGTATATGCATCTACAGCGTCTTGAATATCATCTGCTGAATCAAGGAAATCTACAATATCTTCATTTTTTAGAACCTCATCATATAAATACTCTTCTGGAAATTCATTCATCGACAAATATGCCCACCCATAATCAGCAGCATCTTGGAATATTACAGAAGAATCAGCTACAGTATATACATGATCAGGCGATGACACTATTCCTCGTACCACCTCTGTGAAAGCATATCCTTCAAGGTATAATGTTAATTCATCACCAACTTTTATATCTCTTGCTTTAGCAAAATAATAACCGACCCACACTCCATCCTTATCTGGACTATATTCCTCTCCATCACGTAAATACATCGAAGATATATTTTTATCGTCATCATCAGCATCTAAAAAATTGAGCTCAATCTGGATATTTTCAATATCTGTTGTATCCCCACTTGTTACATCTACTGATCCTGACATGGAAAGATATCTCTCTACATCTGAAATATCATCTATACTCTTAATTTTATTTAAATCTTCATTAGAAAAATTTTCACCATATAACCATAGGTCTTCTAGATTGTATTTTTCATAAAAATCAACTGAAGAATTCTTCAATCCATCAGAATAGGCATTTACTCCTGAATATGCTGCAATTGCCAAAAATACCATGGCAAAAATAGTAAAGAACTGCCCAAAGTTTCCTTTTATATCTCTGAATAATTTTTTTCTCAACATTTTACCATTGAACCTCATCTATGTTTGCAGGGTTTGCATTCTCTTCAACACTCTTGATCTTGCCATTTTTTACACGAATTACAACGTCGGCAATATCGGCAATAAGAGCATTATGAGTGACAATAATAACTGTGTTATTGCCTCTTTCTTTTGTTGTCTGCTTCTTTAGAATCTTGAGGATCATAACACCTGTTTGAGAATCGAGTGCTCCTGTAGGCTCATCACATAATAAAAGTGCTGGATTCTTCGCTATAGCACGTGCGATAGAAACTCTCTGTTGCTCTCCTCCAGACAACTGATTAGGGAACTTATTCATATGCTCCATTAACCCCACATCCTCAAGTGCTTCAGCTGCATCCAAATGATCTTTAACAATTTCGTTAATTAACTCAACATTTTCTTTTACTGTAAGCGATGGAAGAATATTATAAAACTGAAAAATAAAACCAACAGATTTAGCTCTAAAATCACTAAGTTTATTCTCAGAATATCCTGTTATATTCTCACCATTAACAATTACCTCTCCCTCTGAAGGTGTATCCATACCTCCAATTAGATTAAGCAAAGTTGATTTGCCTGCTCCTGAAGGGCCTAGAATAACAACAAATTTACCTTCCTCAATGTCCAAATCAACATGGTCCAAGGCTCTATATTCCTTTTCGCCCACGTTATAAACCTTTGATACATTTCTTAATGATACTTTATTCACTTGTCTCCTCCTTATCTTCAAGCAACTACATTAGTATGCAATCCATCCAACCTTTAACTATAAAGAGCATTATTTTACGTGTTCTCTTCTTCGCCTCATTAACGTCTTTTTCATGGGTGACTAAATGAATATATGCTTCTACATTTAAATGTGAAAGCCAATGAACCATATACTCATCTACTGACTTTCCCTCTTGTTGTGCATATAATCTTGCTAATTCACCATATTCTTTTTCTAATTCTGCAACAAATCTATCAGAAATATTCTCTAATGACGAACCTACAGATTTCGTAAGAAGAATCATTGATTCCTCATAGTGTGAATATAAAATGTCCACTAACTTATCTGCTAGAATCTTTTCATGCTCGAAATCTGTTGAAAAACCTTCATCAATCTGGTTCTTATCCTGAACTATATGCTCTGCAATAGCATGCTGTACTGGTAAGAGCACTTGATTGGCTATTTCGCAAAAAAGCTCATCCTTATCTTTAAAGAAAAAATAAATTGCACCGGTTGTACACCCTGCCTTTGTGCAAATTCTTCTTAATGAAGATTTTTCAAATCCATATAAAAAGAATTCTTCTTTAGCTGCAGCTATTATTTTGGCTCTTGTTTCCTCTTTTTCCTTAGTTGACATTATTACCTCCTTAAAAAAGATAACAGTGTTATCTACATAACACTGTTATCTTAATACTTTGAGTTAGTTTTGTCAAACTCCCTTTTTAGTAAATAAAAAAAGCTTTAAGTCAATGATTAATCAATAACTTAAAGCTTTATCTAGCGTGCGTGAGAAGATTCGAACTCCCGACACCTTGGTCCGTAGCCAAGTGCTCTATCCAGCTGAGCTACACACAC
>NZ_SVEV01000003.1 GCF_015057185.1 Pseudobutyrivibrio sp. | reverse complement strand
TGCTCCATATGTTTAGTTGTTATTATTATTTCAAAAGTACCGCTGTCAGTCACGACGGTGGATTACTAAGCGCTTACCATATAACACATTCGGTTTTATTCCCTATTGCCTACTCACTCCCCTCATAAACCCTAATCTCACCATCTACATTCTCCCACTGGCAGTATGGAATAGACTCACTGTATTCTGGATTGCTCGAAATGTAATCATTTAACTTAGCTATAGAACTGTCTCCGTAGACTTCTACACCAGGATTTCCGTCTAAAACAATGTTACTGAAGCAATTGTCAACGACTGCCCTAGACGAAATACCAGAAATATCAGTCCCTTTATCAACTGTCACAAGAGATACACAATTACTTACTGAATCTATTTTGAATGCAATTCCACTTGTGCTAAATCCGTATAATATACCGGAAGCATAACAGTTTATTACCTGTCCTTCACCTTCGCCAGCTATAATGGCAACACAACTACCGCCAACCCAAGCATTCTTAACATTCAGATTTATTACTGTACCATTTAAATATCGGAAAAGCGCCATATTCTCATTATTATCAGAAAGAATATAAACATTATTAATGCTGTATCCCGCTCCGTTATATATTCCATTAAAGGCACAATTCAAATCATATCCAACTGGATCAAAATTTCCTTCGTCTTTCAAGTCTATGTCAGCAGTCTGCTTTATGAAAGCTCCATCAAAGGTAATACCGCTGTTAACCATATCTCTAAACACAGCAAAATCATCAGCATCATTTATTAAAAATGGTTTTTTCTCTGTTCCATGACCTTCTAGAGATATTGACGATATAAGTGTCGGTTCGTCATCAGAGACATTCCAGTATAAAAGCTCAACATTTTCCAATTCATCGATAAACTCTTCTTTTTTCGATACCCAAGTATTGTATTCTCTAACCATTCTCATGCTGTTACGCAACAAGGTGTCATCGTAAAAGGCTATATCATCCTCGCTTACTTGCGAAGCAGGAACTAGAACATTATCACCATTAAGGTATATATTCTCACACTTGCCCCCCTTTACATCCTCAAGATTAACTAATTCAGCTTTGATACCATAAATACGTGAGTTAATATAGCAATTATACACCGAACCTTTGAAGCCATTTGCAATTGCCGCTGCATTTACTCCCTTTATAGTTGAATTACGTACAATACAATTTGCAACTACAGCATCCTCTTCACCTTCGCCTATTGCGATTGCTGCTGCGCTATCGCCTTCAAAATAACTATCTTCTATACATAAATTAACAACGATACCATATAAATTACTAAATAAAGCTACATCCGACTCAACATTTACACTATTTATATTTTTTATAGAAAAGCCATTTCCATTGTAGATTCCATTGAATCCAAACAAACCATAATCATCGTTTCTTCCTATAGGTTCCCAATTTTCAATTGTACTTAAATCTATATCACATGTTTGTTCGAAATAAACCTTTGCATAATCGTTCCCCATACTTACAGATTGACTAATGTATAATAAATCATCTGCAGAACTCACAAGATATGGATTATCTACAGTTCCCTCTCCTTTTAGTCCACTATATGATGCGCTTTCTGTATCATCTGTTTTGTAATATACTAGGAATTTATCTTTATCATTTTCGTTTATTTCTTTATATAACTCATATCCATTCTTACTGACATAATCAAGAAGGAATCGTTTCATTTTTCTTGTGGCTGATATCTCACCACCTCTAAATAAATGTTCGTGACTGTTGTATGCATACTCAGATGTTTCATAAATTATGATTACACTTGGAGGATTATCCTCTAACACCGTTATATCATTATTTATCGAAGCATCAGACGCAACGTCAAACCACTGAACCTTGGCTCTAACACCCGGATCTATTCTATCACATACTGAGTAAAAGATAGGTATCTGTGGGAAACAATAGATATAATCATCTTCACTTGTTTCGTTTTGAACTAAATGATATATTTCCTCATACACATTGAGAGTAGATTCAGACATCTTGATGCCTTGAAGTACTGGAATGTCATCTGATACCTCTATACTTGACCAATAATCAGAATCAGTCATTCCCCACCAACTGTATGTGTTAATCATTTTCTTAGATGAATATTGCATTGTCATAAACAAGCAACATCCACATACTACTATTTTTAATATAATTCCATACCTAAAATCACATTTTTTTAATATATATGCTAGCAAAAATGCCAATCCAAATGTCGCCTGCCCCTCAGCCAATCCTGATGACATTCCACAGCCCCATGAAATAGCAAAATATGCACCTGATATTGCAATATAAAGCAAATCTTGTGTTTCGATTGTCTCCTTTTTGATACGAATCAGAATAACTTTTATAACATAAATCCAAAAAATCGGGGCAACTATTAAATATAGGTAGTAAGGACTCAAATACGATACAGCTCCAAATAGTCGTGCAAATGATTCCTTTGAATGCAGTAAAATAAAACCTAGTATCGATAATATCGGTAAAATCATAGCTACGTTATACACCATCTCTACACGATAATCTTCTAGATATGATGTTGCACTGGCTTTAGATTTCATGTTCAATATAACTAGTACCATCATTGTTATAATTGCTGGCAGTAGTTGATCAAGGAATGTGTCTGCATTGTTCACTAACCACCCAAACAATATTGCTACAACACCTCCTTTTGCAGCAATAGCATCAGATCCAGTCTGTGACATAAAGCAAAATAGACTCCCATTCAAAAGCATTATAATCACAGTAAAAATAATTGGAACTATTAATCCTAGGCCAAAATATCCTATATATTTAACCCCTTCCCTTTTTCCAATTCTTTTTACTATATTGATGGCTAAAAGGAGAATAATAATATATGCTCCGTAAACAATACCCATGTTTTGTTTTATCAAAATAAAAGCAGAATTTGTCACTCCCGCTACTAATAAATAGTTGCGTTTCTTCTTTTCGTTATCACCATTTAATTCTTTTATATACTTAATTATATATAATAAAGTCGCTACTGCCATAATATCCATCAATCGTACATAATCATAAAAGACTTGCACAACCTCTGATTGAAGATACATCATCGTAGGAATGGTGACAATTGCAGCAATTCTATAATTAAAAATCTCCTTTATAATTAAAAATAATAACACTGCTATTAAGCAAAAGAAAACCACGCCTAATAAACGTAAATATATTATTTTGTAGCCGAATAAACGCGTAAATAGAGCTACAAGATTTATATATAACGGCGTAAACAAATAATCAAAATCTTTGTATGTTCTTTCGCCGTTATTAATACACTGAGCGTAGTACGTATACCAGCCCTCCGCAAATGGCATTGTTCTTAATGAGGTAAGAAATGCATAAAGACCACATGTCATAACTGTAATTAAAGCATATATTTTCCATAATACATTTGCTGGTAACATTAGCTTTTCTTTGATCTTAAATTTATTGCTTATTATCTTCATAAAAATCTCCTAAATATAACAAAAACTGCGGCAGATGCCGCAGCTTCATTATACACTATATTAGTTCAAGTTGTTGTGTTTTTGCAAAATCAATTGTTATGTCCATCTGCTCTATATGTCGTAACAGTTTCACTTATCTTCTGCACAACTTCAGATGATTTGTTAGAATAGGCCAAAACCATAAGTTCCCTAAGATTGTTAATAAATACATCATTATCGAACTTTATTGGCTCAGCAACATGAATCAAATGATTCTCAGTCTCTTTTAAGCCTTCCTCGCTCATAAGCTTTTCTTCGTATAACTTTTCACCTGGGCGAAGACCAATGTACTCGATTTCAATATCGATATCTGGACGAAGACCGGCTAGTTCAATCATATTACGAGCAAGATCAAGAATCTTTACTGGCTCTCCCATATCAAGAACGAAAATCTCTCCACCAGATGCATTGGCTCCAGCCTTAAGTACCAACGATACAGCCTCAGGAATAGTCATGAAATATCTAATAATATCCTTGTGAGTCAATGTAATTGGTCCGCCCTCAGCTATCTGTTTTTTAAACAATGGAACAACAGATCCATTTGAGCCTAAAACATTTCCAAAACGAACTGCCACATACTCAGTGTGACCCGAACCAGCCTTTACACGCTCTGAACTGTCTTTCTCAATCTCAACATAGTGAGAAACCATATATGGTAATAAATCCTCATGGTGCTCACGTACCGCCTTATCAAAGGTCTGAATAATCATCTCACAAATACGTTTTGTAGCACCCATGACATTTGTTGGGTTAACCGCTTTGTCAGTACTGATGAGTACGAATCTATCGCAGCCAAACTTCATTGCAGCATAGGCTGTCTTGTAAGTACCAATGGCATTGTTCTTAATAGCCTCACATGGAGAATCCTCCATAAGAGGAACATGCTTGTGTGCTGCAGCATGATAACAAATATTAGGTCTATATGTTTCGAACACTGACTCAATACGACGAGCATCACGAACCGAACCGATAAGTGTAACCAAATCCATATGTGGATATTTCTTTTTTAACTCAAGCTGAATATCATACGCATTATTCTCATATACATCAAAAATAATAAGCTGCTTTGGATTGTACTTTGCAATCTGACGACAAAGCTCTGAGCCAATGGAACCACCACCACCAGTAACAAGCACTACCTTTCCAGAAATTTGTGCAGCCACATCCTCTTGATGCAAACTAATAGGGTCACGACCAAGAACATCCTCGATAGTTATGTTCTGAAGGTTTCCAGCCGAAATAATACCTGCCTTCTCAGCATACATATTTGGAAGTTGCTTGATTTTACAATCAGTCTCTTGGCAAATATTAATAATATTTCTCTTCTCACTAGGGTTTAGCGTTGCAATAGCAATAAAAATTTCTTTAATCTCATACTCCTGTACAGCCAGAAGGATTTTATCACGTCCGCCGATAACTTCAACGCCATCAATATAACGACCCCACTTATTCGGATTATCGTCAATAATAGCAACTACCTTTGCAGCTCCGTGAGCGCCGCCATTTACAAAATTAACATCACGAAGAATCATTCGACCTGCGGAACCTGCTCCAATAAGGAGAACATTTCTAGCCTCAGCCATTTCTGCAGAACGAGTATCTCTAAGCAATAAAACAAATCTATATGAAAATCTTATGATAACACCAAAGAAAAACTGAAATCCAATTCCAAAAACAAAATACGAAATCGGCATACGCAATACAAACGAAACAACACAAACAACATTTACAAATAACGTAATTGCAGTCGCATAAACCAATCTCTTAATCTCAAAAAAACTAGCAAATCTCCAGATACTACGATATAAACCAAGCAACCAATATATAAAAATTACAAATATAGTATATGGAATTATAATCTGATAATATTTTTCGATATATCGTGCTTCAATATGAGAATACCTACAATCAAATCGAAGCCATAAGGCTAAAAAGTATGACAAAACAATAGTGGCAAAATCATATGCCACTAAAAAATAAGCAACTCTATGCCAATGTTTGATTCTATCCAATAATTTAAACATTCATCATAACCCTCACGAAAACATTTAGTCTCATTATACCCTTATAGTTCAAAGACCGCAATTCCAATCACATCAACATCTCTATCCTTAAGTGCCTGCAGCTCCTCCATAAATTCATTATATCTAGAGACCCCCACTCGAACAGCCAAGATAGCTGAATCAACACCAATAATATCATCTGCTCCGTTAACATTATGAGTTATACTATCAATAGATTTTGCCACGACATTTTCATTATCATTTTTAATCTGGCGAACAAGCAAATTGCGCTCATCATCAAGTCCCACACCAACAACAGCTACTGAATTGTAATTCTTATTTTTGAGTTTCTCAACTGTAGCTAAAGAGTTAATTTCAACCACATCCTTTAATGATGTTTTGCGCATCTTTCCAAATCGCATTTTATTGACAAGCTTATTCATTCCTTTTGACGAATCAATTTTCTCCCAGTTAATCATACGAATATATTCAGGAACATCAGCCATTGCATATAGATTATCCGAATGCTTAATTGTGTTGCTAAAGATGTATCGACATGAAACAACCATAAAATGAAGGACAATGAATACTATAGCCAATAATGCAGCTTTCTTTTTTGATGGTGCACTATTAACCACAACAGCCTCATTAGATGCCACAGTTTTTTTATCAATGCCGTCTGTACCAACAGCGGTGCTTACACCAAGCTTTGCATAATAGTAAATCTTCTGGTCATCAGTAAGATATGCCTTACGAGTCTCTATCACGTTCTTTGCATTTGCTATATAGCTAAATGACTCCGCTCTGTCTGTAAGCTCTAAATCATTTTTCTCAGAAATATATGTCTCAAGATTCTCAACGTACTGGTCATTAAGCGCAATAATATCATCTACTGCCTGAATATCCTGTTCTGAAAGGAAGTCTTTCTCCATATCCTCTGTAGAAAGACCAGCCAACTGTTCTTCTGTTAGAGCACTAAGTGTTGTTCCAGCTGCCAGTTCTTCTAGCGCCACCTTTTCTTCTTTTTCAGTGGATGGAGTCGAAACATTGCGTCCCATATACATATAGCCACCTGCAAGAATAATACCTAATAATAAAAATACCAAAAATGACTTCCAATGACCTATCCAATCTATAAATAAATCAATCAAATCAATTTCTTTAGTGTAATTATCTTTCATAAGTTATTCGCCCTCTCTAACGATTAATACTAATCTACTTTTTTTAAATTTTCGAACTACTAAATAATTCTATCCTGCTCCTCTGTCATCATCTTTTTTTATTAGTATGCATAATCAGCGAGCGACGATACCACTACCAATATCAATTCACTTGCAATCTATGCCAAGTACTCAACTATTGATTTGTACATTTTTAACCGAACAACAATTGACATTTCAAATGATAAATTGTTTTAAACGTTAAATTCGCTGTATATTCATTTACTTCCAGATTGGACGTCCCTCTTCATTAATGTTAGCAATTGCATCAAAAATCTCAATCGTACAACTCTTCCCATGCTCAGACGTATAAAGCACATCCTGCTCACCACACATCTACTTGCACATTGCGTCCTTGTATATAATCATTCAGGACTACCTGTAGTTAAACTCTGATTTTACAACATCAATGGATTCATTTGAATTCGCAATACAGCAAAACCAACTTTGTTTCTCTCATAAATAGCCTTCTTCTTAGCATTACGTTTCTTAAGATGGCCAAACTGACCACAAACAACAGCTATCATGTTGCTCATTCTGTAATTAAATCTGCACCAGCGCAAGCCTATGCAAACCACTTGCGCACCTTCTCTGCTGCCTCTTTGCTATTTATATAGGAACATATCATCTCGCAGAAACAGTAATAGTCAAAATCCTGTTGCCTTTAAATGAAGTAGTATTTAATGAACAAAATAAGGCTGTCTGAAAGCCCTTGTATGCTGCTCCAAGTGATTCAGCTAATTATGTTGAGACTATATTTTTTAGGCCACCTTTAGATAGCTTGTTTTCTATACGCATTTTATTGGATAGCATCTAATCTTTTTTATACTAATACCTTATAATATATATCCCCGTGAACGATAATGGTGCTCTTTATTTTTTATAATAATTAAAGATAACCTATACTACATCAATCAACTTTGGTGGTTTTACATATAAATCGTCAATATATATTCTATGCCAAAGTTCAATAATAAATAATAATCTTAATTGTCTTGTGTAATTTTCCTTTTCAGCGACATGGGCATCTAGCATTTTTCTGGTAAAATCTGGATCAAACAACCCTCTATCTAGTGTTCGTTCAGAAAGCAAAACACCGTACATCATATCTCTCAATGAATCTTTAAACCATTCACCTATTGGCACGGTAAACATTTGTTTTTTTCTATACACAATATTCTCTGGCAATCTTTTTGAAGCAATTTTTTTAAACAAATATTTTGTGACACCATCCTTTATCTTTAATGAAGAAGGTAACGATGAAACATATTCTACCAATCGATAATCCATAAGCGGCATTCTGGCTTCCAACGAATTTCCCATCCCCATCCTATCTGGTTTAACAAGATTGTTTCCTTCTAATAATAGTTTTGTTTCCAAGTATAAGATTATATTAATATTATCAATCGTCGAACAATCATCTCTTATTTGGAACCTATCCA
Source organism: Pseudobutyrivibrio sp. (assembly GCF_015057185.1). Classification (GTDB taxonomy): domain Bacteria; phylum Bacillota; class Clostridia; order Lachnospirales; family Lachnospiraceae; genus Pseudobutyrivibrio. The sequence continues at coordinate 124,127 of NZ_SVEV01000003.1, read as the reverse complement.
TAATGTTCTTAATATATGATAAAGTATCTTGACTACTATGAATTTCATTCATTTTCCCCTTATATAATGATTTTTTTAGTTCATTCGAGAAAACGCTATTTGTTTCAAAAAAAGATAAAATACTTTTGTTATCAGAATTTGCATACTTTATATATTTATCATATCCTCCAAATAATTCATCTCCACCATCTCCTGTTAATACTGTTTTCACATGTTGGGCCGTCATATTAGCTAAAACAAAAGATGGTAAAAAAGAAACATCTCCGTGCGGATTGTCGTTTAACCATATTGTGGTTGGTAGATATTCAAAAAACTTAGAATCTACAATTTTTTCATGATGATTTGTTTTTAAAATCCGAGCAACTTCTCTTGAGTAAGGGCTCTCGTCATATTTTTTTTCTGCAAATCCTATACTAAAAGTATCAATATTATCTACATGAGATAACGCATTAGCAACAACAAACGAAGAATCTACTCCACCAGATAAAAAAGCACCGACTGGTACATCACTTCTTAATCGTATTTTTACAGAATCATCTAATAAACTATCGATATCTTCCAAAGCTACTCTTTCAGGAATATTATCGTTTTCATATGTGTAATTCAATTGTAAATCCCAATATTTGTTCTTTTTAATTCCTGCGAAAGATATAACCATGTGTTCACCAGGCATTAATTTATAAATATTCTTAAATGCAGTCATATCATTTGGAATATAATTATAAGATAATATATAATCTAACGCCGCATAATTACACTCTCTTTTGAAATCACTACAGGAAATAATACTCTTAATTTCTGATCCAAAATATAATTTCCCATTAATTAGAGAATAAAACAATGGTTTTTTCCCTAAACGATCACGATACAAATGAAGAAGTCTTAACCTTGTATCATATAATGCAATTGCAAACATTCCATTTAATCTGTTGATAAAACTGTCGCCATACTCTTCATATAAGTGAACTATAACTTCGGCATCGGATTTTGTTTTAAAAACATGCCCTTTGGATATTAACTCCGTTCTAAGTTCTATATAATTGTATATTTCACCATTACATACACAGATAAGCGAATTATCCTCATTATAAAGTGGCTGCCAACCACCCTCTAAATCTATTATACTGAGACGACGCATTCCAAATGCACATACGTCAGAATAATATATTCCCTCTCCATCTGGGCCTCTATGAACTATAACATCAAGCATTCTTTTTAAATCTGCTCTATTTATTCTATTTTCCGTTCCAAAACTATATTGTCCTGCTATACCGCACATCCTATAAATCTCCTTATTTTTCTACTATTATCATTTTTTATTTATTATAAAAATAGTCGCATATTATTTTATATAATAATATGCTTGAAAATACTATAATCTACTTAATTATAAAAGTATAATTATATATATTGAATTTAATTCAGCGCTTTTTAATTATGGAAAAACTCTTTCTTGCCAAATAACCATATGCAATTGAAATAATAATTGAAAGAAATATAATTATAAACCATCTATAATTTGATAGTGATTCCTTGTATCTACTTTTTATTATCTCAAATATTAAACAATGAATGAGAAATATTTCAAAAGACTTTTGACCAAGCTTCTTAATCAAATCTAATACTATCTTCGTTACCCAATATTCATCTCCTTTTTTCCCAAAGATCGATATAATTATGCATAATGCTGGTGCAATAATTATAAAAGGGTACCAATACAAACCATTATTCCAAATATATCCGGGTTGATTCATCCTAGTGATTTTTAATAACCATCCCGCCGCCAATATTCCTAACGAAACTATTGGCCACTTTATAGCATTCACACTAGTCTCATCATATTTTGCAAATATCATTCCCAAATAGAATATAGGTAATCTTGATATAACAATTATACGATTATAATCATTATAGAAGCATGACGTCATAGTAACCAACACTAACAATAAGCCTACATTATTGAACAATATACTCTGCTTTGTAAAACTCGCTAGATACGGTGTTAATATATAACACAATATAATAGCTGTTATGTACCAATTAAAATAAGTACCACTTGATGAGAACCCCTGCACACCTATTAAATTGCCAAATATAGATTGAATCGAAAAATCTCCTTTGTTCAACCTATATGTAATCCATATAATAATGAAAGGGACATATAAGGGGGCGAGCTTATCTATACATCTTTTTAGAAAAGCAACAGGTAATTCATCGCGTAGGTACGATTTATAATTTCCAATCCCAGAAGCAAATAGGAATATATCACAACCTCCATATCCAAATTCTTTTACAATATTCAAAGAACCATGAAAATCTATATTTGTATGAAAGATAATTATCCAAATTATAGCTATCCCTTTCCATAAATCGATATAGCTAAATGCGTCTTTTAATCTCATAAATCAATTTTTACCTCTAATAATTGTCACTTACTAGACAAAACATTATATTAAAAATCTAAAAATATGCGGAGTATAGCACCACAATCAATCAAAATAGCATATTCTTTAATATCATGAACACTATAAAACTATATCGTAATTTTTACAAAACTCTTTTTTCGTTAAAAACTCTTGTTAAAATTATATTTCCTAAGATACGATATACACCACAAAAAAAAATCCGGATATATGATTCTCATAAAGAATACTTATCAGACAATAATTGGAAATCACAGGTTATTGTTAGTTGCACATAAAACTCTGAATAGGATAGAGAGAATGATTTCTAAAAACCTGTACCATTTTCCTAGAAATCAATTGGATGATTTTTGATTCATCAACGCTATTATACATAATCTAAAATTAAACTTTTAGTATTGACGATTATGTTTGTAGCTATCACTACAATTGTATTTAGACTAATACTAGGAGCAAAAAATATTAAATAAACTTTGCGAATTATACTATGGATATTGCAAAATTCTTCATATCTTGTAACATTTCTCCATTAATTATTATATTAGATTTCACAAAACTATCATTTGTAAGCAAATGAGGACAACGTCTTTATATCATTCATATTCTGTGAAGACAAATATCTTTCAAACAAAATATTCATGCACCTACTAAAAACAAACTGTAGTTTCTGACATCTGTCGTGATTGATACAATATTTTATAGATTTATACTCTACTAACAGACTATTTGTACTCCCTGATACATGCTCTATTAGCTACATCATCAATGCATAGTATTGAATAAACAAGTTATATTTACCCTACTTATGTTCAAGACCCTTTTCTGTAACCATATATATTCATATCCTATACTAGTAGGCCTTATGATGACCATCTAATAAAGCATTTCTATAATTATTAAGTCATTAATATATCAGCGCAGGTTGCAACATCACAAACAGTTTGTACTCTGCAGCACCCCAATCCACGATTATTCTTTTATTTAATTCTTATTCTATCAATATATCTAAACTACCATCGAACAACTAATCTAATAGTACATCAATAATTTACATCCCGTATAGAAACTCCCATTTCTACTTTAAGTTTCTTTCTAAAACATCTACAATTCTCTTAGCACCCCACATGTCAATATACTTTTTACTATTAGTTTTCAACCTATTCACTAACTCTTTATTATCTAGCATTCGCTCCACTTCTGTTTCAAGATTGAAAATGAAACACTCATCTCCGCAATTTCCTAAATTTATAGTAAGTCCCAATTTAGCGAATGCATATGATGAATGTATTTGATTATTGACCATATAGTATGAAATAGTTGGTATTCCCCATGCAACTAACTCATATAGCGTGACACCTGATGCAGTTATTGCAACGTCTGTCAACCTATATATTGATGATAAATCCAATAATCCATAATGGATAATTATATTTTTATACTCTTTACTAATTCTATTAATTTCGTCATAATCTCCATTCATTTCCCCAACTATTATATGTAAAATGTGTTTCTGCAATACAGTGCACATATTCATATTTTTCAATAGCTTTAATGTTACATGCGCTGGGTCAGAACCACCCGCAAAAAAAGAAATATCAATACGACTTTTTTTTTCATTAATTCCTTTCGAAATACGCATTGGAAAAAATTTAGAACCAATTAACAATTTAGGCGTTGTGATTCTTGATTTTGAATATAAAGCATAATAGTCATTTTTACTAACATCTATGTGATAGTTCAAAATAACATCTACCGGATAGGGAAACATTAATAAATCATCTATTAAAATAGTGTAATAATTTGCACTTATCGTACCCAAAAAGGATCTATTAGCATTATGTGAATCTATTATTACCATTTCACAAGCTAACTGCTCTAACAAGTTTAACACTCTGTTTTCACACTCTTTTCTGAAAAGTCCGTTGATAACATATGCTTCTAATTCACATTTGCCTAATAAAGATTCTAACTCATCATTTACAATCATAGCAACAGAATCCCCACGTATAATAATTTCCTGCGCTATGCTTAAACACCTAAAAAAATGACCCGTTCCATTACTATTACTACCATCACATATAAAAGTATATTTCATTACAAATCCTTAAACAGTATTATCTACAAGTCAAAAAATATCTTGGGTTGATTAGCTCCATTATCACATATTTCATCTAAAATTTTCAACGTAACCTTATAATAGTTAATTGCTGCATTTTCCTTAAAATATGGATTATTTATTTGAATTCCGTTTTCATTTATCACTCTAGATATTGCATCTGAAATCGTTTTAGCATCGCACTTTACATCGATAACAGAATTTCCACGTATCCTGCCAGCCTGTCTTTCTCCAATATTAATTGTGTATATCCCCAACGATGGTGCCTCGATTATTCCAGATGATGAGTTTCCAATCAATGCCTTTGAATGTTTTAGCAAATAATGATACCCTGACGTTGTCAGATTTTCATAATAATAACAATTCGAATTTGATTCAACAAATTTTCTCACTTTGGCCCTAATAATATCTGAATTTGTGTCTGCATTAGCTCCTATAAATACATATTTATATTCACTATTCTTTTTAATTGCATTTAAAACTTCTTCAATTTGTTTTTCAGTGCTTACATTCGTTAAAGTTTCCGGATGGAATAATACTACAAAATATGATGAATTCTTTATCTTTTTTATGCAAGAAGGCACATCCTCGCCTATATTGATACAATTTTCTGCCCCCAAAGAACCTAAATTAAAAACCCTTTCAGGATTTTCTCCCAGTTGTATTACCCTTCTTCTATACTCTTCTGTGGCAGTAATATGATATAAACTCATCTTAGTAATAGAATGTCTAATAAACTCATCATAGTTACCATATGTTGCTTCCCCTCCGTGAATATGCAAAATCGCCACTCTATTCATTGCAGCAGCTATTGCGACAGACAACATTTCATATCTATCACCTAGAATAATTAATAAATCCGGCTTATTCTCAGTGAAATATTCTCCAAATTCATCAAGTGCAACTGACATAGCATGAATCACTGCTTTGTTATTAATAGTTGAAATAGGAATCTCAAAACTCTTTTCAACTTTAAATCCATCTTTATAAATTAATTCTATTTGCTTACCATACTCCGCACTCAACAATGAACCTGTAACTAGCAAAGATAATTCTATAGATTTATCATTATTAAGCAAATCTAAATATTTACGTACTATACCATAATCAGCTCTAGACCCCGTGACAAATGACACCTTCTTCATTTATTTCTCCATCCTTTTTCTCTCTTCCATGCACAACAATGCAAATTTATAATCCAGTTCTGTATCTACATCTACTGAATCCAAATCATTCATTATATATGCTAGCGATTTTGCACCAAAAAAATGTTTTTGTGCAAAATAAGCTTCTATTTTTGCAATAAAAATTGAGCCATTTGGCACGTAGTCTTTATAGCTCTGTCGTCTATAATTTGCATAATCTACATCAAAATACTTTAATGAAAGATCCTTGTCTATTGGATTAACCAGCAACCTACTATGCTCTGCCTCTTTTACCGAAACAAGGAAATCATAATCATTATATCGTTCCTCAAATAATTCAATCGCACCTTGTATATGTTTATATGTTCTTAATGGAGACGTCGGCTGCAATAAAACAAAATAATCATGATTATGTTCTATCTTGGTGTATAAGTCTTTAATTACCATATATGTTGTTGCCAAATCATTTGATACTCTTTCATCTCGATATACTACATCTGCTCCATATTCTTTTGCAATCGAACCATACTTTGTTGAATCAGTCGACACTATAATCTGACTAAAACAATTTGAATCCATTGCTGCTTCTATCGAATATGCCATCATAGGCTTGCCATCAAAATCTATAATGTTTTTATCTTTAATTCCTTTTGAACCAGATCTAGCTGGTATAATTGCTATTTTTTTCATAAATTCATTTTTCTCATTTCAAATTCTAATCTTTCTCTTAAAACATCGTACCCCAATTCATTTAAATGCAAACCATCCAATGTGTATTTCTCATCAAGTAATCCAAACTGATTATCCATAAAACAAGTATCTATCCACTTCACTACATTCTTGAGATGTTTTTTTAGTTGGCGGTTCAATTCGTCAATCTTAGCATTATTTCTATCTAATCTACCATTAACATGCATACATGATAAGAAAAAGATTACTGACTTTGGACTTTCATTCCTAATGTACTCTATAGTATTTTCAATACTAGTGACAATTTTGTCCAACGTATAATCCAAGACTATATCATTTGTTCCATGCATCACAATACAAATATCATCATCACATTTTAGTTTTTTTGTTTCCAATAAATATTTATTATACTCGAAACTTGAAATTCCAGAAATACCGCAATTTCTTACTTCATAACCAAATATAGATTGCAATTTCCATTGTGCGATTTGGGAATGTCCAATAAGACAAACTGACTTTTGTTTCGATATCTCGCTAAACGTTTTATTCTTTTTATTTATCTCATTTTTTATCGCATTATCTAGTATTAATCTATTATTTTGCTTTCTCTTTAGCACTAACGCCAATTCAAAATCGTTATTACTATTAATTACAACTGCTTCTATACTAGGGACATTATATAACATTACATCTGAATGCTGCTTCATTCCTCCTTTTGATATTATAAAAGCATTAAATGTCCGTTCCTCCACACCAGTGTAATTAGAAATATCTTCTCTATTAAAATCTACAATTGCCTCACTACGTGAGGAAATTATAGTCTTATTAGAAAATTTTCTAAAAGCTTTTTTTATTGTTTTTGCTGATATTAAAGGTGCTCTCCCACTGATACAAAAGTAATCCTCTTGTAATAGATTTCTCTGTATTGTACTGAATATACAAATCTTTGGATACATATTCTGACAATAATTAATTATCCTTTTTGACTCAGTAATGATAATAATATCTGAGAATACTCTCGCACTTATTACAGAATCAATAACATATGCAAAACAAGGCTTCCCCCATAAGTTTAATTCTAAATAATTATTACTCAGAACGTTATCCACTCTACAATCAATTAAACAAATCATATTTCCCCCTATTGTTGCCAATAAACCCCTTCTAATTCAATAAGCTCATCTTCTAGAAAGTCTTTTTGTGCCTCCTTTCCTATAACATCATACCATTGCATTGGACTAATTCCATTCCCTGGACGTTTACATGTAATATTATCAGGCGTAAAGAATTCTCCCTTTTTAATATCTCTAAGTGCAACTATTGATTTTCTAGCAACTATCTTATTCTTAAGTTCAGATTCTGTAACTTTTTTTCTTCCATCACCAAGCATACTTTCCACTCTGCGCACATTCTTAACCAGTTCCATCAACTCGTTTGGATTGACAGATGCCTTATGATCTGGTCCTGGAAAATTTTTATCTAATGTAAAATGCTTCTCTATTAAACTAATTCCTATAGCTGATGCAGCTATAGCCGCAACACATCCCTCGGAGTGATCCGAAAATCCAACCGAAATGTTAGGAAATGATTTCTTTAAATCGTTTATAGCTAATATATTTACATCATAATCAGGAGTCGGATATTCAGTATTACAGTGTAGTAATACTAATTCTTCTTCTTTTGTCCCCGCATTTTTTAGCACATTTATACAAGTTTTAATTTCTTCTTTTGATGCCATTCCTGTAGAAAGAATAATTTTTTTCTCACTACATTTAATTGCCCCTATCATCTCTAAATATGGCAAATTCGTTATCTCTCCAGATGGGATTTTCCATAAATTTTGTCCTATTGAACATAAAAACTTTATTGAATCTATATCAAATGGGGTAGAAAAAGCAATAAGCCCCAACGATTCCGCATATTCTTTTAATTCAACTATATCAGCATAACTCAACTCAAGTTTTGATGTCATTTCTAGCTGAGTATCAGATTCTCCTGTTGTTGCTATTTGATAATCAGCCTTTGGTGCATACTTGGAGATGAGACTTGACGCTTTAAATACCTGAAACTTCACCGCATCTACACCACACTCTTTTGCTGTAAGTATCATTTTTTTTGCCAAATCCTTACTACCATTATGATTGCATCCTATTTCTGCTACAATAAATATTCTTTCCATATTATTCTTTATGAGCTTATTTTTAGCCCAACATAGCTCCTTCTTTTATTACTTTAGCTGGAACTCCAGCTACTGTGACCCCATCATTCACATCTTTTATCACAACTGCCCCCGCACCAATTGTTGACCACGAACCAATTTTCTTTTGACCAATTGTAGTTGAACTTGTTCCTACAAAAGTCCCCTCTCCTATAATTACATCTCCATTAATAACAGCATTTGTTGAGATATTCGCATGATCACTTACCTTACACCCGTGCTCTACTAATGACTTTGTGTTCACAATACAATTATCACCTATAACAGCCTTGCTATTTACAACCGACATTTTGCCGAAAAAACAACCATTTCCTATTTTTGCCTCTGGTGAAATAATCGCTGATCTATCAACAACATTTATTAACCTAAGATTCTTAGATTTTAATTTATCGTACCACAATTTTCGACGTTGATTATTTCCTATCGCTATAAAATAAAAATATTTTTGAGGACATTCTATTTCATTTAATGACTTCCATTTTATTTCATATCCCAAATGGTCTTTACTATTTGAAAATTCGTCTAAAAACCCATCGACTCTATAATTATAATAATCTATAGAATCCAATACTGACTTAGCATATCCTCCTGCTCCTATTATGATTAAATGTTCCATATCTAATTTTGATAGTACTATACTATCCCTTTCATTTATATACTATACTGTTTAAAAATCTATTTTTCTATTGACCCTATATATATCCAAATTACATATGCCCACTTGATTAACTGTAAAATCATTGTATTAAATCGTATGCTACTCTAAAACATTACTCTAATACTATTTATTGTCAATAAGTTTAATGTTTTATGTCATATTCTAAAGCCTTTAAAATAACCTCATTAATATTCTCTGCTGCATTTTTCACAAATTCAAATTCTCTTTGAGAAGATTTTAATTTTCTATATTCAAAACTATTATTATCAAGTAATTTATCAATATAAAATTCTAATTCTTCTTCTTTCCTACAAGTAATTGCAAGCCCCATTTCCGTATAATCTAATGGAAAAGTTCTGTTTTCAAAATTTACTACAATCAAAGGAATTCCCATTAACGCCGCTTCCATACCTGTAGTTGAAAATGTTGTAATTACTAAATCCGATATATAGTAGAACGGTTTTGCTTCAATTTTAGTAACAATCACATTTTCATCGTTTAGAAATGAATATGTATTTATATTCTGATTTGGATGAAGCTTTATTATAAATAACACATTTTTCTTGTTTTTTGCTATTGATATTAAACGCTTTATATCGTCAATTTGATTAACTCCATTTTCAGAAAAAAAAGTCACTACATTCCTGTACTTTTCTGAATTAATTCTCTTTTTTACATCATATATAAATTGATTTGATATTTTTAAATTTTCTTCAAATACAGGTTGACCAGTAATAAAAATTGACTTTTCTGAAATATTTTTTCGGGAAATTGCAAATTGTTTGGCCCAGCTATTCATCACACATAGAAAACATGGATAACCTATTTCATCTGTCACTGGCAAATCATTTATTCGAACCACTGGTATTCCTAATCTTTGAGCTGCCAAACCTGTCGCCATTTCCATTCTCGGACTTGATGTAACCACACAAACATCTGGTTTTATTAATTCTAAGTAGGTTACTAATGATTCCACTGGCAAAAAAGCCTTTCTATTTTTTTCATAGAATTGCTTCTCGGCACTTTCTCTCCCCAAATCGTTTATTAAATCATACATTCCTACTCCATAGTATGAAATTGTATGATTTAACGGAATCCCAAAATTTTTATCGTGGTATTCAGTTCCATACAATTTTCCATACTCCACTATTTTTTTATAATAAGGAAGTCTTTTAGCAAAATCTTCAATAGTTATATGCTTTATTCCTGATTTTTGAAGTTGCAATGGAGCACCAGTTAATGCTAAATATTCAATTTCTATATCAGTTTCTTTATTTAGTCTCTCATATACCGACTTTATTATATTGCAATGTCCACCACCATAGGAAACCATAAATACTTTTTTCATAACAAAATCACACCTTATCCTATATTATCCATATATAATTATCCATTTTACTGAATATTCTACTCAACTCAAATAGAATCATTTTATATCTAATATGAATTACTTCTACTAATCACTACTTTTATAGTCTTAAGTATTATTAATAAGTCAACACAAAATGAAATATCTTTTACATATTTCAATTCCCACATTCTTTTCTCTTCCAAACTCAAGCTACTACGGCCATTAACCTGAGCATAGCCAGTTATACCTGGTTTCACATCAAACATTCCTGATTTAAAATCGTTCTCTGTATAGTTTTCATAAACACCAGGACGATATCCAACCACACTCATATCACCTTTAATCAAATTTACAATTTGTGGTAATTCATCCAAACTGGTTTTTCTCAATAATTTCCCAACCTTTGTTATTCTTGAATCTTCTCTATTCGTCTGTTTAGGACCAATTTTCTCTGCATTTTTTACCATTGTCCTAAATTTATATATATTAAAAGGTCTGCCATATTGACCAACGCGTTTTTGCTTAAAAAAGACCGGCCTCCCTTCTGCTAAAACTATTACAATTGACAGAACTATTATAAGCCATCCCAAGAGGAACAGCAAAATAACACCTATAATTAAATCCAGTATTCTCTTTATTACTCTTCTGTATAATGAATTCATATTTATCTTTATGAAATTAATTTGATAACAAACTAATCTATATTCCTTTCCATTTGTTTACTTTGAAATTACTAAACAAATTATACTCTAAAATAATAAACTCGCGCGCTCTCCCGACTTATCTATTATGCCTCAGTATTACCTATTTTGATTACTAATTCCTTTTTTCAAAATAGCATAACACTTTATTTTCAAGAATCACTATTTCTTCTATATGTAGAAATTTGAGCATTATATAATAGAATAATAGGTAGATTAATCCACCTACAACAAGCATAATATATTTATTTATATCCAAAAAAACATTTATTAATATAACAAGTATTACTGGAATAGTATTAGATAGTAATATTTTGATAATCCAATGTTTTAAACTAAAAATTTTATCAATATGAATATATCTATTGAGTCTATAAAACAAAAGCGGAACTATACATATTGCAGACAAACTTGTTGCTAACGCCAAACCAGCGACTCCCATTACCCCAACTATAAAAATATTTAATGCTACATTTATTACTATAACAAGCACACTTATCCAAAGCGTAAACATTGTGTCTTTTATTGCATAGTAAAAATTAAACAATACATCTCGTAAAGCAACCGCCATAATTCCAATTGCATACATTCTAACGGCACTCGTTGTCATGGCAACAGATACTGTATCAAACGCTCCTCTTTCAAATAAAACACTTGTTATCGGCTCAGAAAAAATAATTAACATAATAGCCACAGGGCAAAACACCATAACAATGTATTTTAAAGAGGCAACTATTGCTTTTTCTACATCATTAATTCTTTTTTTGGCAACCATTTTAGAAACCATAGGGAAAAATATGGTAGTTAGTCCCGTGTTAAACATCATTATTACAAAAGTTCTGATTATATTCGAATAATGAAGTGCCGAAATACTTCCGTCAGGCAACGAGGAAGCAAAATATTTATCTATATATCCGTTAATCTGAGTTATTAGTGTACTGACGGCGATAGGAATTAATAGTTTTATTAATAAAACTATATAATCTTTTTTTACATAAAGAGAATTAAAACGATATCCTACACTATAACTCATTATAATTAGTGCAATCAAATAGAATATATTTGCAAAAACAAAACCTATAGTCAAAAAAACTGGACCTAAAAAACTTGCCAGTACAGTGAATATTATTTGAATAGAACTATGAAATAGCATACAAATTGCGGCTTTAGAAAAGTGGTTGTTTGAATTTAAGTAGCATATATAGATATTAATCAATGTAACTAATAATAGGTTCCACATTGAAATTTTTAAATATTTAGCAGTTCTATAAACCATTTCATTATCAAATCCTGGTGCTGTTAGTTTTGTAATACTAATAGCATTAAAGGAACATATAACAATAATAACCCCACAAATTATGGTCATTAATACAACTAAATATGAGACAAAACCTACACCTTTTCTTTTCCCATCTTTTATTACAATCTCATTATATACTGGAATTAGTGCAGTACCTACACATGTTATAAATCCCAATATTATAGTTGGTATGTTCACCGCGATAACATACATGTCAACCTCTTTAGTAGTTCCAAAAAAATATGCAATTATCAGTTCTCTAAAAAAACCAAATATTTTTGAAACTAACGTAAACACTGTAATAACGGTCGCTGTTTTTAGTATACTATTCTTATTCATATAATTTTTCTTTATTTTTAGATTTACTATAAATAATTCTTTCTAGTGAATCTACCACTTTTGAAAGTGTATATTTTTCCTCTACTATTTTTCTTCCTCTTTTACCATATTCATTCCTTTTTTCTGAATCAAAGGATAATTCTACAATTGCATTTCTAAATTCCACCTCATCATTTACTAGTCTTCCTGTTTTTCCGTCAATTACAATATTCTGAATCCCACCAATGTTTCTAGCAACCACTGGTGTGTTAGCAGCCATCGCTTCAGTTAAAACCATTCCAAACGTTTCTTGGTCTGGATAATGACAAAAGATATCAGTAGCAAACATTATCGAAGGAATGTCCTCTCTTTTTCCAACGAAAAATACTCTTTCCTTATACTCTTTAAGTTTCTCTTCTATTATTACCCTTTTTTCTCCATCGCCTACGAACAAAACTTTTAGTAACGGGTTCTTTTTTAAAATATAAGGCAAATTATTGGCTATTATATCTTGTCCTTTTGTCGTTTTATCATCTAACCTATTAAACATTGCCACAGATGTCAATAACACATCCTTACTGTCTATCCCCAACTCTTCTCTTATTCTCAACCTATCATCTTTATATCCATCATACTCTGGCAAGTATATTGTGCTTGGGTAAACAATATGAATTTTGTTTTCCTTAACACCAAATGAAATCAATCTTCTCTCCATGTACTCAGATATTGCGACATATTCAAACGGGAAAAACTTTAAATAAGCTTCCTTTCCTTCTCCAACCACCACATCTATGTATAATATATTCTTAAATAAATTTCCTACTTTTGTGGTGATTGTTGATAATAAATTAAATCCCAATACCACTTCAATCTTCTCTTGTTCTACTATTGAGTGAATTTTCATGGAGTTACTTATAAGATTTAATATCCTATGAGAAGAAAAACTCATATCATCTATAGTATATTTTTTAAAACCTTCATTACATATAATATCATCTAACTCTCCCTTTCCACCGCAGAAACAAACCTTATGACCTCTTCTTTTTAACTCTTTTCCAAAAGTTAAAGCATGCATCCCAGGCCCATGCATTTTGAAAGCATCTCTTACTATTAGAATGTTCATTTTAAACGCCGCTCTTTCTATAAAATATATTAATCTTTTCCTTAATTGTTTATATATCTAACTACCCTTATACAACTTTTTTCAACATCTGTCCCACAAAAATAAACAACATTATTCCTACACGTATATCCCCCCACAAATAATCAACCATACCATAAATAATAAATGGTATTAATATTTCAATATAAAGCTCATCATTATTTTTTTTAGCTTTAATAGCCTTAAAAATTAATGTCATAACCATCGCAATCGTAACTACAAAACCAATCAATCCCAATTCAATAAATGGTTGCAAAATAATATTATGAGAATGCACTGCTACAAAACCCTTTATTCCAAATAGTGGATAAACAACCGAAAAATTTCCTGCGCCAGCTCCCAATAACAGACCATGATGTAATCCATATTCAATTGACTTTTGGTACAACACTATTCTTATTTTATTTGAAAAAACCTTTCCACTAAAAATGGTCATTAATTCATTCACATAGTTATGCAAATATATAGGCATAAAATTAAATGCAAGATATGCGAATAGTATTAACAGTACTCCTATTATTGTCTTTTCATGGTTATTAGGATTTTTTTTTCTATTCTTATATATATAACAATATACACCGTACAACACCAGTAACACAAATATTCCCCTAGACGCCGATAGAATAATACCGATGATCAAAAAAAATTGAAGAAATCTATAGATTTCTCTTGGAGCAGCTTGCATATTTTGTATTATATTTTCTATACAAATTACATATATTAAATCTATTACTGCGAAGCAATTAACCGTCGGAATAATATCCAGCAAATTACTATAAAAGAATTTACCAATCACAAATATAATATTCATTATCAAAACGCCAATCATAAAACTCAAATAATTGACTTTTTCAAACACATTATTATGGATAAATATCTCTATTACAATTATGAACACTAACCATGTTATTGCCTCTTTAAAGGCAAGATATACATTTTTTGAATATAACGAACTAAAGAAACACCCCCAAACATATATAAATAACAGTATTTCTGTACTATTAATATGAATTATAATTCTTCTATTTTTTAGAAAATCTAAAAACACTATCACCAAAAGAAGCAGTAAATTAAAAAATGCTGGCAAAAATAAAAACGTACATAAAAAAACATCAATCAAACACTTTTCTAAACTAATTCTATGCTTGTATATATCAGATGTTATAAACCCACTATTCATTATCTGATTTTTTCACCCCTTTTATCTCTCGAACAATATCACCTACACATAGTTTAATATCATTCATATTAGATTCAAACTCTGTCTCAGTCATTCTATCTATTTTTGATTCTAACCTTCTTATTGCTTTTACACCTTCTTCAAACTCCTTAGAAATTCTCTCTAAATCCATATCTAAGGTATTACAAAACGTTCGAGATAAAATAACCATACTAGAACCTAATCTATAATGTTCTAATAATATTTTTTCTGCCGGAATCTTTCCTGCCCCCATCTTTGCTATTCCTCCAAAACCATAAGGAATGTTATATCTTGATATTTTATTACACAATAACTCTACGGTTCCATTTGCTAATAATTCAAACATAAAGTCTTTTTTATACGCCAAGTGAAGGTCATTTAACCCTATATGAATTTCATCAAATCCTCCCTGCCTAAGCACTTCATCAAGTAATTCTACTCCCTCTTTTGTTTCCAATAGCAAAATTGTTTTACATCTTCCATTAACTTCATCCAAAAAAGATTTTACTTCATCTATTGTTTTCCAATACGGCAACATAATAATATCTGCTCCAGCAGCGATAACACGATTTATCTCTTCTTTTGAATTATTATTCCAATGATTAATTCGAACTAGCAATTCAGACTTGTTAATATAAGGTCTCATCACCTGTATATCTTCTATTGTGTGGTGAGATTTCACTGTATCTAACCCTGGTTGTCTAACTTCTTTATCAAGTTCTTCCAAGTCTATCCATATTCTATCTACACCATTGCTTTGAGCAATTTGAGCAACATCTACATTATTTGTTATATACATTAATTTTAGTGCCATAATCTACTATTTCCTTTCATGATTATAATCGCATTTCTTATAGCTACAATGCAAATATCAATGATAAATGAGATAAAGAAAGATATTAAAAATACTACAAACGATATAACTGGAATCGAGATGAGTGGATTAAATATTACAGGTGTCACACTAAAACGTATGTTTAAAAGTTCAATTATTAATGCATGTACTAGATATATTCTAAATGAATATTTAGCTACTTTTTCACAAAATTTATATACTATTTCGGGAAACACTTTACTTTTAAACCAAACATATACTGCTACAGATTCCGCCAAGACATTAACACAAAAATTATCATAATACCTGCTACACGGTTCGTTCGTCTTTATAGCAACAATCCAATCAACAACAATTGTAAACACAAATCCCATTATTCCTACTATATAAACTACTAATTTCCCTCGCTGTTTAATACATACTTTTTCTATACAATAACCTAAAATAAAATAACTTGAATACCCTAATACAATTGAAATATTTATATAACCCAAAATAGTTTCAAAAACACTAGACAAATCGCGAATCCTATAACTTCCAAAATCACGTAATAATAGTATTATCTCGGGTATCAAAAAAGAAAAAATAAACGCTAAAAGCAAATAATAATAAATACTTTTCATAGATAGCACTAATTTCTTTAGTAATGGTATACTCATATATAAACCTACTATCATAAACATATACCACATGTGATGATGTCCTAATATTAAAGCTTTTATAATGTTAAATTTTTCTTTATTTCTTATAAAAATTGCATATATAAAGGACCATACAATAAATGACTTAACAATCCTAAATACATATTTTTTATATATCTCTTTCGTAGATATATTACGATTCAAAAAAATCGCCCCACTAATCATTACAAAAACTGGTACACACCACCTCACTATGCTGTCATAAAAATTATACACTCCCCATTCAAAACTATTTACTTCGGTGGTATACCAGTTTGTTGCACTAACATGTAATACTATTACAGCAAATGTTGCAATTACTCTTAAACAATCTATATGATTAATTCTTCTATCGTCCATTATTCTTACCTAGTTTTTTAATCTCCTTAATACATCTTTAATACAATCATATGAACAATTCACAATATATGATAATAGCAATGAAATAATTGCATTACATACAACAGCAAATGGTATAAAGATTACTTTACTATTCCAAATGTCAAGACTATTAATTTTCCTATAAATAAAGACATCTAAAATATACGATAGTATAAACGCTCCAAATGTAAGTTCTGACGTCAATCTCAATAATTTTGTGGATTCCTTTTCACTAAAAATCTTTAAAACAATCAGGAATATTAACACTGAATTAGCAAAATTTTCAAATCCCCACCACTCTTGCCAACATCCCCACTTGAAAATCCCATCATAGCTCTTCCAAATGTTGAAGCTTGTAAACAAAATCAACAGTACAATTAAACACCCTATCAATCTTATAGCATTAATCTTATGAACTGAAATATATTTCCTAAAATACGCACCAACGTAATAGTACATTATAGGATATATTCCCGTCCAATAATCAGGTATCAAAAGAGTATAGTTTTCTTCTCTAGTCCAAGGTCTCAAAAGAGTATTTATACTTGATAAATCAAACATGTTACAAAAAGTTGGCACAACAGATAGAAATACTAACACAAATATCAAAAGCCTAGCTGCATCTACTTTCAACACTCTCCATAACGTATTAAGAAAAGGTATAAGCAAATATAGCCCTAGATACATTTCAACATACCAAGAATAGTAGTCATATCTTAGTATACTGGCAACCAGATTCGAACAACTCATACTAGTATTTTCTATTTTTTGGAACAAAAATATTAGTACCATACATACAACATATACATAAATGATTCTCTTAATTCTAGAATAAAAAAGAATGGTACTATCCCAACCAAACTCTATCACTCTTTCCGATAATAAATAACCAGAAATCATTAAAAATAGAGGAACGCAAGTCATCGATAATGTTCTAATCAAAACTGATAGATACATTACATGACCTGTCACTCTTTCAGAATAAAAACCTGTATGCAAAAATGAATGAGCTGTAAGAACAAACAAAAAAGCAATTATTCTCAGTATGTCTAATGCAGCATTCCTTTTATTCATTATTTAGCTTGTATAATTAATTCATAAAAAAATTAATATACTTTCCTTTCTTTTTAATATTCTTGTCATAAGCATTACAAATATGTCTAATTATAACAATATATATAAACCAATATTTTATAAAAAATAGTTTCCACTATTACAGTCGAATAGCTCATAGAATATATGCTGTTAATGCCAAAACTATTATTGTGATTTATATTACTATCATAACTGGAATTGAAATATTCTCTCCTAAAAGTATAAGGATTTTTTTCTATATCAATCTCATAAAACAATTATTTCTTTATTATTTCTTGACAATCGATAGCTAGTTTTATGATTAAGATAAGAATAATATTCATCATTCATCAATATATTATCTTATATTTTCAAGATAAAATTTTTTTAGTTCTTGCTCGCTTTAAACATATATTTAAGGCAATAGACATAAAAAGTACTAGTCCAATCAGCGAAATCCATGTATAGTATTCAATACACAACACAACCACCACAAAAAAGTTAAATAAATTCCAATATGTAATTCTAGTACTACTTAATCTCAACTCGTCATCATAAAATGACCATTCATTTAACATTCTCACTGGCGTCATTGTTTCAAACCAAATTAGACAATTACCTGATAGCCTTCGAGCCATGCTATTAGAATATAATTCTTCTCTTTTAATTGTATAACAATTAAAACAATGTCCCGATCCATCCTCTGTTAAAACAGATGTAGTATAACAAAAAGTTTGCGGGCCAAGAGATGAAGCATATGCTGTTATTCCTCCTATCTCTGTACCTACCAATTCACAATCACTCCAACAATTAATAATACTCCCTAAAAAATTATCCGCTATCCCTCCAGCTCTATACCCCCCTACTGTCGCCTTATTAAAACAATTAATTATCCTTGCAGAAGACCCCACTGAATTACTTGCGATTGCTCCACAGCACCCTTTGAAGTCAAGGTTTCCTATGAATCCGCTTTCTATTCCTAAGTTTATTACCGTCCCACCTAATTTACCAAACAAACCATCATATCCTCCAGTATTGATATATAGATTTGAAATACAATGTCCATTCCCGTCTAGCGTGCCAAAAAAATATTGACCATTTTCGTATTTTCCTATTGGATTCATCGATATACCTGACATATCAATATCAGCTGTTAATCTAAAATATTGACCCACGTACTTGTTACCTGAATTTACTAGTTCAGAAAATTTTTCAAGATCCTCTCCATTTTCTATCAAATAAGGTGAATCAAATGTCCCATATCCTTCAAAATAATCGTATTTTTCATACTTAATTATTTTAGCCATAGCATAATCATATCCTTTTATGACTATATGCACAAACATTACAATTATAATGAGTAATACTAACTTTTCAATTTTAAATTTTATTCTTTTCATTTTTCTATTCTCCCACTTTTTGTACTACTGGAAGATGCCCCACTATATTAAGTTCATATAAATTATACCATTGCCCATTTCCAATATTTTTTTCTGTTAATACACTTAAATCTTGTGGTGTTAATTCTGAACACAATATAACATACTTTACTTTCGTAATATCCATATCGGGTGCATATTCCGAATAGAAGGAATTCAAATCACATGGATAATCAGCACTATAATGTTTAGTAGGATAATACCGAATTATATTTTTTGTATCTAAATATGCATCCCCTCGCCACATGCTCTGCGAATTGTTATTTCCATTGTCAATATCAATCAATAAAAATGTCTCATTTTTGTGATTTAACACATACTCTCTTAATTCCACTATACTAGTGTCTGTCAATGAATTCTCTGAAACAATAGTTTTATGGCTTTCTATATTATTAAAAATCTGTATCGGAATCCAAAACAATAAGAATAATTTTGTAATCCTGTAAGGACAATTAGCAAATACATAAATCAACCCACCAATTATACAAGCTATAATCAATGAAAACAGTATTTTGATTATATGTATATCAACATCGTTTCCGTAGTAACGCACCCAATATAGCATAGAATAGGTGGCAGCATTTTCTGCTTGAGCGCCTTTGTAGAATATTAAAACTGTCATCCAGAAGATTACCATAAATAAACTTAAGACTATGGTTTCCTTTAGAGAGCTTTCCTTTCGTAAATCTGCAGCCTTAAAAAATATGATAAGAATTGGCATATATAAAATGGATATATATCTGAACCATATTTGCGAAAAACCTTCATTATATCCATTATAACTATTATAATATCTTATATATGACAATCTTATTACTCCTTGCAGCAACATAATTGTCAAAAATATTAACCATATCAAGAATAGTTTTTCAAGCAAGTTAAATGACTTAAAAGAAGTAAGACAATATACTATCGGGATAATACAAAATGCTAAAATAAAACTAATAACCACATATAAAGTCGCATCAGCATACAAAGGTGACATACTATTAGTAGTAAACAAATATTTAAGTAAGAACACTCGAGTTGTTTGAATAAAGCTATTTGTTCCAATATATGTTAAAATAACAAACACTATCGCACTTATAATCACAATAATACACATCATAATGAACATATATCTAAATAGTTTTTCTTTTATTTCTCGGATTCTATTATATATAAATGCCAATATTCCAACCAAAATCTCAATGTATATAAATACACGTCCTGTATTTTTGGTATACCACGCCAACACTATAAAAAAAACTAGTATGACACTTCGCTGTATATTTTTCTTGAATGTGAAGTTTTTGAATTGTATTAACATATAATTTAAATATATTATCCACAAGCCTATAGGAATAAACACAACCTCTGACATAAATGATGCGCAATAATTCATATATGGCATAGTTAATGCAATAATCACCGACAAAAGCCTCTTCTTTTTTCCCAAAAGCATTTCTTTTGATAATAGATACACAGGAATTGCAGAACTACTTAAACTAATAGCATTTATCAAGGCAATTGCCCTAAATCTCAAACTAATATTTTTAATCAAACAAGCTGGTGCTATTAATATACTATAAATATAACGTTCTATTTCCGCTCCCAACCCCTCGATTCCATATATTGAATTTATTCCAAATCCATTTTTTATTGAATATGCTTTTTGCAAATAAACCCATTCATCCGTATGATACCTCTGTATTTTAA
The DNA here is from genome assembly GCF_015057185.1 of Pseudobutyrivibrio sp. Classification (GTDB taxonomy): domain Bacteria; phylum Bacillota; class Clostridia; order Lachnospirales; family Lachnospiraceae; genus Pseudobutyrivibrio. The sequence goes on along the minus strand of NZ_SVEV01000003.1, from coordinate 102,737 downwards.
GATATCCACTAATAGAGGACCAAAAGGCTATGCTAACCAACATAAAAATAAAGACTAGCTTATATTCGGGAATATTACTTACTCTATCGCAAATTTTCCAATATGCTTTTTTTACCTTACCTGATGTCATATTCCTATTTTGGTTACTCCACTTCATTATTTTTCATCCTTATTTTTTATAAAACAATCCTATGTTTGATTGTTCCGAATACAATATAATATTACCAGTAAAAATCATTATACTTGGAAGAATACTTTGATATTTCTCCGTTTATCCAATCTAATCCCTTTTCCTCCATAAGAGTTTGTTTATCAGAAAACAAATTAGTACCTAACCCAAGCTTGTCCCCCTCTATATCAACGCCTAAACTAGCCAATGTAGTTGGGAACATATCCAATGTACAATATACATGAGATTTTTCTTCTAACCCTTCTGGCGCATTTATTATCGACACATAGGTTCTCCTATTATAGGATTCATCCACAAAATAAAAATCAGAGGACATGTACAAATGATCACCAGATATAATCACTGAGGTATTATCATAAAAATCCTGTTGCTCCAGCCATGTTAGGAATTCGCTTATTTGCCTGCTTGCACAATTTAAAACATTTGCATATTGATGTTCATAATTGTTCTCACACAAATCACACACATACCCATCTGTAAAATGTGTATCCACCGTAAGTAATGTGAAATTGAAAGGATGCTCATTACTTGAAATATCAATCAATTCCTTCTTAGCAAACTCAAATAACTTCTGATCCTCAAATCCCCACCATTCAAAATAATCTGATGGAATATCTCCACGGTCAATCGCAGTATAATAATCATATATCGAATAATCACCATGTAATTCGAAATATTCCTTTCTACCAGCGAATTCTCCATCGCTACCTATCATAAGATAATTATTGTAACCATTGTCTTTTAGAATATCCCCAAGCGCAACAATACCTGGAAAGGCACTTCCAGAATAATAATTCAATGGTATTCCTGCTGTCTGTCCTATCATGCCAGCTATAGTCCAACCTGAACCGTCAGTTACATATGCGCCATTAAGAACTCCCTCTTCACTAAAATTAATATTATCTAACGAAATCTGAGTTAGTTCTGGTATATAATCCTCATCCATTCCTCCACCACTACTTTTTCCTGCCGCAGACATTTCTCCTGATTCCATAAAAATATATATTAAATTCCTTTTCTGCTCAGGAAATACCAATTCAACATCATCTGGTGATACATAGTATTCATCATATAGAGTGGTACTTGAATTTCTGTATTCTATATATTGAGTTATATTAAAAGCCTCATCAAATTTTTTAAAAGCATGCATTTGCAATATAACCACCACAATTAAAAGTATAGCTATATTTAAATCTATTAATACTCTCGGCTTTACAGAATTAGAACTAAGTTTAAAGCATATCCTAACAAGCTTATAATAAGCAATAGCTATACATAAAATTGCTAATACTATCACTAATCCACAAATAACAAGAGGCTTGTAAAAAGAACTCCAATTAGTTCCTTGTACAGGTGATGATAAATTAAACAATAATTGATTAACTGAAATTCCTTCGTAGGAAGAAACTAAATAGGTAACTCCATAATTAAGTATAATAGTAACGATGTATATTATACAAAGAATAATAAAAAATACGATTCTAGCCATCCTATTATGCTCAAGTGTATACTCGTTTATCTGTAATCCTATAGTGTAGTCGTTTTTGTAAAGTATGATTAATATAAAACACACTATAATTGAAAAACAAACAAACATAATCAATGGTCTATAATTTGCTTCATTCAGAGGCTTAATATTACCATCTTCCACTTTCCATGAATTAAGTTCATACTCAGAGTCATATTCTGACACGCCTACATTCATCTTATCTACAACTTCTGATACAGCATTTTGAGAATCAAATATTTCAACCTCACAGTTATCTAAACTACCATCAAATGTGTCTTTATTACATATTTCTATATTTGAATAACATGAAGAAATATTAGCAGCATTATAAGATACTATTCCATATGTGTTATTATTGCCGTCAGTATTTATTACTGAAATATCTGTCACACAATTTACAATTGTTCCTCCGACAAAATTATCAGCTATACCACCTCCTCGTTCACTTGCTTTTATTGTTGAATCTATTACTGCACAATTTATAATTTTCGGTGAATCACAAGCATGGCTTGTAATTCCACCCACATACTCACCATTAACCTCTTCGTTTACAATTATCAAATTTAGAACAGTACCAGAAAGCTGACCAAATAACCCTGCATAGTCGTTTGTAATTGTTAAATTGCTGATTGTATGACCGTCTCCATCAAATGTTCCCCAGAAAAACCTTCCACTATCAAAAATACCGATAGGAGTCCATTCTACCCCCTTCATATCTATATCTGATGTTAATTTGAAATAACAATCTGCAAAATCAAATCCACTGTTTACAAGTTTTGCAAATAATAAAAAATCATCTACACATGTAATTTGATACGGTCTTTCACTTGATCCATCTCCTTGAAATGGAATGGAGATATTTTCCTTGCCCTCAAATGAAACTCCAGAAGATTCTTCTGACCACAGATATAATGTTTTTACGTTTATATTCAAAGACAAAATGTAATTGTTCAATGCATCAACTACTTTACCTATATCTTTTACATAATTAAAACCTTCTGATTCAATCTCGGCTTGATTTACCAATTTAATATTAGTGTAGTTGTTCTCAGACCTATAACAAACTGAACAAATGCCAGCAATTACACCTAAAGAATCTTTATTTATGTTTGACCAACAATTAATTATTTCACCGCCAAAATCATATGCAATTCCGCATGCACCTTGTGACGCATCAAACTCCACATTATCTACATAACAATTAACAACTCTAGCACTATTGCTAACTGTATACATTGCTAATCCCGCACAATATTCTCCAGAAAAATCTGAATCTTCTAGGCCTAGGTTGACAATTGTCCCGCCTATTTGGCCAAATAAGCTACTATAAGATTCTGTACTACAATGAAGATTTCGAATAACATGCCCACCACCATCGTATTGCCCATAAAAATAGTTTTCACCATCTACTTTACTTATTGGCTCCCAGTCAGTTACCTCACTTAAATCAAGGTCACATGTTTGCTCAAAATAAACACCTTTAAGGACAACACCTTGCGCTTCTGGATGTTTTTGATTAACATAAGTTTTAAATTCCAATAAATCATCCACAGAACTTATAAGATACGGTGATTCTGCTGTCCCTTCTCCCTCGAAACTAAATATCGATTCATTGTTTTGTTTGTTCTGTTTATTTTCTCCTATTTTCCATATCAAGCAAATAGTAATTAACAAACACATAATTACTATCAACATTTTTAAATTATGAATAACTCCTACCTTATTTACCATAACTTACTTTATAACTTCTCTAATCCTATATCTTACTATTCTCTACAGTTCTTTTTCCCTTAAAAAAGGTTGCAATCATGAAAATCTCGATTGCAACCTTTTCATAACTAATATAAATATTACTTATTCTTCTGTGTCAAAATTAATTCTCTTCTCTTCGACAACTATTGGCCTATTGATAGTTCTAGTATTAATATTTAATATATATTCTCCCATAAATCCCATAAATGTAAGCTGAATGGCTCCAAGTAAAAACATACCAATTACCATTGGTGCATTGCCAGCTGCAAAATCATTCCAATGTGTAAGTTTAAGAACAAGGTATACAATTGCCACAATGACATCGATAAATCCTACTATAAAACCAAGCCATGTCATCATTCTAAGCCCCACCTTTGTGTAGCTTGTAAAACTCAGCATAGCTGCATCATATAATGTATAGAAATTGTTGTGAGTAACTCCAGCTCTACGTTGTGGCTGCTCATACTCAACTATTTTGAGATTAAATCCCTCACCATACTCAGCTACAATACCTCTGATAAATGGAAGTGGATCTTTCAACTCTCTAAGAAGCATAACAAATGATTTGTCGTAAAGGCCAAAGCCAGTAAAATGCTCAATCATATGTACTGTAGACATCTTTTTAATAGTCTTGTAGTACATTGTTCGGAGGAAATATACAAAACCATTTTCCTTGCTGGTAGCCTTTACACCACTTACAATTTTGTGTCCCTGCTCCCATTCATGCACAAATACAGGAATCATCTCTACAGGGTCCTGGAAATCTGCACATACAGGAATTACACAATCTCCATCCAGCTCACATATTCCATGAAATGGCGAGTTAAACTGGCCAAAATTTGTTACGTTAAAAATAGCTTTGTGTTTTTTGTTTTTAGCACACACCTGCTCGATAAGCTCTCTTGTCTTATCAGTAGATGCATTATCTACATAACAAATCTCATAGTCATAATTTGAAAGCTTCTCTTTCAGGATATTTTCACAAGCTTCGCCTATCTGAACAATATTCTCTTCCTCGTTATAGCAAGGAATCATTATACTAATCTTTTTCATTATTAAAATTAAACCTCATAATACAACTTGTTATCAACAAACGCTACTATTCCATCTTCAAAACAAATCTTTGGAGACCATCCCGTGTGTGCCTTAATCTTGCTCACATCAGGCTGTAAAGATATAAATGGGTTAACTCTTTCACCAAATTTTACTTCTGATTTAGATTTTAACTCTGTCTTCGCTCTATCTATAAAAGTCATAAGTGGAGCATAATTGCCATTTGCTATATTATAAATCTCTCCAGCATGACCACTCTTTCCAAGAGCCGCAATAGCCTTTGCCGCATCTACAACATGCAAGTAATCCCAGTTCTGTTCACAGCTACTGAGACTCACTGCCTCGTCATGTTTCATCTTGTCAAGTACATCTGGAAGCATTCTACCTGCTGGCTCCAAGTCACCATAGAGACTAAAAATACGGCCCCAAATCCATTCAACACCTAACTGCTCTGCTCTTCTTTTAGAAAGATACAATGCAGCCACTTTTGCAGCTCCATAAGCATTGATAGGTCTTGGCATCTGATCCTCAGTTATAAGTCCCTCACAAACTCCATACTCCGCCTGTGAACCTATACCTACAAATCGCTTGCAGCCCGACTTCGCTGCTGACTCAATTGCTTTAATTGTATAATCAATATTTGCGTTTTGGCCTTCGAAATCATCTCTTCCACCAAACCATGCCAAATGGTAAAACACATCACACTGACATAATATTTTATCTGCAATTTTATCAAAATCTACACAATCTAATTCTACAAGGTGTAGATTACCATTTACATTATAAAATCTATCGTTGTGTTTTGAGTTTGGACGAAGAATTGCATATACTTCATGCCCTTGTTCTAATAATTCTCTTGTTAAGCTATATCCTGCAAATCCTGCTGCACCCGTAACTATTACTCTCATTTATTTATCCCAATTAACTAATCTATCTTGGAGCTCTGATACTGTATTTACCGAAATGACATTATCATAAACCCCATTCTCTAAAGCGCCTTGGCCCCACTCTACAAAAATACATGGAATTGATGCATTTTGAGCGGTATATACATCGCTCATTCCATCACCTATGTATATTGCGTTGGAAACCTCCTCGCCACATTCTTCGCAAATCATCTTTACTCCAAAAGCATCTGGCTTTGATGGTCTAGTCTCCAAATATCCAACTACTGAATCAAATAAATTCTCTGGGAATAGTTTCTCATCAAGTTGGTCAACTAAAACCTGCCCCTTATTTGTATTAATGGCTAATTTCCATCCCTGCTCTTTGAGTAAATAAAGCATATCCATAATACCTGGATATGGCTTAGTATTTTCTTTTTCACTTGTACTATATATGCTACGATAGCTTGTTTTTACTCTATCTATATTTTCTTCCGAAATACAGTTTTTAGGAAGCATCCTAGAAACTACTGTTTCTAAGTTGCCTCCTACAAATCCATCGTAAGCCTCTATCTTATGTTCCGGGAATCCATTTTCTTTTAAAGCCTTGTTAAACGACAATGCCACATCCGTGATAGTGTCAACAATAGTCCCATCAAAATCAAAAATAGCAACTTTACTCATTATTTAATATACCTATTTCCTTCGTATTCATCCCTTGGAAGGAATGGGAACATGTCATCCATAGATGGTGAAACAATGCTACCATCTGGCATAACTTTACTTGAAAGCTTTGGAACGAAGTTCTGATTAGGGTCAACAATTACGTTAATAAGAACAGGCCCCTCTTCAGAAAGAGCTTTCTCAATTGTATCTCTTACTTCTGGCTCGTTATTTACCTCGAAGTATTTGAATCTAAATGCCTCAGCTAACTTATCAAACTCTGGGAAGCTAACACCTGTCTCTGGGTCAAGTCCAATAAGTGGTGGCTTGAATAAGTTTCTCTGGGTCTGTCTAATTGAATGATATCCATTATTGTTAAGGACGAATAATTTTACATTGAGATTATTGTGTGCGATTGTAGCAAGTTCCTGTACATTCATCATAAGACTTCCATCACCATCTACACAAACTACTCGTCCATTATTTTCCTGCTTTGCAATAGCTGCGCCAAGAGCTGCTGGCATACCATATCCCATAGCTGCGCATCCAGCATTTGTAAACATTCTCTGTCCCTGCTTGATTTTAGCACCAGAGAAGCTCATTACACAGGCACTACCATTACCAAGTGTAAGCACATCCTTTTCATCCATACAATCGAATAATGTATCAACAAATACATATGGGTTCAAAAGCTCATCCTTTGAATTGTGGTGATACTCTGGAAGACATGCTGGATACTTTTCTACCATCATACGGCACCACTTAATCCAGTCCTTATGTGTCTCGACTGGTGTGTAGTCCATTTCCATCATACGTCTAAGGAAATAATTTACATCTGTGCAAATTGGCATATCAGGAATGAATGTAGGCTTCTTGAGCTCCTGATCATCAATATCAACCATAATTTTATATGCATTCTTTGCAAAATCATGTTTGTTATATGTAATTGTTCTGATACTCATTTTGCTACCAAGAACAAGTAATAAATCACAGTTTTGAACTATGAAGCTACTACCTCTAGTTCCCTCTCTACTTGGAGAACCTGCATACAAAGGGTTGTCATAAGCTACAAGGTCTCCAGAATTCCATGCTACTGCTACAGGAATCTGAAGCTTCTTAGCAAAGTCAAGTAAAAGCTCAGCTGAATCAGATAGTCTCACACCGTATCCTGCAAAGATAAGTGGAGCCTTTGCCTTTGAAATCTTGTCTAATATGTCCTTAAGCTGTTCGTCTGACACCTCATCAACTTTTACCTCAAGGCCTTCGGCTGCAGCATCAAAATGCTTAAGCTCTAAACCATCAATCTTAGCTCCCTGAACATCAAGAGGAATATCAAGCCAAACTGGTCCCTTACGACCATTGTTTGCTAAGTACCATGCCTTTTCAAGATGGTATGCAATCTCGGCTGGCTCTGTAATCATTACCGCATACTTGGTCATATTTGATACCGAATTGATAATATCAAATTCCTGATCACCAAGCTGTCGTAAATTTAATTCTGGGACTGACCATAAAGTAGTCTCTCTTTTTACCTGTCCTGAAAGAACGAACATAGGAATCGAATCTAACCATCCGCCCATTACGCCTGTAATCGCATTTGTTCCACCAGGCCCACTAGTTACACATACACTAGCAATTTTCCCTGTTACTCTAGCGTATGCTTCTGCTGCCACAGAACATCCCTGCTCGTTATGATTAAAAATATTTTTGATTTCTGCCTTGTGACCAAGAGCATCATCCAACTGCATGGCACCACCACCAGTAACCATGAAATTATGAGTAACGCCCTTTTCAACTAAGAAATCTGCTATGTAGTCTACTACTCTCATTTGTCCCAATTGCTCCTATCTATTAAAATGCTGCATCATGGCTGTCTTCTACATCCATATAATGTGAGTATGTAACAAACTCGATATTCATATCAGAGTATGTCTCTGTTATAACCTCTCTTATATGTCTATTAAGCTGTCTAGCCTCAGCCTTTACAAACGAATATTCCATCTTTGGATTGAAATAATTGTCCTCTTTGTCAGAGTATCCATCAAATCCAGCACATGCCAAATTCTTCACTCCACATGTGTTAAGAACCTTGAGGAACATAAGGAATGAATTATCTACAATGCTCTCGTTCTTCTCTAAAAGCTTTTCACGTGTGAATGTAAACTCAAAATCACCACCACGCGCAGTGACATTGCTTGTACCAATAATCTTAGTATCTTTATTTTTTACCTCGAGCAAATTATCTGCCATATCCTTGTATCTATTAGACTTAGTAACAAAAACATAGTCAGGTGTATATGCTCCTGGAATATAATTAATAGAAATAATAACTGGATTCTTTTCTTCTAGGTACTTGTCAACTTGCTTTGACTGAAGCTGAATATTCTTTCCTGGACCAACCAAAAGAACATTCTTACCCTGTAATACAGCTGCAAGCTTTTCATAGTCTTTTGAATCATCAAGTACTGTCTTCTCATATTCTTTATAGATATCTTCAGCCACGGCCTTGTCATAGAGTAACTTTGTATCCTCTGGCTCAATCTTTGCTAGTAAATCATTAATTGCTGAAATAGAAAGACTTGGCTTATCCTGCATCTGCTGAACATAGTTTGGATGTACTCTATTATAAGCTGAAAGGTAGAAGTACATTTTGTATCCCCATGGAGTTTTCTTGTAGAAATCAAGAACACACTCATCGATTCCTTCAAGGATGGAATTAATATTATATGACTTACCAAACTTTTGGTTCATGTACATTCCAACGAGCTCGATAGGTGCATTTCCAGCACTCTTGCCCATACCAAATAAAGTACCATCAACAAGGATGTCTCTATCAGACTCTCTATCAAGGAATGTACGGCTATTAGCATAAGCAAGCTGGAAGTTATTGTGTGCATGGAATCCAATCGCAACTGATGAATCTACATGTGAATCAAGCATTTCGTAATAATGAGTAAGTTTCTCTGGATTGAGAAGTCCGTATGTATCTACAATACCTACTGCAAATGGCTTAACCTCATTTACAAGTCCAATAAGCTCCATAAGTTCTTCGTCATTGTAGCTTGTAATAGAAACAAGCTGTGAGCATACTTTGTAACCAAGCTTTTTAAGCTCAGCACAAAATGCCATAGCCTCATGCATGATATGCTTTTTAAAGATTACTCTGATACCATCAAGAATACTCTCCTCACATGGCTGAATATTTTCCAAACCACATGTACCATAGTCAATCATACCTATAACCATAGGTGGACGCTTCTTGATACCACCATAGATTTTCTCGATAGATGCTGTATCAGGGAAGATGCTTCGATTAATATCGAAAGGTCTTCTCTCATCAATGAAGCCAACTTCAATGATGTCAACCCCAGCATCAGCTACTCGCTCAAAAATTGAGCAGATATTGTCATGTCCAAACTCCCAATCGTTTACATATCCACCATCTCTAAGTGTACAATCAAGTAACTTTATATTTCGCATTTGTAAAACTCCTAACTACTGATTTACAGCCTCTGTAATAACCTGTGCCATATAATCAATCATCTCATCTGTCATTCCCGGATATACACCTACCCAGAATGTATTGTTCATAATGAACTCTGTATTATCAAGCTCGCCTACTACTCTGTAAGCATCTGTATCTCTAATCTGATCGAAGCATGGATGCTTGATGAGATTTCCCGAGAAGAGAAGTCTTGTCTGAACATTGTGTGCTTCGACATACTTTGTTACATCATTTCTCTTTACACCGCTCTCTGGCTTAACAGAGATAAGGAAGCCAAACCAGCTAGGCTCAGAATTCTCTGCTGGAGCTGGAAGAATGAGCTTGTCAGCTGCTGAGCTATTAGCAAGAGCATCATGAAGTCTAGCCCAGTTATGACGACGTCTCTCGATGAAGCTTGGGAACTTTTTAAGCTGTTCAACACCAACTGCTGCCTGTAAATCTGTAACCTTAAGGTTGTAACCAAAGTGGCTGTATACATATTTGTGATCATATCCTTGTGGAAGCTGACCATACTGCCCATCATATCTATGGCCGCAGAAATTATCCTGTCCTGATGGGCAAATGCAATCACGTCCCCAATCACGGTATGAAAGGATAAGTCTATGAAGCTGTGGATTGTTTGTGTAAACACATCCGCCCTCACCCATTGTCATGTGGTGTGGTGGATAGAATGATGATGTACCAATATCTCCCCAAGTACCTGAGAATTTAGTCTCACCATCAATAGTATATTTTGTACCAAGGGCATCACAGTTGTCCTCAACAAGCCATAAATTATGCTTGTCACAGAATGCCTTTACTGCCTTTAAATCAAATGGGTTACCAAGTGTATGAGCAATCATAACAGCCTTTGTCTTTGGGCTGAGAGCCTCCTCAAGCTTTGTAACGTCAATGTTGTACTGTGGTACTGTAACATCAACAAATACAGGCACTGCACCATACTGAATCATAGGTGTAACAGTAGTAGGGAATCCTGCCGCAACAGTAATAACCTCATCACCTCGCTTAATCTGTCTATCTCCAAGCTCTGGTGCTGTAAGTGTCATAAATGCAATAAGATTTGCAGATGAACCAGAGTTTACAAGATGTGCGAACTTAACACCAATCCACTGTGCGAATTCCTTTTCAAACTGGTCTGAAAAACGACCTGTTGTAAGCCAAAAATCAAGCATAGCATCTGTAAGAGACTTCATCTCTTTCTCGTCGTAAACACGACTAGCATAGCTAATTCTATCGCCCGGCTTAAAATTTTCTTTTGACTCCTTTGGAGCCTTGAAATCATGATAAAAATCTGCTACAAGAGCTTTAATCTGCTCTCTTGCTTCTTCTTCGTTCTTCCAATTTGACATATATATACCTCATTTCAATTCTTCGTACTTATTAGTTGATTATATCATCAAACAAGTTGTTAATATTTACCATTTCTTCCATGGTGCCTTACCATTTTCTAACATTTCATTAAGCTTATCCATTTCATGCTTAGTATCCATACACTGCCAGAAACCATCATATGTATAGCTCATGAGTTCGCCCTGAGATGCAAGTTTCTCAAGAGGTTCGCGTTCAAATACTGTGTCATCTCCATCAATGTAATCAAATATCTCCGGTTGTAGCACCATATATCCTGCATTAATAGGCACTCCGTCTGAAGCTCTTTTTTCTCTAAACTTTCTAACGGCATTGTCACCACCAATATCAAGAACACCCTTTGACTGATCCTGACGAACTGCTGTAAGTGTAGCAATCTTGCCGTGAGATTTATGAAACTCAACTAGCTCATTAATATTTACATCGCAAACACCATCACCATATGTCATCATAAATGGCTCATTGCCAATATATTTTTGAATACGCTTGATTCGTCCACCTGTCATAGTATTAAGACCTGTGTCAACTACTGTAATTTTCCATTTGTCGAGATACTGATCATGTACTATAATTTTTCTCTCGCCCTCTGTGTAATCAAATGTAATATCACTATTATGAAGGAAATAATCTGCAAACCACTCCTTAATATAGTGTTGCATATAACCTGCACAGATTACAAACTCATTGTAACCATAGTAAGAATATTCCTTCATGATATGCCATAATATAGGCTTACCTCCAATTTCTATCATTGGCTTTGGTTTATATTGAGATTCTTCTGAAATACGTGTTCCAAATCCACCTGCCAAAAGTACAACCTTCATGTTAATACTCCTTTTTATTATATGTTTTTAAACAAAACTCGAACTATTATAGCATAATAATATGAAAAATAATAGTTTGCCATTTCTAATACATTTACACTATCTTGATTCCACAGTAATGCTTTTTAATTTTACAGTCTCATCATTATTATTTACCAAATAAAACTGGATATCCTCAACCGCTCCATTAATCGACAGATTCATTATTATTGTATTGTCATTAGCCTCAACTACTTCAAAATCAACTTTGGTTGAATTACTTTCTGAATATACATAATACTCACATTCAGAAAGCTTTTCTCCTTCATACTTAACTATATAGTCACCTGGATTAATTGTTGCATAAGGTCCATGTACAATACCACCATTTAACAATGTTATTACTTCTGACGTTCTTTCCCCACATTCATTAAAATCTAGTTCCAAAGGGCTGAGAATTCCATCTCTAAGTCCATCAGTCAGTCTATCGCATATGTCATCTGAATATACATATATTATCAGTTTTGTATCTCCAAACAATTCCTTATAGCATTCATTTTCCATTGCAAATACTTCAACAGGTTTTCCAACTAATTTTTCAGCTGGATCAACTCCATATGTATTCACATAATCATCGAATTCTTTTGCTGTTAATATAAGACAACTTTTACCATCTTTATAATCGAAAACAGAATCGTCGGTTTGACCATAAAATTTCACTAACGAAGCGGAGCTAATTCGAACTGCAGCGGCTTTTATTTGACTATTGGTATATATTTCATTTGGATATGCTACCCAATATGTTCCATAGACACTATGTATGCCTCGATTCATTAGTTCAATACTAATCTGAGCTACAGCTTCATATTTCTCTTTCCAGTCAAAACTTACTTTTATTAAATTAGCAGAGTAGTATACACATAGGACAACAAATAACACCATTGCCGTACTAACTATTTTTCTACTCTTATCAGCTAAGAACTTATATATATAATTAGCACTGATAATTATATTCACAAAGATACAGCTTAACAAATAGCGTTCTTCATTCATACTACATAACAAAATTGCCATGATAATTACAGCATTGTGAAACAATCCAAATAGGATAAAAGCCTGTTCTTTTTGAGAACATTTTTTTATTTTAATTAGCTGTATCAACGGTATTACAATTGTAATAACAACCGCAATAACGATATATGCAAATTTAATGTATCCTATATTATCATTGCTATATCCAAAAATATTTATAAGATTACCCCATAAACATATTATGTTTTCTTTTATAGTGGAAATATCCAAACGAATTTGAGGACTACTATTACCACTGTAATTCATATTACGAACAACGCCAATATATTTGTACAGGCAATATCCAAGTAATGCAGGCACAAATGTTAGAGCCATCGTTCTTTTATAGTAGTACTTATCTATTCTCTTGTTTATTCTTTTGTCTATAAAACCCAGAAATACAGTAGCTGCAAAAATTGGAGCTAAGTACTCTACAAAGTATCTAATTCCTCCCATGGTCATCAAAAATAACAAAAGGCCAAAAAAGATATATTTTAATTTACTGTTATTTTGTTCTAGTAATATATCAAAAAACAATCCAACGCACATAGTTACTGCCAATACAATTGATCCATATGCGCCTTGGAACAATATCATACTTCGAGCTGTTTTCCCACATAAAAAAATCACACTCACTGGAATTGCAATAATCCATGCAGAATTTTTCAGATATGATTTAAAAAGCCATATAATTCCAAGACACATTAGTAGTAAGAATACTGCTGATGACACTGTCCTCGCAAGTACTGCATTTTTAATAACTGCAAAGAACAATAAGGTTAATGGGAAAATATTGAATGAATAGATTTCTCCATTTGATGTATTCCATGTTTCAGGATAAACACTTCCCGTTCTTTGCATGGCATTATAATATCTATATGATATGGCATAATCGGAATCTACGATTGTTCGCCCATAAGTCATAATAGTATACAAAGCCACTAGCAATACAAAAAACATAATTGCCACTGAAATGTAATGCTTTATACTTTTTTCTGATTTTATTATCTCATTTATTTTCATGAAATAATTCTTATACCTTTCTACTCTCTAATTTGATATATCACCTGTAAAAGCAGCAATTGTCCCTGCAATAGCAAACAGAGACAACCGCAATAAAAATATTCTATCCAAATAATATAAACACAACCGAAATAAACTCAACCAATCCAACAACTATCATTGCAGCAAATGTCTTCTTTCCCGGCTTTGGAACCTTGAAATTTCCTACAAACAATAGCCCTGTAACAAACAATAACCAGAAGTAAAAAATAGTCAAATCCACTCTAATAAACCAGTTAATAACTAATGTTAATGGAAAAATAAGCGCAGCGGTTGTAACAGGCATACCTGTAAAATACTCTTTACCCTTTATCTTTTTCTCCTCAGCACGTTCATCCTCTGTGGAGTTGAAATATGCCAAACGGATTAAAGCTGAGAGAACATAAAAAGCTGCAATCGAGATGAGCAATAGAATAAGCTCATAATTATCTGGTCTTGCATGACCTCTTCCTAAATCAACTAGTCTTCCACTAGCTCTGAGCTGACCAAGACCGATTGATGCAGGAAGCACTCCAAAGCAAATCAAATCCGATAATGAATCAATCTGTACACCAAAGCGTCTCTCATAATCTGTTCGATTCTTTTTTGTTCTAGCAACCTTACCATCAAATCCGTCAAAAAGACCTGACACCATAAGGAATAATGCACCACAATATGGATGTCCTATACCGGTAGTTGTAAATATAATACCTAACACACCTGAAACAGCGGAAAGATAAGTCAAAATAACTGTGTAATCATAAACTCCTATCATCTTTCATTCTCCCTACTTATTTTGCATTTCAAATTAATATACGCAGTAATGCACTGTATCATAATCGCATCTAATTTGAGAAGGCGAATAACATTTCCAATCTAGTTGTGAAAAGTATTCTTTATATGTATCATCCTGCTGAAGCAATCTTTGATAATCTGTACCGAGATAATAATTTATTGCATTTAATTGACTATCCCAACTATGAAATGAAGATACAACCAAATCCCCTTCTGAATATAATCCTTGATAATATGGATTATCTTGATGAGCATCATAGTAAAAAATAAACTGTACTATTTTATTGCCTGTCTCTGCCTCATATTCCTTAATAGTTTGACCTATTTCCTGAACTCTCACCATATCTGCATAATTCATTTTATACTTATCATTGTATATCCTAGTAAAAGACAAATACTGCGAGAACAATAGTATAAGGCAAACGAAAGTCACAACATATTTAGGCAATCGATTATTATCTATCTCTTCTGAACAGTCGCAAATATTAATAAAATAGTTTACACCTAGGACGCCAGCCAAACTCATTATAGGATAAATAATTCTAGGTGCTTCCCATCCGCTTGATACGATTAAACTAGCTACAGGCAAAACCGAATTAGCTACAATTATTATTACTACATTTAAGATAGCCTTGCCCCTGTCCTTTAGTTTGGTAATTCCAAATACACTAAATACAAGTATCACTAAACCTATACACATGTATAAGTACTTAGGCAGTAAGTTAGCGGTAGTTGTATACGAATGTTTGATAACATACATTGCATACTTAATTCTCTCTATGAGTGTATTTCCTGTAGCTGATCGAGCCCCATCACAAAACAACTTATAAATAATCACATAAATACCAGCAGAAACCAAATATATAAAGCAAAGAATCAATCCTTTTTTTATATAATCCATCATGGAATCTGAATTCTTACATATGCATGGTATTGATAAAATAAAAAAGACTGGCAGAACTCCTTGATATGTACATACCGCTAACAATACCATTACTAATGCAAAAGCAATATTACTAGGCAATGAGGTTCTTAAATACTTATTTATAAAATATACAGCGGAGACACAAAATAGTATCCCTAGTAAGAATCCACCTTCCTCAACAAACATGAAATATTCAATCGAATATAGATTGATTATAGACAAAAAGCTCAAAAGGATTCTTAAGTTCTCATTTTTAATATAATAACCAAGCACCTCGGTATACACAACTATTGATATCATTGCGCAAATGAATGCAAGGGCATAAGAAAAATAATAAAACCACTCATTTTGCAGATTCGTTAGAGAGAATAACCAATAAATAAATGCAATGATTGGACGTCCATTACGGCTAAACATATCAAATGCCATATATTCGAATCCAACCTCAAATGTCCAAAAAGTATCTACTGCATATTTGATTTGATATCCCGTTCCCAAGAACAGAAGCGTAATAAAGAACGACTTCAAAAAAATACTTTTACATGACATCATATTTTGCATGTTTATCATAGATAAATCCTCATAAAGCATTTAATCGACATCCCATCTGATATCCCACATTTCGAACTCATCAGCAGTAAATGATTTTAGCAGATAGTCCTTGTAGTCACCTGCTGTGATGTAAACATCACAATCTAGATTAGAAACCTGATCAAATGGAATCTCTGAGTGAACCACTCCATGCCAGCCTGCTCGAACTCTTTCTAAATCTATATCGTATGTTAACTCCTCGCCTGTGCTGTTGTTATGCACAACCAGCTTCATATTGTCAATTTCAAGCATACTAATAGCATCAGCTTTTTGCAATCTAAATCGAATAAATCCATTATCTTCTGCTACTTCAAGGTAGGCATTTTCTGCAGAAGCATCAAGCTTCGCTTGGTCGACTTCCAGGTTGACCTTTGCTAGATTTTCAACGAATAATGACTCTCTTGTAAACTCATCAATACACTTGTCTATGCCATATTCTTCGACTAAGGTCTGTTCTTCACCATATAGATTAGTACCACAGCCCAATCTATCAGATGACATTTCTACACCAAGTGCTGCTAATACAGTTGGGAACAAATCAATTGTGGCATACTCTCTATGCTCTGTATTCACTGGTTCAACTGCCGAATTAATAATCGCTGTATATGTTTTTCTCTGATAGCTGCCAATATCAGAACAGAAATCCGAATCCATAGTTGGGTGATCACCAGTAAGAACAATCGTTGTATTATCGTAGAAATCCTGTTGCTGAATCCACTCTACAAATTCACTTACCTGCTTGTCTGAGCAAGCGATAACGTTTGCATACTGATCATCATATTCATCATCACAAAGCTGGCAAACATATCCATCCTCTGCATGTGTATCCATAGTGAACATTGTATAGTTAAATGGCTCACCCTTAGCTGCAAGCTCTGTTATCTCCTGCTTTGCAAACTCAAATAGTTTTTCGTCCTCATAGCCCCAAAATGCATAGTAATCCTTTGGAACCAATCCGGTTGTTAGCGCATAATCATAATCATGGATTTCGTAATCACCATGACTAGAATAATAAGAATTGATAGCTCCAAAGTATGAATCTGAGCCCATTTCAAGGACATTGGTGTATCCCTCGTTCTTTAAAATGTCTCCAAGTGTGATTACTGTTGGGAAGAACTCTGCATCATCACCCAACTGTCCCTCATCTACTGGCAACTGCAATGGCAGTCCACTGGCTTGTGAAAATGCTGCTGCACTAGTCCAGTTAGTACCAGGAAGCGCTATACCACCATTTAATGTGCCTGCATCTCCAGAGAAATTGTCATTTGTCTCACTAATCTTTGTTAAATTCGGAATATAGTTATCTTTATAAGCTCCACCATTTTCCTTGTCAGAGAATGTAGACTCCATGGATTCCATGTAGACATAAATCAAATTTCTCTTTTTTTCAGGAAATGTAATAGATACAGTAGCTGGGTCAACATACTGCTCCTCTACAAATTCACCGTAATTTGTGTGAAATAATGAATTTTTAAAATCTCTAATTATATGAGTATCTTTTTCAAACAAATATACACTGATGGTATTTGCAAGTATCAATGCCACCATCACAATTACAGAAGCTATTTTAAATGCCTTTATATTCTTTTTCTTAAGGTATATTCTACCTAATATGATAACTGCAATTATTACTACAGCAGGTAATCCATATTTTAGCAATGCAGATATAATCATGTCCGGATTCGTCCCAGCAATTGTGGTATTTAAATGGAACATTATCTCTGCAAATGTAAGATTCGACCACGAATTTTTGAAATATGCAACGGTAAAAAACAATACCACCAATAGTATCACGAAGATATAGTACAGAACTTTTAGCACTGTCCCACCTATCTTATGACTCTTTGTAACTTTTTCATTTTCCTCATTCATTTCTTTTTAGTCCTTTTTATTTTAAGTGATTCTAACAATAACTAATTCCCCAGCACATTCTCACAAAGTAATTTAGTCCACATAAAACATGTAGCACCAATACTACCACTTCAATACTTACCTTTATCTTTAATAATCTATCTGCTTTTCTTTGCAGAATAGTCATAAATTGTTTTATTAATTCAATAACAGATACTAAGAATACTATAAACAACCCACACATATATCCCCATTGAAAATTGAAATGGATTTCTCTGAATCCCTTTTCATAGAATACTAGGGCCATCAACAATCCTACTAGATAAACAAACCAGGCCATTCTATACTGTGTTGACTCTTTTAGTACTCTAAAATTCAGCAATAATACTACTATTGGAAATGCTGCTGCAAGCACAATTCCAAGAGGAATATTTCCATTATATTGTGACCAAACTCTAGCAAATGCTATACCAATTCCATTTTCATCCCCCTGCACTGATGTACCTGTAAACACTCCAGAATACTGATACAAAAGTGCAACTATTGTCGGAATATAAAATAGTCCCATGAAAATCGTCTGCTTGATATTTCTAAATCTCGTAGAAAGCAATCTATAGAGCATAACTGCAGCAAATGCTACTCCGTGTGGAAGAGTATATGCAGGTTTTGTCATAGTTACTAAGAGCATAAAAAGACCAAATATAAAATAGTCTTTTATATTTCGCTTTGCATAAACCGAAAACAAGCCTTCTTTGAAGTCCTCTTCGTATGAACAAAGAGTCTTTACTCCATACACAAAGGCTAAGATCATAAATGGTCTAGCTGCCATCAAAGTCTGATTATGCCATGGATTTGGAGAATATACTCCTAGATAAAAATTCTTTATCCCAAATCTAAAAAAAGCATGAGAAAAAAGCATCGAACTGAAAAACAGCATCAATGTACTAACTGTTGCCAATATATTAGTATTAGTCTGCTTTGCAACCACTTTGCGTGTAACAATAATGGCAAGTGTGTTTAACATTGTGACAGCTATAGCCATAGATAGCTCTGGCTTGCCACAAATCATATATATTAACCAAGCAAACTTAAACATTACAGGGTATGGAAAACTATACTCATCCTGTGTACCAAGCATCTCATCTATATAAGGATGTATGTCAGAAAGGTACATATCGCCTGTATGTGTTGCCTGATTATAAATCAAATAAAACACTACCAATGTTGAACATATAACTGCTGCGGTATAGATTGTAAAATCAACTATCTTGTACCACTTTTTATTTTCTTCAATGCGTAAAAATAGCATTCTTCATTCCTCTTTTTCTCTCCCCCTCTATTTCATTTCTAAAGATTACTACACCACTCAGCCAAATCTATATAGTTTTGGTCTGCATAGTAAATCGAAATATCATTCTCTTCATATACCAACTGATATTTATCCAAAAGCTCCGCTGGTGCTCCTGGATTCTCCGTAGCAGTAACAATCATAGTTGTGCCTGCATATTCTGTAGTGTCGTCGTAATAACTATAGTCACCGAAATTACTATACATGTCACCTCTTGTAACATTTTTATATACTCGGCTGTAATCCTCTACGCGGATAATCTTCTCTGCTGGTGTTAGTTCCTCAAAATCACTCCAAAATACAATAAGTCCTGGATTATACTCCTCTACTACTGCAAGTATTTCCTTCGTCCTAAACTGACTATTATCGGCACATGACAAATAGTAATCAGAAAATAAATCCATAAATACCATTGATGCAAATAGTGCAACAACACCACATCTCTTGAAAAAGCTATCTCCAAGCTCTTTAAGGAAGAACCCTACTAGGAAAAATGCTCCTATAAGTGCTGTAATCAGATATCTAGCGCAGAATATATCTCCTTCGCCACCTAATCTAGTGTCCACGATAGAATATTGTAAAAACGTAACTGCAAACAGTACCACCAACATAAGTCGCACCTGATACTTTTTGCCATCGAAATCTCTATCTTTTATCAGCTTAACGACATTCCAAGCAATTGCTATTACAATCACGTAGAAGATCACTCTGCCAAAAACATATGGTAGACCATTGATTGAAAAAGCACCTCGCTCAATGCCTGTAGCAGGAACTGCGCCAATCAAAAGCATAAAGCCCTCAATCATCTTGCCAATATTCGAAAAGATATTTGAAGCATCAGTCCAGTTGTAACCACCATCCTGATATGATAGTCCCATCACACCACCGATAGCACGACCAATAAACATAGCTGCTATTGTTAAATATGCAATAACTGCCTTCCAAGATATTAATACCTTAGGCTCATTTTTTATCCATGCATAAACAATCACGTATGCAATTAATGGGATTCCGACCCAAGTCAGCATACCTAGTCCCTTGCATACACTTAGATATGCGCCAAAAACTATGGTAATACCGCTTACTACAATAGACTTTTTTTCAATATTTTCAATGGTAAAAATGTATAGAATTAACAGAAAAAACAACTCAGACATGTTTTGAGCTGCCATAAATCCATTTACACAGATAAAATAGCCTAGATCATTATTGATATTAAATCCTGAAGCTAAGTATGGGCATAGGAACAAATTAACAATAACAAATATATGCCAAATCTCGAAATCTAAATTCTGACCGATTTTGTATATCACAAAAGCTGAAAGCAATGTGATTACCAAATTTGCAATGGCGTATGCTGTATATACATTTCCTGTCAATCTATACAAAGGAGCAACTAGCAAAAATATTCTCTCTACCAATGGTTGTGTAGTTGCATGAAGCAAATCAGTCGGAAAGAATCCTCCATTGTCTCCAATCACCATTGCCTTGAGATACTCCCATGAGGAGTCTATTGTCATATGCTCAGGTGCCTTTAAAAAATTGAAATAGCAAGTAATCAATAACTGACACGCAGCACATGCTATTAGCATGACTGGTAATACATATTTAGTTTGGATATACTTTTTCATATTAGTCATTTATTTTTCTTCCTGTACCAAGTAAATAGGTCTATCCTTTGTCTCCAAATAAGCTTTCGCCATGTACTGTCCCAAGATACCCATGCAAAGCAACTGGATACCAGAAACAAGTAGGATGATACATACCATTGATGGCCAGCCACCTGTTGGATCACCATACACTAACGTCTTTACAATAATTACGATTATGAATAAGAATGCCACAAGGCACATGATTAATCCAAATACTGACGCAAGAATCAGTGGAGCAGTACTAAAGGCTACGATTCCATCAATTGCATAAATAAATAACTTCCAGAAGGACCACTTAGTCTCTCCTGCCACGCGTTCTACGTTTTCAAACTCAATCCATTTACGTTTAAATCCTACCCAACCAAATATACCTTTGCTGAATCGGTTGTACTCACCCATAGAAAGAATAGCGTCAGCTACTTTTCTAGTCATCATCTGATAATCTCTAGCACCGTCAACAATGTCTGCACTACTGATTTTGTTCATTATTGAATAGAATTTTCTAGCGAAGAATGAACGAATTGGTGGCTCTCCTTTTCTATCTACTCGACGGGTAGCAACAACCTCATACTCTCCACTTTCCAAATCAGCAATCATCTGAGGAAGTAATGCAGGTGGATCCTGTAAATCAGCATCCATCATTACAACATAATCCCCTGTTGCTTTCTGAAGTCCGGCGTAGATTCCAGCCTCTTTACCAAAGTTTCTTGAGAATGAAACATAATGTATTCTCTCATCCTTAGCACTGAGCTCTCTAAACACCTCTAATGTTCTGTCCTTTGAACCATCATCTATAAATACAAACTCAAGCTCCACTGGAAGCTGATCCTGCATATCGCAGACCGTCTTGTAAAATATAGGTAATGATTCTTCCTCATTGTAGCAAGGTACTACTATTGATAGTTTCTTCATGATTATTCCTCTATTAATTAAGTCTCTGAAGCGTCTCTATCGCTCCATCCACTGCATACACAGTGTTATCCTCTATCTGGTCATCTCCATCAAATAGATAACCGAAATTCTCTCGTAGCAAATCTGCCACATCACTTGTAGTAACAACGTAGTCGCTGTTATCAATCTGATTCTGGATGTCCATCTTTGTCTCATCATCTGCCTCGAGACCTTCGATGCAGATTTCATTCATGTTATATTTGTAACCAGCCATGTAGTCAATGATGGCATTTTTCAATCCATCATCTGTTGCAAATACCATTAATACGTCTGAGCCCTCGTCGCAGTTTTCCAGTATTTCTGCTGTGACAGCATCATACTGCATTCTCACTGCCTGTGAGCTGACAGCACCATATCTGATCATCTGAGTCTGTAGTGCCTCTTTGTTGCAGGCGATTACCATGTATAAAAGTAATGCGCTGGCAATTAGTTTGTATACTGGTTTGAACTCATAGGTCTCCACCAAATACATGAACAGCATCCAAAGTAATAGCAATCCAAATAGCATTACTATACCAATGTATCTGCTGAAGGATGCTAAGTTAACTGCCTCATATTCGTTAAATCTAGCAATATAAAGTGGTAATAACCCAAGTGAATATCCATAAACTAATAATACCGAAAATACAGTAACGGCACTGGCTTGGATTACAGAAATCTTATTCTTTAATTTTAATCTAATAAGAATGTCTACTAAAAGTACAATGAATAGCACAATTAGCTGCCAATAATTGAATCCAAAGATTCCCATTGGAATAGTTGTGCGCTCCATTGTAAGCTTGTAGTTCGTATATACGATACTACGATAGGTCTCATCTGTGCCATTTAATACATCAAGCAGCTGCTGCAATTTAAATGGCTCTGAGAACTTCACTGGTACCTTTGCAAGTGTGATTTCAAGCTTCCACAAATACTTGGCAATAATACTATCCACCAGCGGCGCAATTGCAATTAATGTTGAAAATACACCAATTTTGAAAGTTCCCTTTTCCTTACGGATGCGATAGACGGCATCAATCAAATATACAGTTGCTACAACAATAGCCATGAGTGCACCTACATCCTTTGTAAGCACCAGCATCACGCAGGCTAGGTCGATATAGGCTGTGTATAATAAATCCTTTTTCTCACAGGTCACAATAAGTGCCATGGCAGACGCTGCTGCAATAGCAAGATAAGGATCCACATAAACCGAATTGTAGTACTCACCAAAGAATACTATTGGAAGAATTAGAAGCGGTATCCACAAGAGTATCTTTGTGATTACGTCTACTATTTTCTTCCCTGTGCATTTCACAAATGGAAGCATTGTAGCTACTGCCATCACCTGATATGCGAAATACACCTTCCACTCAGCGTAAGCATTTGCTCCAAATAAATAATCTAATCTAATTAACAGATACTGGAACAGTGACATTCCCGGTGGATATGAAGCAAATGGAGCATGAGCTGCTGCATTTGTTCCAAAATCATCAAGCTCAGCCATAGTCCTAACGATACTCATCCAATGTGAGAACTCATCTGAAATAGTAGCAAGCTTGCCATAATCGATGTAAATGATGATTCCAACAACCACCATAAATACAAATGTAGCTGGTGTGATGATGTTATCTATTACTGAGCTTAATGTAGTCTTCTTTTTAACTATGTCATAAATAGTAATGCCATAAAATGCCACAGCAGCCATCATCACCGCTATAACACCTACGAACAGTATGGAGCACAGTCCAAACAGGAAAAGCACGCCGACTATCGAGGCACAGCTAATAAACAGTGTGTCCTCAAATCTCTTTTGATATTTCCCTGCCAAAAATACTGGCAGAGCCAATAATATAATCAAAAATAATAGTATGGTTATCATATTTTACTTGTTACCTCCCCTTTTCTTAGTGAAAGCCACAAGTGCAATAAATGCCACCCATGAAATGGCTGATATAATCATTCCAGCTTTAAGTCCTGGAGTGTAGTACGTAAATACGATATCATGCTGTCCTGCAGGAACCTTTATAAGCATCATGCCTCCAGAATAAACGATATCCGTCTTTTGTCCATCGATAGTGGCTGTCCAACCATCATCAAATGGGACGGAGAAATACACCCAGGTATCCTCATCATAGGATGAAGTACACGTCATGCCATGCCCGTCCAGTGCAAAATTGCCAACTGCTCTAGCACTGTTCTCGCTGACATAATCGCTAACTGAATTTTCTACATCAATATCCTCAGCTGTGTTCTCAGCTAAGTCATCAGCCAACACACTAGCATCCTCTGCTGTCACAACTGCAGAATCAAGCAAAGCCTTTCCTCTGAGGCTCACATCCAGCTTTCTCAGCTCATCCTCAGTAATATATGAATCAACTGCAAATCCGATAGGACATGCTTCTCTTTCCATCAAATAATAAGTCCAATAGCTGGTCTCATAGGTAGCCAAAGCTGATGGGGCATCTGCATCATTAATTGAATAATAGTATTTGCCACCAAGTAGCTCTGACAATCCCTCTACGGAGTTTTTATCAATGGCTGATACGCCATCATAGAAATCAAATAAATCCTCGAAATAGCCTATGCTATTAGTATCGGTAGAGCACTGATTTGAAAATCCAGCAACTGAATTGACCATGCTCATGAGATTGTATGTATCGCTAAGGCGATACTGTTCGTTAGGCAGCTCAGTCTGCTTTGCAGCCTCAAAGCGTCCTCTGTATATTTCCATAGAAATATACGAATGCTTGTAATAAACAAATGTAGTTAAAAATGTGGTACCAAGGGCAAATAATGCAGTTGCCACAAGAGCCACTTTATAGATTTCCTTTTTGCTTTTGCCGATAACGAATACGGCGATTAGCCCAACTACCTCGATTGCGATATAAACTAACAGCTTTTTCCTATTAAGTACAAGCGAGCCCACCTCGGCGATTACTGGATTGAACTCGAGCACCAAATAAAGAATGGCGATTAACACAAGCTGAGTAATCACACCAAATCTGATGTCGTACTCTTCTCTATCCTCTAATACCCTGATAGACGCTAATGCCATCATCATATCAAGCATAAACCACCATCTCATCTGTGATGAAGTATAGAGGAAAAATCCATCACTAACTAATGGCACTAGGCTGCCTACTAGTAGGAAAATTATAAGAACAGATAGTCTGTCTCTATTCTTTTTGATATAAGCAAAAACAAGGGCAAGACCAACTAATGGCAGGCAAAGTCCAATGCTGTGGAATTTCTGCTCATCAATAGCACTAAGTGAGGTCATTGCCTCTGCAGGCAAGAGCATATTTTTCACAATATGCAAAAAGTATTTTGGCTCCTGAATCAAAAGCTCTGATAAAACAAACTTTGTCTGGCTTCTAGGATTGCCTGAGATGAATAAAACACTAGGCAAAAACAAAATACATGCCATACCAACAGCAAGTACGCCGCTGCCGATACATCTAATAGTTCTATTTACAAAATCCTTTACATCGATTGTACCAACCAATCTAAACAAATAGTAGATAACTACAAAAACGCACTCTCCAATAAAGAAGTAATAATTAAGCAAGCAATTGATGGCAAGGGTAAAGGTCAAAAACAGATAACCCTTTTTCTCACGGATAACCCTCTCCAGTGCTATAAGCACAAGCGGAAACAGTGCAATAACATCATGGAAATGATAGAAAATCAAATTGATAGTAGAGTAGCCTGAGAATGCATAAAGCACAGCTCCCACAACCGCCCATTTGCTTTCCTTAACAAACATACGCAAGTATGCATAGGCAATCATGCCTGCCACTGCATATTTGAGCATGTATATCCATGCAACCATATATGGGAACCATGTCTTTGGAAAAAGCATTGTGATCCAAAAGAACGGACTGCCAAGCTCATAAAAGCTAAATGCATCAAGTGTAGATGTGCCAAGGTCCACATCCCAGCTAAAGCCAGATAATCCACTTTCAAGCAAAGCATTATGAAGTCCCACCGTAAATGGTATCTGCTGGTCATTGAAATCATTGGTCAGTACAAAGAATCCATTTCCGTGTACAATAAAAACTATTAACGAAAAGAAGGCTAATATAAAACATATTAGCCCGGTCTTTAGTATTTCTGTATTCGATTTATTATTTATGTCATTAATCATTATTCATTACCATCATTTCTTCTTGTTTTCTGTAAAAAACAAAAATTAAACAATCTAATGAATTTTATCATATATGGTATATCTTATCAAATTTCAGCTGGTTTTTAAGGAGAGTTATCCACATATTACCTGCCCAGCAATACGAAATCTCCACCATATGCAATTTCATTTGTGTATGTGGACATCAAGTACTTTCCTGTGTCCCCCTCAAGGAACATCTCGTATTTATCATTGCCCTTGTCTAAAAGGAGATAATCTGCCTGATTGTCTGGATTAATCTGGTAGTAGTCAAGGAGCTTGGTATTCTTTTGAGTTCTAGCGTATACAGTATATGTGCCCTGCCAGCTGTCACTATTAATATAACCTGTACTGTTGCTGCCGAAAGCCACCAATAGCTTGCTGCCTTCTGGTATGTACTGAGTCACCAGCTCATAGCAGATCTGATTCTTCTGGTAATCCTCAGGGAGCAAGGCGATGCCTTTTAATTCTCCCTCTGTGACAATATATCTTGTGGCAAGTACGTCAGAGTATCCACCATTGTGCTCTGGCACCCAAAAGCCCATGAAAAAGGCTGCCACTGCAAGGATGGCTGTAACAAGTCCACCAAAGGCTTCCTTTTCATTAAGCATAATTAGCAAATCAGCAATAACCACATACACTGCCATGTGTCCTGGCACTGTGATGTCCTGGTTTGTGGAAACAGCCCATATGAGCTGGGTGGCTGCTGAAATAATAAAGGCTATCCAAAGAATTGTTTTAGCCTCGCGACGGCCGCTATTGTAGGCTCCGATTTTGGTGTAACCGCTATCTTCTTTTTCCGCAACTAAATATGGGAACCAGAAGAATAAAATAAGTATCGCATATACGAATCTAGAAGTAGATATTCCCTCGGGTCTGAGGACGCAAATAGCAAGGAAAAATACTATCCAGTATATTGTAAGGAATGTATTTTCCATTACTGATGACAGGTATCGGAACCTCCTAATTAGGACTACTGCGAGGATTGGTAAGTAGGCTATTACCGCAAACACTACATAGCTGCCAAGCATCACACCAAGCCTATACCACATAGGATGCTCGTAATCCTGATCTCCTAGATTTGATATCTGACTAATAATATTGCCCCAGCCGGAAGTAAACTGTAGGTATAGGGCAAATGCACCGCCTATTACCACACAAGTAACCGAAAAGCATAATAGTGGCTTAATATCAAACTCGTTTCTGTAAATGCCCACTACTAACAATACACCTATTAGCACTGCCATTATAATCATAGTTGGGTAAGCAAGTATCGCAATACAAGTGGCTACTGCTGCCAAAACAAAGAAATAGTTTTTTCTAGTCTCATGATATCTGACAAGGAAACAGATAAGCAGCATCACAGCCATTTCGCAATATGACTTATATGAGAAATTTCTCCATACCACTACAAACATATAGTAGAAAAGTGCTGATAGATAAGCGCCCTTTTCAAAATCTGTTCTCTTGATGGTGTAATACAAATATCCTGCTACCATAAGTCTACAGATAACGTAGCAAATACGCATAAACAGGACTAGACCAATATTTATACCACCTGCTGCAAACATAGGCGAGAATACCTGATAATAGAGTGCCAGCAGCGGCCATGCCAATATGCCACCTGTCTGGAGTGCCTCCCAGCTATCAGTAAACATATGCTGTCCTTGATAGATTCCCTTGTATATTACAAGCAGTCCATTTTCATCCACATAGTAACCGCAATTCAGGGTAAAAAATGACCATATTAAAACACCTATTCCGATAATAGCCAATATAAAATTCTTTTTATTTTCAAAAAATCCAACCATAACATTCTGCCTTCGTTTTTATTGTTTACATTCTTCTCTATAATACCCTATAGGATATTTCTATGGCAATTATTTGGATAAAAAAATAGTGCCTGAGCATTTCGCCCAGGCACTGAGAAATCCATTTTCATGGTATTTACGGATTTAGTTTTTTTGATAAAAAAGTAAATCCTACTTAATTCCAAGGTTTGGTGCATATGTAGCTGTCTGAATTGGCCATGCGCCAGCCTTTACCTCTGTAGTAGAACCTTTTACAAGGTCGTATACTGAGTAGATTGTGCTTGCATGTGCATAAGCATCAGCAAGTGTAGGAGTAACTCGCCATGTCTGCTCTTTCTCGTGTGTTGCATAGTACATGTAGTATGCAATGATATCATCGCCGTACTCAGATCTGAGGTCAACATTACGTGTAGCATAAACGTCTACGTTGAATACTGCACTAGGCTGTCTCTCTTCCCAGATACCACTGTTGATGAAGTGAGAGAACATTGTAGCGGCATCATCTGTGCCAAGAGTATCAACTACATCACGATATGTCTTTGCATAGTATTCTGCATCAAACATAGTGTAAATAGTCTGAATCTCCTCGTCAGTTAAGTCTCTCTTGTACTCGTTAGCGCGGCTAGCAGCAAGTGAATTGAATGAGAATGCTGTGAATGCGATAACAGTAGCTAATGCAAGAGAAAGAATCTTTGTAAGCTTGAATTTCTTCATAACTACCACCTTTCTGATTTTCAGTCCTGTAAAAACCTTTAATGGACAATTTTCTATTATGAGTGTAGAACATAGATATGTCCAAATCAAGTATTTATTCTGAAAAATAGGTGAATTTTTCAACTTTTAGTTACGAAAAAGGATAGGTCATTTTCGACCTATCCTGAATAGTTTTACTCATATTTAGATGGAGTAATAAATTCTACATTAACTCCCTCAGCCTTTACCTTTGCAAAGAACTGCTTGTAGTATTCATTTCTCTTCTGAGCTTCCTCCGCATTGTAAGGATGTCTCATGGATGCATCGAAGTAGTTCTCATTGATATCTACTGAGAATCCATCAAAGCCTGCAAGCATAATCTCCTTTACTTCGCATTTACGAAGTAAGTTCATAGCGATAACAGATGCAGAATCGTGTGTCTGCTCATCTACCTCAATCCACTTGCTGTAGTCGAGAACCATTACGTTTCCTCTACCACCCTTTGATATGTTAGATGGTACGATTACATTTTTGCCCTCTGTTACGGCGTCATTGTATGCCTCTGCTCTAGTGGTGAGAATGTAATCAAGAGCAAGGTCGAAATCGTTGTTAAGACCGATTGTAAATACTGAATCGTCAGCAACGTAATTCTTAATCTCGTCCATTGCACCGGCAACGCTGCGACCTGGTGCTAGCAATAGTACCTTCTTGCCTGCGATAGCTGACTTGATGTCTGCTACTACATTTGCATCATCTACTGTTTTACTCTTGTTGTACTCGAGGTATACTTCCTCAGCGTATGCCTTGTCGAAGGAAATCTTTTTCTCCTCAGCAAGACGTCCAAGTAACTCACCAACCTGGTCGATTGGGAGCATATGCTTGTTGTAGAAGAAGCTAGCATAGCTTGGTGTACAGTGGTTTGCTGATGATAAATAATACTCTGGTGCATAACCCCAGTAGAATTCGTCGTGGAGCTGATTGATTACCTTGTCCATTACATCGAGAAGTGGTGGAACATTATACTCAGTGCCATAGAACAAATTAAGATGCTCTAAGAGCAACTCTGTGTTAAGGTTACCAGCGCCCTTGCCCATACCCATGATAGAGCTATCAAGCATGATTTCTCTAGTAGTAGGGAATTGAAGCATTGAGATAGCATTTGAGTATGACAACTGCAAGTTGTTGTGTGAGTGGAAACCAAGTGGCATTGAGCTAACCAAATTGTGGTCAACCAAATTCATGATTCTCTCCATATCGTTTGGTCTCATCTCACCAAAGCTATCTACGATATAAAAACCGCTGGCATCTGAAAGCTTTGTGTTTACTGTTTCAATAAGCTCTAAAAGCTCAGCGTCTGAATAACGCATTGTAATCATTGGCTGGATGTAGAACTCGTAGCCCTTTTCCATAATGATTTTGGCAAGCTCGATCATATTGAAACGGTCCTTCTTGTGGAAGGCCATTCTGATACCATCGATTGTATTTTCATTTCTTGGTGCCAGATTTTTAACATCGAATTTACCGTAATCAATCATTGCCACGTACTTAGCACCTGGCTTTTTGTGCTTGAGGAAATTCTTTGTAATAACCTGGTCATTGATATATTTGGTACGTCCCATTTCTGAGCCGTCCTTGTCGTCGATGTAACCCATCTCGATAATATCGATATTGGCTGCCTCCTGGGCTGCAAGGATTTTCTCCATGTAGTCTGAGCCAAAATTGAAATCATTTACACAACCGCCATCACGAAGTGTTACATCTAAAACTCTAATTCTACTCATTAATTGTAGCCTCCATTAATCCTATAAATCTATCTCTACGAGTCTTTCAGCTAAAACGAAATCCTCAGGATTATCAATATCTACAGCTTCCTTGAAGGAAACCTCACTAACGTATGGATTGTCTCCGATACGTCTACGCTTTTTCTCAAATACTTCCTTCGTAAATACGTATACTCCAGAAGTCTCCTGGTAAATAGGAGTGAGATCCTGTGTTCTTGGAATATTCTGCGCATCGAAATTAAGTGGCTTGCCATCCTGCCATAAGTAATCCTGTAGCTTGAGTGCGCAGAATGCAGAATCATGCTCACCTGATTTAACTGCCTCGATGCAATTCTTCATAGTCTCTACTGTAATAAATGGTGCGGTGGCATGTGCATATACATAAATATCTGCATCCACCTCATTCATGAATGTCTCAAAAATCTGTGTGAAATTGGAAGTAGGTAAATCAAGTACCTCAGGTCTTTTGATGAAATTAACACCCTCTGGAAGGAAAGGTACTACGTCCTCTGAGCTGCAATATACATTGATGCTATCGCAAAGTCCAGTCTCTTTAAGGCTGTCAAGCTCATACTGTAAAAGTGGCTTGTCCCCAAGGAGTCTAGTGTTCTTGCCTGGGCATCTCTCGTTTTTTAGTTTGATAGGCATTATTGCTACTATTTTCATTTTGTTTCTCCAATAGTCCTTTGGCTTCTCGCTGACTAAACAATTAGTTTGTCTGCAAGAGCTTAAATAAATTCTTTAATAAAGCTGCAAATGTTGTCCATGGCATTTGGTTCAAAAATGCTCTCTGGGTCAACATAGGCTTCTTTATGATTTTCTATAACGTCGATTAGCTCATCAGCTGTTTTAACAAGTGGCACGTTTTTCTCCTTGATAAGATATGCCATATTGTAGCCTGTATCTCCGATATCAAGAAGTATAGAACCGCAGCCAAATCCAATGCTCTCCCATACTGATGCGGAGCATGTGCTGACAGTGATTTTGCTCTCTGCTAGGTATCTGAAAATGTGGTTGTCTATTGTGTCAATTATTTCAAGCTTTGCGCTCTGTAACCAAGGATATTTCTCTTTATAGAAATTGAATTCCTGTGGATGAAGCTTGTAGTAAATGTGGTACTCATCACCAAATCTTTTAGCCACCTCTGCTGCA
This sequence comes from Pseudobutyrivibrio sp., assembly GCF_015057185.1. Classification (GTDB taxonomy): domain Bacteria; phylum Bacillota; class Clostridia; order Lachnospirales; family Lachnospiraceae; genus Pseudobutyrivibrio. Next base: position 71,200 of record NZ_SVEV01000003.1, on the reverse strand, counting down.
AGCTTGCTAATCTCTATACCCTCGCGGACTGTAGAAATAAAGCAAATAGTTTTGTCATCCTTTGGATATTTCTCCTGATATTTGCTACGTTCTCGCTCGAAAAATGGGAAGCCCACTGTGCGAACCTGCATATCAGAAGGCATGTGGATGATATTCTCCTGAGTGCGGCTGAAAATCAGATTGTAATCAGGCAACACGTCCACATTGTCCTCTGGATTGAACTGCATAGGTGTGTGTCCTGGGAACGCGAAACCGTGGCTGTACTCCGCAGTTGGGATGCCTCGTTCCTTGCCAAGGGCACTATACGCAAAGCACTCCATAGAATAATAGCAAAGCTCCATGATAAGCTTTGGCTGAACTCTATCTAGAATCTTTCCACAGAACTTTTTATTAATCTCATAGTACATCATTCTATCTACGAAGCCCTCTACAAGCTCTTCGTAAAGGTCCGGTCCGAATGACTCTTGGATTTTTTTGAAGATAGGACCATATGACTGCTCTACAGCGTTGGTGTAGTCCTGTCTCTTTTTTGTATTAAATTTCTTTGAAAGCTTAACTGCTATATTTGTTTTAAAAGCAACTCTATCTGTAAAGAACACATTGTCCATGCCGTTAGGCTCTAAGTGCTTGTGCTCGTCTGGATGCTCTAGCAATATACTATTAAACTTTTTAGCAACCTCATCAAAGAAAATATTCTCATATACGCCTGTGTCGATATTTCTATTGCGACGGCCGTCTGCAACAAAAATCACATCTGCCTTTTTCCTAGGAAGTGGCTTCATGGCGTTAAGTGCCATTTTAAAAAGCTCACTTTTTTTGAAAGCAGACTGCTGACCTGTCTCGTAGCCTACAGTGTGCTTTTTGATAGCATTGTGAATCTCGTAGCGATACAAGGTCCAAACAGGAATATTGTATATGCGTATGCTGTTGCATTTGTGTTTTCGTTCAAATTCTAGGAAATTATTTATATTAGGATCTTTAATCATATCTACTCTTTCTCAATTTCCAATGTAAGCTTCGCTTACTAGTACACAAAAAGATGACTAGTCATCTTTTTGGCACATTTCATAAGTTTTCTCGCTGATGATATAGCGTGGTCTCTGCTTGGTCTCCATGTAGGTCTTACCAACGTACTCACCAATAACACCAAGGGAAATGAGCTGCACGCCCCCAAGGAAGCAGATGGCAACCATAAGGCTAGACCAACCTGAATCTGTATTTCCAAGGAAATGCTGTACGATTGAATAGATTAAAAGTACTAAGCTGACAAATGATACAAACACACCCATGCCTGTAATCATTCTGATAGGCTTGACACTGAGTGATGTGATACCGTCAAATGCAAGGGACAGCATCTTGGAAAGTGGATAGTGGCTCTCGCCTGCAATACGCTCATTACGTGCATAGTAAACGCTAGTGCTCTTGAAACCTACAAGTGGGAACATTCCTCTAAGGAAAAGGTTTACCTCCTTGAAGTTTGCAAATTCATTAAGAACGCGGCTAGAAACAAGACGGTAATCTGCGTGGTTGAATACAACCTCTGCGCCCATGCCATTTAAAAGCTTGTAGAAGCTCTCAGCTGTGAATCTCTTGAAGAATGTATCTGTCTGGCGGCTATTACGTACTCCGTAAACAATCTCACAGCCATCTGCATAAGCATCAACCATTTCATTCATTGCATTAATATCATCCTGACCATCGCAGTCGATAGAAATAGTGATATCACAAAGCTCCTTTGCTTCCATGAGACCAGCAAGAACTGCATTCTGGTGACCGCGGTTACGGCTCTGTGTGATACCTACAAAGTGCTCATCCTGCTTTGCCAAATCCTTGATGATTTCCCATGTCTTGTCCTTAGAACCATCATTTACGAACATGACACGAGATTTATCGTCAATTTTATCTAAGTTTACAAGCTCCTTGATTTTGTCTAAAAACATAGGAGCTGTAATAGGAAGCACCTGCTCCTCGTTGTAACATGGAATTACAATGTACAAAATTGGTTTCATAATTAACCCTTTCTCTCGCCAGTTACACTCTCAAGCCTTAGATATTTCCTTCGGTCACTAAAATGTTCCCTTCGGAAACACTAAGAGCTTGATAGTTACTGGCTATTTATAGTTCATCATTATCTTGTCTATCTTAGACGAGTCGCCCCAAACGGCCTTCGAATCGTATGGACGATCTGGGAAGGTGCCATAAGCTAGGCTGATAGAGTATCCGTTGTCTGTGATGAATTTCTCAACGCGGTCAGCAAGCTTCATCGGATGACCTGTGCAGCATTCGATGATGCCAAGGACCTCATCCTGCATGCTAGCCTTTGCAACCTGCTCACAGAACAAATCATAGTCTGTAAAATCAAACTGATTCTGACCTGTTGTAAATGGGAATGTCTCATCGCCAGCCTCTGCTGCTGCAGTAAGCTTTGAGAAAATGCTGCAGCCCTTGTGAGTATTACCAACAATGTAGTAGCCTCTGAGCCACTGAAGTTTTACTCCTGTCTCCTTGCAAATAAGCATTGTAGCCTGTCTAAGGGCATTTTTCGCGATGCCGTAAAGTGACTGTGGAGCGCATGGTGTCTCTGCCTTGATGCAGCCCTCCATAAAGCCTATCTCATGCATTGTACCCATTACACACATTTTTCTGATGCCGGCACGGCACATTTTCTCTATAAAAGCATAGTGCTTTGGTAAATCATTCATATGATTCTCAGATGCATGTCTGAATCCGTCACGCCATGCTAGATGAATCACAACATCAGGCTTCTCAAAAAAGCCATATGGATCCTCAAGTGTAAACAAATCTGCATCAATCCTCTTGGCACGAGAATCAACATCGTCAGTATGAAAGTCTGTGGCTACGACCTCAGCACCTAGGTCTAACATAGTCTTAACTACACCCTGACCTATATAACCATTAGCACCTGTTACTAAATATTTCATTTATATACTCCTAGTCCGCCAGTTACGCTCTCAATCCTTAATAATACTCCGCCTACGGGTATGTAAGCTTCGCTTACTAGGCCACAAAATTACCTTGCATTTGCAAGGATAATTTTGAACCTTTCTTCGACTAACATGTCTCACTAAAGGATCATCAAGAGATTGATAGCTACTGGCTCATTTAAAAATATATATTTAAATAATAATCTACTCTATTAATCATTAATCAAATATACCGTAACTACGATGTGACTACCTGAAGAGGTTATCTATCCAAGCGTGGATGCTGTAGCGTTTGCGCATGCGCTCGTCCTCGGCATATGGCTTGTCCAGCCAGTCGGCGTCAGGGAGCTTGAATGCACTGTAATCTCCAGTTTTCTCAGCCTCATCAGCCTTTGCAGCCAAATCAGTGAGAATCACATCATTAGTCTCATTATAGAACTCATAGTCCTTTAAATATATGTTATTTGTAACTAACTTTCGCTTGATTCCAAGAGTCTCCATTGTACGCATTGTCAGACCCTGCTGTTGCTCATGTGCCAAATCAAGGACAGCCTTTGAGTTTTTGCAAAGGTCACGGATTGCCTCTGGAGAAAATGGCTCGAAGCTAACAATGTCCATATCTAGATTCTTCACTAGCTTTGGATCCTTTAGCTTTTTGCCACGATAAACGCTAGGATTTAAATATATTTTTAGGCAAAGCTTTTTGTCAGGATTAGCTTCCTTGAAAGCTTTGAAATATCTGTATCTAAATGGGAAAAATGCTGAAACACTGACGTAATCATACTTGTAGTCAGTAGGCATCTCCAATTTCTCAGCATCAAAATCGTCTGAGTAGAATAATGGGAGTAATTCGTAGCCCATGTCAGAGTTTGCAGCGTCAACTGAATCAAAAGTACCTCTCCAGTCGAAGAGCTGTCCGATTTTACCTGCATGGCGCATATTCTCAAATGAGTCCCATGAGTAGTAAATGGATTTGCCGCCAGCCTTTAGGGCTTTTAGCTTGATATCATTTACAAACTGCTCATCTAAAACATTACCACGGATTACTAGGAAATAATCGTAGCCGCCAGCTGGCATCTCTGCCAATATTTTCTCTGTAAGCCTGCGGTTGAACTTGCCAAAGGCATCCTTTTTATGGAAGATGCTCTCCATGTTTTTCATAATAAGGAACTTGGTCTTTTCTGGCTCCTCATCATAGAAATGTGGATTGGCACCTCTAGCTATCAGGTCCTCTTTCATTTTAGACTGATAAGCGTAAAACTTTGGCATTACTATTAATATATTTTTATTTTGTAAATCGACCTTGTAGTCAAATTCTGTCTTTATCATAATCTTGAAATTGCTTCTTCTGCTTCTTTTCTAATAATGTCTGGGTTGAAGACCTTGCGGAAACGATAATACTCCACTGGTCTACCCCCGTACTCTCTAAAGCTGTGATTGATTTGTTTTACAACACTGCCTTCAAAATCGAATTTTAATCCCTTTTCATGGGCTAATTTGATTCCCTCGTAAACCAGTGCCTCGTATGACTCGAACTTGGCATATTCTGGCATTGGACCGCCTGCATCAAGATAAACAGCGTCGTCATCCCAGCAAAGGAATAACACCGACATTACGTTATCATTTTCATCATAGGCTGCTATAACCTTGCCAGCCTCATGCTCATATGCTGCTGCATAGAGACTCTTCCACTGCTCACGAGTGAAAGGAACAGGGAGGTCCTGTTTTGCAAAAATCTTCTCGTGCTCTGTGTAGAATGTATCTGCATCAATCTCTCCAATGCGGCAAAGATTCTTTTGACCCTTGCGGATGTTACGGCGATATTTATTGGTAATACCAGCCTCTACTTTTTCCATATCACTTGTATCCTCGATAACATAGGTAACTCGTGGATAGATAGTATATCTCCTCCAGAAATATGGAAGGAAATTCTGGAATCTGTACTGGTAGTTCTGCTCGTATAAATCAAGTCCCATAGACTCGATGAAGTCCATGGCTGCATTACAAATCTCTTCCTCATATGCCTGAATCTTGGCAATGTTCTGAGGGGCCTCTTTGTAATTGATAATGAGACCATTAGTCTGAGTGAGAGGTGGCTTAGTGATACGTCTCACGCCATTTTTCTCTTCTAGGTAATATGGCATGGCAGCGAAAACATTACCGCCCTTTTCATAGATCCATACATCCCAATTGTCTGCGCCGATGATGGCGTCTAACCACCATGGCTGAGAGTATATACATACGTATACCTCTTTACAAAATTTATCAAATAATTCCTTGTTAGTCATACAACTTCCTCTATTCAAGTGTATAAATTCTTCTGGCGATTACCTCGTAATCGAACTGAAGCTTAGCAAAAGCAAAGGATTTTGCCTTTTTCTGCTCTAATACCATAGGATTCTCGGTGATTGTTTTGAGCACATCCACCATATCCTCCACTGTATCAACGAAGAAATAATTGTCTCCGCCGCAGTCGCTGTAGGTCTCATCCTTGTAGGTGGCGTGTGGGTAGGTCATATTGACACATCCACAGCAAATAGCTGTCTCAAATGTAGATGACTGCCCGCCTGGCTGACAGTATAGGTCAACGCCTGCCAAGAATTTCTCGATTTCCTTATTGACCTTCCAGCCCATGAAATGAATACGGCTGTTGGAATCCAATAATGGTCTAAGTGTAGACTCCATATCCTTTGGAATAGAACCAAAAACAAACAGTGCAAGTCTTGGGTCATCTATCTGATTGAATGCCTGGAGCAATTCTGCTGTACGCTTGCCAGCCTCCAGCTTACCAGAGTGAGCAAGAATGATTGCATCCTGTGGAAGTGCAAATCGATTAATGATATCCTGTCTGGCTTCCTTTTGCTCATCAAGAGAATAAATGATGCCACCAAGAGCCATGAATTCCATTTTCTCATCAGGAATATCATAGATATCCTTGAGCCACTCCTTCATCTGGATTCCGATGTAAAGGACCTTGTCCACCTCTGGCAATGCCTTGTGAACAAAATGACCGTGGATATATTTATAAAATGCCTTGCTCAGTGGTGTCATAGCCGAATTAGTGTAGTCCTCGTGGCTATCCATGAAGAACAAGCACTCTGGATGTTTCTTGCAATAGCTTGCAACATCCATCATCTCGTAACCACAAACACCATGGTAAAGGATTGTGTCTGGGGCAATCTCGTTAAGGTATTTTTTCAGCTTGCGGCACTTTTGAATCTTCTCTGTCCAAAGATCACTGAAAAATACTCGGTCGTATTTGAGTCTGATGAGGCGAGCACCATTTTCCATGATGCGGTCCTCCTCTGGACACTCTACAAGCTTGCTGCCCTCGTAGTGGTAGACATCCGTGATGATTGTAACATCGTGGCCGTCCTTCACATTCATGGCTATCAACATATTTTCCTGATACAACATGCCCTCAGTAAAATGTGAAGGCATGCCTATATGCAATATTTTCATTCTTAATTTACTCCTCGTATTTGTTACGTTCTCAGACTATTTACATAGCACCTGTTACGCTCTCAAGCCTGAGATATTGTCTTCGTCGACTGACACGTCTCCTACGACAACACTCAGAGCTTGATAGCTACAGATGCAAATTTTAATTTCAAATCGTAACAAATACTATTTTAAATATAAATAATAATTATATTTATGGTTTTCATAAATATTGAATAGTAGCATGCAGCATCGTTACTTGGCTAGTTGTTGTATACAGTCAAATAACGTTGGTACATGACACGGTTGTCGTAGTTTTCTACGGCATAGGCACGGATTTCGTCTGCGGATAGGCCACGGGCGAGCTGTGAATCTATTGCCTGCTGCAGTGCCTCGATGGTGGCGGCGTATTTTACGTCGGCGTCACCGGCTATGTCCACCTTTACGAAGGTGCCGTAAGGTGATGGTGCAGTTTCCTTTGTGCCACATTCGTCAAGCCCTACTACGGCTGTGCCACAGCAAAGTGCCTCGATACATGTGGTAGGGAAATTTTCTGCCTTAGAGCATATTATAAACAAATCCGCCTCAGAATACCAACGAGCAAGCTCGTCCTGGTCCTTTGTGCGAGCAATTAGCTGAACATTTGCTGAGTGACGTTTTGTCTCGTTAGCGCCTACAAGCACGAAGTGTGTCTCAGGCATAGTCTCTGCCAAATCTAAAACCATCTGGCCGCCCTTGCGGACATCCATGATAGTAGGGGCAACAGCAAGAATCAGTCTAGCGTCTGCTGGTATGCCATACTCTGCTCGCAGGCTCTCATCCTTTTGTCTAGGATAGAATATGCCGTCTGTGTCTATACCATTATGAATAACCTGAATATTGTTTTTATACAGGTATGTTTCCTTTGTTTTATCTGCAAGCCACTTTGAAGGTGTCACAATAGCCTTTAGATTAAGGCCTTCCATGCTCTGCTTTTTCTCTGAAAGCAGCTGTGCAGTCCTATCAATACCGAGTGAGCTAACATACTCGTGCAAATATGGGCAGTGTCCACAGCCGCTCTTGTACTGCTGGCACTCGTATGCGAATCCGCACTTGCCTGTGTACATATATTCGCAGTGGAATGTCCAAACTACTGGAATCTGCTCCTGTTTTAAAAACTCTAGGAGCTGCCCGTGATTAACAAAGTATGCATGCAACTCGTGTATATGAATCAAATCTGGTTTGAACTCCTTGATATACTCAATCAAGCGAGCCGTAGATTTTGGAGAATAGCAGCCGTTTTTGCCTGTGATGCGTGCGAGGGCTGCATGCTTTTTGGTCTCCCAATCCAAACCAAACTTGTAAATGCCTGGTTCATCTATGACATCTCCACGGCCATATGCTATTCGAGCCTCATGACCGTCTGCGTTGAGGCGGCGGTAGAGGTCGTAGACAATTTTGCCTGTGGAGCTGTATTTGCAGTTAACATCTATTAATAGAATCTTCATATTTTCTCTAATAAACGGGAAGACACACTATTAAAATTTTGCTTCGCAAAATGTGAGTGTGTCGTGGCAATCAGGTTCTTCCCGTATACGGGTCCCTCCTAATTGCTATATATCCCTGCCTTAGTCAGCTCCTCTTCGGTAGGTGCTGTAATCAATACCGCCTTCAAACGACCGTAGAATACGAACATGCTGCCTCCGGCTGCTGCGTGAGCGTGACCGTTTTCCAGGGCGTCCTTGAGGTCTGAGATACCGCCGGCGCCTCCGCAGGCTGTTACAGGGATGCTGACAGCCTCAACTACTTCATTGATGAGCTTTGTATCGTAACCGGTCATCATTCCATCTCTGTCAATGCTGTTAAGGAAAATCTCACCTACACCAAGCTCCTCCGCATGCTTTGCAAGCTCTACTGGAGTCATGTCGATGACTTTTGTGCCGTCGCAGATGACACATTTGTATTTACCCTTTACAAGCTTTGCATCGATTGATGCCACAACTGACTGGGAACCAGCAAGTGCTACTGCATCCTTAACGAGCTGCTCATCCTCTACAAGGCTTGTATTTAAAACTACTTTCTCATATCCGATAGCAAGAAGCTTTCTTACCTGATCAAGAGTCTTGATGCCGCCGCCATATGACAATGGCATAAATGCCTCAGATGCCATATCTGTAAGCAACTCAAAATCTGGCTCGATTCCCTTTTTGCTGGCAGAGATATCAAGAACTGCCATCTCATCAATACCCTTGCGATTGAAAATTTTCAGGGCGTTGACAGGGTCGCCAAGGTAAGTTGGCTTTTTGAAATTTATTGTTTTAATCAGGTCTCTATCATCAATCAAGAGAACTGGAATAATTCTTGGTCTATTAAACATAGCTACCTCTTAGCACTTTTTAGTGAAATTTTCTAAAAGTCTCATTCCGAAATCGTGACTCTTCTCTGGGTGGAATTGCACGCCGTAAACATTACCTTTGTTTACTGCACAAGCAAACTCATAACCGTAATCACAGGTCATCATAACATCCTCGTCATTCTTACAAACTGCATGATAAGTATGAACAAAATAATAACGCTGGCGTCCCTCAATACCATCTAAAAGTGGTACATTTTTCTTGAACTCTACGATGTCCCAACCCATGTGAGGAACCTTGAGATTCATCTCTGCTGGGATATTAAATCGCTTGCACTCAAAATCTATAAGACCAAGTCCTAGGAGTTCACCCTCCTCAGAACCATTTCCAAGAAGCTGCATACCAAGACAAATGCCAAGGATTGGCTTGCCGTTTGCTGCCTCCTCTTTGATTAGGTCAACTAAGCCTGTTTCGTTGAGCTTGCCCATGCCGGCGTCAAATGCGCCAACTCCTGGCAAAATGATTTTGTCTGCGGCTTTGATTTTGTCTGGGTCCGCAGTTATTACACTTTTTTCACCTATAACCTTTAGCATGTTTGCAATGCTGCCTAGGTTTCCTAAGCCGTAATTTATAATTGCTACCATAATATCTCCTATATACTGGAAAAAGACCAACACTCATTCATATTTCCCTCACTTCGTTCAGAAAATATTCATGTCGTTTTGGTCCTGCAATGCAGGATAATAGTAAATAAAAATATTCTTCATTCTTGCAAGCAAGATTCATCATATTTTTATTCACTATTACTTTTTCCAGTCCTTTAGAACCTCATGTTACGTTTCTCTATACCCAATAATTTACAAATCTTTAATCCTAGACGAATCATCCACATAGAATTCTTGTAATCGTCTGGGGTGTGGGCTGGGGAATTGATGATTTCGTCGAATTCCTCTGTTGTGATGCCAAGCTTCTTTGCGATGTATTCCTTGTCCTGCTCCATCTGGTCTGTGTCGTATGGATTGGTCTTGAGCTTTTCAAGAGCCTCCTCGCGAGTCATAGTGCCAGCAAGAATCTGAGTAGAATACACATTTTTTCTGGTATCGAATCCAAATTTATATGGTAAGTAGTATCCCTCGAAGAATCGAGTAAATACATTCTCGTAATGCTTGTTCTCGTACTTAGTCCAGCCGTATTTCTCGTGAAGGAAATCCTCAGCCTTTGCCTTATCGTAAACCACGTAATCAAGTGGGTAGAATCTCTTCATGCCGTAGAAATACTTGTAGAGAATTCTATATTTCAAAATACCACACTGTGGGTATGTCTTAAGTGGACGTTTTCCGAATTTCTTGTGAATATCGTTATTCATTCGCTTGTCGTTCATGTAAATCCACTCTACTGGTGGGCGAACGAACTCAGTACTATTATTCGAGCCTGTAAGAACCCATTTAATTTTATGTTTTACTGCGTAATTATAAAGAGAAGCGAAAATAGCCTGATCCTGTGGGGCATCGCAGCTACTAATACCAGCTTTGAACATAGAAAGCTGGAAATCGCTCATCTCCTTCCAGTTGATGACATCAGTGTACATATCAAGGTCCATGCCCTTGACGATTTTCTCGATATTCTCAACAGCTACATTGAGATTCCAACCTGTGTCTACAACGTAAATAAGAGGACGAAGGTGCATTACCTCCTTGGCTATGTATGCAAGGTAAGAGCTATCAGCTCCACCTGACATACCAAGGATGCAATCGTAATCCTTGCCCTCTCCATCCTTGCGAATCTGAGCTGCAACTTTTTCAAGCTCCTCTCGATTCTCTTTATTAGGATTCCAATATGGCTTTATATTTTTCTCAAAGTTGCGACAGTGGTCACAGACACCCTGCTCATCGAATTCGATCATCGAATCCGTGGTGTCCATGACGCACTGCGTACATCTCTGAAATTCTCTTTTAATCTTAGGAACATAAATTGGCATAAATACCTCTACTCCGCCTGTTACGCTCACAAGTTAATCTAAACTCTACGCTGGTTACGGAAACAATACATACGAATATTTTTCTCATCGTTTATCGTCGACTTCGTCTCCTGACACTAAAAAATTCCTTATAGTCATTTTTTAGTATCATTTTTTCACTATACTCTCGAAAAATACCCGTATTTATTGTTTCCTACCAGCTTACTCTTCTAGATTATCTATAGAACTACAAGCTCATCTAAATATTTTATTCTCACTCTAATCCAAACAACCGAGAATTCCATCGGCTGTTACGATTATTTCTGCTCATTATCCAACTCAGCCAAAATTTCATCGGCTGTTACGACTTTGTCGAAGCCTTCGGTGCTTTCTTTCTTGAAGACGATTCGGATGGTCATGAGGACCAGCTTTACGTCGAGAAGGAAGCTATAGTTTTCGATGTACATCAGGTCTAGCTTGATTTTGTCGTAGGCTGATGTGTTGTATTTGCCGTAGATTTGGGCGTAGCCGGTGAGACCACCTTTTACCTTGCTACGGAACTCAAATTCTGGAATAGCAGCTGTGTATTTGTCTACGTGCTCAGTACGCTCTGGGCGTGGACCAACAATGGACATGTCTCCCTTGATGATGTTGAAAATCTGTGGGAGCTCGTCGATACGTGTAGCTCTGATTACATGACCTACCTTGGTGATGCGGTCATCATCATCTGTGGCTGGGCGCTGCTCGGCGTCCTCAACCATGCTTCTGAATTTGAGAATGTCAAATACTTTGCCATCCTTGGTTACACGTGCCTGCTTGTAAAATACTGGACCATGATCCTCTAGCTTGATTGCGATAGCAACGATAAGCATAAGTGGCGAAAGCACTACTGCTGCAATGATACAAAGCACCAAGTCAAAGAATCTCTTTACAATAGCCTGCTCTGGTGTGAGACCTGTAGTATTAATCATCACAAGCGGTGTATCAAACTGGTGGATACCCTCGCCACCACCGATGATTACGTCAGAAATCTTTGGTGTAATGTATGTCTCGATATTGTGCATGTAGCAATATTTCAGTAAATCGTTTCTCTGCTCAGCACTAACGTCTGAAATAACAAGTCCATCATAATTATTAAGCATTTCAAAAATGGCGTCCTCGCCCTCATCGATGCTGACAATTTTTTTAATATTGTAGCTGTCTGCGCGAGTATCCATTTTAAGCTTCAGCCCAACCGATTCTTTGTTGCCATATACCATCAGAAGCTTGCTAGCCTTTGAGTAGCGTTCATATATTGCAAAAAATATGTAAACGCACACAAGGGAAACTGCAAAATCAATAAGCGACAGCCATACTAATGGTTTTATTGGTATCATTGCATTTGCCATAAGGCATAACTGAAAATATGTGACCCCATTAACAATAAGAATTGCAATCCATTGGGAAAACAGTACATCTGCTATTTTTAATATTCCATACTTGAAGCCCTCACACAAATGTATGATAACAAGCATAAGTACAAAATATACTCCCATGAGCACATATTTACCTTTTCCAAGGAATGGGAAAAAATATGCCTTATCAAATATCTTGTACTTCCACATGAAGTAATATGCAATTGCCATAATAACGAGCTCGATTACACTCTCTATCTTTCTAATTGTATTTTTATTTTTCACCCTTTTATCCTTTAATCCATCATTAAATAAATCAATCTGTAGTGTACTCAAAAAGTGTCTAAAAATCAATTTCTACTATTATATCACTAATAGTTCCAAGCATTCACTATTTCTCCAAATCTAGGCAGAGATAATTCCACATAGCCATAATCTGATGTATCAATTAACCCTTTTTCCAGTAATCGTTTCCTATATGTGGAAAAACTGCTTGAAGTATTACCAGTAGCTGCCTGAACCTCGCTAGTCTTCATTCTGCCATTATTCCGTGCTATAGCCGATAACACTTTTTTATCACCTTCTGATAATTCCGACCAGATTTTTTCATAAACAAAATCTTCCATCATACTATCAAATCTCGGAATTAATCCATTCAGGTCTTTATTCTCTTCCCATTTGATATAGCCAAGAGTTTGGAAGGCATATGGATACCCCTTGGTAAAACGGGCCATTTCTTCTGCTTCTTCACTAGAAATGTTGAATACCTCTTTATAATCATTTGCCATTCCAACTATACCGAGAGGCTTTAAATCTATTCTTGGTGTTCTATATAAAAATGTAAGTGTATTTTCATTCTGGAGATTTCTAATATTCTCAAACAGACCTGTCATTAGTAAAAATACTGGATAGTCCTCTCTGACAAATGTCTGAAATGCAGAAGCAAACTCAATCATTTGCTGATTCTTAACAACTTCATCAATAGTGATTAATACTTTTTTATTTAACGTCTTTACCACATTGAGCATTTTTAATAACTGTACTTCTACAGTGGCTGCCGGCTTATCTGAAGTGATTGATGCACTCATATTGAAAAGAGAAATATTAATGTCCGCCTTTTTAAACGGTGCTTCTAACACTTTATACATGCACAAGTGAGATGCAAATCCATCAAGTAAATTAGTATTTGGGTTCAGTGGGACCGATATCCACTGGGAATCTTTTACCAACTCATGCTCAATATAAGTCATGGTAACTGTCTTCCCTGCACCTCTCACACCTGTAATCATATATGCCTGAGTGGAAGGGCTTTCGCTATTAAACGTCTCAATTACTGTATTCACCTGAGATGATCTGGATATCAACCTTGATGGTTCTTTTCCAAAACTAATATTAAATGGATTCGCCATAGCACACTCCTTTAATAACTTTTAATAACTTTGTCAAAGTTTAATAACTTTTAATAACTTTATTTTAGTTTAATAACTTTTAATAACTTTGTCAAATAAGTAGGCACTTCCCCATTCATGGAAAAGTGCCTCCGAATTACTTATCAAATCTACCTACAAAGTCCATTGTGCTGCAGTCCTTCATTGGGAACTCAACTGATTCTCCTGTTGCAGCTGATTTATAAATTGCAAGAACCATCTCAAGAGCGCGGCGACCTGCCTCACCATTTACATATGGCTCTCTATCATTCTCGATAGCATCAATTACGTCTCTATAAAGCTTTGAGTGACCAAAACCGTATACGTTTGGAGGAAGCTCTGAGCACTCCTTTTTAACCTGCTCTGGATCATCAACATAATCAGCGAAATTCCACTCCTCAAGAAGGTTAACTGCGTCACCGCCGGCCTTTACTGTACCCTTGTCGCCAAAGATGTAAAGTGTCTCCTCAAGGTTCTTTGGATAAACATTTGTAGTACCCTCGATGATACCGTAGCTGCCATTAGCGAACTGAACGAGAGCGATACCAAGGTCCTCTGCCTGGATATAGTTGTGCTTTAATCTGTCAGTCATACCAACAACGCGGACAACATCGTCTCCCATCATCCAACGGAGAAGGTCGATATCGTGGATACACTGATTCATAAGTGCACCACCGTCCTGCTCCCATGTGCCTCTCCAAGCAGCTCTATCATAATACTCGTGGTCACGAGCCCATCTGATGTGAGCTGTACCATATAAAAGACGACCAAAACGTCCCTTCTCAAGGGCCTCTCTAATCATCTGGATTGACTTGTTGAATCTGTTCTGGTGGCAAGCACAAACCTTGACACCCTTTCTGTGACCAGCCTCGATGATTGCATCTGCATCTGCAAGTGAAAGTGCTATAGGCTTTTCAATGATGACATTGCATCCAGCCTCGATACAATCAAGCGTTATCTGTGCATGCTTTCCTGACTCTGTAGCGATAGCAACAAGCTCAGGCTTTTCATTTGCAAGCATCTCCTTGTAGTCTGTGTATTGCTTTACATAATTTGCGTCTAAATCAAATTTCTTGATTTTGTCTAGTGTGTTTGCTAAATCCAAATCGCACAATGCCACCAAATCAAGTCCTGTCTTCTGAGAAGCTACTACGTGGTTTGGTGAAATTCTTCCACATCCAATAATTGCGTACTTCATAATTTTCCTCCTAATTGTCACGGCCTGTCTTGTAAATTGTGTAGATTACAAAATATGTGAAATATGGAAGCATATATTTGTAATACATATCAAGGCCTAAATCTATAAAAAAGAATGAAACCAAAAATGACAGTGTTAAAACTATTACCTGTTTATTTTTGGACATAAACGATTTAATAGCTAAGTATACTGGGAACCAGTAATATAAAACGAATCCAACGATACCATAGGAGAATAAAAGCTCCATGAAATTGTTGTGTATCTGTAAATGTCTATAGTGAATGACTCCGTTGACTTTGTACTCCTCTAACTGTGAGTAAGCCATTTCCTTGAAGGCATAGAAGCCGTGACCAAATAATGGAGTCTCGCCAAAATGCTTTTTAAACTCTGCAGCAACTGCCATTCTTTGACCTGTGCTGGTGTGTAAATCGTACTCGTCACTGCCAAGACCAGTGAACAGCTCGATAAATCTGCTACCGATAATTCTGTAAAACAGTGGCACTGTCATAACAACAACTGTGCCGATAGCAGCTAGGACCGCGAGAACAATGATATTTCTTCTAAGTGTCTTTTTATCCTTTGCTGCACTAACAATCATTATAACAAAAACGATTCCCAATGGAATAATCGCTGCCTTTGAACCAGAAGCAAATATCTGAAAGATGCCCAAAATCAAAGGAAGTATATACTTTTTTATTTCTTTTTTAAAATAAAGCTGATAGATGATTGGAATCAACAGGATAATCATCATGTTAGCTGTATCAACACAGGAACCTGCTGGTGTGGCGCCTACTCTGGAATCTGAGATGGTGCCATTCGTCCATTCCTTCCACACATCATCATAAAGTAAGCTAGTGATTAATGTGGTAAAAATGATGACTGAGCCTGCCTTTGCAAGTATCTCAACAACATCCTTCTCATTTGAGAAAAGAATCATCATGATAACCACTGCCGGAACAACGGTCATAATAGCAAACTGGCGACTGTAGAAATCGCTAAGTGTGCCAATTTTAAAGTGTCCATACACAAATACTAATGCTGAGAAAATAACTGCCCAGGCAACTGCTGGATTGAGCATACCTTTTTTAATCTGCTTTTTATCCTGTACAAACATTAACCCGCAAAAGACCAAGCCTAATGCGTTAACAAAAACATTTATTAATAATACCCATTTATTTACGGTGATTCCTAGGTTGCTTCGGGCAAAAATCAGTGAAGCAACCAGGATTATGGATAATACTTTTTTGTTTTTATTTATTAGTTCCATTTTATTCTCCGTTAACTAGAAGGCAAAAGCGTTTGGAGCTGTTTTGAACCAAACAATTTTCGCACCTAATTCCTGTAAATATGCTGCCAGCGCTCCCGCTGTGTACTGTGGACTGGTGAGCATGGCATCAGGCATATCAAAAATAGCAATATCTGGGTCGACTAATTCATAAAATCCAGTCTCTGTCGGCATGCTATTATTGCCGTGATGTCCGCATTGGAGGATGTCAGCTTTTAGCTCATCTCCATATGTTTCCACCAAATATTCTGCCATGAACTTGCTATGACAATCGGCACACATCAAAATGCTGCGATGTTCTGTTTCCATTTTGAATACCAATGAATCATTGTTTGGAATGTCCTCTGCACACTCTACTACAACATCATCAAAAGCATTGTAGAAGGTAATGGTAAGCCCATCACTAAACTCTAAAACATCATCCCTTTGAACCTCGTGAATGTTGTCAGCGCCCTCTGTGATTTTCTGGAATTTGTCGAAGGACTCTACATCATCCCACTCCTGAGCGACACTGTAGAATGTATCCGCATCAAGAGGTGTCACATAAACGTCCTTGATTGTAAGATCCTCAGGGTTCTCATAAATATCATTAAAGGCATCTATATGATCCATATGATAATGAGTAATAATCCAAGCATCTACGGTGCCACCATAGTCTCTGATGGCTTTTCTGAGCTTCCATGAATTTTCAATGTGACCGCCATCTATAACAATCAGCGTGCCGTCATTCTCATTGTACATAGTATAGCAAAGCCCCTGTAAATCAGCATCATCACTATACTCAGTCAATACCCAATTGGTATCAGGCACCTGAAGGATTGCGTAATATGGTGTCCTGCCATAGAGTGTGTAGCCATTGTCAAGGTAAGTGTTCAATGTGCTCTCTACTGCTGAAACAACTACAAAATCAACGCTTTTACCTGCGCAGTAATCCTCGACTACCTGTGTGTCTGGCTCAAGATTAGTAAGCTCGTAGGCCTCATCTGGCAAATATCTAGAATATGGCATTGTGAATCTGCTATCCATTTGGCGCAAATAAACCGCTATATCCTGAGGTGCCATGATGCTGATGGTGTCACCCTCATAGTCTGCAAAAATATCGCAGATTGTTACCACGTCCTGAGGTACCTTGTTTCGATTCTCAGCCTTTGTGTACCAGCTTTCTGAATAAATGGAATGACCAAGCACCCCAATTATTAACATAATAGCTAGTAATCCTGCCAGCTTTTTCACACCTGATAGTTTGTTTAAAAGAAGTGTGAAACCATAGGCAACGATTATAAGTATCGGTATCAATGTAAAAAATCTCTTGTAATACTGATCAAATGTACTCTCTTCCATCAACTTTTTGCAAACGAAAAGAGTCACCGGATTATATATGAAAACAAGTATTAATCCCGTATACCACAGGAATGCATACCGTTTTATTTTTTCTCTTTCAAATACGAGTATCCCTACCAAAGCTATTCCAAATAGCAGTGGGAATCCCAGGCCGCCCCAGTATTCCTTAGTGATACCGTATAAAAATTTTAACCAAACCATTTGTACCACCAATTCGTGCTCCTAGAGCGATTGAAAATGTTGCTTCCATGCTTCATATCATTGAGCAGGGCTCGCATAAGCATGAAAAATAATAGTAAATATAAAACTCCAAAGAGGCTAGCTACGAGGTAGCGAATTCCCCATGGTTTTCTATTGTAAATACTCATGCACAACCAAACTGCTACTGCAGTGGCTGTAACAAGTAATGCTGACATGGTCGTCAGCGAGCATGAGCCAAGGGAAAACAGCGCAATGCCAAGTAGCCTGCTATTTGTAATCTTCTCGCTATAGGCATTGAATAAATACACCATAAAAAATGGAACTGCTATAGCACATAAAACTGCCTTGCCCTGCCAGATTGCCCCAAGCAATCTAAATGTAACCGAGTAGTGAGAATAGAGACCAAATATATTCGCCATGGAAAGCAAAATCATGAAAATAAGTCTATTCTCATCATCCTTGAACAGGAACAGTGAAATATAACAAAAAACCGTATATGCGATAATAAGTAAAATCACTGGCAGGATAGTGTGACAAACTGTTGTCACCTCAAAGCTAGATACCCTTGCCAAATATGCAATGTATGTAGGCCATGCTGTAACAACTCTCTTCTCAGAGGTATATGGCATCTCGCCTGTGATGAAATTCGCATATGCGATAGTGTCTGTGGTGATAGTGTCCTGACTATTTACCACGTAGTCATAGTCATCGTAGGACCATTCATTTATCTCGTAGGCAAATGCAAAATAAAGCTGAACCACTAAAAGAGCCACAAAAATAAGTGCATATACCGCAATCAATTTACTATTTTTGAAATTAACCTTGCAGTGTGCAAATTTTGCACGGACATATACTGGGAATTTTTTGATTGCTGCTAAGTCCTTTTTAATCC
Source organism: Pseudobutyrivibrio sp. (assembly GCF_015057185.1). Classification (GTDB taxonomy): domain Bacteria; phylum Bacillota; class Clostridia; order Lachnospirales; family Lachnospiraceae; genus Pseudobutyrivibrio. The sequence continues at coordinate 52,786 of NZ_SVEV01000003.1, read as the reverse complement.
ATACAATGGCAAGCACTGCGATTACCACTGAATACGCTATGCATAGAGCAGTGAAGCAACCGGTAAATGGTTCGGTGAAGGTATTCCAATATTGATGCCAAACCAGAATAGAGCAGAGAATATAAAATATTCCTAAAGCCCCAAATAGACCCAAAACATAAGTCGCGATAGGCGACTCATCCTGGGTCTTGCGTAGCTTGTATGTAATTAGTCTGCCCACTGCTACAGGCACTAACGTGAAATGTAGCAGAAAGGCTATAGCTCTAATTAAAGTCATATATATTAATCCTTAGGAATTAGTTCTCTTTTGCATTAAGCATGTTGCAAACTCGAAGTCGATAGGATAATCGATATCGATTGAATCCTCACGTTTCATAACATAGGCAACGGTGTTGTCACAATAGTAGGTTCTCTTATTTTTGAGAAGCTCATAATCGAGAATGTAAATAGCGCCGTTTGGCACAATGTAAGTCTCATTAGCTTGGCGATTGCCCATTGTAGCACCTGCGCCAAAGCCTGCGTTATGAACACGTCCCTGCTCGTCTGTCACATGATACCAGCTAGCTGGCACCTCTGCCTCTGCAAATGAAATAAGTGTAGTGGCCTTGTCATGTTTGAACTGGGCGATAGCCTCATCAATGTGCTTCTCAGTACGAAGTGGAACTGTAGGAAGCAGCACCATGAACTTATCTATTTTCTCGCCTGTCTCATTCATAACAAACTCTGTGGCATGCAAATACACATCAATTGCAGAAGCAGTATCGCTAGAAAGCTCGGCCGGTCTCATAAATGGAACCTCGGCGCCGTACTCTCTTGCTACCGCAGCGATTGCCTCATCATCTGTAGTGACAATGACGCGGTCGATACCCTCAGCCTTTTTAGCTGCTTCGATGGTCCAGGCAATCAGAGGCTTGCCGCAAATTTCTTTTATGTTTTTCCCTGAGACTCCCTTGGAACCCCCGCGGGCTGGAATAAAAGCAATCATTAGAAATCACCCCACTGGAAGAGCTCGTCTTCTGTAATGTCGCGCTTGAGCACTTTTCCGATGAGCATCTCATAGAACTTAGGTGAGATGGCTGTGCCTGGGCGCTTGTAGTCGAGGTCTTCCTCTGTGAGGATGTGACCAGCCTTCATGTCGTGAGCGGCTACGATAGAGCGCTTGTACTCACCTCTCTGGTGCTCGCTTTCGTTGACAACCTTGCGGAATGAGCCCATCATCTTGTGACCCTGCTCTGCTGCATCGCAGATGATTTTCATTTCCTCAGGGTTAGCAGAAATCTTGTGGTCCCAACCCTTCATGTTTTTATCCATTGTGAAGTGCTTCTCGATGATGCACACGTTTTTAGCGATAGACATAATAGGTGCAACAGTACCAAATGTGTGATCTGAGTATCCTGTAGGATAGCCAAATGCCATACGGTACATGTCGATATTGTTGAGGTTTACCTGCTCGTCTGCTGGTGGGTAGATTGATACGCAGTGAAGTACGCAAATCTCGTGGCATCCACCTGCCTCGATAGCTGCGATAGCATTGCAAACATCATCCATGCCGGTAAGACCTGTAGAGATAACTACTGGTACGCCCTTGCTTCCGATGTATTTGAGGAAAGGAACATTCTCAACATCCATAGAAGCAACCTTGATGAATGGTACATGAAGCTCGTCAACGAGAAGGTCTACGCCAGCCTTGTCAAAAGGTGTAGATGTGAACTCGATACCGATTTCATCACAGTATGCCTTGAGCTCGTGATGCTGCTCCTTAGAAAGAGCGTATGCCTCAACGATTGACTCAAGTGTGTAGTCTGTTCTGTTTCTATAGTCGTCACCGAGGAAGTAGTTATCCTCGTAATTTTTCTTAGAGAAAACGTTGTTCTTTGTGAAAGACTGAAGCTTAACGCAGTCAGCGCCGCACTCCTTTGCAGTCTTGATCATTGTCTTTGCAAGGTCCATATCACCATTGTGATTAGCTCCAAGCTCTGCGATAACATATGGCTTCTGATTTCCTGCCACCATGTCCTGATAATTAAATTTCATAGGAATCCTCCATAATAATGTTGCTCCACCAGTAACCGTTGTGGCTCTGGCTTGTATCTATTTTTGTAATATCCAAATTCTTCAAATCCTCATAGAGGTGTTTGAAATATGGATAACGTTTAGCTAAGTTCTCGTAATGAGTAAGCTTCACTCTGTATTCCTGATCCACGTCGTGAGTGGTGCCCACCTGATTATTCTCGTGAATGCGATAAATAGTAGCGGCATTTCCCACTAATTTACCTGGACCAATGTCCATCAGCATCCTGGTGTAAAAATACCAGTCAAACACTGGGCAGTCCCCCTCGCTGAGGGAATCTATAAACTCATCATCAATCATATTCAGATTGATAGCAGCAATGGACATGCCGATAAAGTTGGACTGGGAGATAGCTTTTGCACTAGTAACCGTCTCAGGCATTTTTTCAAGGACAGTCTTACCCTCGTCCGTAACTAAATCATTATAGTAGAAAGCATAGGATTTGTCCATTTCGTACGCCTTTTTGTACTCTTCCACTCTTGTTGGGGCAAAAGTATCATCCGCGTCGGATACGATAAGCAAATCATAGCCTGCATGCTTTGCAGCGCGAATCATTTCGATTCTGGTTTGGGCTATGCTTACATGCTGTGGCTGTAAATCTACCAGCATGTCTGCCTGTAAATTGAGCTCATCCAGCTCCTGCTTCTCATAGTTGTCATTTACTATCAGCACGTCAAAATCCTTGTCCGTCTGATTTTCAACGCAAGCCATCAATTCATCTAAGAATCCTCTCGCCTGTTTATATATAACTGTTCCAAATGCTGCTTTCATTTATTTCCTTTCAGTCAAATACGCTCACTCTAGCTTTTACTAATAAAGCAAAATCTTTCCTCAAGTCATCAGGAATATATGATTGTTGTATTTCTTCTATTATTTTATCTTGATATTTACATACTTGGTTTATTATTCTTTCAGCCACTTTTGACTTGATACCTAAATTATCAGCCATTATAAGAAAATCTTTTTTTCGGATATTTCTTTTTTTACCATTTACCGTAAGGGCCATCTGCTCTTTATCTTGTGGCATGATAATATTAACGGGTAACATATCATAAGCAGGAGATAAACTAAATACTCTTCCACCTGGTTCGTTTTCAATTAATGAAAAATTTTTTAAATGCATATCGGAGTTCCCGGTCACAAAACAAAAAATTAGTCTATAGAAAAACTCTGTTTTATCTAAACCAATGTTTTTAGAATACTTATCAATAACTCTTCCGCATCCCTCATATGATCCCTTATATTTATCAGCTGTGTTACGATTTGAAAGCTGACAAAAATCCTCCATGGCATACATTCTATTATTTAGTCTATCAATTCTTTTTGTAATATATGCATAAGCGCCATTTAACTTGATAAGCCCATTAGGGACCGTCTTTATATTCATCATTTCTGCCAACTTCATGGAAAGAAATTCTGATTCTGGCAAAGCTCTAAAATCATCTGATTGAGGTTTTAATATATAACCTGTGGGATAATCTACGATTGTGAATCGCGCAGATTTATCTTCTTTTGACAGATGTAACGAAAGCTTTTTTTGAACTCCCGGAACAGTTAATCCCTTATTGACAGTACTGTTTGCCAAATTTTCTAGCATCTCTTCTGATATATTAAAATCCGGCAACTCATCCGTTCCAAAAAAATCCTTTATGCACTTTTTATGCCATCCCGATGCAACCTCATATTCTGATGGGTTCACCATTAAACGGTTACAACATAAACATCTCATATTATTCCTCTGCTTCTATATATACATCGCCTATGCAGTCTCTACAAGCTGCAAGCAATAGACCAAATCTATCTCTACCATCAATCTTCCAATTACGTTCTACTATACCAAGCAACCAACCTTCTGGAATCAGACCATCGAAAAAAGAAAACAGGGTGTTGGATTTATAAACTTGTTCTGATAATGGAAATGTCAAACTAACTGGTATAGCAGTCTCCCTAGAATAATACTCATCATCATAAGCAAATTCATAGCCTTCATCAGTTTCATATATTCTGCCTACATATTCATTTTGTACATAGACCTTACCTGCTCTAGCCATTTATTTTACTCCTATCAATTTCTCCTGGAACAGCCTGCATGCCAAACATTTCTAATGCTTGATTTACTTTATCAAGGCGCACAGTCTCCTTACCTTGCTCAAGATCCCTAACAAATCTAAGACCAAGTCCTGCACGCATTGCAAACTCTTCTTGAGTCAATCCCGCTTTTCTTCGTTCAGTTTTTATATATTCGCCAATTGTATTCATAAACTCAATATATACCCAATCGGGTATAATTTCAATATTTTTTATGGATTTATACCATATCGGGTATAATATTCCGTTTTAATAAAAAAATATACCCTTTCGGGTATATTTTTATTAAGCTATAAACTCTCAATATAGCCATCCATATATTTCATACGCTGTAGCACAAAACTCTCAAAATCATCTAGCTTTACCGCTGGATCATAATAGTTGCCATCTGGCCAGCGATTCATGGTTCGCTCAAAAGCACCGGAATCATAGATGTCTACTTCGTAGTCTGCGATGGCTTGAGTGAGGCTTTCGTCAGAAAGCACGCTTTCTCGTAATTCTTGGTAGCGCTGCTGCACCTGCTCTATGATTTCCTCGTCCCCACACTGCTGTAAGAAGTAAACTGGAGACCACTCCATAGGCAAATCATAATCGGTGGCGTTGTAGTAGGATGTAATTCCATGACTGCCCTGACCATCCACGAAGCGATTGCCCCAGGTTTGATCCATGTCCCATGGAGAAAATAGTAGCTTATATCCATCCACTCCAGTGGCAGATTCCTTGGTTCCCACATAGAGATTTTTTACATTGGTTCCGTATACATTATCAACCGCTTGGGTGATTTTGTAAAAAAGCCATAAATCAATGGAATTTTCAACATCACAGCTACTTCTGATCAACTCACTGTCCTTGGAATAAGCCAGGTTGTAGTAGAGCTCATGTAGAGTCTCATAGGCTGCTGCATCTCCGTCCTTGATAGAGTAGCCTGGCAACATTTCAACTCCTGAGCCGTCCTCATATTCTACGTACTCCAAATCTTGGGAAAACTCACTGCCGGACCAATCCTTTTTCTTGAACAAAGTCTCGCCGTCTTTTATATCAAAGGATTTATTGTCTATAGGTGTAGCCAGTGCATAGAGCCCATGGTAGCGACCATTGAAAAACAGCTCTATATACTGATACTGGTTTGACACCTCTGCTTGCCACTCATTATCCTTTGATGCCATCTGCTCCCATAGGTTCATGGAAAATACTGTTCTAATCTTCTCATAATCGGAATAGGCAGAAAACAAAATCCAATCGTCATCAGAGCGCATACCAAGAAGTTTTTCCTTTTTGGTTTTGTCCATGTCATCACCGTTATTAAGCAAGGTGATACGATAGCTCTTCTGTGGCGCATTTATAGTTGTGCCACCGCGCATGTGTATTTTGATGTCAGAATCTGTAGTGCGAACTGCATCATCAAAATCACTGCGATTGTCATAAAGACTCATGGATGCTGCTGTGTATTCTTCAATTGCGTAGGTTTCATCCAGCCCCAATTCTGAAACTGTCTCGGCTGAAATATTGATGTTCATCACAGGCAAGGTTGTGGTCACAAAGGACGAAACACTAACCTGATTTTTATTGTAAATAATTAGCTGGGGCTCATCACCATCCAAAAGTGCTGCCTTTAGATAGTTTCCTGAAATGGCGTCCTTGACAGAATTACGCTCTGTTGACAGGGTCATATACTCATCTGACTCGTCCTCGCCATCTACAATGGAATAGTAAAAGGTATTATCCACCTGGTCATAAATCAGCTTTTCATCCCCAATGTAGACATCTGTAGAAAGGGCAACCTTTGAGGTTTCCTTGCCGGCAACTATGTTCTCATAGTTTGTCTCATCTATTACTATTTCCGATAGCTCAAACTCAGGGTTCATCCTATTATCAAGCACTATTACACATGAAACAACTGCGAGCCCTAGCAATATTAGAATAATCGAACTGATTAAAGTATTTAATTTGAATAATTGTTTTTTCATATGCTTATCTTTTTAACAGAAAATATGGTTTGCAATACAACCTCTAGCATTAGAAGCCTTCATTTTTGTGAGCGCAAAATTATAGAGCATTCACATATGCGTCCATGCAGTTTAGTCGTGCCTGCACGTATGCTTTAAACTCAGAGAGTTTAAGAGAGCTTTCGTTGTAGCTGCCTTCCATGAATTTTGCCTGTGTTCTGGCGAAGGCACCTGAATCGTAGATATCCGACTCATATTCATCAAGCATTGCCATGATACTCTCGTCAGACCAAGCACCGCTTCGAAGCTCTGCGTAGCGAGCCTTTATTTCCTCATTGATTGTGGCATCGCCAAGGCACTGCAGGCGATAAACTGTGCCCCACTCAAGTGGCAGGTCATACTCAGGCATGCTGTACTGTCCCACTACTGATGGAGATGTGTAGCGCCAGGTCTGGTCCATGTCCCAAGGGGTGAAAAGCAGCTTATAGCCTGTGATGCCAGTGTCGGATTCCTTGATGGAAACATACATATTTTTGGCATTGCCGCCATAAACATTATCCACCGCCTGAGTCAATTTGTAAAAGAGCCACAGGTCAATGGAATTATCCACGTCAGAGGTCATGCGGACAATGTTTGGGTCTGCAGAATAATTCATGTTCATGTATAAAGTGAGCAGTGTGTTGTAATCATCCGCATCACCTGCTTTGAGAGAATATCCTGGCAACAAATATGTGCCGGTGCCATCCTCATATTCCTGATATGTCAGCTGAGTATCCAGCTCACTGAGAGTCCAGTCCTTCTTTTTAAAGGTGCTCTCGTTCTCGTTTGTTTTCAGCTCCTTCTGGTCAATTCTATAGCAGATGGCATAAAGCCCATGGTAATGGCCATTGAAGAAAAGCTCTATGAATTTATACTGAGTAGAGTTGTTTACTTCCCACTCATTTTCCTTGGTGCAGCTTTCGTACCAAAGATTCATGGAAAATACATTTCTAACTTTCTCGTAGTCTCTGTAGGATGCTGACAAAATCCAATCGTCATCCTCACGTAAACCTAAAATATTTGCCTTTACCTTTTCTCCGTCAAAATCATTTTTATCAGCTAAAAGAGAAAAACGGTATCCCTTTAATGGGTATCCTGCTGTGGACTGACCATGACGTCTGATTTTCGCATCTGAGGTAGTCACTCTGGAAACTCCGTCGAAGTCTGCTCTATTGTCATAAACATAAACGGAGCTAGGCGCAAAAGAAATAATATCATAAGTATCGTCCAAGCCCAGGCTGGCTACGGTTTCGTCGTCCAAGGTAACATTCATAACAGGAAGAGTGGTGCAAACCAAATTGGAAACGCTGACGTTTGCTCCGTTGGTGAGAATGATTTGGATGGCACCGTTTGAAGCGATAAGTTCATCAGTGATTGCTGCCCCATGAGCAAAAATGCTATAGGTAGGGGTAGTTTCTTCTGAGTCCTGGGCACCATCCTCATTTTCTAGGCTAGTAGCTCCAACCATAACCGATGGATTAAATCCAGTTTCCGAATTCTCAATTACAGAGTAATAAAATGTATTAGTATCTGAATCGTAAATCAGTGGCTCATCATTGAACTGAATTTCTGTTGTAAGTGCAGCATCTGACATCTGATAGCTGCTGATGATGGAATTGTACTTATCATCATTGACGTAAATATCATTTAATGAAGTCACCGTCACTCCACTTTTATTAAATTTCATCACTAGGACTGCCGCAACCAGGGAAAGTCCTATTATAGACAGTGAAAGAATTTTTTTATTTAACATTGTTAAAAATTTGCCTTTCCAAATACATATGTATTATTATAGCAATATCGAGCTTTTTAACAACGAATATTTGAGAGGTAGAAACATTGGAGTATCGGCATGAATTAAAGTTTCTCGTGTCGGATATTACATTAGAAAAGCTAAAATATAGACTGGCGCCTTTCATGGATCGAGATGAACACCATGCGGACCAGTTTTATCGAATTAGGAGTCTTTATTTTGACGATTTATTTGATAGCTGCTTTAATGAAAATCTGGCCGGAACTGACAATAGATACAAGTACCGCGTTCGTTTTTACGATAATACGGATTACATTAATTTAGAGAAAAAATACAAGCTTCGAGGCATGACCAAAAAGGAAATGGAGCCTGTTACAATTGAGCAGGTGAATAGCTATTTAAATGGTGATTTCGATTTCACCCATGGGCGTCTTGCCACTGAAATTTTTGCCTCATCGGTAAAGTCAGGCATGAGACCAAAGTGCATTGTTGAATATGACCGCTGTGCATTTGTTGAGCCCGTGGGCAATGTTCGCATTACATTTGATATGAACCTCAGAGGCAGTAGGGACATTGAACGATTCCTTGATAATTCAGAAGAATTTGCTATTCCTATTTTGCCACCAGGACAACATGTTCTTGAAGTAAAATACGATGAATTTTTACCAACTCATATTTTGCAGTTGGTTGATATGAATAACTTACAACGTACATCTTTCTCGAAATATGCTATGGTTCGAGAAATGCTAGCTAAATAATTGGAGGAATAATAATGAGTTTTTCAGACATGATTAAAAAATCGGTACTTGAAGGTTTTTCTGCTGCAGATATGTCTGCCCAGTATGTATCAATTATCTTGATTGAAACCTTTATCATTGCACTTTACATTTTCTGCATTTACAGGTTCATTACTCGCAGTACTTTTTATAACAAAAGCTACGCAATATCAATGGCAATCATCTCAATGATTACCTCGGGCATCATCCTTGCCATGCAGTCAAACCTTGTTATCTCACTTGGCATGGTGGGTGCTCTTTCAATCGTTCGTTTCAGAACCGCTATCAAGGAGCCAATGGATTTGCTCTTTTTATTCTGGTCAATCGGTACTGGAATCATCTGCGGCGCTGGATTATTCGCACTTTGCGTTATACTTGCAGTATTCGTAACAATCGGACTTGTAGTTTTAAATATGGTCCCTGCTCTTTCATCACCTGAGCTTTTAATTGTAAAGGTTGAGAATTCTGAAGCTGAAAAGCAGGTTATGTCACTTGTTAAGAAGCACACAAATAGCTTCAAGGTAGATTCAAAGAGTTCCACAAAGGATTCCTCTACCCTCATCATTGAGGTCAAGGTAAAGGATGGCAGCAAGCTGGTTGATGATGTGACAAATGTAGCTGGTACAATTTCCGCTACACTTATGAAGCACGAAGGCGAAGTTAAGTACTAGAAACCTCAATCAAATAGATGATACAGCAATTTATTAGCATTATTGAAATCAAAGACATTGGACTAAAACAGTTCCAATGTCTTTTTTTTCTCATTACCACTGTAAACTTCATTTTCTATCTCCCGCAGTGGTAAATATTTTTCTCATTACCACTGTAATCTTCATTTTCTGCCTCTCGCAGTGGTAAATATTTTCCTCATTACCACTGCAATCTTCATTTTCTCCCTCTTGCAGTGGTAATCTATTTGCTCCTTTACCACTGCATTTCCCGTTTTTTACCTCTCACAGTGGTAATTCTTTTATTCCTTACCACTGCACTTCCTTTTTTCCGCCTTCCGCAGTGGTAATCCTTTTATCCATTACCACTGCACTCCCCATTTACGCTTCTCGCAGTGGTATTCTTCCTGGAACTCGTGGCTTGCCACAGTCCATTTTGAAATCCTGCTTGACTATCTTTTATCCGCCTAATGGAAATGGTGTCAATGGTGGAGTTTGCTCCAGCCGAAGGCTTTACCATTGACTCATTTCCATGGTGGATAAGATGGCAAAAGCAGGATAAATAAAATAATTTAGCCCAATATCCTCTCCACTGATTAAACATAAAAAAGAGACTTCTGCGATACACTCCCTATCTACTTAATAGAGAGAATTTCTTCCACAGAAGTCTCTTTCTTTTATCTCAAATATGTATCCATCTCATCCATGAGAGTCTTTTTATCAAAATGCTCTTTATTGTATTTCAATGCATTGTTTCCAAGCTTTGCAAGCTTTTCCTCTGAAAGTTTGCTCATGGCAAGGATGCTACATGCCAGCTCCTCGGCGTCGCCGATGTCTGAGCAGATACCACAGTCTGCTTCCTTGATGACGCGGGCTGTCTCGCCCTTGGCAGATGCGATAATAGGCATAGCGCATGCCATGTAAGACTGTAGCTTGGCTGGGATTGTCTTGGCGAAAAGCTCATCATCCGCAAAGGACAGAAATGCTGCATCTCCTGTGGCAAGTAACGCAGGAACTTCCTGTGGTGTTACTCTTCCGGCAAATTCAAACATGTCCCAAACGCCATTTTCTGTGATGGACTCCTCGAAGCTTTTTCTAGCACGACCATCGCCTACGATTGTAAATCGTATGTCTTTGATTCCTTGCTCGCGAATTTTTCGAGCTGCAAGTGGAAGAATCTCAAGGCCCTGAGCCTGACCAATGTTTCCGGTAAAGATAACATTAAATCCCTTGTGTTTCTTTTTAGGAAGTGGCTGATAAAACTCCTCTGCATATTGTGGCCAGAAGCTAACCTTGTCATGTTCTGATGGATCTACGTATTTACGAATGGCATCTACAAAGCTAGGGCTTGTTCCCCAGAGGTGTGTGCAGCCCTTGTAAATATAGCGAACCATACGCTCAATAGGCTTGATGATAATTGGTGAATGAATGCCTGTAATCATCTCTAGATTCTCTGGCCACAAATCCTGTACGTACAAGTAGCATGGAATCTTGTGGCGCTTGGCAAAACGAACACCTACCTTGCACTGATGCATTGGAGATGTTTCAAACATAAACACCTCGTCTGCCTTTATCCTAGAAAACAACTGCCACCAAAAGCCAAAGAATGGGAAGCTGTAATAATTTAGCACAAGGCCAAGCTTTGTATGCCCTGGGGCAATCAAAGGAATTCTATATATGTCCACACCATTATGGGTTTCTTTTGTATTTTTGAACCAGCTATAGCCAGGGAAATATTTCCCCGTTGGATAATTAGGAGTGCCTGTAACTGCAGTTACTTTGTAGCCTCGCTTTACCCATTCGTAGGCCATATCATTAATCCTGAAATTCTCCGGATAAAAGTGCTGACAAATTATTAAAATATGTTTCTTTTCCAAGTTATTCTCCCGCTTGCCTCTATGTGTAATCCACTATGTTGCTCGGTTGTTACTGTCTCAAGCCTAAGTATTGCTTACGCTCACTAACACGTTCGCTGCAGCAACACTTAGAGCTTGATACATACAACCTATTGTTAGCTACGTATATCTACTTTTAGATATTAACAACCACATAAAAGATATATAAGAATCCAATTTAAATTTTATAAGCAAGCTATCTATATTTTTTTTATAAACTTATTTGTAAAATTTGTTTCGATGGATGGTGCATCTAAAACTTAAGTACGGTCTTAGCAGGCACACCAACAACCTCGCAACGACCCTTTGTGTTTTTGATTACACATGAGCCAGCCCAGATATGGGTCTCGTCACCGATTTTCTTGCCCTGAACGATTTGTGAGCCTGTACCAACCTCGATAAGGTTGCCAAGTGTACATGAGCCTGAAATATTGGCATTTGGATTGAGGGTATTAAAATCACCAAGGACGCTATCGTGAGCGATTGTACAGTTAAAATTAATAAGGTTCTGGTTGCCAATTTTCACATCAATTGTAAGAATAGCACCGGCACAAATCACGTTGCCCTCGCCCATTGTAACCTGGTCAGATATGATGGCTGTTGGGTCGATAAGATTTGGAAAATGAACCTTTGGATTTTTCTTGTAAAGCTCATATAAGAATTTGCGTCGCTCCATGGAACCCATGGCAATGACTACGTCCAAATCCTCTGTTGTGTCAGTTACAAAGCTGTCATCACCGATGACTCCCTCGCCTGGCTCAACGTCTATGTATCCTAAAATATTCCATGTTGGTGTGACTGCATTGATTCTCTCAGCTAGCCACTTTGTCTCCTTGCCTGCACCGCCTGTGCCTGCAATAACAAGATTTCTCATTTTATACAATCCTCATTAACTAACATCACCGAAATCAATGCTTGTTGACTTCGGCGACATATCTAAACTATTTATTCTCTATAATTATTCTTTGCTATCTGTAATGGCGATATTCTGTCCGCTAATCATGTCTGCGCCATCTGATAACAAAAAGCTTACAGTTGGCACAACCTGGTTTACTGTCAGATTAGCCTTCATTGGCATAGTATCTGCATTCATTTCCTTAATCAAATCTGGAAGATTGTTTAGGAATCTGGTATCAATCATCTCTGGGCTGACACCATTTACGGTAATTCCCTTGTCGGCGTACTCTACTGCCAAAGATTTCATAAGACCTAAAAGCGCGTACTTTGTAGTTGTGTATACGCTCTTGTATTTTGGTGGCATGCCAAGGGTCACTGCGCTTAACATAAACACTACTTTGCCGTATTTTTGCTTTGCCATAACCGGCATAAATTCCTCTAGAATATCAACGATTGGACGAATATTTGTCTCTGTTGATTCAGCAAAATTACACCAATCAAGCTTTTTGAATTTCTCATTTTCCATAGGGGAAGCTGCTAAATGTACGATGTGATCTGGCTTTAACTGACGCTCCGTCATGAAATCAAGCATTTTTCTAACAGATGTGGCATCAGCAAAATCTGCCTGTACCATAACAAGCTTCTCGCCTAATTTTTCCTCTAATGGAAGGAGTCTGCCTGCACTACTGCGGTAATGAGCGACGATTGTATCATAATTATCAGCAACCTGCTCAATAAAAGCTGTTCCAATTTCTGAGGATGCTCCTGTAACAAATAATGTCTTATTTTCTCTCATGTACTCTCCCTCTAGACTACAAGTATTTGCATTTTGCCTCGAAGTACCTTTTTACCATTCTGATTGGTAATGGTAACCTTCAGCTCTAGGCGTTGCACACTCTCAATGAGTTCAGTGATTTCGCCCTTAACTGTAAGCACATCACCTATATATACTGGATTTGCAAATTTGGTCTCAACCTGCTGGATAAGGCTCTTTTCTCCTGGCAAATATACACCAGCTAATGTTGATAGAAAACTTGCTGTAAGCATGCCAAATGCCACCCTGCCCGGATGGCCCTTGGAATGTGCAAATTCCTCATCATTATGCAGTGGGTTCACGTCACCTGTAATTGCCTTGAAGTTCTCAAGCATTTCGCTTGTTATAGTCACCTCAAAATCCTCGGACATGCCCACACTTAATTCATCAAAACTATAATTATTCATATACTATCTCTCGCTCGTTACACTCTCAAGCCTGAGATATTGTCTTCGTCGGCTAACACGCCTCCTTCGACAACACTCAGAGCTTGATAGCTACGAGCTACTTATACATTAATTATTATCTTTACAATCGCTAAAACAGTCCTTCTAGCATCACTCAGAGCTTGATAACTACGAGCCATCAAATATTAATTGTGCCATTACGGCACTAACAGGTTCCTCTAGCGTTTAGAGCTTTGCAAGGATTGTATCAACCATCTCGCCTACGTTCTTGAGGCTCTGGATTTCCTTCATGTCGAATTTTACGTTGAACTTTTTCTCGCAGGCTACGACCAAGTTGATTTGCTCAAGGGAATCCCAGTCCTCGATATCGTCTGCTGTTGTAGCGTCTGTAAGTTCTATTTCGTCGTCATCAAATACATCCTGAAAAATCTCAGTAAGTGTTTCGAATACTTCTTCTCTTGTCATAATTGAATCTCCTTTTTATCGTCGAGCAAAGGCTCTCCTGATACTTTTTTCATTCTTAAAAAAGCATCATTTTATCGTCGTGCAAGGGCACTCCTGATACTTTTTTCATTCTGAAAAAAGCATCATTTTACTAAAAACCTAATGGTATCAATACCTCTGGAACACCCATTCCGTCGCGAAGATGGAAAAGGTAATATGTCAATCCGCACATTGCAAACATAAGGGCAACGTTCTGGATTAAAATCAATGTCATTGCTTTTTTGTTTTCTTTGGCGTCAGTGCCAAGGGCGATGCACATGCACATGTAAACTGGAATCAGATATCTGTATGAAATCTGGATTCGCTGGCTGCCTTCAGCTGGTGTGAATCGAACCAAGCATCCTGCAAAGATTGCAAGAACACAGGCTACCAAACCAACTCCGATGACAACGTACTGCCATTTTTTCAGTCTCTTGCCCTTGTTGATGAAGAGGCCAACAATAAGAACTGCAAGCATTACCAAGATGCAGCCGATAGGTACTACGGCATTTAAGCTGGTGTGACCAAGCTCACTACCAACAACGTGCTTGACGTTGTACCAGAAGTCTACCTTGATTCCTTCCCATGCGAACTTGAAGGTATCAAGAGGATTCTCAAGGAAGGTCGCCCAAGTGTAGGCCTCTCTTGTGGCATCCTGCTCGATAGTTGCGTGGTTCCAAGAAAGAACGAACTGGTCATAAAGCATGTAGGAATATTTTGGCCAAAGCTTTTTGATAACTAATGCTGCACCGGCGATAAATGCACCGCCAAGTACATACTCGTACCATTTTTTGCTAAGGCACACATCAGTCCACCATTTTTTAACAGGGATGGCGAAGAACCATACTGCAAAAAGTGTGTATACCATTTTGTTAGGAATCAAAAATACAACTGCTATGGCAATCAAATAAACATACCAAGCGTGCAGTTTCACGTGCTCCTGACTGAAATACAAACACATTGTAAGTAAAATCAGCGAGAATAAAATACTCATATTGTCATATGAATATGAGGCGTGAAGCTGCAAAATCATTGGAAACAGTGAGAATGTCAAAAGCTGCAGCTTGCCAACAGGAAGGAGCTTGATGCAAATCCATCCTGCCAAAATCAGAGTCAATGAATTCATGAAACGGCCCATGAATAAAACGCCGGAAAATCCAAATCCAAGGAATCTAGCAATTGCGATTCCAAGACCGGAAAGTAAATAACGTCTAGCCTGGGTAGGCTTTACGTAACATGGAACCAGTTCCTTCATTTCTTCGTCGGTGTGGAACCAGTTGCCATCTGCGATAATCTGATATTGATAAGGGAATGTCACATCAACATAAGGTAGCTTGTAATAGTCCTCGGCGCGCATCATTGAATATGTGGTGCCCTCGTACCAATTACCATATCGTTCTGGCTCAGTGTCAAAATCGTGATCCTTTATTCCAAGGTAAATATTGGAACAGTGGTATGCGCTGTAGAAATGATGAACTTCGTCAGCTCCTGAAATAGGTGGCATAACAAGCTGCATACAAATGCTCCAGCCCAAAGTCAAAATAACGTAAACTCTAGAATAGTTCCACTCTTTTTCCAAAACTAGAAATCTAGCAAGGTAAACAGTGGTGGCAATCATAATTAAAAGAATGATTGCAAAATAGCTATTGTAGAACTTACTCTTGGTGGAATCAAAACAATTCAACGCGAAATAAATGATAGAAAAAATGATTCCAATGGCTGCTATACCTATTGTTCCAAGCTTAAATGCTTTTTCTTTATTCATTGGGTAAAAAAAGCTCTTTAATTTTTCCAAGTAACATTCCTCTCTTTACTATTTTCCTCTTAGACGGTTCTCCATTTTGCCAAGCTCATCAAGCTGGCCCATATCCATCCAAGTATTCTCGTTGATTGGGTAAACGCCAACCTTTTTGCCGTCGTCCTTGAGTCTATTAATAATGTCTGGGAATCCTACGAATTCGCCATCCTTGATATAGTCAATAACCTCAGGCTCTACGATGTAGATACCTGTATTTGTAAAGAAGCTGAATTCTGGCTTCTCCTTCATGTCGGTGATGTTACCGTGCTCGCCAAATTCTACTACTCCATATGCCACCTGGAAATTTCTGAGGGAGCAAACCATTGTAATCATGTTGCCTTCAGCCTTGTGGTGAGCGAAAATTTTAGAATAGTCTTCCTCAATAAGGATGTCGCAGTTTGTAAGGATGAATGTCTCGTTAACAAGTCCTCTTATAAGAGCAAGACCGCCACCTGTACCAAGTGGAGTATCCTCGTCCACGAACTCAACAGTATAAGGCTTCTCAATCTCGCCGTAGTAAGCCTTAATCATGTTTTTCTTATGGTTTACAATCATAATCATCCTGTTGATGCCATAATCTGCAAAGCTATCCATAATAAGCTCGGAAATTGGCTTCTCACCAACTGGAATAAGTGGCTTTGGAAGCACTCTAGTATATGGATAAAGGCGAGTGCCCTTGCCGCCAGCCATCATAACAACTGGACAAGAAAGCTCGCTCTGTTTTGTCAAATTGTTTTCACTCCAGAAAATAGTATCAATCACATGACCATTATCATCCACAATAGGAAGTCCCTGGATATTATGGCGGCGCAAAAAATCTCTGGCGTCGTCACGCTCATCATCCTTCAAGCTACGTGGCTTGTAATTTGCAATTTTGCTGACAGGCTCGTTCAGGTCACCGCCTGACAAAATAAAACGGCGGACGTCACCCTCAGAAAGTGCAGCTAGAAGCACATTTTCCTCATCAACTATAAAAACTGTCTTTCTGCCGCTTGCATCAAATGTACGCATCGCCTGCAAAATACTATCTTCTTCATGAATTAAAACATTTTCCATAAATTTTTTTACTCCGCATAATATTTAACTCATACATATAATAGTACCGCTTACACGCTTGCGCTCTTGCCGCACTACTCACGTTACGTAAGATGCTGCTTCGCACCATCTAAGTAACGAGTGTGCTCTACGGTAAGCTTGCACTATTATATGTCTTCGTTAAATTCTATGCTCATCTAAAGATTTTTGTTTGTGGGCATTTCAATTACTCAGAAACGAGCATTGTTGCCACGTTATTTGAAGTTTCGGATTACGTCGAGGACGCGGTCAACGCCTGCCTCGTCGAGGTTTGTTGAGCATGGTACGTTTACAACGCGGTGCCAGTACCATGGTGCCTTTTCGAGCTCGTAGCAGCGTGCACCCTTGTATGGAACCTGATCAGAGATAAGACCCCAAATTGGACGGGACTGGATGTGGTTTTCCTTGAGCTCTTCGATGAGGCGATCACGACCAGTCTCATCATTTTCAAATACTACTGAGTAGAACCAGTAGTTGCTGCGGATGCCGTCGCGGAAATCCTGAACATGAAGTCCATCCATTTTGTCGATGGCATCCTTGTATCTATGGTAATTTGCTTCTTTTGTCTTGATGAAGTCCTCGAGCTGCTCAAGCTGTGCAAGTCCAAGTGCTGCCTGAAGGTTTGTCATACGGTAATTGAATCCGATTTCATCATGGATGAAATTAGCCTGGTCTGCCTTGGCCTGTGTAGTAAGGTGCTTAGCATGATCAAGTACCTGCTGATTGTTTGAAACAATCATGCCGCCACCACCAGTAGTGATGATTTTGTTGCCGTTGAAGGAATAGCAGCCTAAATCACCGATTGTACCAGCGAACTTTCCAGCATATCTACCCTCTGTGTAGTATGTGCCGAGAGCTTCTGTTGCATCCTCAACTACCTTGATATTGTACTCTCTGGCAATGTCCATGATTGCTTCCATGTCTGCCATATTTCCGAATACGTGAACAACTACCATTGCCTTAATATGGCGACCTGTAGTTCTATCGATAAGATTGCCATTTACGAAATCACACTCTGTCTCGCAGAATTTCTTGAGCTTGACAGGGTCCATGCAAAGGCTATCATCACAGTCCATGAAAATAGGCTCAGCGCCAATGTACTTTGTAGGGTTTACTGCTGCGATAAATGTAAGAGTAGGAACGATAACCGCATCCTCTCTAGTAACACCACAAAGCAATAAGCTCACATGAAGTGCTGAAGTACCGTTTTGTGTGCTGACAGCTGCTGGAGCCTTGACATACTCGGCAATCTTCTTTTCAAAATCTGATACATATGGACCAGCGGTGGAAACCCACTCAGTCTCAACTGCATCTGTAACATACTTCAATTCATTTCCCTTAAGATTTGGCACAGAAAGTGCAATAAATTCATCTGACATTTTTAATTACCTCTTAAACTATAGTC
The DNA here is from genome assembly GCF_015057185.1 of Pseudobutyrivibrio sp. Lineage (GTDB taxonomy): Bacteria > Bacillota > Clostridia > Lachnospirales > Lachnospiraceae > Pseudobutyrivibrio. The sequence goes on along the minus strand of NZ_SVEV01000003.1, from coordinate 34,672 downwards.
CGTAAATTGTTACAGTCACAAGCATTTGATTCTCTTACGGTGACTAAAACGTCAGCCTTCAGAGAACAAATAGCTTGTTACTTACAATTTACTCATCTAAATATTTAATACTTAATAATAATTTACAAATACCATCCAGATTCATTGATGTGCACGGCGCGGGTAGACCAGCTACCATATATGCATTAATGTGCACGGCACGTGTGGACTAGATGTTGTAAATATCTACCTTGTACTTGTCGAGGTTGCCACGAAGGAATTCGATGGTCTCAGCGAGGCCTTGCTCGAAGGTGTACTGTGGCTTCCAGTCTGTGAGGCGAAGGATTTTCTCGTTGGAACCGAGAAGACGATTTACCTCTGATTTCTCTGGGCGAAGTCTATCCTCGTCGCAGATGATGCGAGCGTTAGGATTAATCTGACGGATGAGCTCTTCTGCAAGCTGTCCGATTGAGATTTCCTTTTGTGTTGCAATATTGATTTCCTGACCGATGGTCTTGTCGCTCTCATACATAGCGATGAAACCATTAGCAGTATCCTTTACATAGTTGAAATCACGTGTTGGTGTAAGTGAACCAAGCTTGATTTCTTCCTTGCCTGCAAGAAGCTGTGTGATGATTGTAGGAATAACCGCACGAGCTGACTGACGTGGACCAAATGTGTTGAATGGGCGCACGATTGTTACAGGCAAATCGAATGAACGATAGAATGACTCAGCAAGTCTATCAGCACCAATTTTAGTAGCTGAGTATGGAGACTGGCCCTGGTATGGGTGCTTCTCGTCGATTGGCACGTACTGAGCTGTACCATAAACCTCTGATGTAGATGTAACAAGTACACGTGTGCCAAGGTCTCTAGCTGCCTGAAGAACATTAAGTGTACCCTTGATATTTGTGTCTACATAAGCGTCTGGGCTATGGTATGAAAATGGGATAGCAATGAGGGCTGCAAGGTGGAATACTGCATCCACGCCCTTCATAGACTCTCTAACACCATTAGGATCACGAACATCACCTGCAAATACCTCTACATGGTCCATGATTTCCTTTGGAAGTGTGTCGAGCCATCCCCAATTATTAAATGAATTGTAGTAAACAAATGCTCTTACTTCATATCCTTTTTTTACAAGTTCCTCAACTAAGTGAGATCCGATAAAACCATCAGATCCTGTTACCAAAACTTTACTCATGTTTTTACTCCTTTAGACAAAACCTACGTTAACAATCAATTGATTCTCTTTCACTCACTAACACGTTCGTTCCAGAGAACAAATAATTGTTAACTGGTTTTGCTTTCTATAATTCTATTAAACTAATAAATTACATAATTGGCTTTTGCTCTTTAAAATAATCGTACATTGATTTTGCTAACAGACGGCAGTTGTCGTCGGTTAGGCGGGCGTCGCTCATGGCGTAGGTGTTGCCTGGGCGGGCGCAAGACATATATGCTGCCAAGTATTTAACTATTTCTTCACGCTCTGGCTTTTTCCAATTTGCCATTGCGCTCTCATAATTTCCGAAAATGTCATCTATTCTCATGACACCTGGTGCATTCTCATAGAGAATGTCTCCGCCCATGATAACAGGGCGCCGGAGCATCATTGCCTCCTGGCCTGCAGTGCCGGTAAGTGTAGCTACGCATTCACAATGCTCAATGAGCTGGAAGCTATCCTCCCATGGGTCAATCAGCACGATATTTGGATATTCCTTTAAAGCTCTATAAAAGCTATTGTCCCTGCTACCAAGGAATGAATAGTGCTCCTTGCAGTAAATCACAGTATCTGCTGGAAGGGACTTTGCCAAATTATCTAAGAAATAAAGCTGCTTTTCGTATTTCTGGGCACACACGATGGTGGATGCCTCAGGCTGCAAATGAAGTGGGAAATAAACGAACTTCTTTGAAAGGTCAGCCTTGTTGTAATATTTTCTACTAGCCTTGTAGCGGAAGTAGAACTTTATCTGCTCCATCGAGCGCTCGTAAGCCTTGTAGTAAATATATGAGCCCTTGTCCATTGCATGTGGATTGAAATATCTCTGTCGAATCCATAAGAAAGGAAGAGTAAAAAAGCTCATTTTCCATTTAGGCTTGCGTCCCGAAAACTGCATAAATGCAGGCTTGGAATGCTTTTCCTCAAAGCCTGCCAAAAATTCATCCGCTGCCTTTAGCTGCTCTGGAGTGTACTCTCTAGTAGCATAATCCTCGGGCATATCGTAAATCATCTCGAATGGATCATTTAAAATATAGTGATGAGTCAAATCCATTCCCACCGAACGCATAAGCATCAGTGTGTAATAATGGGTGCCTACCTTTTTCCCTACCAAATAAGCTACATAGGTAAACAGTGTGGCAATAACCTCATCATAGTAGAAGTCAACCTTGTAGGTTGTGAAAACGTGCTCCCAGAAAGCAAACAAGCCTGCTGCTGTGTGCACGCAATAATCGTAATTGCGATAAATCAAAAATCTATCTGAGTAAATGTATTTCCACATTGGGGATGCATCATACTTTTTCTCATAGTATGAAAGCTTCTCAAGTGTGAACTCGTCCCAATGCTCATTCATGAAGGCAGAAAGCTCAACCACTGTCACCTGCTTGTCGTTGGCATCAAATTTCTTTCTGATGTACTCTGACTCCTTGCAATCGCAGGTGATAAAAATGGCATTAGCCTCTGGGTCCTGTTCTTTTCTAATTTGTTTATATATTCCTGGCGACAAATCGTCGAATGGACGACGGGCCATGAAGCATAAATTATACATATTTTTTCCTATCTTTTAGAGAAAATTAACTTATATAGTGTAGCACATACCAACATTATAGTAAATAAAGCCAATGCTGCGGCCACATACAGGTTAGGAATAACCATATAGAAAATCACTCCAGGTACCACAATTGCCAGTAGCGGTAACCAGCTAGAGCCAAGTAGCTTTATCATTGAGTAATTGAATCTTCTAGCAAGCTTTATTATCAAAAGCAGTGAATATAGTGCGTAGGAAAGTCCGGTTCCTATAGCAACCATATTTATGCTGTGGTCAACAAATAGTACTAGCGCTGATGAGAAAATTGCATTGAAAATACAAAGGGCAACTGAGTTGGCAATCAGCGATTTGTTAAGCTTTAATACACTGAAAATGTTGCCAAATACCATTGTTGTGGAATAGACTGCCACGCCAATGATAAGGATTTGTGTTGCGGTATTACCATTTGTGTACATTGGCATGAATCTGCCAACGAATATAGGCATGATGTAGAACACAAACACGCAGGCTGCTCCTGAAACGGCAGCTGTGATAGCTGTGAAAAAGCTAGCTTTCTCAAGGAGCTGATTCTCATCGGAATTAGCACCATAAAGATGATTAATTTTGATGTAGAAAACCTGAGAAATGGTCTGTGGCACAAGAACCATTGTGGTAAATCCCATTGTAGGAACTGAGTAGGTACCCAAATCCTTGGTGGTTAAGAAACCTAAAATAACAAATTTATCAACACTTTGAACGATAGTCCAAATCAGGCTGTTTATCAAAAGTGGAAGGCCTGCTATAATCATGCCTTTCATAAAGGTAAAGTCAAAATCAAGTCTAGCTCCCTTTAGAGAATCCTTGTGGAACATGACAATTCCAAGGGCGGCAGAAATAATGGACATACTATATAGACCATAGTATCCAAATGCCCTGAGGCATAAAATGCCAAGTACAAGGGCAATAACTGTTCGAGCCAAGCCGATTCCTGCGGATTTATTATATTTGCCATTCATTCTCACTGTGTAATTTGACATGTCGTCAAAGCTCTTTAGGAGAATCAAGATTGGGCACATGGCATAACCAAATGCATAGTAGCCCTGATATACATCATCTGCAATTTTGCCGTGGTAAAAAATCACTACCCATGCCTCAAACACTACAAATATCAGCAAATATATCATTAGCATAAATGTCATTGCTGAATTTTTAAGACGTTTAGCCTGCTCATAGTCCTTGCGACCTAGAGCCTGAGGGTAATCTCTATTGTATGCATTCAAAACTCCAAACTGCGCATAGTTCATGTATGTCATAGCGATAAGACATGTACTATAAATTCCCATTGGAAAATCTGCCACGATGGATTTTGAATAAACATTAAATATGAATGACATTGCCGAACACGCAACGGTGGACATTGTCACTAGTATAAAATCTGCACTTTTAATTTTGTTTAACAGTGTTGTAAACATCTTCATAAATCTTTAATACTTCTTCCATGAATGTGTCAAAGTTATTGAGCTCTTTGGCACGTCTTCTTGCCCCCTCTGACTTCATCCTATAAATCTCGTCATTGTCCAATAGTTCCACGATGTTATTCACAAATGCTTCCCTATCAATTGGCTTTTTGTCTGTGCCGCAAATTTTGCCGCAGTCGTCATCCACATTCTCGATTAAGCCGCCAACCTTGCTGGCGACAACAGGCTTGCCAAAAGCCATTGCCTCTACGGCTGCCATTCCAAAGCCTTCGAATTTAGAAGGCGCTACCAATACTCGAGTCTGGTTCATATAGACGTAAGGATTATGCTGTAGGCCCACCATTTTGATGTGGTCGCCTAGTCCCATTTTATTGATAAGCTCCAAGGTCTCACTTCCTAAATCTCCGCCGCCAACCATGATGGCTTTGATGTCTGGATGTGTCTTTATAACCTCGGCAACGATTCTAACGAATTCATATGGGTTTTTGTTCTCGGTGAGATAACCTACAAAAAGTAAGTCTGACTTATAAGCAGCCAGCTTTTCTTTTGACATCTCAGTGCCTGGTAAATAACCCTTTTCAAAAATTTTTACTGCATTAAAAGGAGTACCAAGGACGATGGTTTTGCCTTCCATTTTATCCTTGAACCATGCTTTTTCTTCTACCCTTTTGATAGGGATGATAATCTTGGTGAAATTCTTGCATGCTCCGCCATAAATAATGGATTTGGTGCCTATTTTCTGAACCCACTTTGGAATGGAATACAAGTGGGAAATAATAGGAATTGTATCTGTAACCTTTGTGCACATAAGGCTGCACTCGTACTCATAGGCGTGGATAATGTCTGGTTTAACCTCATCGATGGCCTTTTTGATTGCCTCCTCATTGACTTTCTCTACTGCAATGTAGGAAATGTCCTGGTCCAAAAGCTTGGTTTCAATGGAGCCTGTGGCAGTCAAATAGACGCTTTTGATCTCCTCCGGCATAGAATTAATAATGTTTATTGCAACATTTTCCATGCCACTATACTTACTAGATTTAGAAACATGCAAAATAATCATAGTTACTCCTAGTCCGCGTCCCGTTCCAATAAATACTTCTATTACGGTAATTGTTACGACTACAAGCATTTAATTCTCTTACGATGACTGAAACGTCATCTACAGAGAATAAATAGCTTGATGTCTACAATTACCTAATATAGGACTGATAACGGTCCGCTAATCTAAACATTAAACTATATTACCTACTAAGTCTTGCATTACCATTTGATCACATTAATCATTAATTACGTTTTGATAAATATCTTGCATAACATTATCTACGGTTTGGATATCGAAATTTTTCATTATTTCGATATTGGTGTTGCCCATGGTCTCGCGGGCAGTTGGAGAATCTGCCAAGGCTTTTTTTATGGCCTGAACAAGTGTGGACTCACGGTGGGAATCAAATAAGTAACCACCTTTGCCCTCCTCGATTAGGTCTGTGTTGCCACGGATTCTACTGCATACTACAGGAAGTCCTACGGACATTGCCTCCATCAAAGCCACTGGAAGTCCCTCTTGGTGGGATGGGAAAACATAAATGTCACTAGCGGCGAAAACATCAGCAACATCACGTCTAAAGCCAAGCATCATGACATAATCCTCAAGTCCCATTTCCTTGATGGAATGCTCAAGCTCCTGAGCAATTTTTCCACGACCAGCGATTAAGTATTTTAATTTGTACTTTGGTTCAACGCGGTCGTCACCATCTGGGCTATAAAGCATTCCCTGCTTTTTCATAATCGCCAAGGCTTTGAGAACTTCGATGTGATTCTTTCTAGGAATCAATTCACCAACAGATAGTAGGACGTTTGTGTCTGCATCGATTCCAAGCTCTGCTCTAATTTTCTCGCGAGCGCCATCGCTGGCTACAAATTTGTGAGTATCAACTCCAGCTCCTGGAACGTAAGCTACTTTTTTAGCTTTAAACTTTTGTGCGTTAGCATAGTCCTCTTTGTTGATGGTTATCAACAGATCAGTGAATTTACTACAGTACTTTTCCACATTGTAGAACACCAACCAGTTCTTAAGTGGTGCTCCCTTGAAAAAGTGAAAGCCGTGGGCTGCATAAATAACCTTTGTTCCATAAAGCTTTCTTGCTTTTTTGCAGGCCAGTCTACAAATAACTCCACCTATAGGAGACTGGGTGTGGACAATTTCGTATTTATTGTTTTCCACTTCAGTTTTCAATTGTTTATAGGCTGTCCTGAGCTCAGAAATATTAAAAATCTTTCTGAGGCTGGCTGTCTCGATAACTCGGCAGCCAAGGTCATCAAGCAATTTTCTACGATCCTTTAGAGCCTCTGGCGAAAGTGCACTGTCGTCGTCATTCCAACAACAGGCCACATCAACCTCATAGCCTAGGTTCTGCAAAATCTTTATATTATCTACATTAAACTGGGTCACCATATAAGCCGTGTGACCATGCATCAAAGCCTTTTTCATTTTTAAAATATCTCTCCCGGTTGTTACGATAACAAACACTTTATTCTCTTACGATGACTAACACGTCATCTTCAGAGAAAAACTGTTTGTTATCTACAACCTATTTTTAGTGTGATTTAATAATGTTTTATAAATCTACTTTTAGTTTGAATAAATCGCTAGTTTATTAACTTTTATGAATTACGTTTATTTACGTACGTTTGCGTTTACTGCGCCTTCTTCCACACCTTCGGTGGCATCCTTTGTAAAGATAACGCGAAGTGTCATAAGGATAAGCTGGATGTCTAAAAGTACTGAGCATTTCTCGCAGTAGATCATATCAAGCTTGAGCTTGTCGTAGGATGTTGTATTGTATTTTCCGTAAACCTGAGCGTAGCCTGTGAGACCTGCCTTTACGTGGGTACGGAAAGCAAATTCTGGAACATCTTTTACATATTCTGCAATAATCTCTGGTCTCTCTGGACGTGGGCCAACTACGGACATCTCGCCCTTGAGAATGTTGAAGAACTGTGGCAGTTCATCAATTCTAGTTGCGCGAATGAAGTGACCGATAGGTGTGATTCTATCGTCGTTCTCGCTGGCAAGACGAGCCTTGCCGTCCTTTTCTGCATCAGTAATCATTGAACGGAATTTCATAATCTGATATTCTTTTCCACCGATTGTGCAGCGAGTTTGTTTATAAAATACCGGTCCGCCGTCATATTTGTGGATAAGTATAGCTGTCACCAACATAATTGGGGATGAAAGGATGATTCCGATTCCTGAAATCAAAATATCACCCATTCTCTTGATTGCTGATGAAATGCCATCCATTCCTACATTTTTGCAAAGGTACAAAGGTGTATCGAAAAGGTTGACCTCTTCTGAGCCCTTGATGAGAATATCTGAAATCTTTGGAGTGAAATAAACTCGTTTGTCAGTTGCAAAGCAAGCCTTGATAATGTCATTTCTAGTCTCAGCTGGTACATCATTTATAAGGACTGCGTCGTAATTTTCAAGCTCCTTTGTGATTTTATCCAAAGGCTCCTTACAGCTCATTTCACCTGTAATATTGTATTTATCTCCTCGGCGATTCATTTTAACAACAAGGTTGTTCTCATATTCGCCGTAAATATTCAAAATCGAAAATGGTGGGAACACTGCACGATAAAGCTTTGTGCTAATAAATGTTATGGCAAGGACTGCAAATGCCTGCGCAACTGTCAGCACAACGATATATGCAAGAGTTATCCACATTAATACCTTGATTCGGGTCATCAAAATAACAATTATGAACTCCAATATGTTTACAAGGCCCATTGCAATGGCCTGCGACATTGTCAAAATGGAAATTCGTCCACTACCAATATTAAAGCCCTTGAAGGTATTAATCATCAAAATGGTAAGTACTGTGTACAAACCAATCATCAAATAATTTCCTAATCCTAAAAATCTTGTTGGCATAAGCATCTGTAAACGCAAATACCACATAACTGCAAAAAGCGCGGCTAGTACTGCTACTAACACCACGCTGCTCACAAATCTAAAAATCTTTTTTCCTGTTTCTACACTTTTACTATTCATATTAATTTAAGTCCGCAAAATGTTAGGTCAACAAGCATCATGTCTCTTTGTTAGGCCACAAAATGTTACGTCAACAAGCATATACTCTCTTTCGTTCACTAACATGTTCACTTCAGAGAGCATATAGCTTGTTTACTACATTTTGTTCACTATAGATTCCTGTTTTTCCTCAGAAAAACTGGAATCGTAACTACCATGAAAATAGATTTATCTATTTTCATGTCCTGCGAAGCAGGATTCTTGCTGACAATTTCATTGTTTAGTCAGCAAGAAGTCATATTTAGAAACCTACTTGTTAATTACATTTTGCTCATTCTAAATTGTTAAATTATGTATTCGTCCAGAATACTGGGTATAAAATCTTTTTTCTGCCCCTACTTTTAGCAGCAGGGCTAGCCGTAGGTTTTATTGGCTAGAAGTATGATTTGTTGACGTCTACGTTTCCTTTGATGCCAGGGATGGAACCCTTGCTTGAGTACTGCCAAATAGATTTGCGGCCAGTGTATGAGCATGAGGTATTGTACTGGGCCACCCAAATGTAGCATGAGCTTGAAAGACTAGATGTATTAATATAATTTGTCATCCAAGTTTTGTTTGCGTAAACGCCTGCTTTGTATCCGCCAGATTGTACTGTTGAACAGAAAGCATTGATAATTGCTGTACGCTGGGCGTTTGAAAGGCTTCTCTGTCCTCGGACGCTGTCCTCCATATCAATGAAGATTGGAAGTGAACATCCGCCGGCTTTGTTGGCCATCGATACTGCCATTGAAGCCTCTGCAACTGCCTCGGCCTCGTTAAGGGCTGTTGAGTAAACATAAATACCAGTGCTTACTCCGTTGCTCTTTGCACCGCTCATATTCTTGTAGAAATATGAATCCTCGTGCAGCTGTCCATCGTACATTCCACGGTAACCGCATCTAACGATTGCAAATGAAACGGCTGGGCCAGCCTGTGACCAGTCGATGGAACCCTGATGCTTTGAAACATCGATACCAACACCGTTAACAAGAAGCGCGCCGTCAGAGCCGAAGTTGTATTTAACACCTTGGATAACCTGCTCGCCTGTTACATAGTTGCCATTGCCATCGAAGTATTTTGTGCTGCCATCGATTGTCTGCCATCCGTAATATGTATAAGCAGCCTCTTTGTAATAATATGTCTTGCCTTTTTCGTAGTCAGCTGCTGTCGCTTCTGTTTTTCCTTCGCTATCAAGGTAGAGCTGGTTGCCCTTTGAATCCTTGAGCTTTTCAGAAGAACCTGTGCCATAGCCACTTACTGTGTAAGTAACGTTAAGGCTATTATCTGTAGCTCCATCGGAGAAAGTTGCTACGCCTGTAAGCTTGTAATCTCCATCCTTTGAAGCCTTGTATGTACCCTTGCCACCTGACATTGAAACAGCTGTGTCATTTACCTTTACGCTGCTAACATTTGTAGTTGCAGAAATTGTAAATGTACCAGCTGAATAGCTCATATCAAGAGTTGCTTTTTCGGTGGTTGTGGTAGTTACAGGTTTCTTAGTATACTTAAATGTAACTGTAACCGTATCTGGAACTTTTATTGTCTTTTCAGAATTACCTGAAATATCATATCCCTCTATAGTTGGGGCAGTATACGTATGATTTCCGGCTTCTACCGATTCTGTATAATCACCCTTAAGGGTATTTCCATCAACATCCTGATATTTTACTGTAACTGTATATTTTTCAGGCTCATTATTCTTGTATGTAAATGTTACGGTTGTATCACCGCTGACAGTTACCTTTTTCGAAGATTCACCTGTTACTGTGTAGCCATCAACAGCTGGTGCCGAGAATGTCTGCTCTCCAGCCTCTATGTTTTCCTTTGTCTCAGTTTTGATTGTTGAATCTCCTGAGACACATTTTATAGTGACTGTATAAGTTGCTGGCTTTGTCTCTTCCTGTTCTGGCTCGGTCACAGTAGGTGTCTCTTCTGTTGCTGGCTCTTCACCGTCAACTGCAGCAACCTGAACCAGAGATACAGCAACTAACGCATAAGGATTTGTACTACCTGCAACTGCACCGTTATTTCTAACTCGTGTGCGTGATGTGGTAGTTACATTATGTTCTGTTGATGTTTTGCCTCCGCTTTTTACAGTGGCTTTGCTTGAGCTTGCAGTTGTTGTTGGTGCAACTGCGTCGGTTGTTTCTTTGTAGCTTCCGCCATTTTCAACTTTCTTAGAATCTACAAAAGCTACAGTATCAGTAAGTGTTGCCTCTACAGGCACAGCTTCTTCAACCTGTCCATCCTCGGAAGCAACATCCTCTTTTACCTGCTTTTGAATCTCTTCTTGAACTACGAACTCAACTTTGTCTTTTACATTGACAGCAGTCTCCATAGTTTCTGGCTGGTAAGCAGTGGCTCCCTCGTCAGTGCTATTTACAATACAAGCTACATAATCACCAGGCTCAACATCTGTCTCGCTAATGACTCCGTCCTCGTCATCATCAGTGTAAACAGGACCTTCTAACTCATTGAGAGCCAGTGTGTAAGCCTGCAAGGCAGTCTCTTTATCCAAATACAGCTGATAAAGTGGATCAGTTGTAATGTCGCCTGCCTCTGTATCTATTACCTCATTATTTTCATCAGTAATCGTAACATCTACATTTCTGTCCTGAAGGATATCATTAACAGAATATGTTTCATCATATGCCGATGTGTACTCTTTAATCTGCTCATCAATGCTAGTAATTGCATCAACATATGACTGTAGGCTCTCGCCATCCTCTACTGAAATCATTTTAACCTGAAAAAGAACACCTGTAATACATGTATCACTTTCTTCATCCTCACCAGTTGTTGGCTCAGAAATGTAAATCGTGATGTCCTTTTCAATTGATTCGCTAGTTAAAACTACGCTTTTAAATTGAGGAATATAAATATCTCCAGTAGCGGCCTTTTCTTCAACCTCTACAATTTCTAGTTCTGGTTCTTTGTTGTCTGAGAATGCATTATAGGCTGCAAAGCCGCCTGCACCTACTGCTGAGACGCCTACGACGCCGGCGGTAGCGATAGATGCCACACGATGTCCGCTAACAAAGAATTTAATATTCTCCCAAAATCCTTTCATTGGCTATTCTCCCTAAAACCAAATTAATTAATACCGTGTTCTTTGCAGTATTCCTTGTATGATGCGTTGACCTTATCCTTATCAGAAAGAATCAAGTCATCCTTTGTCATTCCTTCTGGAATAGGCCACTGAACATTGATATCTGGATCATCAAATGCGAGTCCGCCCTCATCATTTGGATGATAGAAATCTGTAACCTTATAACAGAACTCAGCATAATCACTTACAACTAAGAAGCCATGAGCAAATCCCTTTGGAATCATAAACTGCTTCTTGTTCTCAGCTGAAAGAAGAATTCCATAATGCTTGCCAAATGTAGCTGAGCCCTCACGAAGGTCAACTGCTACGTCATATACCTCACCAGAGATAACGCGTACAAGTTTATCCTGTGGGAAATTCTTCTGGAAGTGAAGGCCACGAAGAACGCCCTTCTTGCTTGCTGACTGATTATCCTGAACGAAAACATAATCAAGGCCCTCAGCCTTCATGTCGTTCTCGTTGTATGTCTCCATGAAGTAACCTCTGTCGTCACCAAACACCTTAGGGGTGATAACGCAAAGGCCTTCAATACCATTAACATTTTTCTCTACTGTAATAGCCATTTTAAAAACCTCTATTCTATGTGCAAAATCTTTTTTTCGTGTTTCTAATATAACCGACTGACACGCTTTCGCTCTTGCGTCGCTGGTTGCGTTACATAAGAAGCTGCTTTGCACCTTCTAAGTAACGACCGCTCCTTATGGTCAGTCTTATTATATTTAGAAACACTCTCTAAGATTTTGCTCTTAATATTTTTAATTACCCAGTTAATTTTTAACTGGACTATACGGGAAGACGCATCCATTTATGATTGCTTCGCAATGGGATGCGTCGTGACAAACAGGTTCTTCCCCTTCGGGGTCCCTCCTATTTGTTTTTTACAGTCCGTTTGCAATATCGACGAGATATTGACCGTATGCTGTCTTCATAAGTGGCTCGGCGAGCTTGAGAAGCTGGTCGCGATCGATGAAGCCACGCTTGTATGCGATTTCTTCGATGCATGAAATGTACATGCCCTGGCGCTTCTGGAATGTGCTGACAAACTCAGCTGCCTGAAGAAGCATGTCGTGGTTTCCTGTATCGAGCCATGCAAATCCACGGCCAAGTGTTTCAACGTGGAGATTGCCACGGTTTAAGTACTCATTATTTACTGCTGTGATTTCAAGCTCACCACGTGCTGATGGCTTGATGGTCTTTGCGATTTCTACAACTGAGTTGTCATAGAAGTAAAGACCTGGAACAGCGTAGTTACTCTTTGGCTCAGCTGGCTTTTCCTCGATAGAAATTGCCACACCATTCTCGTCAAACTCTACAACGCCATACTCTCTAGGGTCACGTACGTAGTAACCAAAGATTGTAGCGCCTGGCTCATTTTCTGTACGAGTTGCTGCAGAAAGGAGAACCTTTGAGAATGACTGTCCATAGAAAATATTATCTCCAAGAACAAGGGCAACAGCGTCCTTGCCAATGAAGTCTGCACCGATAATAAATGCTTCAGCAAGTCCGTTTGGATGCTCCTGAACAGCATACTGAATGTCCATGCCAAGCTGCTTGCCATCTCCAAGGAGCTCCTCGAATACAGGAAGATCTCTTGGTGTAGAAATGATAAGTACTTCTCTAATGCCTGCCAACATGAGTGTAGACAATGGATAATAAATCATTGGCTTGTCGTAGATTGGCATGATTTGCTTACTAATAGCCTTTGTAAGTGGATACAGTCTTGTTCCTGATCCACCTGCTAAAATAATACCCTTCATATTTTTCCTCCAAATGTCGCAGCATTCTAATCTTACATGCTCCCGCAGGGCACCCCTCGTACTGCGCTAGGCAACCTCCTGCTAAAGCGGTTCCTTCCTAGCTTGCACGATACTGTCTCCGTTTCACTACGGTCGGTGCTAAAGGTCCACAGGACCTTTAGCACCCCTGCTCGCGCTTGCCGACTCTATGATGCTGCTATTTCTAAAAAATATAAACCTCTTCTCTGCAGCTGTATCAGGAACAGCTGCAGTCCTTTACGTTTTTGCGTTTAGTTGAATTCGTGTGCGACGCATTCTAGGGCTGCGGCTACAACCTTATCCATGTCGTAGTACTTGTACTGGCCGAGACGGCCGCCGAAGATTACGTCTTTGTCAGATGCAGCCTTGTCAGCGTACTGCTGATATACTGCATTATTTTTGTCATTATTTACTGGGTAGTATGGCTCAACGCCTGGCTTCCACTCTGAAGAATATTCTCTAGAGATGATAGTTGTAGGCTGCTTGCCAAACTCGAAGTGCTTGTGCTCGATGATACGAGTGTATGGCACCTCTGCCTCAGTGTAGTTTACAACTGCATTTCCCTGATAGTTTTCCTCGTCCAGCTTTTCTGTCTCAAAACGAACTGAACGGTACTCCAGTGGTCCGAAGCAGCTATTGTAGTACTCATCGATTTGACCTGTGAATACAAGCTTGCCCCAAGAAACTTCTGTGCCGTCATTAAGTTTACCTGACTGAACGAGCTTGAAGTAATCCTGGCTAACAACCACGTCTGCGCCCTGAAGCATCTTCTCAACAATCTGCGTGTATCCACCCATTGGGATACCCTGGAATCTATCGTTAAAATAGTTATTATCGTATGTAAATCTAAGTGGCAATCTCTTGATGATAAAGGCTGGAAGCTCTGTACATGGGCGGCCCCACTGCTTTTGTGTGTAGCCCTTGATAAGCTTTTCATAAACATCTGTACCAACTAAAGAAAGTGCCTGCTCCTCTAAGTTCTTAGGCTCTGTGATGTTAAGCTCTTTAATCTGCTCAGCAATTTTAGCCTTTGCCTCAGCAGGAGTCTTAATGTTCCACATTTTTGAGAATGTGTTCATGTTAAATGGAAGATTGTATAACTCATCCTTATAAACAGCCACTGGAGAGTTAATGTAGTTGTTGAACTCAGCGAACTGGTTCATGTACTCCCAAATCTTTTTATCACTAGTATGGAAAATATGGGCACCATAAACGTGCACATTGATTCCATCCTCTTCCTTTGTATAAATATTGCCGGCAATGTGGTCACGCTTGTCGATTACAAGCACTGACTTGCCGCGCTTCATAGCTTCGTAGGCAAAAGTAGCTCCAAAGAGTCCCGCACCTACGACTAAATAATCATATTTTTTCATTTTTTCTCCCGCCTGTTACGCATACAAGCCTTATCATTACTCCGCTCAGCTAACATGCTTCGCTTGAGTAATATAAGAGCTTGTCTGCTACAGGCTATTTATACTTAAATGCATTAATTACGCTTAGTAAACGTAACATTTTAGATGAACATCTCGAATATTGTTTCTTACTATCTTCGAGACATATTCTACGCTTTATTCAAAATGTAGCTAACAAGCTCTTTGTTCTCCGAAAGTGACATTTTAGTCACTGTAGGGGAATCTAAGGCTTGTGAGCGTAACATTTTGCACACAGCATAGATTTATTTGTTAGAGTACATGTCTGTGTAGTACTTCTGGTAGTCGCCAGATGTTACGTTCTTCATCCAATCTTCGTGCTCAAAGAACCATGCGATTGTCTTCTTGATGCCTTCCTCGAAGCATGTCTCTGGATACCAGCCTACCTCAGCCTTGATTTTGTCAGGTGCGATAGCGTAACGACGGTCATGTCCCTTACGATCTGTAACGTATTTGATAAGATTCTCAGAAACAAGCTCCTTACGTGGGTCTCCCTCTGGAAGCATCTCCTGAAGTGTATCAAGGATGATGTGGATAATCTGGATGTTCTGCTTTTCATTGTGTCCACCGATGTTGTATGTCTCGAAAAGCTTACCCTGCTCCTGAACCATATCGATTCCCTTAGCATGGTCCTCTACATATAACCAGTCACGTACGTTTTTACCATCACCGTAAACTGGAAGGTCCTTGCCCTGAAGTGCATTGTTGATGATAAGTGGAATGAGCTTCTCAGGGAACTGGTAAGGGCCATAGTTGTTAGAGCAGTTTGTAATGTTTGCAGGGAACTTGTATGTATCCATGTAAGCCTTTACAAGCATGTCTGAGCTGGCCTTTGAAGCTGAGTATGGTGAATGTGGATCATATGGTGATGTCTCATAGAAGAATGCATTGTCATCATCTGGAAGTGATCCATAAACTTCATCTGTAGAAACGTGAAGGAATTTCTTTCCTTCCTTGAATGTACCATCTGGAAGCTCCCAAGCTTCCTTTGCACAGTTAAGCATTACAGCTGTACCAAGTACGTTTGTCTGAACGAAAACCTCTGGGTTCTTGATTGAACGGTCTACGTGTGACTCAGCTGCAAAATGAACAACTCTATCGATGTCATTCTCTGCGAATACCTTGCGGATAGCTTCCTTGTCACAGATGTCAGCCTTAACAAATGTGTAGTTGTCACGGTTTTCGATGTCCTTGAGATTTTCAAGGTTACCAGCGTAGGTAAGTTTGTCTACGTTGATGATTCTGATTTCATTATCATATTTCTTAAACATGTAATGAATGTAGTTTGAGCCGATGAAACCAGCTCCACCTGTTACTAAATATGTTCTCATTTTAATCTCCTTTTTGACGGGCAAATCCCATAGAGTTTCTATCTTTTGTAGCTCCCATATATATTATCTTTAGGCACGCTCTCGCTATTCTCGTCTCGTAGCGGTACTAAGTTCGGACTCCGTCCTCACTAAGTGCCGACGGCCTCGTAATGCCTGTCAGATAAAATATATGGAATCTACAAAATTTAACACTATGTAATTTGCCCGAATTAAATCATTTTAAATTAAATGTATTTATTAAACGCGTGAAAACTGGTTTCATGCGTCCATTAACGTTTTATGCGAGGTACTCCCGGAGGGCGTCCTTCCAATCGGCCATGCGGTAATCTGTTGTGAGACGAAGCATGTAGTTGTCCAGGATGCTATAGTGTGGTCTGTCGGCACTAGCTGGATTCATTTTCTTGTATTCCTCGCTAGTAACGTGGTTGACCTTTACATTGATGCCCTTGAGGCGGAAAATTTCTTCTGTGAAATCTGCCCAGTTTGTATCGCCTTCGCAGGTGCCATGGAAAATACCATAGTTTTCTGTAGGCTCTAAATGATGAATCATTCTTGCAAGTTCAACTGCTGATGTAGGTGAACCAAGCTGATCACAAACTACTGAGAGCTCATCATGAGTCTCTGCAAGGCTAAGCATTGTCTTAACAAAGTTTTTGCCATCGCCATAAAGCCAGGCTGTACGAACGATGAACCATTTGCTAGCAAACTGCTGTACAAATTTCTCGCCCTCGTATTTTGTTTTGCCGTAAGCACTGATTGGTGCTGGCTGATCAAATTCGGTAATAGGCTTAGATGCATTGCCTGGAAAAACATAGTCTGTGCTGACATGTACAAGCTTTGCGCCAACCTTTGTAGCTGCAATGGCCAAATTTCTAGGGCCAAGGGCATTGAGCTTGTATGCAAAATCCCAATCCTTTTCGCAGCCATCTACGTTTGTAGCAGCTGCGCAGTTAATAATAACATCTGGCTTTTTAGCCTCAACAAAGCTAAGAACCTCATCTAAATCCATGATGTTAAGTGGAGAAATATTCTCACCCTCAACAACGTCAGTTAAGATGAACTCAACCTCATTACCATATTCCTTCTGAATTGCACGGCCTAATTGACCATTGCAACCAGTTACAAGAATTTTTCTCATTTTAACAATAATTTCCTTCCTATCTAACCTGTTACGTTCTCAAGCCTTAATATTGCCTTTGTCGGCTAACATGCCTCCTTCGGCAACATTAAAAACTTGATAACTACAGGTTTCTATTAATCACAAAAGCTTAATAGCTGTATGCTATTTAAACATAATCCTTGACTTTTGCAATAAGTCTATTGTATGCGCTAAACATACCACGGATAGATGCACGTGTAATGTTTGAGCTTACGCCGACACCGAATGTGGTGTTGCCATGGCGCTCATCGCGCATCTCAATGTAAGCAGCAGCCTTTGCGCCTGAACCCTGTCCCTGAGAAAGTGTGTGCTCAGTGTAATCGATGAGTGTAAAGTCAAGCTCTGGTACGCATTGCTTGATTGCAAGCTTAACAGCATCGATAGGTCCATTTCCTTCTGCTTCTGAATGGAATTTTTCTCCATTGTAGCTGAAGTCAAGAACTGCAATTGTGTCGTCACTATCCTTGTTATCCTTGATAACAACATATTCAAGTGTAAGTGGCTCTTTGTTCTCAAGATACTGAGACTTGAAGGCCTCCATAATGCGCTGTGGTGTAACCTCGCCACCCTGCTTTTCAGAAATGTACTGAACGACATCAGCGAACTCACGCTGCATCTTCTTTGGAAGCTTGAAGCCGTAAACTGTATCCATAACAAAGGCAACTCCACCCTTGCCAGACTGGCTGTTGATACGAACAACTGGCTCGTATTTACGACCGATATCTGCAGGGTCGATTGGAAGGTATGGAACCTCCCAGTACATATTCTGGCGCTCGTTCATTGCGCGAACGCCCTTATTTATAGCATCCTGGTGTGAACCAGAGAATGCTGTAAACACAAGCTCACCAGCATATGGGTGTCTTGCGTCTGTTGGCATTTTAGTAACTCGCTCACAAACCTCAACGATTTCTTTTATATCATCAAGATCCAACTCTGGGTTAACACCCTGAGAGAACATATTGTAAGCAATTGTAAGAATGTCTACATTTCCTGTGCGCTCACCGTTTCCAAGAAGTGTGCCCTCTACACGGTCTGCGCCAGCAAGAAGTCCAAGCTCTGTAATAGCAACGCCTGTACCTCTATCGTTATGTGGATGAATTGAAAGGATAATGTTATCACGATCCTTGAAGTGTGTGCTCATCCATTCGATTTGGTCTGCATAAACATTTGGTGTATTCATCTCAACAGTTGCAGGCAAATTGAAAATAATAGGAGCATCTGTTGCATGATTCCATGTTTCCTGAACTGCTGTACAAATATCAAGTGCAAACTCTACCTCAGTACCTGTGAATGACTCAGGTGAATACTCTAACTGAAGATTTCCATTATATCTATCAAGACGGTCTTTGACCATCTGAGTACCCTTTTTTGCAATCTCAATAATTTCATCCTTATCTGCATTGAAAACAACATCTCGCTGCAATGTAGATGTGGAATTGTAAATATGGAAAATAACATTTGGAATGCCCTGGATTGCCTCGAATGTACGGTCAATAAGCTCTTCTCTACACTGAGAAAGCACCTGAACCTTTACATCATCAGGGATTTTGTTTTCTTTAACTAATTTTCTTAAAAAATCAAATTCGATCTGGCTAGCTGCTGGGAAGCCAATTTCAATTTCTTTGAAGCCGAGTTTTAGTAGGAGGTTGAATAGTTCCATTTTTTCGTCGACAGACATTGGTTCGACGAGGGCTTGGTTGCCGTCACGTAGGTCAACTGAACACCATATTGGAGCCTTGGTGATCTGCTTTTCAGGCCATGTACGCTCTGGAAACTGTAACACTGGGTTTGCTTTGTAACGCTTGTAATTCAACATTATTCTTTCCTCCTAAAACTAGTATCTCGCTCGTTCCTAGATATCTCTCGCCTGTTACATTCTCAAGCTCCAAGTATTTCTCTCGCCTGTTACGTTCTCAAGCCTTAATATTGCCTTTGTCGGCTAAAACGCCTCCTTCGGCAACATTAAGAGCTTGATAACTACAGGCTATTTAAAATCTATTTACGAGCTATTGTAACTTTATGTAAAAAATCATGTTTCATTTACACGATTTTTTATTCTCCTAAGCCCGATTCTATCGAACTTACTATATCTGCAAGGGCTTCGGCTTCATCGGTGCCTTCGCAGGTGATAATGATTTCTTCCCCACTTTTGACGCAAGCGCCAAGTACACTAAGAACTGATTTGGCATTTGCCTCGTAGTGGTTATCAGTTTGAAATGTAATTTTGCTACTGTACTTCATTGCTATCTCACAAAGGAGTCCCGCTGGGCGCAAATGAAGACCAGTTGCATTTTTAATTTTAACTTTTTGTGTAACCATAACCCTTTACTCTATATTCAATCCTTGCGACGATAGTAATATTCTAAGCGCCAATAACGGAGCCGCAGAATACGTTTGTCAGCAAGGGATTGCTCCTTAGTTTATCTAATAATTAAAGCATTGTAGCCATAATGAGGTCTGCAAGAGCCTTTGCATCTGCCTCAATTTCTTCCTGGTTTTTGCCTTCAATCATAACACGAACAAGTGGCTCTGTACCTGATGGACGGATGAGAACACGACCTTCACCAGCAAACTTTGCCTCAAGCTTTTGGATTGCTGCAGAAATCTCAGGATACTCCATGTAGCTTTCTTTCTTATGATTTGGAACCTTTGCATTAACAAGAGCCTGTGGAAGTACTTCCATGATAGATGCAAGCTCTGATAATGATTTGCCTGTCTCTACAACTACTCTAAGTAAGTGTAAAGCTGAAAGTAGACCATCTCCTGTTGTATTGTCATCTAAGAAAATAACGTGTCCACTCTGCTCGCCGCCGATATTGTAACCATTTGCAAGCATATTCTCAAGAACGTATCTATCGCCTACCTTTGTAGACTCAACGTGGATTCCCTGCTCCTTTGCCATAAGTGTGAAGCCAAGGTTTGTCATAACTGTAACTACGCAAGTGTCCTTTTTAAGGGTACCCTTGTCCTTCATGTGCTTTGCGCAGATGGCCATAATCTGGTCACCGTCAACAAGCTTACCATGCTCGTCTACAGCAAGCATTCTGTCGGCATCGCCATCAAATGCAAGACCGATCTGAGCGTTCTCAGCAACTACACGAGCCTTTAGCTCATCCATGTGTGTTGAACCGCAGTTGCTATTGATGTTTGTTCCGTCTGGGTTGTTGTGGATTGTGATAAGCTCTGCACCCATTTCTGAGAGACAAGCAACTGAAGTTCTGTAAGAAGCACCTTCAGCACAATCGATAACAATTTTAAGTCCTGATAAATCAAGTGGTACAGTGTTCTTAAGGAAGTCAACATATTCTCTTCCTAAATCGAATCTGAAATCAACCTTGCCGATTTCTGCGCCTGTTGGGAAATTGATTCCCTTCATATCGCTTTCGATAAGCTCCTGAATCTCATCCTCAAGCTCATCAGAAAGCTTGAAGCCTTCGCCATTAAAGAACTTGATTCCGTTGAACTCCATTGGATTGTGGCTGGCAGAAATAACTACACCTGCGTCAACCTTGTGCTTACGTGTAAGGTAAGCAATTGCTGGTGTTGGAAGAACTCCAACGTAAACTGCATTAGCACCAACTGAGCAGATACCGCTCATAAGTGCAGAAGCAAGCATTGTGCCTGAAATACGTGTGTCGCAACCAACGATAATTGTTGGCTGGTGGCTAGCCTCCTTTGTAAGTACATAAGCGCCTGCCTGTCCAAGTGAACGTGCGAGGTCGATTGTAAGCTCTGAACCAGCTACACCTCTAACACCGTCTGTTCCAAATAATCTTCCCATTCTAAATAATTCCTCTATTCTTAATTATTATCATCCTCGCTATTTGTGGAAGATTCATCCTCTACCACTTTTACTGTTACGGATGTGTTTTGTATGGTGATATCTTCTAAATTATCAAACTGGAGAACTGTACTCTGTGAGTCTCCAACTGATAAATTAGAGCAATCAACGTATCCTATAATGTCCTCTGTATTAAGGGCTGCCAAGGCTGACTCAGTACCAAATACATTGACGCTGACACTCTCTGTTTCAAGAGTAACAGCCAATCCCTCTGGTACATTTCTGAGTTCAATGTTGCTAGCAGGAACATGAGCCGTAGCATTGGTCTCATTTTCCATAAGAACATAAATAGTAACCTTTGACGAATTAGGATCTGTAAGCTCAACACCTTCTGGCAGGTATGAGCTAATATCAACTGTCGTAATGAAGGAACCTGTAACATTAGACAGATTAATAACTGATTCTGGTATGGTGATGTTTGATACATTGTTCAAAGCACTAGCCTCACCGATGATCATTACTGATGACGGGTCGGTTTTGATTGAACCAAGTGTCAAATCGCTAGCTAGCGTGCCGCTAGTTTTAACTGCAATGTCCACTGTTTTAACATTGTTAAAATGAACACTAACGCTAACTGTAGATACTGAAAGGCTAAGGTCCTTTGTATCTACCTCATTGCCCGAAGCATCGTAGAATTTAGGAATAACATTTTCAGTAAAGTCTGTGTTAACTCCTTTGATATTGGCGCTAGCCTCTACTGTCTCGATGCTAGAAACAACCTCCTGGGGACCTGTTACCGTAATTACGGTAGGGCTGCAGGTAACTGTCTCCACCTCAACGCCTTCTTCCGCCTCACCGGTGGTTTTGGCATTGATAACAAATCTATTAGTTGCCTCATCCTCAAGCTCTACATATAAATAATTTTGCTTGTTAGAGATTGTGATGTAGTTAGCATATGTTTTTGCTGTGACTGTAACTGGAATTCTCTCTCCATTTTCCAGATTGTTCATATCTGCAACAGCAGAGAAATCTGATGGTGAAAGCTTCTCTATGATGGAACGCTTCGCTGTAACTCTGAAGCTGACAGTATTGACACCGTCTTTGATTTCATAGAGCTTTCCAGCGCTTTTAAGCACGTCTTCGTTGGTGACTGTAACTACCGAAGTAAATGTCCTGGTCTGGGTAGGGTCATCAATATTGACAACCACCAGCCATAGAAGAAACGCAAATATAAAAGCAAGTATTTTTAATCCGACGTCCTTGGTGAGGGCTTTTAAAATCTTTTGTTTCATCCTACGCCTCCCTCTTTTCTACGTCTAAATCATCGTTTTCTTCATCGGTATTCTGGAGTCGTTTAAGCTCTGCAATAAGCTCGTCCTCTTTTACATCGCGAACGATACGCCCTTCGCGAGCGTAGGAAACAGTTCCTGTCTCCTCGGAGACAACGATAGTAAGGGAATCTGAAACCTCGCTGATTCCAACAGCGGCTCTATGTCTAGTTCCAAGATCCTTTGAAAGTCCCATGTTATCTGAAAGAGGAAGATAACATGTGGCAGAAACAACTCGATCTCCACGAACGATTACAGCGCCATCGTGAAGAGGTGTGTTTTTCTCGAATATATTGATAAGTAGCTGTCTGGTGACAAGTGCATCAAGGCTAATACCTGTACGCTCAAACTCAGTCAGCTGCATGTCATTTTCTACAACAATAAGTGCGCCTGTTTTTACAGCGCCCATTTCGTAGCAAGCTGTAACCATGCCTACGATTGTGGAATCATCAAACTTCTTTGATGCAGTTTTGAGCAAGTTCCAACTGAAGATAGACTTGATTTTACGTCTACCAATCTGCTCAAGGGCTCTACGAAGCTCTGGCTGGAAAACTACAATCAGCACCGTCACTGCGACAGAAACTAATTTCTCGCCCAACCAAAGAATAGTGCTCATTTGGAAGATTGCTGCGAACACAAAAAAGATAAGGATGAAGATAACACCCCTAATGAGCATCCACACTCTACTATTTTTAATCCAAACCAGTAGGTGATACATGAAATATGAAATTATGATAATCTCGATTATGTCTGTGATAGAAACATCAGGAAGATTAACATTAAAGTAATCATCGATGAATGCATCAGCAGCATTGATAAAATCAACCACTAGCCCACTTCCTAACTACCCGTAACGGGTTGTATTTATATTTTCTTAATTTCTTTGTCTTCTTCTACGATTCTGATTTTAGGTACGGCTGTTACGTAATAGTAATAGTCGTCATCCTCGAACTGAACCTTTTCGATTCTAGAATAATCCAAATCTAGAACAAAATAATTAAGTATTACGCCAACAAGTAAAACTAAAACATTACCAAGGATAAGGCCTGGAATCTCGCCCTTTTGGCTGGTGAGAAGGTAACCCGAAAGCATGATGATGAACTCGATTGCAACGCCTGCTGCATTTGCAATAATCCATGACATGTTAATATTGGCCTGTCTAAGTAGATAAACCACCATAAACATTGCTGTCATAGCTACGATGAAGAACCAGAACAATCTGTTTTCGAGCATCTGCTCTTTTAACAATGTAAGGATGTCAACCTCAGTGGTCTCATCCAAAATTGGTGTAATGTTTTCTTTTACGATGTGTAAGTAAAATGCGATTACTGAACCGCAGATAATTGACGCAAGTTCATTAACGCTAGACATCAAGCCTGCGCCAAGAGACATAACGTATGGTGCTCCGAATGAATAGCAAACTGGAACTACAACCATATTGTAGGTATTCTTGCTTCTAAAATATGCACAAACGAGATAGCCAACTACCAAAAGTGCTAGTGCAACTAGAGCAATTTGTGTGCTAAGGGATGCAAGGTCAATAAATAGAACTATTGCCAAAACAAGCGATACTCCCTGGATTGGGAAGAAAGCACAAATTATTGAAACGAGTATTGTCACCCATATTTGACTAACAAATTTCTGATGTCCGAAATTGCTTCGGATACACATAAGTCCAACAAATGCCACCAAGGCATTCCATATTCTCAAAAAGAAAATCTCTCTGGAAAGAACGTATTTCCTAATATCGTCACGTAATCTAATAAAAGCATTCATAATTAATTATTCCCTTTAGTCTAAGTCTGTATAGCCTCTTGCTAACAATGGTTTTGTCTGCTGCGCCTCGTCCTCATACATAAGGTTGAGCTTTGAATATTTGCTTGCTAATTCTTTGATAAGGCGTCGGCCTCTCTTGTAATGTCTGGCTGCACGGCGTCTAACATTATGCACGTGAATGATAATATATGCAGCGTAAACCAGTAATCCAATTAATATAAATAGAAGCATGTACATCTGTGTAAGATTCTCGATGACATTTCCTATTATGTAGGTAATGATTAAAGCATAAATCACACCGTAGATTAATGTACCAGCCAAAAAGCCGCCCCAACCATGTAGAGCTACGTACTCTTTTTTTGAATACTTGAGCATCGGCTGATATTCAGGCCCTAGCTCTTTTTCGAATATAGCCATGGCTGTCATGTGCTTTACTCGCTCTTCGTTTATCATAATTTATCCTCTATCCAACATAGTTAATCAGGGTAAGTATAACATAAGTGCCCACCAAAAAAAACACCTGCCAACATGATGTTGACAGGTATAAATTTACATACACTATTTTTCCAAGAATCTCATCTTGTTTTCCTTCTTTGGCTTTTCCTTTGGTGGTTCTGGGGCCTTTGGCTTTTCTATAGACTTTGCGAGAGCCGCAGCTGTATTGTTTTTGCAGTTATCACAATATTTTCCTGTTTTGATAGTAGCACCGCAAATTTCACACTCAATTCCAACAGGAGAATCATCCGCGAACTGTAATCTTTCCTCGCGAATCCACTGTTTGATCTGTTGTGTAGAAACTTCATTTTCATCAGAGATTTCCTGAATAGAAGCCCTAGGATTCTCACGGATATACTCCTTTACATTCTGGAATTTCTTCTCTGATTCTTCACGACAAGCAGGACAGATATTAGGTCCTCCTAAATAATTAAAAAGTCGTCCGCAACTTCTGCAATTTCTGACATCCATAGGTAATACCTCCTGTTAATCGTTACCCTTTGCCAATGCAAATACACAATCCGTAAACTTCTGATATTCCCCCAGTCTTTAGCGTTTTCGCCATTTCATCCATTGTTGTGCCAGTTGTATAAATATCATCAACTATAAGCACTTTTCTAAATTGTACAATATTTTCTGCAAGTTTGAAAGCTTTTAACAGATTTTTCTTTCTTTTTCCACCTTTTAACTCTTTCATTGCTACAGTTTCTTTCTCTCGTCTGACAATTTTGTCAGCCACTGGAATGCCTGTAAGCTGGCTTAAAGCCTTGGCAAATACCTCTGCCTGATTGTATCCGCGGACTTTTTTCTTCTTATTGTACATGGGTACAGGCACAATTGCTTCAATGTTGTTTTCAGCAATCCATTTGCCATATTTTTTGAAGGCATATTTCGCATAATGCTCAGCGAAACAACGTCGGTTTGAATATTTAAATTTGTACATGCTGAGTTTTAAAGGACCTTCATATATAAATACTGCTTTGTTTTGTAAAAAATAATGATTGGAATTATTGCACTGCTGACAATATTCATCTGAGGAATCCTCAATTGGTTTTCCACAGCACATGCAGCTATTTGCCCCAACAAGCTGAACTTTTTTGCTACATTGCCGGCAAAATCCTATTTCTTTTTCTATTTTTAATAAAACTTTGCCGCAGGACATACATTGTTTTGGGTACAATAATCCTATTGTTAAGTCTATAATTCTTTTGACGAGTCGGGAGTTTTTTGCTCTCATTTGACTTATTAGCGTTTTCTAATTAAAATTGTGTTCTAATAATTGATATAAAAAGGAATATTATGAAGAAAAAAATTGTAAGCGTTCTATTAATTGCGGCATTAATCGTAGGCCTCGTTGCCTTTCGTAATAGAACTTCATCTGAACCGGAAAAAGAATCTGAAGTAGAATCTGTAGATGATTCTTACGTATATAATATAGCAGCATGTCTATCAGATGACAATGAATATAATCAAATTCTGTTGCAGGGATTCACAGATTGCCTTTCAGACTACTTAGGTGAGAGCCACATTTCCATTACAACTTATACTCCAGCTGAGGAGGTTACAACTGATCAGCTTGTGAATACAGCTCTTTCAAAATCACCTGATATGATTTTTACAGCTGGCAAGTCAGCCCTTACATCTGCTACTGAAGCTACTGATACTACTCCAATCGTTGCCACAGGCATTGTTGATTTCAAGGGAACACTTCGAATCACCAGCCTTAACGGTAAATCTTGGGACAAAACTACAGGAATTAATGTTACTGGTGTCAGCAGCAAGCCACCAATCGTTGATCAGGTTTCTCTTATGATTGAAGCTACTCCTGATTTACAGACTGTTGGTATTTTGTTTACTCCAGAGGATACTGATTCAATTTACCAGAACGAAATTTTCGAGGGCTATCTTGATCAGGCAGGCATTCCATGGAAGGAATACATTATTCCAGCCAGCGAAAATGACACTGTTGTACAAGAAGAGCAGGCTTCTACAGCTCTTACTCCTAGCAAATACACAGCATATTCTGCAAAGACAGGTATTGATGATATAGTTGAGGCACTTGAGGAAGACACAGTTGTAGGTCTCAACGCTCCATCTTCTACTAGAGTTGCAGAGACTTCAGAATTCTGGACTGGTGGCAAAATTGTTACTTCACATTCTGATGATGAGACAGACGAAAACACCGAAGAAGAGACCACTACTGAGGCGACTTCAAAAACAGAGGAAACTGAAGAAGAGACTCTCGAGAGCCTTATTCAGGAAGTTTGTGATGAATGTTCTGTTATCTACATTCCTTTCGGCAGTAGCATTACTGACCAGATGGAGACAATTAGCAGTATTGCAACTGAGTCTGACGTAGTTATCGTTGGCGGTGACAATACAATTGCTGAGAATTCACTTGTTACACTTTTTACTGATCCATATTCACTTGGATATTCAGCTGGTAAAAAGGCTGTTAAGGTATTTGACGGCGAAGATATTTCAACAATCAAAATCACATACGGTGATTCAGACGAAGCTGTAAAGCTTTATAATGGAGAAATCGCTGAGGAGCTTGGAATCGAATTTCCTAAGTCATTCCATGAGTTACACGAGTACCTCAGCACTTATGAATACGGTAGCAACACTACACGTTATATCTATTCAGGAGAATAATCGGGCATGGTTTTACATGTAATCAAATCAAATATTTATTCAGGGGCAGAAAACGTTGTCTGCCAAATTATTAAAGGACTCTCTGACCGTGAGGAATTCATTTACATGGCTCCTCATGGTCCAATAGAGGACAAACTGAAATCTATAGGGCTTATCAATTGTTATCGCGGCATTGATAAGCTCTCTGTTTATGAAATAAAAAAGGCTGTAGAAGAATTGCATCCTACTGTGGTTCACGCTCACGATTTCACAGCCAGCGTGCTTTGTGGCATTGCTTTAAAGGGTTCTGTACCTATCGTTTCACATCTTCACAACAATCCACCTTGGATAAAAGATTTAAATATTAAATCCATTGCTTATAAAATGGCATGCAAATATTTTAACCATATTCTCATGGTTTCAGATGCTGTTTACGACGAGTATAGATACACTAGCAAAATCAAGTGTCCTATCACTATAATTGGCAATCCCTTTTCAGTGGATGGTGTTCGTTCACAGGTGGCTGATTTTACATTTACAGGTACAGTTACTGAAAATGACTTTGATTGCGATTCTAATGATGAGCTAGATAGCGATATTCTTTTTGTTGGTCGATTAACAGAGCAAAAGGACCCTATGATGGTTGTAGAGGTTGCCTCTGAACTAATTAAAAATGGCGTTATTAAAAGGGCTAGACTTGTTGGTGACGGTGAGCTTTATGAGCAGCTTTCATCTTTTGTTAAGAGTGCTGGCTTGGAGGATAAAGTTATTCTCGAGGGATTTAAAAAGAATTCCTATGATTATATGGCTCATACAAAGGTGCAGATAATGCCTTCAAAATGGGAAGGCTTTGGACTTGTGGCGCTGGAAGCTATGTCTTTAAATGTACCAGTTGTAGGAACCGATAATGGTGGACTTGGCAAAATTATTGATTCCTCTTGTGGATATGTATGTCATACAAAGGAAGAATATGTGAATGCAATTACGGAATTGCTTTCGGATTCAGCACTTTATGCAAAAAAATCCACAGGTGCGAATGCTCGCGCATTAGAATATAATAATATCAACGAATATTGCGATAAATTATTTAATATTTACGAGGAACTGAGATGACAAAGGGACAGTACAAGGCGCTTCTTGACAGCGACTACAAGCGCTATTGCGATAACATGTCGCCTATAGCACGTTTTAAAACATATAAAATGAAGCCTGGATATGCATGGAGCTACTGGTACCGCAAGCTTTGCTACCAGAATTCTCACAATTGTATGAAGCCTCTGGCATTTTTCACACGTTTGAGATTTCACAGCGTTTCTGTCAAATATGGCATCGATATTCCAAGCCATATTCATGAAATTGGCGAAGGCTTTATGATTGATCATTTTTCATGCATCGTTATTCACACTGACGCCATCATCGGCAAAAACGTAACTATTCGTCAGGGTGCTGTTGTTGGTACAAATGGACGAGGTGTTCCTGTTATTGAAGACGGCGTTGATATCGGCGCTGGTGCTGCAATTATTGGGCCAGTTACTGTTGGTGCTGGTGCCAAAATCGGTGCCAATGCTGTTGTTGTTCATGATGTACCTGCGGGAGCTACTGCTGTTGGCAATCCTGCCCGTATTATCCAACATTAAGAATTTATATGAAATATTTATATCCAGATTATTACGATAATTTCAAATGTATATCCGACAAGTGTCCTAAGACCTGTTGCGGCGGATGGCAAATCGAAATCGATGAGGATTCTCTTGAACAGTATCGTTCCATGGGGATTAAAACTGTGGATTTTGATAATGAGATTTTTCATTACGATGATAAAAAGATGTGCCTAAACCTGCGAGAGGATGGATTGTGTCGGCTTATTTTAGAGCATGGGGAAAATATTCTTTGCAAAACCTGTGCCACATTTCCAAGGCATATCGAGGAATTTGAAGGCAATAGGGAATATTCTCTTAGCATCTCATGTCCCGAGGTTGCAAGGATCATTCTAAATAGAGCAGATGCTGTAAGCTTTTATGGTCGTGAAGATGATACAGCTGATTGCGAAGACTATGATGATTTCGAACAGGAAGTTTATGGGTATTTAGCAGTTTTACGTGAACGATTTTTGCAGATTGCCCAGGATAGAAGTCTGCCCTTTGCTGAGCGTGCTGCTCACATTCTCTCTATTGCGGAGGCATTCCAGAGTGAAATTGATTTTGCTGTGTTAGAAGACGATTCTTTAGATTCTCTTGATATGGGTGCTGTTTTGAATGTTGAAATTTTCCATATTGCTGAGGGAAAATCCGTCAATCAGATTATATTCGGAGCCATGAAGGAATGGGAATATACCGGAGATGAATTTGAGGATATCCTGAAGTTCACTGAAGGGA
The DNA here is from genome assembly GCF_015057185.1 of Pseudobutyrivibrio sp. Lineage (GTDB taxonomy): Bacteria > Bacillota > Clostridia > Lachnospirales > Lachnospiraceae > Pseudobutyrivibrio. Next base: position 5,200 of record NZ_SVEV01000003.1, on the reverse strand, counting down.
GGCTTTATCTAGATTATAACGTAAATACGATTTCTAGTTTAAAGTCCATGGTCAACTGTTTAAAGCGCCAGAATGTTGATTTCGAAGTTGTTCTTGAGCAGATTCTCGTTTATTTTATCTATGCATATTTCTGTGGTTCTGCCTACGACGAATACTACTACGGTCAGGCACAGCTTGCAGTTGCCACATGCATGCACATCAGAGATTTGTGCCTGGCACATTATTTGGAGCATAAAAATATAGCTCTTGATGATATTATCAGACTCACATACCTCTATGCCCGTGAGTTGGAACATTCAATCCCAAATATTTTGGCTACTGAAAAATATATGGATGAACATCCATTGATATAGTTTTACAAAGCATCAGCATATTGTTGGTGCTTTTTGTTTAGTAAAATATCTTGACCAAACATAAATATAGAAATAAAACAATAACAAATAATAAATTTTAGGGCGTTTTGATAAATATACTGGCGTTTTAATAAATTATTGTCGAGTTTGATAAAATTTATTGTCTTTTAATAAATATAGTGATGTTATGATAAATCCAAAGAGGTCTTGGTATGAAAAAAGAATTACATCAATACGAATCATATGCAAATCACCAACAGAATTCAGGTTGTTATACATATTTTTAGTAATGTACATCTTTTGTCAACACAACTCAATTGATGATTATTGCCGTATCTGGCTATTCAGCCTATCATTAACTTAGAGAAGGTTATTTGTAGATGGAGGTAGAATAATGGCAAACACAATTGCAAGTATAAAACATTCAATTCAGCGAGAAGCTTTTTCTCTTGCTATACACAAATTCTTAAGTAACTTAAATGACACCTCCCATAGAACTGATTACTATCTGCAGCTAATCGATTACGCTGAAAAGTTTTGGGGGAAAGATGGTGCTAAAAAAGAGAGCCTGGATAAAGTTCGAAAGGCATTTCAAAATTCAGATAACCGCTGGGTTAACTTTATTAACAAGGTTATCGATGAATCTAATCCAGAGTATGTTCATAAGATGGCGCTAAATCTCGGATACGAAGCCTTTTTCAGGGGAACTAAAATGATTCGTGCCAACAGAGAAAAATACAATTGCAACATTCCATGGTTGATATTATTTGATCCAACAATGGCTTGTAATATGCATTGTGTTGGTTGTTGGTCAGGTACATATGGACATAAGGTAAAGCTGAGCTTTGAGGATATGGATAAAATCGTCACTGAGGGTAAGGCGCTTGGTGTTTATGTCTATATGATGACAGGGGGAGAGCCAATGTGCGCAAAGAAGGATATTATTAGACTTTGTGAGAAGCATAATGATTGTTTCTTTGCTGCATATTCAAATTCAACTTTTATTGATGAGGAGCTTTGTAAAAAGGTCGTTGAGTTAGGAAATCTTACATTTATGCTTTCTATAGAAGGCACGCCAGAGACAAATGATAAACGTAGAGGTGAAGGCCATTATGATGCCGTAATGAAGGCCATGGATCTTTTAAAGAAATACGGGATTGTCTATGGCACTTCGATTTGCTATACGAGAGATAATATTGAAGCCGTCACTAGTGACGATTTCCTTCGCTTTATTGCATCTAAGGGCGCACGCTTCGGTTTTTATTTCCACTACATGCCAGTTGGAAACAATGCTGTTAAGGAATTGATGCCTACAGTAGAACAGCGAAGAAAGATGATAGAAAGAATACGTGAAATTCGTTCCGATAAAAGTGACATTGAGTTCTTCCCAATGGACTTTCAGAACGATGGAGAATTTGTTGGTGGTTGCATCGCAGGTGGTCGCAACTATTTCCATATCAACTCCAATGGGGATGCTGAACCATGCGTGTTTATTCACTATTCAGATTCAAACATACGCGAGAAATCTATTTTAGAAATATTGCAGAGCCCGCTATTCATGGCTTATCACGAAGGACAGCCATTCAACAGAAATCATTTAAGACCTTGCCCTATGCTTGAAAACCCTGAGCTTCTCCGCAAGATGGTAAATGAAACTGGTGCCTGCCAGACAAATTTGGAATCGCCAGAATCTGTGGACCACCTCTGTGAAAAAGCCGATGACTATGCGAAAGAATGGGCTCCTGTTGCTAATGAAATCTGGGCAAGCCAGAAGCATAAAACTCCTGCTTATGAAAACTATTGCAAAAATCATAGAGACAATCCTGACCTTGCAGCATTTGAGCAGAAGACTGAGTCAATGTCTCAACACACGCATAAGATAAAGAAACATAATAATAGACATAGAACAGCGTAAATTTGATTAAGGCCGCCTTTCGAGGTGGCCTTATTTTTAGTTTAACAATATTTTCTATGAAGGCTCGTCGCATTTTTCTAATGTAAATGTTCCATCTACGCAATGATATGTAAGAGTACCATCACTATTAATATCTAAAGTGAATGTAAAGGTTCCAAATTCAGTTGTGTATCTGTATTCATTTCCGTCCTTAGTAAATTTGCCACCTAAGTCACCATCTCTGATAGCACCTGAATCAGAGCTTGTAAAATTAAGGTATAAATCCATACCATATTCCTGCCAGCTAGCTTCTGTTAGGCCATACCATCCCTTTAAATCTTGATTATTATCAGATTCTTCTTCCAGTTCATCTGTTGGTTCAATCTCTGTAGCAGCTTCATCTTCTATAATTTCCTCATTAGTAGATTCCACGTTAGGATTTGCTTCATCAGGGATTTTGACTTGGCTGTAATCAAAGTTTGCAATGTAGGCTGCTACATCCTCTTTGAACTCATGCTCATTTATTGATGCCTGAATCTCTTCATTATTCTCGAGATATAACTTGTAAGCTGTTTCTTTATCAGATGCTAATAGTTTTTCATCTAGACGAGTCCAGTTAGACAATCCATTAATAGCAAAATCCATTGCCATTGCTTGGACTTCATCGTTTTGGTCACACTCTATAGATTTACCATTCTCGTCTTCTATCAACTTAGTCTCATGGCATCCTAAAAAATTCTCTTCTATGATAATACTTACGTAATTAGCTTCATCAAAGGCATTTTCTAGGGATGTGTCAAAAACATAGCCTGAATTTCTTACTAAACCTTCATTTTCATCATATTGGCCTACAGCAATTATCATATACCAATTGTTGCATTTTCTAATGTAAACTCCATTACTACCAAATGGTGATATTCTGTTGTCCGATGGATTTTTTGTATTCTCACAATTTATATTATATGATGTAATTACTTTTCCATCTTTTTCATTAGGCGTGTATGCACTTAATGATATCTCACCAACTCCATCGATGTCTGTAATCATCCATTCATCCCAATCTGTAGTAATTGCTTCAAGCCATTCAGGAATTTCATTTTCCGCAGTTTTAACTTCATCATCAACTATTGTGCTCTCAGAATTACTGCTACCACACGCAGTGAACATTGTAAAAGTCATAACAGTTGCCAAAATAAACCCTAATATTTTCTTTTTCATCATAATCATACTCCTATATGTATTTACTCCTAGTATCGCAAAATAATGACTTTGCCATAACGTTGTAAACATTACTTTATATCCGATTCGAGCCATCCTATATTGGATGGCTAATTTGTTGTTAATTGTAAATAATAGTTAACCAAACATAGTCTATGCCACCATCACTTATCCCAACTGTTTCTGTATATTTCATATTGCCTTCTTCTTTCTTGTATGAAAGTACAGCACTATAAGAATCTTCTCTACTTTCTGTTGGTTCACCTGAATTTTCTATTAGTTCCTCTGGGGTAATCTCAAATGGGATATCAAATCCGATAACATTTTCATCCACATCTTGTGAACGTCTTACTTTATAGTCTATTGAATTCAACTTACACTCAGTAACAGGAATTTCCTGATCTGTATCATTAGCAATTGACATATTACCGAACCTTCTTTACTTGAAGAAATCTTGTATCCTCCTGTTATCATTTTACCTGGTTCAATTGTACTATCGAATCCTTCCATGTTATTACTTTCAAGGTTTACACCATTCTCCAACATCTCACCCATGGTGCTTTTGCCAAGTGTATATTTTACTCCATCCAGATATATATTCATTTCATCTAGATTTATGTATGTTCCACTATATCTGTCATCCACTTCTTCCTCAGCTGTGCCTTCTTCAACAGTTGCAGAATTATCTACACTAGAGCTGTCGCTACTATTACCACAACCTACTAGTGATAAAGACATGATTGAAATCATGATTGTACTTATTATTCTTTTTCGCATATATCAATGCCTCCCATAAATTAATATTATAAAAATACATATAAAAGTAATGTCAATAAACTCTGTTACCTAATCTATCGTTTTTTAGCTCTTAAAAACAACAGAATATTATTTAATATTTGCGTAGCTTGTTCCCTTGACAGAAGCTGATAATTCATTTCTTTTTTGGCTAACGAATAAAAGATGGACATTGGCTTAGGTTTATTTTTATCCATAAAACCACCTCTTTTCCCAGCCCACTTCACAGGTTGTAAATGAAAAGTGAAGTAGGCTTTATTATTTAGCGGCAATAGCCTAAGAATTCTTCTGCTGCATCCTTTTCTTTTGAAATCTGTCTCATATTAATAAATACAAATAATGATGGTACAAAGATAAAAAACCAACCTACGATACAAAATGCTGTAATTCCAACAAAAATATCAACTGGGAAAATTGGGACAATAAACCAGCCTATTTTGGCGAGCTTGAATCCAGTAGAAAATGCCTTTCCTAAACCTCCGCCAAGTACATATGCTGCAATTGTTCCGACAACACCAATTAACATACCTAAACAAGCGAGAAATGCACTCACTTGAGGAATTAAAGCCATTATAAGCCAACCAAGTGATGCAACTAATCCAACAATCAAACCACGTTTGCATTTCTCGAGCTTTTCATCTGCACCTGCTACAACATCCCTTGCGTATGCTACGTCATCAAATGTTACCTGCTCGAATAATTCCTTGTTTCCTTTTTTCATTGTTTTTTCCTCCTAAAATTTGAAATCTTATTTTTACAATCAGCACAATTTTTTATTCATTGTTTTGTGCCTTACACTTATAAGACAATTCAAAAATCGATCAGGTTTTAAAAAAATAAAAAAATTTTTAAAAATTTTTTATAAATCGAGTAGGAGGGAAATTCAAATGAATTTCCCGACCTCTCACACCACCGTGCGTACCGTTCGGTACACGGCGGT
>NZ_SVEV01000050.1 GCF_015057185.1 Pseudobutyrivibrio sp. | reverse complement strand
CTTTAGCTCAGTTGGTTAGAGCAACCGGCTCATAACCGGTCGGTCCAGGGTTCGAGTCCCTGAGGGTCCACTTTCTTTTTATAATTTGGCCTCATGGCTCAGTTGGTTAGAGCGCCGCCCTGTCACGGCGGAGGTCGAGGGTTCAAGTCCCTCTGGGGTCGTTTCCAGTTCATTTATTTTTATGGGATCTTAGCTCAGCTGGGAGAGCATCTGCCTTACAAGCAGGGGGTCACAGGTTCGAGCCCTGTAGGTCCCATTAGTGTAAATCGCAAGCGATTTACTAGCATAATTTTTCTTTCAGAAAAATTATACGTTTGCCGTAGTGGCGGAACTGGCAGACGCGCGGGACTTAAAATCCCGTGGTGGCGACATCGTACCGGTTCGATTCCGGTCTACGGCATTCACTCTTTTGAGTGAAATTAAATAATGTGTGTGCGTAGCTCAGCTGGATAGAGCACTTGGCTACGGACCAAGGTGTCGGGGGTTCGAATCCTCTCGCGCACGCTTATTAAAAGAGATAGGAATAATCCTATCTCTTATTTTATTGACTATTTAATTAATTGATTTCGTCCCTGTTCTTTAGCAACATATAAATTATTATCAGCTTGTTTTAATACTGTTCTTACATTCATATTAGGTTTAAAAATAGCTGCGCCTAAAGAAACAGTACATTGTACCATTGTATTTTTTAAAAGAAATTTATGTTCTGATACATCGATGCGAATTGCATCAAGATAACTTAGGAATTCTTCATAGGCTATATTATGATTTGCCATTAGAAGAAATTCTTCACCACCCCACCTACATATAAATAAATTGTCTGATGAGTATCGAGTGAGTATAGTTGCGATTCTTTTTAGAATCACATCTCCATTATCATGACCATATGTATCATTAATTTCTTTAAAATGATCAATATCTATCATTGCCAAAGAAAAATATAAGTTTGGATGACGAGTGCAAACCTTCTCTTCCTCATTTAAAACTGCATGCATATAATATCTATTGCCTAGTCCTGTAAGTTGGTCGTAATCGGCTTGGTTATGCAGGGCTCTGAATTTTATTTCCATTTGTCTTGTATAAATTCTAGTGAATGTAATTATTCCCAAAAATGTGAGAAACGAATTTAAAATCATCATAAATATAATGTATTTTTGAGGAAGTGGGTCTTTAAAAGGGAAATCAAAATATCTAGTAATTAAATATAATGAAATGTATTCTATGAAAAAAGGCATGTTATATTTGTGATGTATGCAGCTCTCTTTTTGGCGTTTTGCCCAGGATTTATATAGTCTTTCATAAATGTGCATAGAAGCGCAAACATCCACAGATGAATACCGCAGTCCCACCCAAATACAAGTGTAGTAGATGCAATAAAAACTAATATTTCCAATAATATCAGGTGTAGATAAATAATAGCGACCTTTCTATTTTTATTGATGAAAAGGAAACCAATGAGATAAAAACTTATACTTATGATGTTTACAATAAATAAATGTTTTGGACTGAGAAAGAATAGAGGTATTGCAAAAATAACATGAATTGCTAGAAGAAGACAATTTATTTGGAAATATTGCTTCCGTTCAAATTCATTTATATTGTATTCATTCATTAATGGATTTGTTTGCATATTTTTATTCCTTTAAATCATAGATTGCAAATAATTGTCAATTAAAAATGGATTCAAATTAGGTCAGTAAGAGGTCATACTATTACATTCATAATATATTATTGTTATGTATTTATTGAGAAGATATTGTGACAGAAATATTTAATAATAGAGCAAATGATGTATATTAAATTTTGTTATATAAATAATAGAATTTTAATATTGAATTATAAATTTAAAATTTGTTAGTATCTATTATAGTAAACATAAGGAGAAGAATTATGGTGGTAATTATTAATGAGGACATGGTAACAAATGTAGAGGAATATTTACCTCTAGCAAAAGCTTTTGCAGAAGATGCTGTAAAAAATGACAAAGGATGTATTTCTATGGAAGTATTAGTCGATGAGAATACACCTGGAAAAGTGTTGTATCTTTCTCACTTTGAAACAGAGGAGGATTTTAAAAATCATGCACAAGGAGATACATTTAAAAAGCATGTAGAAGGTCTTGGAAAATATTTTATTTCTGCAAAAGATTATGTATTTAAGCAAGCATAGGCACGGTATCAGTAATGGAAATGGAACCCAAAGAATTGACATAATATAACGGGGTAATAATTAAACAAAAAGTGGGGTATTAGAATGAAGACAGAACACATTGTACTTGACGAAAAAATGAATGTTACATTGGATGCGTATATCCAGGGGACAGCAGGAGAGTATAGATCTATTACAAAAAGACCGGCAGTAATAGTTATTCCTGGTGGTGGATATATGTTTTGCTCAGATAGAGAGGCAGATCCGGTTGCTTTTGCTTATTTATCTGCAGGCTATGACACATTTATACTTAGATATTCATTAAATGAAGATGCAGTATGGCCAAAGCCACTTCAAGATTATGAAATGGCATATAGTTATATATCAGAACATGCACAGGAGTGGAATGTTAATATGGACAAAATTGCTGTCTGCGGCTTTTCGGCAGGTGGGCATTTAGCAGGAGCAGTTGCCACTTTGGCGGAGCACAAGCCTCAGGCTGCGATACTTGGTTACCCTGTTTTGGCAGAGACAGTGGATGAAATATTAAAGGACGCTCCATATATTTACCAGAAAGTTGATAAGGACACAGCACCATGTTTTTTATTTGGATCACGCTCTGATAGTGTTGTTCATGTAAATAATCTTATTAAAATGCAGCAAGCACTTGCTGATAATAATATTACTTTTGAAGCACATATTTATCCTTTCGGTCCTCACGGATTCTCAGTAGGAAATGATGCAATTCAAGGAAAAGGTATGGCTTTTTGTGAAAGAATTCCTCATTGGGTAGAGGACAGTATTGGTTTCTTGCAGGATGTTTTAGGAAAATTCAAATCAGATCAAAAGCCAGGAGAGGGTAATACAGGTCTTGAAGAACCAGTTTGTAAGCAGCACGTTGATGATGACGGGGAAGCTTGGCTTTCTGTGGATTGTACTATTGGAAGAATTTTTGGAAATCCTAAGGCAGTAGAGAAGCTAGATAAACATATAAAAGTTATGAAGGAATACGTAGTTCCATTTTCGCCAGAAATGTCTTTTGATGATATGATGGATATAATGAGAATGACAAAACTAAAGGATTTATTGATGGAACGTCAAATCCCAGTTGATATTAAAGAAATCAATGAAATTCTTAACACAATACCAAATATTTAAAGGTTATAAATGAGGGTCACAATCGTGGCCCTTATGTTAGTTTTACAACATTTTTTCTATGTTGAGAAACTTTAATAACTCTGCTATGATGTGAATATGAGTGCGACTATTAAATTTTCCGTAATAATGCCAACTTACGGGGTTGGCGATTATATTGGTGATGCTTTAGGTTGTCTAATGATGCAGACCTACGATAATTTTGAGGTAATTATAGTAGATGATTGTTCACCAGACAAATCAGGGGATATAGCCAAATCATTTGTCGAAAGAGATGATAGATTTTTTTACTATAGACATGAAGTAAATCAGGGCGTTTCGGCGGCGAGAAATACAGGTGTGCAAAAGGCCACAGGAGACTATATCTTATTCTTAGACCCGGATGATTTATATGAGAGAAATCTTCTGAGAGTTTGTGCCGCTGCGTTATCTAGAAACCCAGTTGATTTGTTAGTTTATAGCTTCACAGAGGATTATAGAAATGCTGCAGGCCGCATCGAATATATGAAGGGTGTATCTCTTGAAGATATGGATTATGATGACGACACAGTAACTACCAATGATCCGGCCACTATCCATAAAATGGTAATGCAGATGGAAGAGATTACTATGCTGGGGTATCCATGGAACAAGTGTTACAAAGCCAGCATAATTAAAGATAATAATTTGCAATACCAAAAAATAAAGCATGTTGAGGATATTTTGTTTAACTGCGACTTTTTAGATTACACCAATTCTTTGACAGTGATAAATGATGTGCTGTATCACTATAGAAATCAAGGTCAGCCTAGACTTACCGGTGGTGCTATTGATGATTATTTTTCTTTGCAGAGTATAAGAATAAAGAGACTTTTCGACCAACAGCAAGAATGGAAAACTTGCGATTTTGAAGCCCTTGGTATTTTAGCTAAGGAGTACTTTAGAAGCTTTCAATCTGCAATGGTTAGACAATTAGAATCAGGAACCAAAACAGATGACATTTTAGCTTGGTGTAATAAACAAACAGAAACTGAAATGTATCAGGAATTGAAAAAGTACTTACCTAACGATTCCAAGACTGTAAAAATGTTATATAAACCACTTTCCGAGGGAATGTTTGGTACTGCATTAAAAAGAGCGCGATTAATGAAATATACAAAACAGTATTTTCCAGGTCTGTTCAATAGAGCAAAGCAGATTCGCTGATTTGCTTTTACATATGTTTAGCAGTATAATGACCTTAGGTTTTTAAAGAGGAGGTTAAGGATGACAGATCAGGGATTTTTAATTTTCTTTTTTGTATTGATTTTGTTAGTAGTTATTGTTGCTGTTATTGCAGTGGTTTCCGCAGTGTCTGGAGCGGCTGCAGCGATAGTTGATGACGAGGACGAAGAAGATTCGTAAATGAGGTTGTATTTGTAGGGCACCTAAAAGGTGCCCTACAGTTTTAATAGGAGTAAAATTTGGATATAAAAGTTTTAATTGCACTACATAAAGCTTATCAGATACCAGAAGATGGCATATATATTCCACTGCATGTTGGCGCAAGTGGCAAAAAAAATATAGGCTTATTATCTGATGGACAATCCAATTCAAGAACAATTACAAGAGATGATCAAGGGGATAATATTTCCACCAAGAATCCTTATTATTGTGAATTGACAGGATTATATTACGGATGGAAAAATGTTGATGCTGATGCAATTGGACTAGTGCATTATCGTAGATATTTTTCTATGAAATCACGTAAATATATTAAAAGACATGGAGCATTTGGTTCTGTGCTTACATATGATGAGGCTACAGCTCTTTTGACTAGAGCAGATATAGTAGTCCCTAAAAAACGCAGGTATTATATAGAAAGCTTATATTCTCATTATGCACATACATTAGATGGAACACACTTGGATTTGGCCAAGGAGATTATTAATGAGAAATATCCTGAGTATATGCCTGAATTGGTAAAGGTATATGATCAGTCCTGGGGCTATATGTTCAATATGGCTATTTTCCATAAACAGCTATTGGATGAATACTGTACCTGGTTATTTGATATTTTGCAGGAATTAGAGACAAAAATAGATGTATCCCAATTAGATGCATTTTCAGCCAGATTATTTGGCAGAGTTAGCGAAATACTTTTCAATGTCTGGATTACAAAAAAACAATCTGAAGGATTATCAGTTGTAGAATGCAATGTTATTGATATGGAGCCTATAAATTGGACTCGTAAAATATTAGGATTTTTACAGGCTAAATTCTTTGGAAAAAAGTATTCAAAAAGTATGTAAATATTTATAGAGAGAATGATTAATGAAAATATCTGTGATAACTCCCTTTTATGAGGGGGAAAAATACATGCATGATTATGTTTCCTGCATGGAAAAAAATAAAGCAAATCTAGAGCAAAAAGGTCATGAATTAGAAGTGATTCTTGTCAATGATAGTCCATGGAAAACATTGGCAGCACCTGAAAATGCTGGTCAGTATTTTAAAGTCATTACTAATGAAAAAAATCAGGGTATACATTACAGCCGTTGTAGTGGCTTGGCAGCTGCAACAGGTGATTATGTAATGTTTTTGGATCAGGACGATTTACTTGAGGATGATGGATTGGCTAGAGTAGCTGAGACTGCAAAAGAAAATTTTGATATCATTATCGCAAATGCGAATCTAGAACAATCTGATGGAAGCAGATTATTGTGGTATAGAACGGCATATCATTGGCAGTTGGTTTGGGATTTGAAGACTTACTTAGAAATAGGAATTCAAATTATCTCCCCAGGACAGTGCTTGATAAAAAGAGATGCCATTCCAGCCTATTGGACAGAAAATATAGTTAGAGTGAATGGAGCAGATGATTATTATCTGTGGCTTTTGATGATGGCTAGTGGGAAAAACTGCGGATTATATCAAGGAAAACCTGCTTATATTCATAGATTTACAGGTGAAAATATTTCTGCAGATACAACTGCAACAGATGATTCTGTTTATGATTTTATTGAACTGCTTCAGGATTGCGATTACTTTAAACAAGCTGATGCATTTAGACTACATGAAATGATTACCTACAAGGCACAGTTTAGAAAAAGTAATTTGTTAGGGAAAATAACTTCTTCTTTAGCAAATTTAGACATCTTTTGGGCAAACTTGATTTTTAAAAGAAAAACCAATACCGCCTATGGCTTCAATAGATAATTGGGAGAAAACATGAAGAAAACAGTAGTGTTACTTGCTACCTATAATGGACAGCAGTATTTGCGTCAACAATTAGATAGTATTTTCAATCAAACATTTCAGGATTTCTATTTAGTTATACATGACGATGGTTCTACTGATGGAACTTTAGATATTATAAAAGAATACTATGAACAGCATCATGATAGAGTAGAAATAATATATGGTCAAAGATGTGGTAGTGCCAAAGCTAATTTTCTTTATTTAATGACACAGGTTGAGGCAGATTATTATTTCTTATGTGATCAGGATGATGTTTGGCTTTCGGACAAAATGGAAAAGTCCATGGCTAAAATGATTAGCACTATTGATGGTGATGAAAAAACACCAGTTGCGGTATTTAGCGATATGACTGTTGTTGATAATGAGCTTAATAATATGTCAGACTCATTTATTAACTATATTGGACGCAGCCCAAGGAATATTGCATATACACAGATTTTAATAGATAATCCTGCAGCAGGAACTACTATGTGTATTAACCGAGCATTGAGGGATATTGCGGTTTCGAAAAAGAGCATTAATTGGGACCATATTCCTATGCATGATGCATGGTTGATGGAGTTGGCTGCCATTTTTGGCAAAGTGGGATATGTAGATTCTGCATTGGTATATTATAGACAGACTGGACATAATACCATGGGGGCAAGTACGGAATCCACTATTGATAAAATTGGCCGTAATTTGGATACTGCCAACAAAGGATTCTTAGCAAAAAAAAGAGATTTTATCAATGAAGCTCGTTATTTTGCAAGGGAAGTTCTTAAACTAGAGGATATTCCTGAGGACAAGCTTAAGGTATTAAGTGATTTCGTAAATATAGGTACAAAGCCTAAATTACATAGAATAAGATTTTATAGAGAGAATAATTTCACTAGAGCACATCATAATTTGTGGATGAGATTATGGGTATAGGAGAATAAGTAAGGTGGAAAAATCAGCAGTATTTTTTGATATAGATGGTACATTATGGAATTATGAAAAATACATTCCAGATAGTGCGAGACTTGCAATAAAGAAGCTTAGAGAGAATGGACATCTTGCTTTTATTTGCAGTGGACGAGCTAGAGCTTTTATTCAGGATAAGGATTTATTGAGTCTTGGCTTTGATGGAATAGTTTGCTCCTGTGGATGTCATATAGAAATCGATGGCAAAATTTTATACGAGAAAATAATTGAAAAGGATTTTGCTAAAGAGACAATTGAAACAATTCGTAAATACGGATTTAGACCAATCCTAGAGGGACCAAAGAATATTTATATGGATGACAATGAGTTTGGTCATGATGATCCTTTTGGAAATATTTTGAGACGTGACGTAGGCAAAGACTTAGTGTCAATTGGCGGTGATTATTATGGAAAGTGGGTTATCAATAAATTATCTTGCGCCACTGATGTTGAAGCAGATAAGAGGTTAGAGTGCTTTGATTGGTTATCTAATGAGTATTCTATAATAGCCCACAATGATAATGTTTGTGAATTGGTTCCAGCTGGACATAACAAGGCAACTGGAATGATGAAGGCTTGCGAATTAGTTGGAATTGATCCTAAAAACACATATGCTATTGGTGATAGTGAGAATGATTTAGACATGCTGGAGGCTGCGGGAATAGGTATTGCCATGGGCAATGGTACAGAAAATGCAAAAGCTGCAGCAGATTATGTTACTACAGCTTTTGATGATGATGGAATTTACAATGCCCTTAAACATTATAATTTGATTTAAATTGTCTCTAGCTTTGAAGAGACTTCTCCATCAATATTAATATAAAATGATATTTCACAGTCTTCCTGAATAGTTTCAGGGAGACTTATTTTATCTAATAAATCTTCATTTAGAATTGTTCCATCAAAAACAGCGGAGAAATCTTTTCCTTTTTCCATGGAAACTGATGCTTCTGTTGAAAATATAATAATTTCGTCTGTAGGGCAGAGATTTTCGATTTCATATACTTCCTGCTCATAGGTGATATGCAAATTGCAGGTCTCCACATCTTCCACCTCTTCCGCGTCTTCTTCATCTTCTTCGATTTCTTCATCCAACATCGTGAGTTCTTCATCTAATAATTCATCAGACTCATTAACTAATTCATCCTCAGCAGTTTCACAGGAAGGTCCATTTGTATCATTTTTTTCAGATGGGTCTGTGGAATCTGGTTCTTCTAGTTCACTTTCTATGTTACATTCTTCTGTTGTACCACATTCTATGTTATTCTCAACCGCGTCTTCCTGGTCAGCAGGTTCATTTTCATAACTAACAACTTCTTGTTCAGGTTCTGAAACCTCTTCATTGTTGTCAGTGGTTGTTTCCTGTATAGTTTCTTCGCAAGCTTCCTCTGGAAATTCTTCATTCGCATATACGGTATTATACGAGCCCATTAACAAAGCCAGAGATGATATAATTGGTAAAAATTTTTTCTTCATAACATTGTCCTTCCTTGGTTTAATAATTGATTTCAATACTATCGAGAGAAACACGAGCTGTTGCAGTTACGGGTTTACCAACCTCGTGGCCGCCGGTATTATGGGAGTATGAATATAGCTTTACAACTAGATAGGCCCCTTCTAATTCTGCATCGGAGTAATCTCTTAAGTCGAATTTATAACTAGCCTGAGAATATCCACCATGCGATGGCGAACCAGTATATAGTGTTCGTTCGGACATTATCGTTCCGTGGCTGTTGTATAGAATGAAGGTGCTTTGACTAGCAGTTGCAGTTACAGTAAGGAATTTCGCTCCCGGTTTAATTACTCCAGCACTTAGTGAACATTGGGTTGAAATGGAGGCTGACATAACAAAGTCAACACCTTTATTGATTCTACTGTTAGTTTGGCTATCTGAGGTTTTGCCGGTAATGAATTGGCTGCCAGGTTTATACACCTGATTTCCTTTCACTTTTGCAACTCGCGTTGTTTTGGCGGGAACAGTAGTGTGGTCAAAATCAGCTGTATATATAAAATAGTTGGAGTCTTGGGATGAAATAATAGTGGAATCTGTTATTGAAATAGAGTGTCCACAGTGTACGCAGGTTCCTGTAGCAGTACATTCTTTATGGTCGGCAGAAAAATTATATGTATATGAATAGGCGTGATTATTTATCTCACAGTTAGAAAGCTGCACATATGTCCATTCGATTACAGGAGAAACATCACCGCCATAACAACTACCAGCACCTACTTTTCCTTTTGCATGATTAATGCCTTGCACCATAACCATAACGCTTATCTTAGACGACCAAATGTATTTAGATGGTAAAGTTATTGTTTGAGCTGGAGAATAAGTAGTGCATTGGTCTATTACTTCTAGAGTTGCTGAATCTCTAATAAGCCATTGATATCTACAATCAAAATTACCTGTATGCGAAAATGAAATAGCAGATACGCCTACTGGTTTATACACAGAATATGAACCATAGCCATAATGATCACTATTACAAGTGAAACCTCTATGTCCTACACGTGCTGTTTTGTTACATCCACCAATAGTGAATGCAGCACCTGTTTCTGAAAAAGTTTGCCCCTGTTTAGCAATTGCATTAGCTACTGCATTAGAATCAGTTGCAGTATTTGAGTGCTTTGAGTAATAACGCAACAGCCATTCTTTTTTTAGAGTTGCAGCAGTGGTATCTCCATCAATAAAAGTTCTAAGACGAGCCCACATACTATCATTTGAGAACCAGATGGTATAGGCAAGCCAGTCGTAGTCATTATCACCAAGTGAATTGTTGTTGTAATCGCAGTCTCCATCACCAGCAAAAATTGGAGAGACATTAGAAATCGTATATGCATCTGAGGTGCGAATATCTGATGCCTTTCCATAGGACGCTACTATATTTTTAAGTAGTTCACCGACTTTTACAGAGGAATCGTTGTTGGCGTTGGAAAAGAATTCCTGGCCTTTGCTGCTATTAAAACCTTCTGTAGAAATGGACATTAGGTTATAAAGGGCAGAATTATTGTTCTTAGCTGCAATAGCATTTGAACCTCTATTAACATAATCTGATACTAGATATGAAATGTATGATTTACACCAATTCTGTTGCTCAGTAGATAGACTATTCCACTTATGAGCTAGGATGGCTAAAACTTTTAAATCCCAATAATCCTTGCTGGCAAATCCATATTCAAATACGTTATCTGTTTTCTTATAACCGCTGCCAATCATAAACCCTGATTTAGTAAGGTTTACGATGGCATCACAAAAGACTGGGTGAGTTTTGTAATTTTTACAATAGTTATCAAAAACAGTTGGCTTGTTATTAATCCAGTTAGTAACAAAATCACTGTTAGATGCGATTGTCGAATACAAAAATGGATCAAAATCGGGGTTGTAGGTTACCTGAATGCCTTTTGATGATTTGGTTACTCCCGTTGCAGAGGTGTAGTCACTGTAATAGGTGTTTGACCAACCAGAGGTAGATGTTTCTTCTTGAAACAAGCGAAACCATTGACCTTGTATTACAGCATTTTTATCAGATGCTCTTGCTGTTACATACTTAACCAAATCGCTTCTAAATGGAATGAAGGTCATGGTTGATTCTTCTGCATGAGCGATATTCCCAGTCCCTAAAATAGTTAATGTCATTACGATAAGGGACAAGAGAACATTAAAAGCTTTTTTCAAATTTTTCCTCATTAAACTCTCCTTGATTAAAATGGTTTAAAAGTACCATTAACATAATATCCATAGGCACCAGTGGACTGATTGTATCCGAAAACAAAGTCTTTTCCATACTGTGTTAGCCTATTTTTTAATGCATCGATTTGTTGTTGGAAGTCATCGCCCTGTGAGTTGATGCTTTGATTAACTTCAGAAAACTGATTTTCCATGCTTTGATTAACTTCAGAGAATTGATTCTCAACGCTTTGATTCATGTCAGAAAATTGGTTGTCCACACTTTGGCTCATCTCATTAAACTGGTTTTCAACAGATTGGCCCATTTCATTAAATTGGTTTTCAACTGACTGACCCATTTCAGTGAACTGATTATTAACGGATTGATTCATTTCGTTAAACTGATTGTCAACAGACTGATTAAGGCTTTCTAGCTGAAGCTGGAAGGATAATCGTAGATTTTCAAGTTCTTCAGCAGTTGTCTTTTCCAAGTTACTAATGATGCCCTCTATATCAGCAAGACGCCAAAAGTTTGGATCATCAGGATTTGCTGTATTGTCATCTGATAGAGAAATATATAATTTACCATTGTAGATTACATAATCTCCGGCGTTGTATATTTCATTAGTCGCGAAATCCTTTGCACCCAATGAATTCTCATAAGTTGTTCGCAAATCATCAATTATGGAATTGAGGGTAGCAGTATTGTCGGCTAATCGATTATCTGAATATGTCTGCAGCTTTTGAAGAAGCTCATTAAGCTCCTGATATCTTGCATCACCAACGTTGGTATTTGCGGTAATTTCGTTTTCAATTATTTGTTTTAATTGAGTAATGCATTGTTGGTTCTCGTTGTACTTTTCGTTGATAACAGAAGAAATGGAATGAATACTATCAGCATTCTTTTCAATTTCGGAATAAATAGTTGAACTCTCTAAATACTCTGTCATAATTTGGTTTAAAGCTTCATTTTGAGCAGTGGTAAAACCATTAGAAGATTCTATGTAATCAGAAAGCATAGATAGTATTTTTCTTTTGGCAGCTTCCTGATCGATTGTGCCATCTCCATATTCTGCAATGGCCTCTAAATATGAATTAGTAATATATTCCTGCAGCTCGTCTACAGTCAGCTCCGAGGCTGAAACAGAGTCCATTTTATTTATATTTTTAATACCTGTGATGATAAAGTGACTGATTGTAAGTAACAGCACTAATGCAAGAGTAGATATAAAGATTGCAATTTTATTTAAGGTACCATCTGGATACCTGTATGTTTCCATGATTTCCTGAAAAAGGGTATAGTCGTCCCTTTGTGATTCTTTTCTTCTTTTCATTAAACTCGTTCTCCTTAATAAAAAATACTGGTATGTTTCGTTTTTTGTAGCAAAAAATAAATAGTAAAGTACACTTCCTCCTTTGTTTTATTTGTTTTTCGCCAATATCTTTTATATACAACAATCAAAAATGGAATAATTGGTGGACTCACCAATGAATGTGTCGATTGGACACGAGTGGTAATATAACATGTTTGAAAAATAATTACAAGAGAAATTTTTATAAAAATTTGTCAGTTAACTATAATGTTTATCGTAGAGTGCATAAAATAAAGGCTAGGAGCTTATTGATTAATTTAAAATTTTTTTTAAACGGCCTTGTCTATATGTTATTTTATCAAGACATTGACAGAAATAAAAAATTTAACTATTATAAATAAAGTTTTAAATGCAATGATGAAGAGGAGTATGCAATGTCGTCCTGTAGAGAGGGTCATTCATCGGCTGAAAGGTGACCTAGGAGCTGAGTTGCAGAAGGTAGCTTCGGAGCAGGTGGTGAACAAAGTGGTACAAGCCAGATAAGCCATCCGAGTCGTTCCCGTAAGGAATATGATGAGTTATAAATGCAGGTGGTAACGCGAATATTCGCCCTGTGTGTCGAATTTACCGACACACAGGGCTTTTTTAATTCATATGTATATTAAGGCGGCACAAAAGAGTAAATAGCTTGTAGCTATACAATCTCTGAGTGTTGCTGAAGGAGACGTGTTAGTCGACGAAAGCAATATCTCAGGATTGTGAGCGTAACAAGCGAGAGAAAAACTTGGAGACGCCGTAGTTTAGAAAGGAATTAAGGATGAAAGAATTAGCAAAAACTTATGATCCAAAGGGGCTAGAAGACAGACTCTATAAAAAGTGGGAGGAGAATGGCTATTTCCACGCTGAGGTAGACCGTAGCAAGAAACCATTTACTATTGTAATGCCACCTCCAAATATTACTGGACAGCTTCACATGGGCCATGCCCTTGATAATACAATGCAGGATATTCTTATTAGATATAAGAGAATGCAAGGTTACTCGGCTTTATGGCAGCCAGGTACAGACCATGCAGCTATCGCTACAGAGGTAAAGGTTATCGAACACCTTAAGAAGCAGGGAATTGAGAAGGATGATCTTGGTCGTGAAGGATTCCTTGAGAAATGCTGGGACTGGAAGGAAGAGTACGGAACACGTATTATTAACCAGCTTAAAAAGATGGGTTCATCTGCTGACTGGGAGCGCGAGAGATTCACAATGGATGAAGGCTGCTCAAAGGCTGTAGAGGAAGTATTCGTTAAGCTTTACAACGAAGGCTACATTTACAAGGGAAACCGTATTATTAACTGGTGTCCAGTTTGCCAGACTTCTATTTCAGATGCTGAGGTAGAGCATGAGGAGCAGGCAGGACATTTCTGGCACATGAAGTACGAAATCGTAGGCGAGCCAGGTCGCTTCGTAACATTCGCAACTACACGTCCAGAGACAATGCTTGGTGATACAGCTGTTGCTGTTAACCCTAAGGATGAAAGATATCAGGATATCATTGGTAA
>NZ_SVEV01000049.1 GCF_015057185.1 Pseudobutyrivibrio sp. | reverse complement strand
GACTTGGAGGAGAATATGAGCAAGATTTACATCCCAGAGGGTTATGCGTCAGCGCTTGACCTCAAAGAGACACAGATAGCTATTAAGAAGGTGAAGGATTTTTTCCAGGCACAGCTTACTGCAGAACTTAACTTACATCGTGTTACAGCGCCACTTTTTGTTGAGCCTGAATCCGGTCTTAATGATAACTTGAATGGTGTTGAGCGTCCCGTTGCTTTCGGTGTAAAGGAGCAGGGCGACAAAGAGGTTGAAGTAGTACATTCACTTGCTAAATGGAAGAGAATGGCTCTCGGCAGATATAAGTTCAATGTTGGCGAAGGCCTTTACACAGATATGAATGCTATTCGTCGTGATGAGGATACAGATAACATTCATTCAATCTATGTTGACCAGTGGGATTGGGAATGCATAATCGACAAAAAGGACCGTACAGAAGAGACTCTTAAGAAATACGTTAAGAGTGTTTATGCGGCTCTTCGTGTGACTGAAAAATATATTGCTAACTCTTATGATTATGTAGAATGTATTCTCCCAGAAGAGATTCATTTCATTACTACTCAGGAGCTTGAGGATAGATGGCCTGACCTTACAGCAAGTCAGCGTGAATATGAGGCTGCAAAAGAATACGGTGCTATTTTCCTTATGAAAATTGGTGATTTACTGGCTTCAGGAAAGAAGCATGACGGTAGAGCTCCTGACTATGATGATTGGCAGTTGAATGGTGATATTATTGTTTACTACCCTGTAAATGATATTTCGCTTGAGCTTTCATCAATGGGCATCAGAGTTGATGAGGATAGCTTGAAGTCGCAGCTTGAAAAGGCTGGTTGCCAGGACAGAGCAAGCTTACCATTCCAGAAAGCAATTCTTGAGAAAAAGCTTCCATATACAATCGGTGGTGGTATCGGTCAGAGTCGTATCTGCATGTTCTTCTTGCGTAAGTGCCATATTGGAGAAGTACAGTGTTCTTTCTGGCCAGAAGAGGATGTTAAGTATGCGGGCGAAAAAGGAGTTGTTATCCTTTAAAAGACATTTTTGATAAAAGTGTCTTTCGTACGCAAACAAAATCCTTTACAATTGTAAAATTTTATCGTAAAATACTTTTCGGCTCTCAAATAAGGGAGCCGATAATTATGTCCCAAAATATTGTTACTGTAAAGTAACAATATTTTTTTGTTGTGAACCTTTACTTTAAGACTTTAGTGTGTTACAGTATTACTGTAGTAATCTGATAGTCTAAAAAGTGGGGGATATATAGGAGTAGTTGTAATAATGAATAAGAAACTTGAAACAGAAGAGATGGATGAGCTTTTAAGAGCCATTCTTAGCCTTGAAACTGTCGAGGAAGCTTACGAATTTTTTGAAGACTTATGTACAGTTAATGAGATGGTTGCTATGAAACAGCGTTTTGAGGTTGCTAAAATGCTTCGCGAAGAGCGTACATATCAGGATATTGCAGATGAGACTGGTGCAAGTTCTGCTACTATCAGCCGTGTTAATCGTGCCCTTAATTATGGTAACGACGGATACGACATGGTACTTAAAAGAATCAGCAAATAATTGAATCCTAAATGTACTAGCCAGACCCTTTGGGGTCTGGTTTTTTTGACAATTTTTTGCGGGAAATAGGGCAAATATTTAATGATGATGGGAAATTATTGATGGGATAATTAAGGAAAGCTTTTATTGGAGGAGGATAATTATGAAACAGGCATTTAATCCATATTTGCCATTCTGGGAGACGGTTCCAGATGGTGAGCCACACGTTTTTGGGGATAGAGTATATGTATATGGTAGTCACGATAGACGCGGGGGCGAAGACTACTGTTTGGAAGACTATGTTTGCTGGAGCGCACCAGTAAATGATTTGGCTGAATGGAAATATGAGGGTGTGATTTTTAGGAAAAATCAGGATCCGCTTAATCCAAAGGGGAACCATCCATTATTTGCACCGGATGCGTGTCAGGGTCCTGATGGAAGATACTACTTATATTATTGTGTAAATGGATTCAATATTATCTCAGTTGCAGTTAGTGATTCTCCGGCAGGCCCATTTGAGTTTTATGCACATGTAAAAAGACCAGATGGAACAGTACCTGAGGTAGGACTTAAATTCGATCCAGCAATTCTTGTAGAGGAATCAGGAAACTACTTATATTATGGCTTTTGTCCAAAGGTGAGATTTCCTGGCATGGAAAATGATATTTTGCCAGGACTTGTTATGGTAAAGCTGGATGATGATATGCATACGGTAATTAGTGAGCCTGTTGTAATTGCAAATGGTCTAGAGACATCAGAGGGAACATCCTTTGCAGACCATCCTGCATTTGAGGCCTCAAGCATCAGGCATATTGGTGATTGGTATTATTTCGTTTATTCAAGCATTGAAGGACATGAGCTATGCTATGCCATGGGCAAGAGTCCTGAGGGACCTTTTGAATACAAGGGAATTCTGGTTTCCAATGCTGATTTAGGATTTGAAGGAAATAAGGAGCCTACAAATTATTGGGGCAACAACCATGGCGGGCTAGAACAGATCGGAGATGCTACATATATATTTTGGCATAGACAGACCCATGGAACTGAGTATTCTAGACAGGGCTGTGCTGATGAAGTCCACATTTTACCAGATGGTACTATTCCTCAGGTGGAAATCACCAGCTTTGGCTTGAATGGTAGTCCGCTGGTTGCTGCTGAAATGTATAGTACACACATTGCTTGCCATCTGACAGGACCTAATATCAATGACAAAAGCTATTATTCTCAGGCTGTCGGTTGTGGTGGACATGTAATTAGCCATTCGCCATATGAGGAAAATGGGCTGATGATTCCTGAGGAAATGCCATTTATAACAGAAGAAAAATGTGACAGTGGTGAAAAGGGATTAAAACCTTTTATTTACAATATGAGGGCAGAGGCTGTTGCAGGATTCAAATACTTTGAATTCGCAGGTGAAGGTACTGTCAAGCTAGAGCTGAGAGGCAAAGGATTAATAAAGATTCTATCAGATGGATTTGACGTAGGCAGTGCTAATGAGCTTGTGTCTTTAAAAGTTGATAGCAAGGATTGGAAAATGTACGATGCCTTATTTGAACCATTACAAGGTATTCATAGTATTTTCGTAAAAGTAGAAGATGGATGCGTTGATTTTGCTGCAATAGGATTTACAAGATAACATTTTTAGATTACAACAAGAAGAATTTAAAATACATGACGCTTATGATAAAATGTATGATGTGGTTTGTGAAACTACATCATACATTTTTTAGTGGAGAAAACATTTATGGATAATTCAAGAAAACGACTTAATAATATTTTACATCAGCTGGCAGAAATTGATTATGTACATCCAGATGATATTCCCAACATTGATTTATACATGGATCAGGTTTTGACATTTTTGAATCAGAAGCTTGGCACAGTTCGCGAGGTTAACGAGGACAAAGCCATGACCAAAACCATGATTAATAACTATACCAAAAATCAGATTTTGCCCCCACCAGAAAAAAAGAAATACTCCAGAGACCATATGCTCAATTTGATTTTCATATATTATTTCAAGAATTTCCTGGGGCTTAAGGATATTAAGAGTATCTTGGATCCAATTAATGAGAAATACTATGGAGATAGTGAGGATACAAATTTCTTCGAAATCTATTCTAATATGGTAGGCTACGAGCACTCAGTTGCTAAGGAAGTTACCAAGGATATTATCAAAAAATATAATTTCAGTCGTCAGGTTTTTGAGGACAAGGATGAGGAAAGCAAGGATACACTTCAGGATTTCACCTTCTTGTGCTTGTTATCTTTTGATGTATTTGTAAAGAAAATGATGATTGAACAGTATATTTCCGGCAGACGTCAGGAAGAGGAAAAGCAGGCAGAGGAAGAAAGCAAAAAATCAGACGAAAATAGTTCAAAAGAAAAATAACTATTGTGTAGATAGATATATAATTCTATGTTAAAATAATAGAACAAATTTTCGAAAGTTCGAATAGTAAGGATATTAATTGTTATGGATTTAAGTATGTTGAATGACAGGCAGCGTGAGGGCGTTGAGACTACAGAGGGACCAGTGCTTATTTTAGCTGGTGCCGGTTCGGGAAAGACTCGAGTTTTGACACATCGCGTTGCTTATTTAATAGAACAGGGAGTTATGCCATACAACATCATGGCTATCACCTTTACTAACAAAGCAGCTAGAGAGATGCGTGAGCGTATTGATAATATAGTAGGTTTTGGCTCTGATGGAGTGTGGGTTGCTACATTCCACGCTTCTTGTGTACGTATTCTCCGTCGCTTTTGTGAAAATCTGGGCCAGGGTTATTCTAGCAATTTCACAATATATGATACAGACGATTGCAAGACTCTAATGAAGGATGTTTGTAAATACCTTCAGATAGATACAAAGCAGTTTAAGGAACGCACATTTCTTAACATCATTTCAGATGCGAAGAACAAATTAATCGGTCCTGAGGAGTTTACAAATCGTGCAATGGGCGATTTCAATATGACTCGTCAGGCTACAGTTTATCGAGAGTATCAGGCCAGACTTCGCCAAAATAATGCCTTTGATTTTGATGATTTGATTATGAAAACTGTTGAGCTTTTAAAGCTCGATGGTGATGTTAGAGCCTATTATAATGACAAATTCAAATACATAATGGTTGACGAGTATCAGGATACTAATGCGGCACAGTTTGAGTTGGTTCGCTTGCTTACAGGTGCACAGCAGAATGTCTGTGTGGTTGGTGATGATGACCAGTCTATTTACAAATTCCGTGGAGCTGATATTTACAACATCCTTAACTTTGAGCAGCATTTTCCAGGTGCTCGTGTTATTAAGCTTGAGCAGAATTACCGTTCTACAGGAAATATTTTGGATGCAGCTAATGCTGTAATAGCTAATAATGAAGGACGAAAAGCTAAATCATTATGGACTGAGGCTGAGGATGGTGACAAAATCCATTTCCAGCAGTTTGACAGTGCTTACGAGGAGGCTAGCTATATAGCTAGCAATATCGCTTCATTTGTTAGAAAGGGCGAGGCTGATTATAGAGACTGCGCTGTTCTTTATAGAACTAATGCTCAGTCACGTCTAATCGAAGAAAAAATGATTTATGAGGGCATTCCTTATAAAATTGTTGGCGGCGTTAATTTCTACAGCCGTAAAGAAATAAAGGATGTTTTGGCTTATTTAAAGACGGTTGATAATGGAAGCGATGACATTGCTGTTCAGCGTATCATTAATATTCCAAAGCGTGGTATTGGAGCAACAACTATCGCAAAGGTATCAGATTTTGCTAGAGAACGAGGACTGAATTTCTATGAGGCCCTTGTTCATTGTGAGGAAATTCCTTCAATTGGAAAGGCCGCAGGCAAAATCCAAGGATTTACCAAACTAATAGAAAAGCTTCGCAAAATTGCAGCAGAAGAATCAGTTTCAGCCTTAGTTGAAGAGATTCTAGATCAGACAGATTATGTTGCTGAGTTAAAAGCCGAAGGCACTGACGAGGCCAAGGCTCGTATCGAAAATATTGACGAGTTATTGACTAAGGCTGTAGCTTACGAAAAGGATGCTAGAGATGATGGAATGGAGCCTACACTTTCAGGATTCTTGGAGGATGTAGCCTTAGTTGCTGATATTGATAGTTACGAGGAGAGCGACAACTATGTGGTTCTCATGACTCTTCATGGAGCCAAAGGACTTGAGTTTCCTCGTGTTTATATGGCTGGTATGGAGGATGGTTTATTCCCAGGCCAGGGGGCTATCTTTGATGGCGGCGGAGCAGACTCTGAATTAGAGGAGGAGCGACGACTTGCATATGTAGGTATTACACGTGCTAGGGAGCATTTGACTATGACTTCTGCCCGAATGAGAATGATTCGCGGAGAGACTGCTTTCCACAAAATATCTAGATTTGTAAAGGAGATTCCTGAGGAGTTAGTAGAGGGAAATCTCTGGGAGCCAAAGCCAATGGATGACTACAGTAGCACTCCTATCGGAGAGTACTCTGTGTATCAACGAGGCGCTGGCAAACCAACTATCGCCACTAGCTATGGTTCTAGCTATGGTGAGTCAAAGAAATCTTACAGAGATAGTTATGCGGCTAATGCATTCACAGTGGGCAGCTCTACGACAGCAGTTGCCAACAAAAATGGAACAAAAATAGAAAAAGGTGAGCTGGACTACGGAATTGGTGATAGAGTCAGCCATATTAAATTTAAAGAAGGAACAGTCAAGGACATCATTGATGAAGGCAGAGACTATGAGGTCACTGTTGAGTTTGATGGAGTTGGCGTTAAAAAGATGTTTGCATCTTTTGCAAAATTAAAGAAATTATAGGTGTTATATGAAACGTGGTGAAATTGTACAGGGAAAGGTAATAAAGGTATCCTTCCCAAACAAAGGAATTATAGAGACGGCAGAGGGAGACCGTCTTAGGGTAAAGGGCGTACTTCCAGGACAGACTGTATCTGTACGAGTTAAGAAGTCTTCAAAGGAAAAAGCCCAGGGCAATTTATTATCCGTAGATGCAAAATCTGAGCTTGAGATGGACACACCATCATGTGTGCATTTTGGAAAGTGCGGTGGATGTACATATCAGTCACTTCCATATGACAAGCAGCTTGGTATCAAAGAGGGCATGATTCATGATTTGATGGCTCCAGTCATCGGTGAGGATGTCTGGAATGATACTTATGAGGGTATCAAGGCCAGCCCTAACCAGTTTGCATATAGAAATAAAATGGAGTTTTCTTTTGGTGATGAGGTAAAGGATGGTCCGCTTACTCTTGGTATGCACAAAAAGGGTAGCTTCTATGATGTAGTTACCGTAGATGGTTGCCAGATTATTGATGCTGATATGAGACAGGTCCTTACCATTACATTAGAGTACTTTGCAAAATCAGGTCAGCCATATTATCGCAAGAACACACATGAGGGATATCTACGACATCTCTTGGTTAGAAAGGCAGCCAAGACAGGCGAGATTCTTGTGGATTTAGTTACTAGTACACAGATTTCATCTTTATACGAAATTGCACTTTTAGCAGGATGGAAGGATACACTATTAGCCGCAGAATGGGACGGTAAAATAACTGGTATCCTTCATACCAAAAATGACCGAGAAGCAGATGTAGTTGCTGATGAGGGTACAGAGATTCTTTATGGACAGTCATGGTTCAAGGAAGAGATTCTTGGTCTTTCATTTACTATCACTCCATTCTCTTTCTTCCAGACTAATTCATTAGGAGCAGAGGTGCTTTACAGTACAGCTCGTGATTTCATTGCAGCAGGTGCTGATGGAGCAGAAGTTTATGACCTTTATTCTGGCACAGGTACAATTGCGCAGGTTATTGCCCCTGCAGCCAAGCATGTTACAGGTGTAGAAATTATTGCTGAGGCAGTAGAGGCTGCAAAAGATAATGCAAAGCTTAACGGACTTGATAACTGCGATTTCATCGCCGGCGACGTACTCAAAGTCCTTGATGATATTTCAGAAAAGCCAGACTACATTATCCTGGATCCACCTCGTGATGGTATCCATCCAAAGGCTTTGGAGAAAATTATCGATTATGGTGTAGATTCACTAGTCTACATCTCTTGCAAGCCTACCAGCCTTGCCCGTGATTTGGAAGTATTCCTTGCACGTGGCTATAAAGTTACACGTCTTGCATGTGTTGATATGTTCCCTGGAACTTATCATGTGGAGACTGTTGTTCTTCTGTCCCAACAAAAGCCTGATGATCATATCGAGATAGAAATTAATCTAGATGAGCTTGATGCTACAAGTGCTGAGACAAAGGCTACGTATATGAAAATACAGAACTGGGTACAGGAAAAGTATGGTTTTCATGTCACAAATCTGAACATTGCTCAGGTAAAGCAGAAACATGGAATTATAGAAAGAGAGAATTACAATAAGCCAAAATCAGAAAACAGCAGACAGCCGGGATGTCCGGAGGAAAAAGTTAAGGCTATAGAAGATGCTTTGAGGCATTTTCAGATGATATAATAGCTAAATTTCTGTATTTATGTGGCTGACAGCCGTAATGTTCAAGGAATAGTTTGGAATAATAGCTGACAGAGTTAAAGCCACATTTTCCTGCTATTAAAGAGATACTCTCATCTGTTCTGGTTAGAAGGTCAGCACTTACGTTAAGGCGGTAAATGGTCAGAAATTCTATAGGAGAGAGCTGGTCATATTTTTTAAATATGCGGCAGCACGTAGCCCGGCTGACCGAGGCACTGCCTGCGATATCATTTAATGAAATCTCATCGTCAAAATGGGAAGATATATATGCTACCATCTTTCGATGAGTGACTAGCAATGATGACTCTGGCTTGAAATCTTCTGTAGCAGGTTCACGCTCTGTCAGCTTTAAAACCAGTTCCAGCAGGACGGACATAACGTGAATTTCGTAGTTTGATTTGTTTTCCTTTAAGTGGTAAGTTTTATCAAGAAGATGCTGAAATGTGGTTATTTCGGCATCTTCTTTAGTAATATGGATAAATGGGAAATTGCCGTTTTTCATAAGCGGAGCAATATTCTCATCAAACAGTTGTCTGCTTCCTGTCAAGATTGCGGGAGAAATCAGTACGCATAGAAAATGACATTCTTTCTTCTTTGAACTATAGCCGTAGTGCATCTGCCGTGAGTTGACAAAAAGGCAGTCTCCGGCCTCCATGTGGATATTTTTTCCGCCGATGAAGTAATCCATTTCACCATCATATATTCTTATAACTTCAAAATCTTCATGCCAATGACATAAGGCTTTATATTCCGGGTAATGGGACAGTGTTCCCATTCTTATATACAGTGGAATATCCGGTCTGTCATAGTGTACAATCTCTGATGCGTCGGGCATCACATCTAATTTTGTCATATCTGATACAATCCTTATAAAATATTGATACAATAGTGCTTGTTATACTTTGTAACTGATTATATCATTATATAATCATGAACGGAAGGGGAAATGCTATGTTAAAGAATAATAAAGCTGTCGTACGAAATGTAATAGCATTATCACTTCCGATAGCTGTACAAAATGTATTTTCCACGGCAGTCAGTTCTGCTGATGTTATCATGGTTGGAATGAATGGACAGGACAGCCTGTCCGCAGTATCTCTTGCGGGTCAGGTCACTTTTGTCTTAAACCTCATACTGCTTGGACTTACGATAGGAACAAGTCTTATCGTGGCTCAGTATTTCGGCAAAGGTGACATTCTGATGATAGAAAGAATACAGGGGTATTCAATTAGAATTGCTTTTATCCTTTCTTCGATGTTCTTCTTCGGTGCAGTGCTTTTTCCGGGCTTTGTCATGAAAGCTTTTACATTAGATACAGTGCTTATTGAAGAAGGTGCAGCATATCTAAAGATTGTTGGAATATCCTATCTGTTTATGGGTTTCGCACAGGTTGCAGAAACAGTAATGAAAGCCGTGAAACAGGTTCGGATCAGTACCATGATAGGAACGACAGCACTTATTTTAAATGTCATTTTTAATTGGGTTTTTATCTTTGGATTATTCGGTATTCCGAAAATGGGAGTTACAGGAGCAGCTCTCGGAACTCTTTTAGCCAGGATGATAGAATCAATATGGTGTTTCATACATATGAGAAAACCTGACGGGATAAATGTATCTTCTGAAAACCTGATCCATACGGACAGAGAACTGAAGCAACATTTTTGGCATTATACGCTTCCGATTACATTAAACGGTCTTAGCTGGGGATCCGCATTTGCCACTTACTCGGTGATCCTTGGGCATATCGGGAGTGATATGGTGGCAGCCAATTCTATTGCAACCATCGTGAGAAATTTCGTTCTGGTAGGATGTAACGGAATAGCAAGTGGTGCAGGAATATATCTTGGAACACTTTTGGGAAGCGGAGAACTAAAGCGTGCAAAAAGCGAAGCAGTAGTTATTTTGCAACTTACATTTATACTTGCCATAGTAGGAGGAAGTCTTGTTGTTTTGGCAAAACCATTCATAGCAAACATGACGAATCTTACAGGTACTGCAAAGACGTACCTTGGTCAGATGCTATTTATAAATGCTGTGTATATTTTGACCAAGGCATATAACTGTGTGTTCAATAATGGCATACTCTCAGCAGGAGGAGATACCAGATTTGGATTGATTTGTGACACTATAGATATGTGGTGCTACAGTGTGCCGCTGGGATTCATAGCTGCATTTGTGCTTCATCTACCACCTATGGTCGTCTATCTTCTTATCAGCACCGATGAACTTGTTAAACTGCCTGTCTATTATCTGCGATATAAACAGGGTAAATGGATACGAAACATAACAAAGGAGGGAGCAGCATGACAGAACAAGAGAGATTAGAGAGAATATCTGAAGGGAAGCTTTGGAATGATACAGATGAATATCTGGCACATCAGGCTAAGGTGAAGGATTTGATGTACGATTTTAACATGTCAAAGCCAAGCGAGACAGAGAAAAGAGCCGGACTGATTCAAAAAATGTTCGGGAGCGTGGGAAAGGATGTTTGGATTAATCAACCTTTGACATTGGCAGTAGGGTCAACGGTTACGATTGGAGACGGTACCTATATTAATTCCGGTATGACATTCATTGATGATTACAAGATTACTATCGGAAAAGGTTGTCTTTTTGGAACGAATGTTACGCTCTGTACAACCGGTCATCCGATTGATCCTGAGGAACGTGCCAAGGGAAGTATGTATTCCTTTCCTATTGTGATCGGAGATGGCGCATGGATAGGGGCAGGTGCGATTATACTTCCGGGCATCACGATAGGAGAATATGCAGTGATCGGTGCGGGATCGGTGGTGACAAAAGACATACCGGCATATACCATAGCTGCCGGCAATCCATGTAAGCCAATCCGAAAGATTGATGGTCATGATAAAGAATATTATTTTAAGGAACATAGATTCGATGAAAATGAGTAATGTTGAAAGAAGAGACAGGGAGCTGGTTTATATTTCAGATGATGAAGTGTTTGAGGAACAGAAGATCACAAGAAGGCTTACACAGAAACTGAATACTGTAGACCGGTCTGATTTTGCTTCCATAAAAAGAATTGTAAATGAACTTCTTGGAAAGTCAGACGGGGAAGCCTTTATCAATCCGCCGTTCTATTGTGATTACGGCACTCATATAGAAGTGGGAAAGAACTTTTTTGCAAACTATAATTGCACGATGCTTGACGTTGGCAGAATCAGGATCGGTGATAATGTGCAGCTTGCCCCGAACGTAGCAATCTATACGGCAGGTCACCCGGTCCATCCTGCCACCAGAAATACGCAGTATGAATATGGAATAGATGTCACAATCGGCAATAACGTGTGGATTGGTGGCAATGTCGTGATATGTCCGGGAGTGACCATAGGTGATAATTCCGTGATCGGTGCTGGCTCTGTCGTTACGAAGGACATCCCTGCATGGACTGTGGCTGCCGGCAATCCGTGCCGTGTAATACGAAAAATTACTGAGGCAGACCGTAATAAACACTTTGCAGGCCGAGAAATTGATGATGAAGCATGGTTGGATATCCTAAGAATAGAGAAGGAAGAAAATGATAACGAAAAATATCCAGTGGCGGAGGAGTAAAATGTTTGCAGATTATCATGTTCATACGTATTACAGTGATGATTCGGAAACACCTATGGAAAAACAGGTGGAGCGGGCCATATCATTAGGGCTTCGTGAAATCTGTTTTACGGATCATGTGGATTATGGGATCAAGCGAGACTAGGATGATCCTAGGGGAGTGGAATATCGAAAAGGTGGCCCAGGAGAACCTGAGCGAATGGCACTTGCAAATGTAGATTATCCCCGATACTTTAAAGAAATTGAAGAATTAAAAAGAAAATACAAGAATCAAATAATTATCCGCGCCGGGTTGGAGTTTGGAATACAGACGATCACCATACCTCAGTATGATAAGCTTTATTCAAAGTACGGAGACAAGCTTGATTTTGTGCTACTTTCTGTTCATCAGGTCGATAATCAGGAACTATGGACACAGGATTTTCAACGAGGAAAGACTCAGGAGGAATATAACAGGAGGTATTACGAAGAAATACTTGCTGTTATAAATCAATTTAAGAATTATGATGTGTTGGCGCATCTTGACTTAATCACAAGATATGATAAAAACGGTATATATCCATTTGAAAAGGTTCAGGATATTATTAAGGAAATACTTAAAATCATAATTGCAGAAGGGAAAGGATTAGAATTGAATACTTCTTCTTGGCGTTATGGTTTGTCAGACACACAGCCATCCAGGGATATCCTCAGACTGTACAAAGATTTGGGAGGTAAATATATTACTCTTGGTTCTGATGCCCATACTCCCGAATATATGGCAGCACATTTTGAAGATGCTAAAGATATTTTGGAAAATGAAATTGGCATATATCTTTTATGAATACCGGATAGACGATAATTCAACATGAGAACGTGAAAATCATGGGTACTCAAACGGTCTGAGTGCATAAACCGAATACGAAGAAGAAAAGAAAGAGCGGTAAGTGTAAACTTGCCGCTCTTTTGCATAAAAGGAGTCTAGGACTTTGCGTTATTTTTTTTCTTACCACGACCACTTCCTTTTGCTGGTTTACAGAGATCCGAGTATCTTTGAAGGATGTCTGTAAAGGTCTTAAACTCGTAGGGATCCATTTTTGTAAAATTGATTTTGAAGAGTTTGCTGTACATAACCATTTGAGCCTGAGTGGCATTGCCTGCAGTTTTTAGTTCTTCAAACGAGTCAAGAATATCATCAACAAGAGTAGTCGTTTCACAAGTTTCTGCATCTTTGCTATGTGCATCTCTTATATCTTTTGCAATTTTTACTACGTCATTTCCAAGGAGATTGTTAAAGTAATTGTCTTCGGAAATAGAAGCTGCCTGTAAGGTTTTCATGTAATGATCTTCATCAGAAATGCCTTTATTTTGAAGGCGGACTCTTGTTTGTTCAATCATTTTGTTAATGTTTCTAAATTGCATTCCGGCAAGATTATCAACATAAATTTCCATATCAGAAATAAAATTTATATAATCTGGATGCTTAATCATTTCACAAATTAGGCGGACATTAAGCTTTCCACTTTTCAATAGATTTATAGTTTCATCATCTAGCCCAAGTTCATCTACAGGGAATGGATGTTGCTCTCTGTTCTCTGTAAGCCCCAGGAGATAGTCTGATGTTACTCCATAAAAATCCGCAAGTGTGATGATGGACTTGTGAGAGATTTCTTTGTAATCATCTGTTTCATAATTTCCAAGCGATGCTCTGGATATTCCGGTCTGCTCTGACAATTCTTGTAGAGACAGGCCTTTTTCTATTCTTAAATCTTTTAGTTTTTCCCGAATTGACAATTTACACTTCAATGCTTTATTTTCCCCAAGTCACTTTCAAGATTACTGCCACATCTTAATCATACCATAATGTATGTTTGCAATGGATGATATAGGCAATGTTATCACAACCCAGGCTCAGGGATGAAATAAGAAAAGAGCATGTGCCAAAAAGCAAGTTGACAGTGACATAGTGCAGAATTATAATGGTGTCAGAAAGCGAGGTGGCATAAGATGAAGATTACAACTCTTGATGAAGCCCTTAAGAGAATAAAAGAATTAGAAAAAGAGGTTGCTGAGCTTAAATCCGAAAATGAGATTCTCCGCAATCGTAACTTCGGTGGACGTAAAAAACATGATGAAGCATGGATGTCTGCATACAATGATTTTATTTTTAAATATGAGAATGGCATGACTCTTTCAGAGATTGTGGCAGAGGGGGATGTCAGCAGAAGAACAGCCTATCGCTATCTGGCATATTATAAAGAATTGCAGAAAAAGATTGAAAAATAAAATAACAGTGGAATAAATCATATATTAACCATTTTACTGACGTCAGTAAAATGGTTAGAGCTACAGGAGGATAAAGGTTTGGAAAAGAAAACTATAGAAATCTATAAGAAAAAGTTTGATGATATTAGGCATGTAGAAAATGGTGTAGAATTTTGGCGAGCTCGTGAAATAATGGAATTGTTGGAATATGCTAAATGGCAAAACTTTGAAAAAATAGTTGAAAAAGCTCAAATCAGCTGTTCAAACAATGGAATTGAAGTTTCAGATCATTTTGCTAGCGTTGGTAATATGGTTGAAATTGGAAGTGGAGCTCATCGTGAAAGAGGTGATTATATGCTCACTCGATATGCGTGCTATCTCATTGCTGAGAATGGAGATCCTCGAAAGGAACAGATTGCATTCGCGCAGAGTTATTTTGCGGTGCAAACAAGAAAGCAGGAACTTATTGAAGAACGAATTGCATATATAGAAAG
>NZ_SVEV01000048.1 GCF_015057185.1 Pseudobutyrivibrio sp. | reverse complement strand
CGCATTCAGCTGATGAATACTAATAGATCGAAGGTTTATTCTAAAAAAAGATGTTTAGCGAATTCGGACTACTAAGTCTTACTGTGTGAAGTTTTGAGGTTGCTATAGAATAGCAATAAGGTAGCAAGCATAATTGCTTGCTATTTTGAGAATTTTTAGATACTAAATACTAATAATCCTCAATAGCTCAGTTGGTAGAGCACTCGGCTGTTAACCGAGTTGTCGTAGGTTCGAGTCCTACTTGGGGAGTTCATGATATGCCGATGTGGCTCAATTGGCAGAGCAGCTGATTTGTAATCAGCAGGTTATCGGTTCGAGTCCGATCATCGGCTTTCATATTTTACGGGGTGTGGCTCAGTTTGGCTAGAGCACCTGGTTTGGGACCAGGGGGTCGCAGGTTCGAATCCTGTCACCCCGATTTCAATTTAATATATGCGGGTGTGGTTCAATGGTAGAACATCAGCCTTCCAAGCTGAATACGTGGGTTCGATTCCCATCACCCGCTCTTAAATTTAATAATATGTGTGTGTAGCTCAGCTGGATAGAGCACTTGGCTACGGACCAAGGTGTCGGGAGTTCGAATCTTCTCACGCACGCTAAAAGCCTGAAAAAATTTTTCAGGCTTTTTTATTTAAATATAACAATCAAAATGATTATTTTTCCAAACGGTTGAACTACTATTAAGTTTATTTTCTTCTACATTAATTTTTTCAATAGATGTGCATTTGGGAGTAGCAACTGCTTTTTCGTAAGCCGAAAGAAATGAATTACCAGTTGTTAACTTTGCTCCATACACATCCTTTAAAACATATATGTTGGAAACATTCATAATTCCGTACCTTTATTATATTGAGCTATTTTACTGTAGAATTATTACATGTTAATTTGGGGATGATTTGATGTTAAAGTGACGATATATTGAAGATTTTAGAATCGGAGTGACGCGATTTGAACGCGCGGCCTCTACATCCCGAATGTAGCGCTCTACCATCTGAGCCACACCCCGATACATAAGTTGTTTAAAAGACACTGTTGAAATTATACTATAGATTCAAAAAAAATAGTAAAAAAAAATTAAAAATGGACACAGAATATGAACAAAATGATGATATCATTTCAGATATATCGGGTGCTGTAAATGTAAATAGTGTTCAGTGGCTATTGCTGTGGAGGGTAAAATATGATTGGTTTGCAAGAAGCTATCGAATTAGCAAAGAAAGAAAATAAAGCTTTTGATTTGTGGAAAGAATATAAATCACTTTATGTTTTTAGTCAAAGTATAGAGGATAGCAAGTTTAATGGACCACTTGTCATACTTAAACATAATGGAGAATCGAGACCATTTTCAAATTGGTCTGTAAAATATCCAGAGACACTGTCGATGGCTCAGTTTATTAAAAATGGAGCTTGCTAAATTAGGAAATTAAAAAGTCACCTCATTAAGAGGTGACTTTTGTTAGTTTAATGTAGAAACATAATCTTGAATTGCTGATGCATTTATTTCGTGATATTCAATCGTTGATGCAGCTAATTCAGCCTGTGATTCTTGAACTTTTGTATAAATCGAAAAACCAATCCAACCAACAATAGCTAAGCCAATTATTGAAACACAAGCAATGCTAAAAAATTCCTCAAGTTTCTTTTTTCTTAAAAGTGATCTACGATGAGTTTTCTCGTATTTTTTCTTATCTACTTTCTCTTGACTCATTTCTTCTCCTTAACAAGAACCATGTATTTTCCAAGGAAGGTTCTAGTCATACATAACTACAAAATATAGTAACTCAATAAGTCCCATTTATCAAGGAAAATCTAGCTAGAATAATATTTTCGTATAATATTAAATATGGTGTTCAAAACCCAATATATTGTGGTAGAATTAATTTGAATATTTATAAGCTAAAATGAGAAAAAAGGTTTTATATCTCAAAGGAGAGAATAAATGAGTAAAGCAGATATTATTTTTAAAGAAATGTGCCGTGATATTTTAGAGAACGGTACTGACACAAAAGATGAAATTGTTAGACCTATCTGGCAGGATACAGGGGAAAAGGCCTATACTATAAAACAATTTGGCGTAGTAAATAAATATGATTTGAGAGAAGAATTTCCTGCGTTAACACTTAGAAAAACAGCTTTAAAGTCATGTATGGATGAAGTTTTGTGGATTTACCAACGTAAATCTAATAATATTCATGATTTAAAGCCTCATGTATGGGATGAGTGGGCTGATGAAAATGGATCAATTGGAACAGCATACGGATATGTAGTTGGTGAAAAGTTTGAGTTTAAGGGTGAGCAGATTGACCAGATGGATTATGTTCTTAAACAGCTCAAAGAGACACCATATTCTAGACGCATTATGACTAATTTATATCAGTTCCATGATTTGGCTACAGGTCATCTAGATCCATGCTGCTACTCAGCTACATACAATGTAACAAAGGACCGTGAGACAGGGAAGCTTGTTCTTAACATGGTTTTGAATCAGCGTTCACAGGATATACTTGCTGCAAACAATTGGAATGTTTGTCAGTATGCCATTCTTCTAATGATGGTTGCACAGGTTAATGATATGATTCCAGGACAACTTATTCACGTTATCGCTGATGCTCACATTTACGATAGACATGTTGATGCAATTAAAGAATTACTTAGCCGTCCAGAGCTACCAGCTCCAAAGGTACGTCTCAACCCAGAGGTTAAAAATTTCTACGACTTCACCACAGATGATCTTATTGTAGAAGGATATGAGGCAGGCGAACAAATAAAAAACATCCCTATTGCTGTTTAAAAAGCAGTCGAGAGGGGCCCGCTTGCAGTCGAGAGGGAACCGTAAAGTACTAATTGCTGTTTAATGAGCAAGTAGTTGACAAGCTCTTAGGTTTCTCAAGTGAGACGTGCTGTCGAACGGAGAAACACTAAGGCTTGTAAGCGTAACTTGCGGACTTGGAGGAGATTAATGAATTTAATTGTTGCGGTAGATAGAAATTGGGCCATAGGCAAAGACAATAAGCTGTTGGTGAGCATTCCAGATGATATGAAATTTTTCCGTGAGACAACTACAGGCAAGGTAGTGGTCATGGGAAGAAAAACACTAGAGAGTTTTCCTAACGGTAAACCTCTTAAGAATAGAGTCAACATTGTTTTGACAAGAGATAATAACTATATGGTGAATGACGCAATTGTTGTTCATTCTAAGGAGGAACTCCAAAAAGAACTAGAAAAATACAGTTCTGATGATGTTTACATAATCGGTGGAGAGAGCATCTATAGGATGATGTTAGATGACTGTAGTAGAGCATACGTTACATATGTTGATTATGCTTATGATGCAGATACATTTTTCCCTAATTTAGATGAGGATGCTGCTTGGACACTTGCAGAAGAGTCAGAAGAACAAACATATTACGATATAGAATTTTACTTCAGAACATATACAAAATAGCAACCATTAACTAGCACATTTTATGAGGACGTAAATAATGGCACTTAATATCACAGGACGTAAGTTATTTGTAAAGGCATTGAAGGAAGAGGGCGTAGACACAATTTTTGCCTATCCAGGCGGTATGATTACCGATATTGTGGACGAGCTATATAAGACCGAAGGAATTCGTGTAATTCTAGGGCGTCATGAACAAGCTCTAGTGCACGAAGCAGAAGGCTATGCCCGCGCCACAGGAAAAACTGCCGTCGTCCTAGTGACCTCAGGACCAGGCGCAACCAATACTATCACAGGTATTGCTGACGCTTATTATGACAGTATTCCTATGGTTATTTTTACTGGTCAGGTGCCACTTCACCTTATAGGAAATGATGCATTCCAAGAGGTTGATATTGTTGGTATGACGCGTTCCATTACAAAATATGGTGTGACTGTACGAAACCGTGATGAAATGGGACGACTGATTAAGATGGGATTTCAAGTTGCATCTACTGGCAAGCCTGGACCAGTTCTTATTGATATACCAAAGGATATTCAGACTATAACTGGTGACCCTGAATATCCTAGTCATGTAGATATAAGGGGATACCATCCAAATGAGACAGTTCATATTGGTCAGTTAAAAAAGGCATATAGACTTTTGAAAAATGCTAGTAGACCACTTATCCTTGCTGGAGGTGGTGTTAGAATTGCTGGTGCCCAGAAAAAACTGTTGGAATTCGCTACAAAAATGAATGTTCCAGTTACCACAACTGTAATGGGAAAAGGCGTAATGCCAGAGGATTCTCCATTATACATTGGAAATTGTGGAATGCACGGAAGGTTCGCCGCAAATAAAGCGGTAACAGAATGTGATGTACTCTTTTCAATCGGAACACGTTTTAACGATAGAATTACTGGTGAGTTAGATGAGTTTGCACCAAAAGCTCAGATTGTCCACGTAGATATTGCATCTGCTTCTATTTCGCGAAATGTAGTGGTAGATGTTCCTGTAACTGCTGACGCAAAAATCGCTCTTGAGCGTCTAGCAGAATATGCCGAGCCAATGAAAACCGAAGAATGGTTAGGTACAATTCGTCAGTGGGAGAACGAACATCCATTAGGCATGCCTACTAGTAACAAAATTGGAATATGCCCGCAAACAATTTGTGAAGGTATAAATCAGGTATTTTCGGATGCTAATATTGTTACTGACGTAGGACAGCATCAAATGTGGGCTAGTCAATTTATAAAATTGCACAAGGGCCAAGAGTTCATTACATCTGGTGGTCTTGGAACCATGGGCTTCGGATTCCCAGCTGCTATTGGTGCTGCTGTAGGCAATCCTAAAAAGCACACATTGCTGATTACCGGTGACGGTGGTTTCCAAATGAATATGCAGGAAATGGCTACGGCTATGACTGAAAAAATTCCAGTTGTTATATGTATATTTAATAATTCTAATTTAGGTATGGTTCGCCAGATGCAACAGTTATTTTACGGCAAAAGGTATGAGATAACTGATTTGTCTGCCGAGGACGGAAATTATTATCCTGATTTTGTTAAATGGGCGGATAGTTATAACTGCAAGGCAATTAGAGTAACAGAGCCAGATCAAGTTATTCCTGCATTAAAAGAGGCAGCGAAAGTTAAGGGTGCTCCAGTGGTGCTTGATTTTGTTGTTTCACCAGATGATTTGGTACTTCCTATGGTTAAAAGTGGCACACCACTTAGCGAGATGATACTGAGGTAATTGGCATGGAAAAAATGAAAAATAGATGGATTGCATTATATGTAGAGAATCAGGTAGGTGTACTAGCAAAAGTATCAGGCTTGTTTTCGGCTAAGTCTTATAATTTGCAGACCTTAACAGTTGGTACAACAGAGAAGGATGATGTTTCTAGAATGACAATTTCTGTTAAGGCTGATGATGTTACTTTTGAGCAAATTAAAAAGCAATTGAATGCTATGGTTGAAGTAATAAAAGTAATTGATTTGACAACCATTCCAATTCACATGAAAGAAATATTGTATGCCAAGGTTTTGGGCATAGATGCTGCTGGAAAAACAGAAGCTTTTCAAATAGCTGAAGTTTTTGATCAAGCTGGAAGAGTGCGCATTACAGACATAGGCTCAGATAGTGTATTGTTTGAATGTACTTTAACAGAGCGTAAAAATAATGAGATAATAGCGCTTCTTAAATCTAGATTTAAGAGAATAGAAGTGGTAAGAGGCGGAGCAGTAGCAATTGAGTCTATCTCAAGCTCTTGCCGTTAGGAGAATTGTATGAAGAAAATTCGAGGGTGTTTGGCTATCCTTCTTTTGATGGTGGTGTGTTTTTACTCTACTTCAGCAAAAGCTTCGCAATCAGAGGTTGATAGACTGAAGGAAGAATCCGAAAATGCATCCCAGGCTGTTGATGAAATAAATAACCAAAAAGAGCAGGCTGAAGAAATTCAAAATCAGCTAGAGGGCCAAGCCGATAGCTTGTCGGGACAAATTACAAATTTAAATACTCAAATAACGACAGTATCTGGTCAGATTTCTGACACAGAAGAAAATATAGCGCTTGTTACTGCTGATATTGAATTACTTAATCAGCAGTTGGAGGAGACACAGGCTCAGTTAGACTCCCAAAGAGAGGCTATGAAGCGCCGCATCCAGTATATGTATGAAAATCAGTCTACAAATACACTTGTAAACTATTTGGAGAGCGGTTCAATGGCTGAGTTTTTGCAGCGATTGGAGTATTTGGCTGAGATTACCGAATATGACGAAAATGCTATAGCGAAATTTGAAGAGACGCAGGCTGCTCTTGAAGAGACCAAGGCTTCAATTGAAGATAAAAATGCTGAGTTGGCAGCTTATCAAGATACATTAGAGTCACAAAAATCAGAACTTGGTGTGTTAGTTAGCAACACTGCAACTGCCCTTGATACAACAAATTCTCAAATCGCAGATACAGAAGCTGCTATTGCGGAGTTGGAAAAACAATTAGAAGAAGCAAAGGCTTATGAACAAAGGGTACAGCAGCAATATCAGGCAGCTCAGGTGGCTTTGGCTGAACAATTAGCTGGTGAATCCGGTGGATACTCAGGTGGATATAGCACAACTGATGAGGAGACTTTATTACTTGCTGCGCTTATCCAGGCGGAGGCGGCTAATCAGGGAGATGCAGGAAGACTGGCTGTAGGCTCTGTTGTAATGAACCGAGTTGCAAGCTCTAAGTTCCCTAATAGTGTTTCAGGAGTCATATATTCATCGGGACAATTTGCACCGGTTACTTCTGGACGTGTGGCTATTATTCTTGCTGAAGGGCCGAATAGTGCCTGCCAATATGCCGCTTCACAGGCAATAGCAGGTAATACTAATACAGATGCGTTGTTCTTCTGTACCTATTCATATGCGCAGAATCTTCATAATGAACAGGTGGCAGCAGAGCAGGCCGCTGCAGAGGCAGAAGGCCGTGAACCAAATGAAGGTGTAGGCTTTTTGGATAGAACTTCTGGAACAGTAATTAACGCGCACTACTTCTATAATTACAAATAGGCTGTTATAATTGAAATGAACAGTCAGTTGAGATAGAATGTAATCTCGACTAAAAATTAAAATATAAATTAATTAATACAAGGAGGTCAATGATATGGCAACACCACATAATGAGGCGGAAAAAGGGGATTTTGCAAAAACAGTCCTTATGCCTGGCGATCCACTTCGTGCTAAATTCGTAGCAGACAATTTCTTAGAGGACGTTAAGTGTGTAAACACAGTTCGTAATTGTCTTGGTTTTACTGGTACATATAAGGGTGTCCCAGTATCTGTTATGGCTAGTGGAATGGGTATGCCTTCTATTGGTATTTACTCATACGAGCTTTTCGCTTTCTATGATGTAGAAAATATCATTAGAATTGGTTCCGCAGGAAGCTATACAGACAAGCTTAATGTACTTGACGTTGTAATTTCTGAGAGTGCATATTCAGATAGTACATTTGCTAAGTATACAAATGGTGTAGAGGAGAAAACTTTATACCCTAGCAAAAAGATTAACGACATTGCTATTGCTAAGGCAAAGGAACTTGGCATTGATGCAAAGGTTGCAAAGGTACACTCTGCAGATCAGTTCTATACAGCACCAGAGATGGGTGGATGGAAAGCAGTTAAGGAGCGTTGCGGTTGTGACTGTGTTGAAATGGAGAGCTTTGCACTTTTCAATAATGCAAATATGCTCGGTAAGAATGCTACATGTATGCTTACAATTTCAGATTCATTTGTAACTTCTGAGGAGATTCCAGCAGAGGAGCGTCAGAAGTCATTTACAGAGATGATGAAACTTGCTTTAGAGACAGCAATTGTCCTTTAATTAGAGAAAAATAAAAAGTTGTAGTCAATCCATTATGGAAGGACTACAACTTTTTTTACTATTTTTGCTGATGGGCAATTTCAGGACTTAAAAAGAAAGAGATTAATTCGATGCATTCTTTGATTTTAGTGACTTCTGAAATGTCGAAATTGGCTATATATAAAAATCCGATTGTTTGCTTTTGATGAGATAAAGGCACTAGGCAAAGGCTCTTTACATTGTCTCTACGAAGTGTAAATACCCATTGAGGTGCTTTATTCTCGTATAATTGCATATCGTTTTCATCTTTGATTATGATAATATTGGTGTCTTTTAGTAAATCGTTCCACGTGTCAAATAAGTCATAAGAAAACTCGTTAAAAATCTCTTTAACTGAAAAGGCATTATTTAAAATATCCTCGCAGATAATATCAAATGTACGATTAGATGGATTTATGGAAATCATTGCTGCAGTGAAGGAGTTAGTGTATTCTCTAATGTCTCTTGCAATTGATTTCATGGTAGTTAAATAATCCGAATCGTCCCTTAGCCTTAGACAGGTTTTGACTATAAAGCTAGATATGTCAGGGGACACATCTGCATAAATAGAAGGCTCCATTTCCTTGTTAAGTCGGAACATAAACTGGCAATAACGAACGTTATCCTCGTGCTCACAGCTTATTGGGGATAGGAAATCCTCAGTCCAATAGCCATATAATTTTGTTGTATCAACATATGTGTGTATAAACTCGCCACCCCATGCTGATCTGAAAACTATATCATCAAATTTTGGTTCCTTCGGGATATAAATATCATAAGGCTTGCCAATAATATGCTCATCAAAGGATTCGTATTTAATTCCAAGTTCACTGGATGAGTCGAAAACACTGTAAAAATTTCTTTTAAAGGGTTCGTTTACTGCTACAAAACGGATTGTACCGCAGCTGCCATCTGGGGTTTTCTCGGCAGAGAGAATGCAGGCAGCCAATCTTGAAAATCTAACGTATTTCTGTAAGTCTTCGTGTAATGTATTGTTCATGTCTATCACCATTTTTCCATAAATTATTCTATTATGATTATAGCATTATAAAAATAGCATGTGCGAATTTAAAGTGAATTTTCGGTGAAAAATATACAATTTGGAAACTGAAACAAGGATGTACAGTTTCTATCTAAACGAAAATAAAAGGATTATTGATAAAAATTTAACGAGTGGCATGCAGAAATTGGTCAAAAGATACAAGAATATTCTGAAAATAATGATTTGAATGATAATTATGACAAAATTTTTATTTGAATTTCACAACAAACTGTGTTAACATTTTCCCATCGGCGGCGTAGTGAGGTTTATTTTTTTTAGTCCGGCTCGTTAAAAAATTAACAGTTTTAAAGATGCAAAATTGTATATTATGTACAAATTAAGTTTTTTAGCGAAAAAGACTGACAATAAACTCCTGCGACCTAAAATAAAAATAGTATTTCTTACAAAGGAGAAAGAAAACATGGGAAAAAAAGTAGTTATTGCAAGTGCATGTAGAACAGCAATCGGAACAATGGGCGGTTCACTTAGCACAATTCCTGCACCAGATCTCGGTGCAATCGTTATCAAGGAAGCAGTTAAAAGAGCTGGTATCAAGCCAGAGGATGTTGAACATGTTTACATGGGATGCGTTATCCAGGCTGGATTAGGACAGAACGTTGCTCGTCAGGCAGCTATCAAGGCTGGTCTTCCAAATGAGACA
Organism: Pseudobutyrivibrio sp.; assembly: GCF_015057185.1. GTDB lineage: Bacteria > Bacillota > Clostridia > Lachnospirales > Lachnospiraceae > Pseudobutyrivibrio. The sequence goes on along the minus strand of NZ_SVEV01000048.1, from coordinate 5,489 downwards.
ACAGCAGTTACTACAAATGTTGTTTGCGGTTCAGGTCTTAACTGTGTAAACCAGGCAGCTCAGATGATCATCGCTGGTGACGCTGATGTTGTTGTTGCTGGTGGTATGGAAAACATGTCATTAGCTCCATTCGCACTTCCACAGGGCCGTTTTGGTTACAGAATGACATGGCCATCAAACAGCCAGGGTGCTTTAGTAGATACTATGGTTAAGGATGCTCTTTGGGATGCATACAATGATTACCACATGATTAAGACTGCAGATAATGTTGCAGAGCAGTGGAAGCTTACAAGAGAAGAGCTTGATGAGTTTGCAGTAAATTCTCAGAACAAGGCTTGTGCAGCTATCGAATCAGGTGCATTCAAAGATGAGATTGTTCCTGTAGAAGTTAAGAAGAAGAAGGAGACAGTTCTTTTCGATACAGATGAAGGCCCAAGACCTGGTACAACAATGGAAGGTCTTGCTAAGCTTAAGGCTCTTTATCCAAACGGAGTTGTTACAGCTGGTAATGCTTCTGGTATCAACGATGGTGCAGCAGCACTTGTTGTTATGTCAGAGGAGAAGGCTAAGGAACTTGGTGTTAAGCCACTTGTTACATTTGTAGCTGGTGCTCTTGGCGGATGCGCTCCAGAAATCATGGGTGTTGGCCCTGTTTCTGCTACAAAGAAGGCTCTTGCTAAGTGTGGTCTTACAATTGATGATCTTGATGTTTACGAAGCTAACGAAGCATTTGCTGCTCAGTCAGTAGCAGTAGGTAAGGAGCTTGGATTTGATCTTAACAAGCTTAATCCAAACGGTGGTGCTATCGCTCTTGGACATCCAGTTGGAGCTTCAGGTGCTCGTATTCTTGTAACACTTATTTACGATATGCTTCACAACCCAGAGTACAAGAAGGGTCTTGCTACTCTTTGCATCGGTGGCGGAATGGGTTGCGCAACAATCGTAGAGAAATATGAAGGCTAATCGTTAAGACAATAAGACTACGTTTGAACATTTTATTGTTCAAAACATTATAAATATTAAGTGAGTGACAGTTAATTATAGAAGATTCAAATAGCCTGTAATTCTCAAGCTCTTATATTTCTCAAGCGAAGCATTCCACGCTGAGCGGAGAAATATTAGGCTTGTGAATGTAACAGGCGAGAGAAAGACTTAATTAACTGGCTTGGACTAAATTATTCAGGAGGAACTAAAAATGAAAGTAGGCGTAATTGGCGCAGGTACAATGGGCCAGGGCATTGCTAAGGCATTTGCTATGGTTGATGGTTATGAAGTAGCTCTTTGCGATATTAAGCAGGAGTGGGCTGAAGGCGGAAAGGACAAGATTGCTAAGGGTTATGCAAGACTTGTTGAGAAAGGCAAAATGGAGCAGGCAGCTGTAGATGCTATCTTAGCTAAGATTACTCCAGGCGTTAAGGAAGACCTTTGCAAGGATTGTGACCTCATCGTTGAGGCTGCTTTCGAGAACATGGAAGTTAAGAAGACAACATTCAAGGAGCTCGACGAAATCGCTAAGCCTGAGTGCATCTTTGCTTCAAACACATCTTCACTTTCAATCACAGAGATTGGTAACGGTCTTAACCGTCCAATGATTGGTATGCACTTCTTCAATCCAGCTGACAGAATGAAGCTTGTTGAAGTTATCGCTGGTGTTAACACACCTGATGAGACTGTAGATGCTATCAAGAAAATCTCTGAGGAAATCGGAAAGACTCCAGTACAGGTTAACGAAGCTGCTGGTTTCGTAGTAAACCGTATCCTTATCCCAATGATTAACGAAGCTGCTTTCATCAAGATGGAAGGTGTTTCTGATATCGCTGGTATCGATGCAGCTATGAAGCTTGGTGCTAACCACCCAATGGGACCACTTGAGCTCGGCGATTTCATCGGTCTTGATATTTGCCTTGCAATCATGGACGTTCTTTACAACGAGACAGGTGACAGCAAGTATCGTGCTTGCCCACTTCTTCGTAAGATGGTTCGTGGTGGTAACCTTGGTGTTAAGTCTGGTAAGGGATTCTACGTATACAACGCAGACCGTACTAAGACAGCCGTTGATGCAAAGTAATTCGTTACGTTAATAAGCCAGATAAGGCTAAAATCAGTTTATATTAATCCATTGCTCATAGAACTTAAATAGTCTGTAAGCAACAAGCTCTAATAATTCTTAAGCGAGACGTGTTGTTGAGCGAAGAATTCATTAGGCTTGTAGCTGTAACAGACGGGAGAAGTACTAGCGGGCAATGTGACATGAATAAATTAAGGAGATTCAGATCATGGATTTTACATTAGATAAGAAGCATGAGATGGCTAGACAGCTGTTCAGAGAGTTTGCTCAGAACGAAGTTAAGCCAATGGCTCAGGAAATTGATGAGACAGAAGTTTTCCCACGTGAGAACGTTGAGAAAATGATGAAGTATGGCTTCATGGGTATTCCAGTACCAAAGGAGTACGGCGGACAGGGATGTGATGTTCTTACATACATCATGTGCGTAGAGGAGCTTTCAAAGGTTTGCGGTACAACAGGTGTTATTGTTTCAGCACATACATCACTTTGCTGCGATCCTATTCTTACATATGGTACAGAAGAGCAGAAGCAGAAGTTCTTAGTTCCACTTGCAAGTGGTAAGAAGCTTGGTGCTTTCGCACTTACAGAGCCAGGTGCTGGTACAGACGCTCAGGGCGCTCAGACAAAGGCTGTAGAAGATGGAGATTCTTGGGTACTTAATGGTTCAAAGTGCTTCATCACAAACGGTAAAGAGGCAGATATCTACATTGTTTTCGCTGTAACAGATATCGTAGAGGATGCTAAGGGACGTAAGTCTAAGAAGTTCTCTGCTTTCATCGTAGAGAAGGGTACACCAGGATTTACATTCGGTACAAAGGAGAAGAAGATGGGTATCCGTGCTTCTTCTACATATGAGCTTATTTTCCAGGATTGCCGTATTCCAAAGGAGAACATCCTTGGACCTAGAGGAAAGGGCTTTGGTATCGCTATGCACACACTTGATGGTGGTCGTATCGGTATTGCTGCTCAGGCTCTTGGTATTGGCGAGGGCTCAATCGATGCAACAATCGAGTTCGTAAAAGAAAGAAAGCAGTTTGGTCGTCCAATCGCTGCATTCCAGAATACAGGCTTCCAGCTTGCTGATATGAAGGCTCGCATGGATGCTGCTAAATACCTTGTTTACAAGGCAGCTTGCACAAAGGATCAGTACATGGAAGATCACAAGACAAGCTACACAGTTGAAGCTGCTGAAGCTAAGCTTTTCGCTGCTGAGGCTGCTATGGCTGTAACTACAAAGGCTGTTCAGCTTCACGGTGGTTATGGTTACACAAGAGAATATGATGTTGAGCGTATGATGCGTGATGCTAAGATCACTGAAATCTACGAGGGTACATCAGAGGTTCAGAGACTCGTTATCTCTGGCGCAATGCTTAAATAGTAAAGGAGATTAAATACATGAATATCGTAGTATGTATTAAACAGGTTCCTGATACAAAGGGCGGCGTAAAGTTCAACCCTGATGGAACACTTGATAGAGCAAGCATGCTTGCAATTATGAATCCAGATGATAAGGCAGGTCTTGAGGCTGCTCTTAGAATTAAGGATGAGACAGGCGCAAAGGTTACAGTTGTAACAATGGGTCTTCCAAAGGCTGATGATATGCTTCGTGAAGCTCTTGCAATGGGCGCAGATGAGGCAGTTCTTGTAACAGATAGACGTCTTGGTGGTGCTGACACATGGGCTACATCTTCAACAGTTGCAGCTGCAGTTAAGAAGCTTGACTATGATCTTATTATCACAGGTCGTCAGGCTATCGATGGTGATACAGCACAGGTTGGTCCTCAGATTGCTGAGCACCTTCAGCTTCCAGTTATCTCTTATGCAGAGGATATCAAGGTTGACGGAAATAGCGTAATCGTTAAGCGTCAGTATGAGGATAGATATCATGAAGTTAAGGCTCAGATGCCTTGTTTAATCACAGCTCTTTCAGAGCTTAATGAGCCTCGTTACATGACTCCAGGCGGAATCTTCGATGCATATGACAAAGAAGTAACAGTATGGGGCCGTGATGATCTTACAGATCTTGATGATGCAAACATCGGTCTTGCTGGTTCTCCAACAAAGATTGCAAAGGCATCTGATAAGGTACGTAAGGGTGCAGGCGAGAAGGTTGCTCTTGATCCTAAGGAATCAGTAGAGTACATCGTAAACAAGCTTAAAGAAAAGCATGTAATTTAATAAGAGGAGGCAAATAGAATGTCATTAGAAGAATACAAGGGCGTAGCTATATTCGCTCAGCAGGTTGATAATAAACTTAGCTCAATTGCCTTCGAACTTATCGGTAAGGCACATGAGCTTGCAGCAGATTTAGGAACAGACGTAACAGCAGTAGTACTTGGTCACAATATCGCAGATCTTGCAGATAAGCTTGGCGAGTACGGTGCTGATAAGGTAGTTCTTATCGACAACAAGGAACTTGAGACATATCGTACAGAGCCATATGCACAGGCTCTTACAGCTTATATTAATGAGTACAAGCCAGAAATCATGCTCGTTGGTGCAACAGCTATCGGTCGTGATCTTGGCCCTACAGTTTCAGCAAGAGTTAAAACAGGTCTTACAGCTGACTGTACATCACTTGAGATTGGTGATTTCCCACTTCAGGCAAGAGAAGGTCAGGAGCAGAAGCACAATCAGCTTCTTATGACTCGTCCTGCATTCGGTGGAAATACAATCGCTACAATCGCATGCCCAGACAACCGTCCACAGATGGCTACAGTTCGTCCAGGTGTTATGCAGAAGCTTCCTAAGGAGGCTGGTAGAAAGGCTGAGGTTATCAACTTCAACCCTGAGATTAAGGAAAACAACAGATTCGTTGAGATTCTTAACATCGTTAAGAATGTTACTTCTACAGTAGATATCATGGCTGCTAAGATTCTTGTTTCTGGTGGTCGTGGAGTAGGTTCTGCAGAGAACTTTAAGATTCTTGAGGACCTCGCTGAGGTTCTTGGTGGTACAGTATCTTGCTCACGTGCCGTTGTAGATTCAGGCTGGAAGCCAAAGGATCTTCAGGTAGGTCAGACAGGAAAGACTGTTCGTCCAAACGTTTACTTTGCAATCGGTATCTCTGGTGCTATTCAGCATACAGCAGGTATGGAAGAGTCAGATATCATCATCGCTATCAACAAGGATGAGTCAGCTCCTATCTTTGATGTTGCTGATTACGGTATCGTTGGCGATCTTAACAAGATCGTTCCAGCTCTTACAGAGGCTCTTAAGGCAGAGCTTGCTGCTAAGAACTAATTACCATTTTTGAGGCAATATCTACTCTTTAATTAGATTAGATTTTTCCTATAATTTCTTTCTTTAATTTTATGAGGGCGGGTCCATTTGGACTCGCCCTCAATGGTTTGCGCGCCATGGGCGCGCTCCAACGGGTGAAAGTCCCGAATACGCCTAGGTAACAAGGAAGTATATAGCT
>NZ_SVEV01000047.1 GCF_015057185.1 Pseudobutyrivibrio sp. | reverse complement strand
ATAAAAAGGATTCAGTGCCCATCCGTTAGGATGGTGGCTGAATCCTTACCTTTTAGGGGAGTTTTTTAACAGCTCCTTTTTTCATTTACTAATATTAAATTAACATTCCTTAAATTGTCTTTCTGGTAATGCCTTTGATTGATATTGCATATCACTTACTTTGTATACTGTAATGAATGCCTGTGGATCAACTTTGTCAATAAATGCCATCAGTTTCTGATACTCATTTTTATCGACTATAGTAATGATTTCATCGTGCTCTTCCATTCTGTATGCGCCGATTACCTTGTAAATACTAGCGCCACTGTGAAGCTCGTTTAATATAAAATCTCTAATCTGAGTCTCAAATGGAGATACAATACATACTCTTCTTTTGAGCTTCTGATCGAAAATGAAATGATCTAATACCATTCCATTTAAGTAGGTACCTAAAACACTTAAAATTACAGTCTTTGAATCGTAGGCTAATGCTGATGAAAGGGCAATACACATTCCCGCTACTGACATTGCCTTTCCTAAATCAAGACGTAAATACTTATTAAGAATTTTTGCAACAATGTCCAACCCACCTGAAGATGCATTTCTATTGAATAAAATGGCGCTTCCAATGCTGACTAAGAAAATGTAACACACAACATCAAGAGCTGCATCCCCTGTCAATGAAGTGTAATTTGGAAATAGCTTTTCAAATACACCAATTGTCACTGGAAGCAAAATCGATGTATAAACTGTTTTGTATCCAAACTCTGTTCCAATGGTTATAAATCCAATTATAAGAAGTACCACATTCAAAACCATGGTAATGGTTGATACTGAAAATGGCATAAAATTAGTTAGCACGATTGCAAAACCTGAAATACTGCTTACTGACGCATGGCTCGGCATAAGGAAAAAGAATACAGCCGCGCCGATAATAACAGTTGCTATAGTAAGAATCAAAAGTTCTCTAATAATAGATTTAGAATTCATTTCTATACCTGTCCTATTTAAATTAATTCTACATTAAACAATGCGCAGAATTTATTCTAACAGAGTCCCTGCTAAAAGCAAGTAACATTTTCAAGAGTCTTTACAAATAGTTCAAGGCCTTTTCTATCTTCAGCTGTAAATCGCTCTAGCTTTGGGCTATCTATATCAAGTACACCAATTACTTTTCCATCCTTATGAATTGGTACGACTATCTCAGAATTAGATGCGCAGTCGCAAGCAATATGCCCTGGGAACTCATGAACATTTGGCACAACAAGTGTCTCGTCATTTCCTGCTGCCGTACCACATACACCTTTGCCAAGTGCAATTCTTATGCATGCAACTTTTCCTTGGAAAGGGCCAAGTAACAATGAGCCATTATTCATTAAATAGAAACCTGCCCAGTTTAATTCTGGCATAGCATCATATATTAGTGCAGAAGCATTGGAAAGAACTGGAATATAATTAGGTTCATCCTCTGCCAATGATTTAATCTGTTCTGCAAGTAAATTATAATCTGTCATTTCTACCTCCTACATAACGCAGCTTCTTCCGTCTCTGCCTTCCATATTGTCGTCTTTAACATATCTGGCATTGAACTCCATGTTTATCTCGCGTAGCTCCTTCTTGCCCTCAATATAATCATCATACATTTCAGCAAGTCCTGCCATGCAACCATCGCAATTTGCCTCTATGTTTCCTAATGATTCCTTTACAATCTGTTCTCTCTCTTCTTTTGTCGTATCTTTAATTAAATATGACATAGCGTTTCTCCATTTATTATATCTTTGCTACATCCACAAGTGTGTATTCTGTAGTTGCAGATTCAAGTGATGTGGCAAGTGCAACTGCAGTATCCATCGCTGTGATACAGTTGATACCTGTCTCGATGGCATTTCTTCTAATAAGGAATCCATCTCTTGTCTTATCTCCATGTCCCTGTGTAGGTGTATCGATTACAAGGTCAATTTTATGTCCTAGGATAAGGTCCATTACGTTTGGAGATTCCTGTGTAATCTTATTAACCTGACGGCACTCTACTCCACCATTCTGCAAATATTTTGCTGTAGAACGTGTAGCGTAAATTGTGTAACCAAGCTTTTCAAATCTCTTTGCCACCTCAAGTGCCTCTGGCTTATCAGCATCCTTTACAGTAATAATCATCTGCTTGTGCTTTGGAAGTACTACGCCAGCACCAAGGAATGCTTTGTATAATGCTTCCTCAAATGTCTTTGCGATACCAAGGCACTCACCAGTAGATTTCATTTCTGGTCCAAGAGAAATCTCAGCACCGCGAAGCTTCTCGAATGAGAACACTGGCATCTTAATTGCGATATAGTCAGCTTCAGGCTGTAAACCTGGCTTGTAGCCCATATCTGTAATCTTGTGACCAAGAATTGCCTTTGCTGCAAGGTCTACGATTGGAATACCAGTTACCTTGCTGATGTATGGTACTGTACGTGAGCTTCGTGGATTAACCTCGATTACATACACCTCTCCATCCATAGCGATAAACTGGATGTTAATCATACCAAGTACATGAAGGGCTTTTGCAAGACGCTCTGTATAATCTACAATCTTGTCCTTGATGTCCTGAGTGATTGTATGGGCAGGATATACCGAAATACTATCACCTGAGTGAATACCAGTACGCTCGATATGCTCCATGATACCAGGAATGAGAATGTTCTCGCCATCGCAGATGGCATCAACCTCGATTTCCTTACCCTGTAAATACTTATCAACAAGGATTGGATGATCCTGTGCAATCTGATTGATAATGTCCATGAACTTCTCAATCTCTTCGTCGTTAAATGCGATTTGCATGCCCTGTCCACCGAGAACATATGAAGGTCTAACAAGTACAGGATATCCAAGTCTGTTTGCAACTTCCTTTGCTTCCTCTGCTGTGAATACGGTACCACCTGCTGCACGAGGAATCTGTGTCTGCTCAAGAATCTCATCGAATAACTCTCTATCCTCTGCTGCATCTACGTCCTCAGCCTTTGTACCGAGAATTGGCACACCAATTTTCATAAGGTGCTCTGTAAGCTTGATAGCTGTCTGTCCACCAAACTGTACAATAGCTCCATCTGGCTTTTCAAGATTTACGATTGACTCTACATCCTCATTTGTAAGAGGCTCAAAATAAAGCTTGTCAGCGATATCAAAGTCTGTTGAAACCGTCTCTGGGTTGTTGTTTACGATGACTGTCTCCCAGCCCTCTTTTGCAAATGCCCATGTGGCATGAACAGAACAGTAATCAAACTCAACACCCTGACCGATTCTGATAGGGCCTGAGCCAAGTACAAGTACTTTCTTTCTATCCTTTGTTTCTACAGCCTCATTTTCACTTCCGTAAACACTGTAGTAGTAAGGTGTCATGGCATCAAACTCTGCTGCACATGTATCAACCATCTTGTATGCTGCAACGATGCCATTGTCGTAGCGCATCTTGCGAACCTCATCCTCTGTCATCTTGCCATTTAAGTGAGCGATAACACTATCAGGGAACTCAATTCTCTTTGCCTCCTTGAGAAGGTCAACTGTAAGCTCTTCCTGCTGAAGTCTAAGCTCCATTTCAACCAGGATTTTAATTTTATCAATGAACCACATATCAATTTTTGTGATATTGTGGATAGTCTCGTATGAAGCGCCACGTCTAAGAGCCTCGGCAATGCAGTATATTCTTCTGTCATCAACAATCTTTAATGCTTCATGAAGCTCCTCATCTGTCATATCGCAGAAATCATAGCTAAGAAGTGAGTCAACATGCTGCTCAAGTGAGCGGATAGCCTTCATAAGGGCTCCCTCAAAATTGTTGCAGATTGACATAACCTCGCCAGTAGCCTTCATCTGAGTTGTAAGCTTTCTTGTGGCTGTAATAAACTTATCAAATGGAAGTCTAGGTATTTTAACTACGCAGTAATCAAGCATTGGCTCGAAGGATGCGAAGGTCTTTTTAGTAATAGCATTAGGAATCTCATCAAGTGTGTAGCCAAGGGCAATCTTTGCGGCAACCTTTGCGATTGGATATCCTGTTGCCTTAGAAGCAAGTGCAGATGAACGAGAAACTCTTGGGTTAACCTCGATTACACAATACTCAAAGCTTTCTGGATGAAGGGCGTACTGTACGTTACATCCTCCTGTAATTCCCAGCTCATCTATGATACGAAGTGCAGATGTACGAAGCATCTGGTATTCCTTATCACCAAGTGTCTGAGAAGGAGCAACTACGATTGAGTCACCAGTATGTACACCAACTGGATCAATGTTTTCCATGTTACATACTGTGATACAGTTGCCGTTGGCATCACGCATTACCTCGTACTCAATTTCCTTCCAACCAGCGATACAACGCTCAACAAGAACTTCATGTACACGAGAAAGTCTAAGTCCGTTTGTAAGAATCTCTACTAACTCCTGTTGGTTATTTGCAATACCACCACCTGAACCACCAAGTGTGTATGCTGGACGAAGTACTACTGGGTATCCAATAGTATTTGTAAACTTGATACCATCCTCTACTGTGTTTACTACAAGAGAAGCTGCTACAGGCTCACCCAGCTTTTCCATTGTGTCCTTAAATGCCTGTCTATCCTCAGCTCTAAAAATAGTTTCTGCTGTAGTTCCGATAAGCTTTACTCCATGCTCCTCTAAGAAGCCAGACTCAGCAAGCTCCATACCAAGGTTAAGTCCAGCCTGTCCTCCAAGTGTTGGAAGAAGTGAATCTGGCTTCTCCTTAATAATAATCTGCTTTAATACATCAACTGTAAGAGGCTCAATGTAAACCTGATCAGCAATTTCTTTGTCAGTCATAATTGTTGCTGGGTTTGAGTTTACAAGACAAACCTCCATACCCTCTTCTTTAAGGGAACGGCAGGCCTGTGTTCCAGCATAATCAAACTCAGCCGCTTGGCCTATGACGATAGGGCCAGAGCCAATCACCATTACTTTCTTAATGTCACTTCTTTTTGGCATTACTGCTCTCCTCCCATCATCTTAATAAATCTATCAAACAAATATCCACTGTCCTGTGGTCCTGGGCATGCCTCAGGATGGAACTGTACAGTGAAAATATTCTTTCCTGTATATTTAAGACCTTCATTTGTTCCATCATTTACATTTACAAATGCAGGAACAGCAATTTTCTCATCAAGCCCGTCTGTATCTACTACATAACCGTGGTTCTGTGATGAAATGTAAACCTTGCCAGTCTCTAAATCCTTTACTGGGTGATTTCCACCTCTGTGTCCGTACTTTAACTTGTGTGTATCAAGTCCATTTGCAAGAGCCATCAACTGATGTCCTAGGCAGATTGCAAAAATTGGCACATCAGAATCATATAGCTTTTTAACCTCATCAATGATAGGTCCGCAATCCTTTGGATCTCCAGGTCCGTTTGAAAGCATAATTCCGTCTGGATTTCCTGCTAAGATTTCTTTTGCCTTTGTGTGGGCAGGATAAATTGTTACCTCACAGCCTCTATCATTTAATGATTTTGCTATATTTCTCTTTGCACCAAAATCAAGAAGTGCTACCTTTTTGCCATTTCCAGGAAGCACAGATTTCTCCTCACATGTTACCTTTGAAACGACATCGCCAGTTGCATATGCTTCAAGCTTTGGCTTAATCTCCTCAAACTTAAAGTGCTCATTTGTTGTAATCATTCCGTTCATAGTTCCACGGTCACGAAGGATTTTTGTAAGAGCACGTGTATCAATTCCAGAAATACCTGTAATATTATGCTTTACAAGGAAGTCCTGAATTGTTCCCTTACAACGGAAATTTGAAGGAATACGGCTTAGCTCTCTAACGATGAATCCGTCAGGCCATGGGCGGCCGCTTTCCATGTCATCAGTGATACCGTAGTTACCTATAAGTGGATATGTCATACATACAGCCTGTCCAGCATATGATGGATCAGTAAGAACCTCAAGATAGCCTGTCATGGAAGTATTAAAAACTATCTCACTGACTACTTCTCTGGTAGATCCAATACTTGTTCCTTCAAACACTGTACCATCTTCCAAAATTAAAAACGCTTTCATCTTTCCTCTTTTCTACCCTTTTATTTTTATATCGTCTCCGGAACTATACCAATGTGAAGTCTCATCTGCTATTACTAACTATTCTAGTATCGCTTATCGTCGGCTAAAGCCTCCTGATTAGAAAATATTTCACAAGTTCATATTTTCTAATCACTATTTCGCTATACTCACTAGAATAGTAAGTAATAACAAATGAAACACTCTAAACTATTCTACCGGAGACTATTTTTAACTAACACAGAAAAATCGATTAAGATTTTTCGTTTTATTAAAACTCCAAGGTATATAGTTACCTTGGAGTTTTTGTTTTAACGGAAGTAATCTACACCAGCTTCGAAAAGCTTCATGTCTTGATTTCCATAAATATTGATAGCTACACCGTCACCTCTACGCTCTGCGTGAGCCATCTTACCAAATACTCTACCATCTGGACTAGTGATACCTTCGATTGCACAGTAGCTTCCGTTGATGTTCCACTCTTCATCCATTGTAGGATTTCCGCTTTCGTCAACATACTGTGTTGCAACCTGTCCATTCTCAAAGAGCTTCTTAAGCCACTCTTCTGATGCAACAAATCGTCCTTCACCATGAGAAGCTGGCGAACAATATGTCTCACCAAGCTGAGCTCCAGCAAGCCATGGAGACTTGTTGCTGACTACCTTTGTGTATGCCATCTTTGAAATATGACGTCCAATTGTATTATATGTAAGTGTTGGTGCATCTTCTTTTTGTGTATGAATCTCACCATATGGAACAAGTCCAAGCTTGATGAGTGCCTGGAAGCCATTACAAATACCAAGCATAAGTCCATCTCTGTTGTCAAGAAGGCCTTGAATAGCTTCCTTCATTTTCGCATTTCTAAATGCTGTTGCAAAGAACTTTGCAGAACCCTCTGGCTCATCACCAGCTGAGAAACCACCAGGGAACATAACAATCTGTGACTGAGCAATAGCTCTTGAGAATTCATCAACAGATTCTCTAATATCAGCAGCTGTCTGGTTCTTGAATACCTTTACATTTGCAATAGCACCTGCATTTTCGAAGGCTCTAGCTGAATCGTACTCACAGTTTGTACCAGGGAATACTGGAATAAATACCCTAGGCTTTGCAATTTTATTCTTGCAAATATAGAATTTCTTCTCTTCATAAAGACCTGTATCTACAAGTGATGTATCTTCGTGACTGCGAGTCTTAAATACCTTCTCAAGTGTTCCTGTCCATGCTGCAATAGCCTCATCAACTGGAATCTTAACATCTCTATATGTAAATGTGGCATCATCAGTAACCTCACCGACAACATAACCACAATCCATAAGACCATTCTTTGAAAGCTCACGCTCGATTGCTAAAGCTGAATCTTCTGAAACTTCAAGTAAGAGATCACCTACTGCGAAGCCGAACAAAGTCATCTCAGAGAATTCATCGTAAAGCTTAACGCCAAGCTTGTTACCAAAAGCCATCTTTGAAACAGCTGGTACAACACCATTTGCATCAAGTGCATATGCTGCTCTAATGTTGTCCATCTCAACCATCTGACGAACTGCAGCATAAATAATTTTAGCCTGCTGATAGTTTGGTTGGTCATAAGCATCTCTAAGAACTCTAAGAATGAAAAGCTTGTCTCCTGGCTGCTTGAGTTCTGGAGTAACAATATCTCCCTGCTTAGCAACATCTACTGCAAATGAAACTAGTGTTGGTGGAACATCGATTTCATTAAATGTTCCTGACATAGAGTCCTTTCCACCGATTGATGGGAGTTCAAATTGCATTTGTGCTCTATATGCACCAAGAAGTGCTGCAAATGGCTGGCTCCATCTCTTTGGATCCTCGCTCATTCTGCGGAAGTACTCCTGGAAAGTAAATCTAATTTTCTTGTAATCACCACCAGCTGCAACAATTCTTGCTACTGATTCAAGTACTGCAAACTGTGCACCATGATATGGTGACCATGAGCTAAGATAAGGATTAAATCCATATGCCATCATAGTAACTGCATCAGTGTGACCGTCTGCTACAGGTACCTTAGCAACCATTGACTGAGTCTCTGTAAGCTGATATTTACCACCAAATGGCATAAGTGTCGAACCGGCTCCGATAGAGCCGTCAAACATTTCTACAAGACCCTTCTGTGAGCACTCGTTAAGGTCTGAAAGAGAATCTAACCAAGCAGCTCTGAAATCTCCAGCCTCAACATCTTTCTTAACCTTTTCGATTCCAATCTTGTCAATTAGCTTATCTGCTTCATTAGGAAGCTCAACATAAACATCTGTCTCCTGATGAGCACCATTTGTATCAAGAAATGCTCTAGAAAGGTTAACAATTTCTTTTCCTCTCCATTTAAGAACAAGTCTAGGCTCCTTAGTTACCTCAGCAACTTCTATTGCCTCTAAGTTTTCCTCAGCTGCATACTGTAAAAACTTATTTACATCACTTGGTGCTACAACAACAGCCATACGCTCCTGTGACTCAGAAATAGCAAGCTCAGTACCATCAAGACCTGCATACTTCTTTGGTACTAAATCAAGATTAACTACAAGACCAGGTGCAAGCTCACCGATTGCTACTGAAACGCCGCCGGCACCAAAGTCGTTACATTTCTTGATAATATATGAAACCTCTTCTCTTCTGAAAAGACGCTGAATCTTTCTCTCTGTAGGTGGGTTACCCTTTTGAACCTCAGCACCACAAACTGCTGTAGACTCTGTATTATGAGCCTTTGATGAACCAGTAGCGCCACCGATTCCATCGCGACCTGTACGGCCACCAAGAAGAATGATTTTGTCTCCTGGATCAGAATTAAGCCTCTGTACAGCACGTCTTGGAGCAGCGCCCATAACAGCACCAATTTCCATACGCTTTGCAACATAGTCTGGATGATAAATCTCTTTTACATATCCAGTAGCAAGACCAATCTGGTTTCCATATGAGCTATAACCGTGAGCTGCCTCACGAACAAGCTTCTTCTGTGGTAACTTTCCTTCAATAGTATCCTTTACAGAAACTGTTGGATCAGCAGCACCTGTAACTCGCATTGCCTGATATACATATGTACGACCTGAAAGTGGATCTCTAATTGCTCCACCAAGGCAAGTTGCTGCGCCACCAAATGGTTCTATTTCTGTAGGGTGATTGTGTGTCTCATTTTTAAAGTTAATTAACCACTCTTCTTCTGTTCCATCTACATTAATAGGAACTACGATTGAGCAAGCATTAATCTCATCTGACTCTTCCTGATCAGCAAGCTTTCCATCTGCCTTAAGGCGCTTCATTGCAAGAAGTGCAAGGTCCATAAGGCAAACAAATTTATCATCACGATCCTTATAAAGAATCTTGAAATTATCTAAATAGTCATTAAAAGTATCCTGAATAGGAGTCTTATAATGTCCATCCTCAATTGTTACATTTTTAAGTTCAGTAGAGAAAGTTGTATGTCTACAGTGATCAGACCAATAAGTATCAAGTACTCTGATTTCTGTAACAGTTGGATCTCTATGCTCATCATTGGAAAAATAGTTTTGAATATGAAGGAAATCCTTAAATGTCATAGCAAGATTTAAGGAATCATATAACTTGCGTAAATCTTTTTCAGCCATAGAAATGAATCCGTCAAATGTCTTGACGTCGGCTGGCTCATCGAAATTATTAGATAGAGACTCTGGTTTATCAAGTGAAGTCTCTCTAGAATCAACAGGATTAATACAATGCTTCTTAATAGCATCGAATTCGTCGTCAGTAATGCTACCCTCAATAACATAGGTAGTTGCTGTATGAATAGTCGGCTCTTCATTTTCATTTAAGAGTTTAAGACACTGCTCGGCAGAATCAGCTCGCTGGTCGAACTGACCTGGTAAAAACTCCACAGAAAAAACACGACCAGAATAATCAAATGTTTCTTCATACACATCATCAACAGGAGGCTCCGAAAAAACGGTCTTCATTGCTTTCTTAAAAACATCGTCAGATACGTCCTGAACGTCATATCGAATCAAGACTCTAACTCCTGTAACATCCTTGATGCCTAAGTAGCTTCCTATTTCGGAAAACAGTGACTTGGCAGATACTGCAAATTGTGGCTTCTTCTCAACGTAAACTCTTCTTACTTTGCCCACATTACACCTCCGTAATATTTACTTGAATTAACTCCGGAGATATGAACTATGTTATTCCCCAAAGTTACAAAGAGTATAACACAATTTGTTCACATCTCCTAATAGTATTTTAATCTTTTTTATTCCAGAAATTCGTCAATTTTGACGAAATGTCTTCAACAGTAGTAAATGTGGCATCATTCCACTCTCTCGGAAATGTTTTTCTATAGCTAGAAAATCTAAATCTATCATCGAGAAGTGCTATTACCCCCACATCATCCTTGGTTCTAATAAGTCTTCCTGCTGCTTGGATGACCTTATTCATTCCCGGATACAAATAAGCATATTCGAATCCATTTTTCCCATTGTCATCGAAGAAATCCGACATGAGTTTTCTCTCATTTCCTACTTGAGGTAGTCCAGCGCCAAGAATAATCGAGCCTATCAGCTTTCCCCCAACTAAATCAATTCCTTCGGAGAATATTCCACCTAAGGTACAAAATGCCACCATGGATTTTTCTCTTTTTTTCTCAAACTCAAGTAAGAAATCTTCTCTTTCCTGCTCAGTCATGTTTTGTTGCTGCAAAAGAATTTCTACATTATCATACTCTTCTTTATATGAATCCTCTGATTCTTTTATAGAATCCTGATCAGCAAACTCTTCTACATATTTTTGTTTAATATCAGCCAAGAATTTATAGGATGGACCAAAAACCATATAATTCCCCTGCTTTGCATTTACAATAGTGTGAATATACTTAGCATATTTTGCATATTCCTCATCGCCTCTTCGAGTATATTTACTAGTTACGTCCGTACCTAATAGTAATAATCTATTTTCCTGTTTAAAAACAGAATCTACGTAGATGGCATAAACATCTGTAATGTTGCACAGCAAATCCTTGTAATAATCTATAGGAAGCAATGTGGCAGAAAAATATACAGTTGACCTAGCCATTTTCAATCTCTCTTGTAATTGAGCCGAAGGGTCGATGCAATATAAATGAAGCTGGAAATTTTTGTCCTCATCAAAATCACAATAAATTCTATAATGGTCGCTGTCTTGCTGATATGCCAGTGCTGTGAAATTTCTTAGCCTAAAATAAAAATCCAAAACTTCATCCTGGTAGATTCCAAACTTTATTTCCTTTTTGAATAGCTGTTCAAGAATCATTTGCAAATTATCACATGCATTTAATAACAAATCGATGTCATCAAGTACTGTAATATCATGGTCACATTCCCTTTTGTATTCCAGCATTATTCTATTGCATTTGTCCAACGCGTTTGTCAGCTTCTTGCTAACCGGTTTTGCATATCTTTTAATAGAAAGAATCTCTTCTTTTATAAGGGTCTCGGAATACATTTCTCTGGCTCTATCAACCATGTTATGTGCTTCATCAATAAGGAAAATATGCTCTCCTGTTTTTCCTTCAGCAAAGAATCTTTTCAAATATACATTTGGGTCAAAAACATAATTGTAGTCACAGATTATTCCTTCGCACCATGTACTAACATCTAATGCCAGTTCAAATGGGCATACAACATATTCCTGAGCGTACTCTAATATAACGTCACGAGTGATTACGCTCTCCTTTGTAATCACTTCATAAATTACATCATTAATTCTATCGTAATGGCCTCTAGCATAAGGGCAATTCTCCGGGTTACAATCTGTTTCATCACAAAGGCACATTTTCTCCTTTGCAGTAAGCATAATAGTCTTACCTTCGTATCCCTTTTGAACCAGCAAATTATAGGCGTCACGAGCCGCCAGTGCTGTTGCAGTCTTTGCTGTAAGATAAAATACCCTTTCAGCAAGATTTTGTCCTAGCGCCATTACTGCAGGAAATACGTTTGCAATAGTTTTACCAGTACCAGTTGGGGCTTGCATAAATAGAATCTTGCGTCTGTTAATTGTTCTATATACATCAGAGACTAGCTTTTTTTGCCCATCTCTGTACTCATAAGGGAATTCTAAGCCTTGAGCCGATTCTAATAATTCCATTTTGTGGTAGTATTGAAAATCAGCCCATTTCTTAAAAATACCTATTATTGTTATGAACCATTCTTCAATTTCCTCTCGGGTGTAGATATGACTAAAATACTTGATTTCCTCTGTCTCAAGACTAACATAAGTCAATTGAACCTCTATTTCAGGCAAATCATATTCATTAGCAATAATAAAGGCATAACATTTAGCCTGCGCCTCATGGACAAGCACCGGCTTTTCAAATGTCATAACATCCATATACATGCCTTTAATCTCATCCACAGTTGCAGACAAAACTGTTCCATGCTCATCCATTTCAAGAACTAATCCATCGGCTCTTCCTTCAAGGCCTAATACATAGTCATCATACTCAACACTATATTTAAGAGGAACCTCTGCACGATAAAAAGGACCCATAGAATTTTGAATTTTTCTATGAATCCTACTTCCTTCTTGCATTGCCTCAAAAGGATCTACAGAACCATGTCTATCGTCAATATCTCCTTCTCTCAGCAAAAACTCTACCAGATTTCTGACAGAAATATTTATTTGTGCTTTCTCTCCCTCTGGAGTTACCAGCCTTGCAACCTTCATAAATCTAGCCTGCTATATTTCATATATTTTTTCATAATAAAAGACCTGTGAATATCACAGGTCTTATTATACATTATTATATATTAAGCAACAACGAACTTTCTAACGGCATTTCTAAAGCTTGAATCCTCAGGATTGTTAAGTGATACATTTAAGTCTCTCTTAATACCCATTGCTAAAACTCCAAGAAGTGATTTACCATCAATATAAACAACACCGCTATGAAGATCTACGTCGCCACCGCACTCTGATGCTGCTTTAACAAATTCTTCAGCGTCCTTAACATTTTCTAATCTAATTTTGAACATCATAATTGAATTACTCCTAAATACATATATAACCTTAACTTTTTGTTCTGCTAATTTATATCATCATTTAGAAGTACTGTCAACGTTATTCTAATACCAGTTTTCACCAATTGTGTAATTACTAGTACTTATTTAAAAACAAAACCTCATAGTCAAAACTATGAGGTTTTATGTATAAATATTTTTTAAGTTGTTTCTTTAAACATGGTGCTATACCATTTAAGAGCCTCTACATATGAATCATATACCTCATGCATCTCTATATCATGGAGTACCATAAGTCTGGAAACTTCTTGCCAATCTCCTGCTTCATAGCTCAATAAAAAATCAAGCTGTGGTGAAAATACTCCTTCATCATTAATAAGCGCCTTCTTTATCTCATTGCTGACACCTACCTGTTCTAGAGCTTCCTCCATAGGCATATCAAGTATCAAATTAAGCAATGAAAACAATCCCATCAAAAACAGCTCATCCTTGCGCATTGCATAATCAAATACTTTGGCAAGATTTTCTGCAAATCTAGCTCTAACCAATGACAATCTAGTAATTTCATTAGGCTTTCCGGCAGCCAATGAATTAAACAATGTGGTATTTAACCATCGTCTAATTTCTTTTTGACCTAATAGAGCTGTTGCCTGCTGAATGGATCTGATATTTGAATTAATTGTAAGCCTATTAGCAATTTTAAGTAATTCTATCGAAAGAGCTGGATCCTGTCCAATTACGTTTGAAACATCTTCCAAATCAAAATCTGGTTGGTTTATAACCTTCATTAGCTTTAGATAATTGATTTTTATAGGTGTTACCTCAGTATCCTGAGTATTAATTGGAACTCTAAAGAAGGTACCCTCGAAAATTTTGAATAAACCTGATTCTTTTGCAGCTTCAAACTCTTCCTTATTGTGTAAGTTTTCAGCACAAAATACCATGTTTGGCATAAGCTTTCTAAACTGTTTTGCCTGTTCAACAACATCTCCGCTATCGCTATTAATTAAGAATAAATCAAAATCATCTAGCATTGATTTATAGCTTTCAATATTTGCTACTGGTAAATCTTTAACTGCGAGCTTAAAACCTTTGGATTTAAGATCTAATAGACGTTTATTATATGATTCTTCTGGTTTAATGGACTGATCAACAAGCAACACTACTCTGTTATCAAATCCAGATAGTTGTTGCTCTATATTAGAAAATAAAGATATGTTATTAATTGGAATGATTATATTGCAACCATCCTCCAAAACATCTTCGTTAATACTGTCAAAAACTTCGATTCCTACGATGGAACCAGCCCCATCATACTTTCCAGCACCTAGTAAGTGAGGATGCTCAAACATATTCTCCTTCTGAGCATACAAGCAATATGATGCCACTGACATGTCTTCATAAAAAAGTGGTACTAATGTAGCAAGCATAATCCTTCTCCTTCTGTTTTAACCCCAATTTTGCCTATAACAAATATTCAGAAGTTATGACTAAATTGTCTGAATATTTGTAAATATTATACCACTTAGCTGATATTTATTCAACAAATTCACAAATTTGACCTATACTAGATAATTAATCAATTTTTTAATAATTTCAATGTCAACATAGTCTGGTCTATATATACCATAAACCTCCCAAGTATAGTCTCCTTTAAGCTTAACAGCCTTTATTTCGTCAGTGTCTTCTAATATACGAGGTGATACTCCAAGACCAACTCTATTAGTAACTAGTTTCTTAATAGACTCGCCTTCATTCACTGTACCTATAATATTGGGATGAAATCCATTCATATGACAAGCTGTTAAGAAGTCCTGGTGAATTCTATATTTACTATTCATAGAGATAATAGGTTCATTCTTTATTTCATCTATTCCAATTTCATCTTTATCCCAAAATGGATGAGATTTATAAACATAAAGAGACATATCCTCTTTTTTTATCAAAACCTGTGCTAGATTGTTATCATCAACACAACCAATCACAAAGCCAAACCCCAGCTCTCCTCTTAGAACCTTTTCTTTGATAGATGCATTGTCATTTTCTAACCACAAACCAATTATTTCCGGATTGTTCATCATGAATTTTTGAACTTTATCTATATCGATAACTCTTATGGCTCCAGAAGCAAATCCGATTTGGAATCTCTTTTCTTTATTTCTAATAATCTCAATTCGAGTCATTAACTCAGAAAAGCTCTGCTCTAGTTCCAAAGATTTTTCATAGAATATTTTACCACTCTCAGTAGGTGTGAATCCGTCCTTTGTTCTGATAAACAAAGGAGTTCCTACCTCGTCTTCTAGTGTCTTTATTAATTTCCCCAATCCTTGTGGCGACATAAATAGTTTCTTTGCTGCCGGAACAAGATTCTTTTCCTCGTATAAAACTTGGAAACACTTAAAATTCTTTGTATTCATTTTTAACACCCTATATATTTTTATTAAATAAAAAAAGTCCAAAGAATATTATATAAAAAAAAATCCCATTGTAAAACTACTTTTTACAATGGGCCTATATAAAATAGGGGAGAAATGATTAATAGGGTGTTAATCATAATCAGCTTAGGGGTTTATAGCTGATTTCATGCGTTTGCATGATATTATTATATGAGAACTTTTTGAAAAAATAAATAAACAAACAGTTTCTCGCCGTAAACTGATACTTTCTTGTGATTTCTTGCAAAAAAATAACAGCTATAAACGAAGTAAATACATCGTTTATAACTGTTAGGTCAAACAGGGGACGAGAGAATCGAACTCCCACCAAAGGTTTTGGAGACCCCTATCATACCATTTGACCAGTCCCCT
>NZ_SVEV01000046.1 GCF_015057185.1 Pseudobutyrivibrio sp. | reverse complement strand
GTGAAGTCTCTGTCAGTTGCTTAACTGGCAGAACCTCTCATTTTAATTTGTACTAAATCTTGACACAGGACCACTTGTAATAATTCCATGAAAATTTCTCCCTTCTATTTTTTGTCTCACTCTCATGTTCGTTATAATGTGTTATCCATGAGTATTATTTAATCCCACTCAATCTCCTCATTTACTCGATTATATAAATCAAGCTTAGCATCAACATCGATAGGTGTTACAAGCCATCCATATAGCGAACAAAGCTTTATAAAATCCTCAATACGATTAGCACCCGTCATCTCTTTAAATGTTACAACTACACCAAACCCGGTCCCCCGTCCAAGCTTTTCACTTCCTCTTTCTTTTGTGACTATACGAATTTCCCACATACCTGCTTCGTATACTTTTTTACGTAATGGGGTCAGGCACCAATGTTTTAACTTTTTGTAATAGGTGAAACGAACATGGTCTATAATTGTGATTTATTACCTAACATATTATTTAAACTGAGATTTGTATTCAATATACTTTTTACATGCTGATATATTAATTCGATTTTCAAAATAATCATCCGGATTAATAGCAATAATCAGTTCTCTACTAATCTTTTTTTCTGAATCAACAAATAAATCTATTGTTCTCCTAAACACATCATCTTTTGTCACTTGGCCAATTGCAGCTTTACCTGTTCCCAAAAGAGGCATACACAATCTATCATAATGTCCAATTGTACAAATATTATTCTCCAAAGCTGTTATAGCTACATCAATGTTATTCTTAGTTTGATTAACTGGTTTTCCATATGCGTTAACATCAGTAATTGCCACAAAATAGTAATGTTTTTTTTCATAATCGACTTTAGCAACTGCTCCTAGTGGATATTTTCGTACTTCTCCTAATATATCCGTAGTTTCTGAGTATTCTATCCCTTGACTATCCAAACTATTCCTAATCAATTGATCTAAAACCGATATTTTTCCTTTAAAAATTTTTTCTTGTATTGCCCCTTGCACACTTTGCAGGCTGATATAATCCGATTCTGTACTAGTTCTAAAATACGTATTCGTTGGTATCACATAACTATCTGCTTCAATTTTCTCTATTTTTTTTACTTGTAACCCTACTTTAAGATCATTATTTGAAACCAAAACTGAATAGCTTTTATCTAATCGATGACTGACAATAACATACAAAAATATGACAAATGCTATCATTAAATGTTTCGATTCAAACATAACTTCAAAACAGGCTACTCCTGTTGTCTCTGATATTACCTTGGTGACAGCCCATATTGAAGAATATATCCCCCAAAATGTCGCTGCAACAGACAAATATTCCTGCCAGCCATCTTTATATATAAAGTTTTTCAAAAAATACTTAGCGCTATAAATCATTTTTTTCATAATCTTAAAATCCTAGAAGCCTTTTTAAGTTAGAATAATCCCCAACCTTATTTCCTCTTTCATCATATTTCCAAAATGGAATCTCAATATATTGATGATTTTTCATATAATCGGGAAGCCATCCCTGCTGTTTTTTTAGAGAATTATATATTATAATTATTTCCTTGTCCTTACTGCGAGCTTGTCTAAATTCATGTTCAAGATAAGTATACTTATTAATATTCCCAATATCGTCCCCCTCTGCTTTCGACGTAGAAAACCACTTACACATTTTTGTACCCTTTGAATTTTGCTTATAAGGAGTACACGGACAATTCGCACCTTTCTCGAGTCTTTGACAAAATGAACCCGCACAACGCTCTGCGGTTTTATCCCCGACTATGAATAATACTACCGATGATATATTAATTTGTCGGTTAAACTCCTTTTTCAAATCGCAAGCTCTACAGTCCTCATCCTCTGTCACACTTCCGGAAACAACTTCTGCCGTGTCAGTAAAACTCATTGCATGAAACGAATCCTTCCCCCATGAATGCAATACATCTATTACCTCACGATCACCTTTCTCTTCAGCATAATCAGCACTAATGTAAATTCTTTTTTTCATTTCATTCTTCTCCTTTTTGGGCCATTAATCATTATGGCAATAATAATTCATCTAGTTATGATAATACGCCTTAATATAAGTTTTGACAATAAAAATAGACGCATATTTGCGTCTATTTCTCATACACCTCTATTCCTTTTTTTAATAATTCTATCATTTTATCTTTGACCTCTAAAGGTTCAATAATCTCTATGTTTCCTATCCCAAGAAGCCATCCTAAGAAATAATTTGAACAAGCCACATAAAATGATACATCTATTATTCCGTCCGTTACTTCCCTAATCTCTATCGCTTCACCAAATCTATCTATAAATATTCCAACAAGATTTTTAGGAATCCTAACCGTGACTCTTTCTTCTTTTGTCGAATACATATCAATTCTTCGCGAGACATATTCAAAAACATCAAATGCTTTGAATCTCTCGGCACCTTGTCTAGGCCTTCGAAGCAGTTTTATCCCTTTTATCTTATCAACCCTATACGTTCGCTCTTCAATCTCACTCTCATCATCTTTAACAGTATATCCATATAGGTAATATCTTTCATTTGCCCAAATTAACCCCCATGGACTTATAATTTTTTCTCCTACTGAAGTCAGTTTCTTTTCGATATTCCAATCCATGTATTCAAAGGAAATTTGGCTATTTGCATCCAATGCCTCTTGTATCTCTGAAATTCTATATATAATATTGCGCTTTTGACTTGCTTTATTTTTTGCTGAAAGAATAGTCCTCTCAAAAGATTTAGCAATATGAACACTGGTAAGCTTCTTGAGTTTGTTTATAATCCTTTTTGTAGAATTTATATCTATAGCAGTTGATGAATTAATCGCATCAACTATGAGTTGGATTTCTTGTTTATCTAGAATTCTACTACCAATAAAATATCTCGCATTTCTCCCTCGTTCGGAAATAATGTCTATACCTAATTCATTTCTCAGTTGATTCATATATCTAAAAATACTATCTTCACTACATGAATAACCCAATCTATCCATTTCATATCTTATTTCATTCATAGATAATTTATGATCATCATCTGTATAAGAATTCAAAATATTATATAGGGCCAGTGTTCTGTTTTTTTCGTATTTAGACATATATATCTCCCTTAATACAATAATTAGCTTTTATGCTAATACTCTACCATATCTTTTACGTATCTATAAAGAGATTCTATATCATTGTATAAATAACAAAATCGTAGCCCCCGGCGGCGGAAGCTCATCAACATATTTAAATCACTCTGAGGAGTATCTTCTATTTCCCTAGCTTCTTCATCTCCTCTGTACTACTTTCGTGTAATTAGTTCAGGCGCTTGATTTTATCGCAAAAATAAAGCTGCCAATTACCACTCGGATAATCAACAGCTTTTTTCTTTTATCTATTTGTAACAATTTCGTAATGGGTTCAGGCACCAATGTTAATTATAGGTGCTACAAACTCAGATGTACCTACCACCTGGACCCAAAGCACCATGAGAATCGAATTCAAGAAAAGTCCTGTGAATGAATAGGAAATATATGTCTTCATTAAAGCCTTCCATATATTTCTTATTTGGCCCTCCGACCTAAAAAACATACTTATTGTTCCTATAGAATGACCATAAACGCTTAATGTAAAGGCAACTAGCATAGCCACGAGATAATCCCCCTTTGGCAAAGTACTAGCGTCTTTAATGGTATTAGTGTCAAACTGCATCAACCCTTCGTGAACTGATGCAGTAATATCTCATCGACTATACTTACCTAATGGGGCAGGTGACCATTATTATCGGTCAAGAACTTTTAATAGTTTCAAACTACATTTTTCCTGCAATTCTTTTCTGTCTATTGCATAACCGTGGTATACATTATCTGTACCCTGGAATTCGTAATACGTATCCTTTAGTCTAGCGTATAGCTTTTTGTCTTTATGTTCTGAAATAGAATTCATATCACGTCTATCTTGAGACCATTCATCAAAAATCGCATTGTCAAGCAATTCTTGTGCTGTCTCGTCATCTAAATCCATCGGACTATTAACCATCCCGTTAGAGCGCATGATTTCATTTTTATGATTATGTTTAGGATTACTTTTAAAAATTCTATATCCTAACATCTTTGAATGATTATGACTTTGTTTTATTGAATATACGTTTTTTAATGTCCTCTCAATATCATTTTGAAAAGCTGTTAGTTCATCTTTTCTAACCCAGTCTGCCACATCCAAGCTTATGATAATATCATCATCAAGGGCTACCCCAAACACATAGGTTGGATTATTTTCAAGTAGCATCGGTTCACAATTTTCCACTTCAATTACAGGACTATTGTTAATCACTCCTGCTATTAATCTGCAACATTCTCTGTCATCAATATCTTTTAACAAATCCTTCATTTTTGCCATCGAATAATATTGTTGTTCATCAACAGGTTGCACGGAATATATATGTCTATCACTGAGATTATGGGATTTTTTCAATAGAAATTTACATAAACAAGCAAATTCATTCAATTTCTCACAAACAGTAATCCTATCATATATCTCTATATGCCAGGAAACATCGTTAACTATAATTCTCAATATCTATTCACTCCCCTATAATAATTCCAATAGCGCATTTTCCCATTCATCAAAAAATCCTTCCGGCCATTTATCTAATTTACCATTCCTCAAGATTTTAGGATTTGATACCAAATGCCGAAATGGCTTCTCTTTCTCTTGATAAAAATAGTTTATTGCTACCATATCATTTGATATTTCTCCTTTTTTTACAGAGAGACGTATTCCATTTAAGATATGATCACTGTGAGTTTCTAATATTATTTGTACTCCTGAAGCTGCAACAAATGAAAGAAGCTGCCCCATTGCCACCTGTCCTTGTGGATGCAAATGTGCTTCAGGATTCTCTATAAGCAGAATATCCCCAGGAGTAGATGATAACAATAAAACTATAAACGGTAGTGTGTAGGTTATTCCAAATCCCACATTTATATTGCTATATGTATTGCTTCTCTCAGTTTCACCTAATAAAAATTCATATTTTAATTCTGCAATTCTCTGAACTTCATCAACTCTAATAATAGGAATTGCAGAATTAGATATTTTACCTAGCCAATATGAGACCTGTGCCTTCAATGATCTATTAGTAGAATACTGAAAATTCAGCGATTCATCTATATCCTTATCTGAATTTAACAATAAATACTGTATTGCAAATTCACCGTCTGAACCAAACTCTCTACGCGACAACTTGTCCGCATTTGCGATGCGGTAAAATCTCTTTGGAGTGATTCTATCAGCGGATAAATATCTGATATTATTATTCATCAAAAATTCTGTGCTATCAAAAACTTTTTTAGATAAAAGCATATCAGAGAACCTATCACCAGAATGTTCATATTCAAAAGAATAGTCAGAATCATCTGTATGATAACCAAATTTGATACAATCCTCTTCAGCGTGTGAACATAACACATCCTCGGCATTTCCTAGTTGAATGTAGTCTTCATCATTCAAATATAACACCTTCATGTCTCGATTTCTTTCGAATGACTGTTTCAATAGGACAAGGCTCTGTAAAACTGTAGATTTTCCTGTACCATTTATTCCAGTTAGCATAGTCAAATTGCCAGTGGGTAATTTAATATTCTCAAAACACTTAAAATTTGTTAACTCTATTTCTTTTATCATTATATTCCCTCAAAAATAGTACGCCCTATATCCATTCTTCTAATCATAGAGCCTGTATCTCCTGATTTTATTGCAATTAAAAAGTCATTTCTTTCTAAAGTTCTAATATAATTTTCATTGACAATATCTTTATTTGCAACTAATATTTCCAATTTATCAATCGACATGCTACTAAACACAACTGATAATATTTCAAAAATAGCCTTGTTTATACGACCTCGTCGCCCATTTATAGCTATTTTTCTGAAAGCATTTCTGCCAAATATTAAGTATGCATACTTCATTGTTTTTGAAAAATTATATCGTATCTCATTTATCTGGTCGTCATTATATTGATTCACTATTTTCATAGCCTTGATTAAGTATTCGTCAATATTTCCCTTATATTCTGTCTTATAATCCAATTGTGTAAAAGCAAAAAACCTTGTAACAAATTCCTGATCCATCATTCTAGATGACGATATCGACCAGTCAGTAGCTATTAAGAACTCCTTGCTTTTTGACAGTTCCTCAGCAATTATAGTAGATTGGCCAGAATATAAAGCATGTCGGATTTCCTGAGGCTCTAGTTTAAGTCCACCTGTATTAATTCTCTGAAATATATTATAGACTACACTATCAGGAGTCCCCTTTTCGACTATATATGCATTTATTGTTGATTCCAATATCCTTCGCTGATACTGTCTAGGTAGCTGCTTAAAAGTCTTATCATTAAAATCCTTTAAGTATTGTAATCCTTCAAACTTCTTCTCATTAATTAAATAGTTTTTAAAAGCGCTCAGTCTCTGAAGACCATCAATTACTGCATAGTTTTCACTTTTTGATGCATCAAAATAAAAAGCAGGTAAAGGAATCTTTAACATAAGCGACTCTATTAATCTGCTCTGTTTATCGGCCGTCCAAAGATTTGGATTTCTTTGAAAAAACGGATCCAATTCGATTTCATCATACTTAAGCTCATCAACTAATGCGCCCACAGTTAGTGGTTTTGAATGTATATTGACATCCGCAGGATTAAATGCCGGTGTGATATCGGCATCTTTATCATAATCTTCCTCGTCCGCATCTGTAATTGTAATACCCTCGGATTTCAATAATGAAATGATTTCATCAACACATTCTGCGCCGACAAGCCCCGTTTTATCTTCCAACATATCAATAATTAGAAGATACCCTATAGAGTCATCATTATTTTTTGCAAATTCTACTATTTCATTAAATCTAGTTTCTTTATTCTCCATCATTCATGCCTCAGTATAGCGGTTTGTCATAAGAAATCAAAATAATATTTTTTATAAATTAATGATTCCTTTGCTTATATTTTTTATAATCAATACCGTACCCCTTAAAGTACATAGCAACTGGACAGATTTCATTTTCTTTGCACTGCTCCCACGGTTCATTAGTACACCTATACTTTTCATAACTCCCAATCTTGCTCTTTTTACATAATTCTTGAAGACTACACCCTTCGCCTAACTTTTCTGTTAGGATATTAAGCACTGCATCAGCTACTGGTATATACTGAGTTCCCTCCATGCCATAGTAATCGTCATTTCCATCTATCAGTATTGGAAGTCCAAAAAGATCTATTAGACGTCGAAAATACTCTGTGCAATCAGGACTATCAAATGTATCCGCAATAAATAATTTATTCGATATTCTATAGTTGTGTCCACATTCAAGAAATATTTTCAGCTGCATGTTTGTCAAACCTGTATAGGGAAACCCAACCGGAAATAATCTATCAATTCCTTCAATAGCTTCTTTGTAGTATTGTTCAAAATTCTCCATTGACATATCAATGTTTTTAATACAAAATTCTCGAAAATCTTTATCATCAAGTTCTGCCAAATGTTGTTTTGCGCATAAATCTAGTAAACCTAAAAAGAACAATCCACAATCGTCGTGCATAAGAGCCATTTCCGCAAGCATCATAATTTTCTTTGGAGTTTTCAATATTTCAGGATAAATATGCGTGCAAATAACTTCGCAGGCATTATATGGGAATTCATTTATCCTCTGTTCTCCCTCTAATAGATGGTATTCTATTAAATAGGCCATACTTTCCAAAATACATATATTACCAAATTGATAAATCTTTCCTTCATCGTAATAAATATTTACGGCAAATAATTTATTATTTGAATCAGTTTCATCTATAACCAGTTTGGTAACTACTTCATCATAATCTATCTTAACCTCATTTATATGATGAAACTTTAAATATTGGTGATCTCCATTATAAAAATCCAAGAGCATCTGCTTTTCAGATGCATTTGGAATTCCCGTTTTTTCAGCTTGTATTGGTAACTCTATTACATCTGAAGAACTATTCTTTATATCGTACACTGCCAAATTGAGCATCTGCGATTTATGAAAATAATATATATACCCATGACTTGTGCTAATATCTTGAAGAAAATGAACATATTCATGAATAAATGTCCTCCAATCCTCCTCTTTAAAGTCATTGTATTGAATTCTTTCATTAAGAATCTTCTTTATCTTGATTATATACACGCCAGGGTAATAAGCCCCTTCAATTATTTCTTTAATATCGAATTCTTTTTTCATAACGATATATCTTAAATGCCCCAATAAACGTATGCCCTTAATCATAAGTACCTTACAATTCTACCACACTCATGAGATTATTACTTCAAATACATTTCTAGGGGAGGAAATCTCATGATCACTACTAAAATTATACATCAAACAAAACTTACCAACTGGGCCGACATCATACGTGAACAACAAGCCAGTTCCATGAACGTAACCAAATTCTGCGAATCAAAGTCAATCTCAAAATCTTAGTTTTACTATTGGAAGCGTCGTCTAACAGAACATTTCGTAGAATCTCAACTTCCTGACATCGTCCAGTCTCTTCACCTATTCCAGACACTCGTTGTACAACTTTTAAAAGTTTTCCATCACCTGCCACGATTTCCGCACTTTCCATTCTTAAACTTACAATAGATGACATTACTTTAGGAATCACTGAAGACACATCAGACTTTCTTTTAGCTAAAGTCATTAAGGCGGTACGCAATGCTTAAGAATACTGATTTTAATTACTTTCCTGCAGTCTATGTAGTTTGCGGCTACACAGACATGCGCTATGGAATAGATTCCTTGGCTGCCATCATAGAACGAAAATATAAGGTTAATCTCTTTGTGCCAAATACCTCATTCCTCTTCTGTGGCAGACAATCAACTAAAATCAAAGGTCTCCTTTGAGAAGGAGATGGGTTCTTGCTTCTGTACAAACGCGTTTCCCGTGGTCATTTCTCCTGGCCTAGAAAAAGTGATAAGCTACGACAACTTCGCACAGAGCAATTCAAATGGTTGATGCAAGGCTTCGCCATAAATCCAATCATTCATGATGCTAATCCTAAGTTTTCTGCTTGATGCCATATTTAATTATTGTGCAAAACAGAGATTTTTTGCTCTCGTTTTACCATCCTTGTCAAACGGTGCTGTTCACAGCTTATCATGGCTAACCTACTATGATTTATTGCCATACGAAATTTGTCAACCTAGTTGTCAGTAAAACTTGATTTATTGATAGTTACTATATTTCATCTGACCTAGACTACCCCAGGTCAGTAATGAACTTTGTTTATGATACCTGTTGTACAGTTGCATCATTTGCAGAGTCAACCTTATCAAGATTAAGAAATACTTTATCGATGTTATTCCAGTTGCAGATTTCACGACCATCCCACCGTTCTTGATGTGTTGCTTTAGCAACTTAATAAACTTCCTTGCGATGATTAACTATCTCTTCACTTTTGCCAGCGTGACGCTCAATTGGAGTTAAAAATTCAATTCCACTGTGATGATGTTCAAAGCGGTACCAATGAACAAATAGTTTACACCAAGCACATGCATCCTCAAGTGATTCAAAGCCTTTAGGCTGATAGTTAGGTCTTTATTTCAGGGTCTTAAATAAAGATTCTGAATAAGGATTGTCATTGCTGACACGAGACCTACTGGTTGAAGGTGTTATACCAAGCTTATACAGAGTCTCAAGCATTGTTGTGCCCTTCATAGGTGTTCCATTATCAGAATGTAAAACTAGAGTCTCATAAGATAAATGATGCTGTACTAAGCATGTGTGTTTAATCAGCTTGCTAGCTAATTCAGCGATCTGTTCCTCATAGACTTCCCAGCCTACAGATTGCGGCTGAATAAGTCTAAGATTAAATGCAAATAATAAAAGCACCCTTTGTAAGGACCATTGAGATATGTGATATCCCAAGTTCATACTTGATTAGGTGCAGTAGCACAATACGGAGTAGGCTTTGCATGCTTATAAGACTCCTGGCTTATACCTCTATGATTTTGCATTTTTTCTCTATTCAAAACACGATAGAATGTACGCTCTGACGCTATATATGTGCCTTTGTCAGCAAGTATAGGCAATATTTGACACGGTGACATGCTAGAAAACTCTTCAGAGTTTACTGTATCAAGTATTTCCTGTCTTTCGGCAGGAGTTATCTTATTAACAGGATTAGAATGATCTGCAAAGGTTCTTCTATCCTCATAAGAATCAAAAGTTTTATCTAGCTTAACCCAACGATAATAGGTTTGCTCTGTAATTCCTAGTCTTTCACAAGCTTTTGAAAGGCTAGCGCCGCTTTCAACGGCTTCATTAATAAGCAAAATGGCATTGCTGCGATCTGAAGTGCTTTTTCTTCCTCTGGGCCCCCCAGATCGCATTTGCTTTTTGGGATAAAACAAGTAGAGCCGCTGCTTCAGCGAAAGCTTTTTCCTTTCGCTGAAGCTCCTTCTCGAGTTTCTTAACTTCTTTTTGAGAATCTTTAAGATCTCGATTTAACTTGGCTGCTTCCTTGGCAACACCACCATTGGCGTTCATGCAAGCATCCTTCCAAGATTTGATTTGCTCTACATAAAGGCCCTTTTTACGGGCATACTCAGCAAGCTCTGATTCATTCATGCTTGCGGTTTCAACAACAATTAAAAATTTATCCTGTGTGCTCCATGTATCAGCATTGTCTCCAGTAGGAGTAGATGTACCATTGGCCTTGGCCTCGTTTTTCCATCTGTTCAATGTTTGCTGAGGAATTCCTTCCTCTCGTGACACCTTTGCTACTGATTCATTGTTTGGCGGAAGCAATCTTCTAAGCATTGCTTCCTTAAGTTCTGGACTGTATCCCATGTGAAGCACCCTTCTGCGATATCTAAAATGATATCACACATAGTTTCAAGCTTCACTGACATCTATTCTGGCACACGGGGAACCCAAGGTCTACCACTGCATCGACATTGCTATTTCCTCTCTTCTAGCTTCAACTAACTCTACTAACTTTTCTATAGCATCATGAAATTCCTTGTGACCACTAGATTTATCATATGTTATAAATTCGATATTTCTCATCCTGCCAATAACTTCCATCTCAACATTACTAACAGTATCTTCTGGTGTAATAAAAAAATGCTTAGGGCTACCCGGAAATGCAAACGATGCATTTTCCAACATTAACTGTATATCTGGATCATTTAAACCTGTGCCTAAAAAAATAAATGTGTAATTCCAAAGCATTGCCTCTAACAATTTATAGAACATTGAATATTCATACCTTACATTTGTATATTCACTTCGCGTGAAAACTATCTTAGAAGGTTCATCTAATGTTCCATGGATTTTCAAGATTATTCTATCCTGAGATTTAAGCGATGAAATCAAGTCTGAATCATAATATCTTTTAACTTTAGTTGTACCATTAGACTCACTTTGTGCATATGTCTCATATATTTTATCAACGTTTGGCGTAATAACAACTCTAGAATCTAATCTAAATATATTTTCATGAACTCTATCATGTACAAATTGAGGCTCTAACATTTTCTTTGATAAAGCTCTCTCAAATCTTTCATGCGTAACATTATTAACTATTATTTCAAAAGCTGTTAAATAATCACCTCGTTCAATTAAATTATTTATCACACCAACAATTTTTATATCCAAATTTATATCTTTTATTACAGCTTCAATTAGCTCTTTCCATGTTGGAGGATGAACGTTTTTATCTTTTTTAGAGTAACTGTTAGCAGATATTCCTGCTCCTAAAAATAAAACACTTCTACGTAACGCTATAGCATCAACAATTTCATTAGTCCACTCCATGAATTGCCTCCACATTTCTTGATACACTATGTTCTATCTGTGCCAAAACCTCCTTATATTCATGTATCTTTTGAAAATGAGCACCAACCACTCCATCCTGACTTGTAAGTTTAAAAACGGGTTTATGAGCACTTTGAGATAAAGGAATTACACTATTAAAATTTGGAATTGATCCCAACTCATAATCTATTAACTGTAGTTTTTCATTTTCATTTAAAGTTTTTACCAGATTTGACTCAATAGTTGAAGGAACTTTTTGAAGTATTTTTTCATATGCCATAACAGGCCTGCGTCTACCTTCAACTGTCTTACTAGTATATTGCTGTACTACATAACCTAAATATTTTACAGATGCTATATCACCAAAAATATGCTTTATACTCTCACTAGTATTTCTTTTATACCCATCTATGAAGAGATCGATCCAATTTTGAATCGACTGTCCTATATTTTCTATAGCAAATAAACTGAAAATATCTGAAGATAATGGTGTCATAAAATAATCACAACCAATGATAATAGATCTATTAATAGCTCCCAATGATGGGCTCATATCAAAAAACACATAATCATAATTTTTAAGTTTTTCAGTTAACATTTTAAACGTCAATGTTGTTCTAATTCCTCGATCTTTTCCGGCTGGTACATCCCCCCAATCAGCAGCTAAAACATCTTCAAACAAAGCTAATTTGGGATCACCTGCCACTAAATCAATTCCAAAATTCTTAATTGGATAGCTATGTAGTTCCTTCGCGTAACCCTCTCCAGATGAGACAGGCTCAACGAAATTATGTATAGTATATCCTTTTCTATCAACATATACTTCTTTATACTTTGTATTGCTGAACACATAAGCCGAAGCATTGCATTGTGGATCCGCATCAATAAGCGCTACCTTCTTTTTCTTTTCCTGGGCAATAAAAGCACACAAGTTACATAATAGCGTTGTTTTTCCAACCCCACCTTTGTTGTTAAACATTGCAATCGAAACCATTTAATTACCACTTGATTAATTGCTTAAAATCAATCAATACTCCTTCCTACTATATTATTATAATAATATTACTATTATTTCTTAGATTAACTGATTACAAATTTTCCATTCTTATTTTTTAATGCAATTCGTTGATTGTTGATTATCATTTCGTTAATATGCTAAATAGCAATTGTCTATCGTTCCGAAATAATTGACATCTTTATTGATACCACGATGTACTAACTCCTTATTTTCTAAGGAACTCAATACATGTGTACCTACATATTCCAATTCCTCAGCGCTTAAGTTTTTTTCAGCTATTAAATATATTTCTATTCTTTGTTGAATTTTTGTAAACATTTACTCATCAACTTATATTTTTTTCTTTCAGTCAATATAATATTTCCTTAGCATTTATTATAGCATTAGATATTTCTCTAGTCACTAGAGCCCCAACAGACGGCTGCATAAATTTATTCTTGGGAATTAGTGAAAAGGCTATTGCTAATAATTGGCTTTGAGATTACCTTATTATTTTTCTCTTTCGAAAGGAAGCCCCACTTCGCAAAAAATAAACCATCCATACATTTCCAAAATATAGCCGTGCCCGTAGGCGTGACGATTACCTAGCTGACTTCCTATATTCCCTTAGCTGCTAATCTTGCGATTGGTAGCCATCTAGAAAAGCTGATTACCCAAGAGAATTCTTGAAAGACTTCTCCGGTACCGTGGTCACTGATGGCAATCAGGTCTACCATAAGCTTGGTAAAGAACGGCACGACCTACAAATCGCTGGCTGTTGGATTCATGCAAGAAGACCTTTTGCTGAATTCATTAAGTCTGTTGGCACTGAAGCCGCAAAAGGTTCGATAGCCGCCGAAGCATACTCGATGATTACCGAGATTATGCACATCGACAACTCTTTCGATGACCTATCGAATAGAGATTGTAAAAAGCAGTGTCAACATGTTTGCTTCGTTTTTCCATCTGTTCAATGTTTGCTGAGGAATTCCTTCCTCGCGTGACACTTTTACTACTGATTCATTGTTTGGCGGAAGCAATCTTCTAAGCATTGCCTCCCTAAGTTCTGGACTGTATCCCATGTGAAGCTCCCTTCTGTGATATTTAAAATGATATCATACATAGCTTCAAGCTTCACTGATATCTATTCTGGAACACGGGGACACCATTAAAATAATTTGCATTTTAATCAAAAATTATAAAGTGATACATTTACCATCCCTATATACAAGCGTAAATGGTAACTTTTTTGAATATCTATCAGCATTATTCGTTACTTTTACAGCAAAAGAAATAATCTCCATCATACATAAATTTAAAATACAGTATAAGCATCCATCTTGTTTTATGAAAAAAATAGTATGCAGAATATCCGTATTGGTCTTTTTAATTGAATTCCTTGTTTCTTCTAATAGTGACTCTATACCACTTCCACTCAACGGGTAAGTTACATATTGTGCAAGACTGTCGGAAACATTAATCTCCTTTTTTTCAGTATTAGCAATAGAATATAACTCCTTAGAAAAGAGCTGAGCCACCTCATCATTCAAATAGTCCTCACCTAATACCTCAAAAGCATATTCATACGCTATTTTAATTGCGGCAATATCCATTCTAGAGAAATCAATAATTACATCTTTCTTGAATTCTGGTGGTTCAATAATATTAAACTCACCAGCAATGGCATCTTTACAAAAATCGTCTATCTGTGTTTCTGAATAACCTTCTCTCTTCAATAATTTTTTTAAGAAAGCTACCCCCTCTTCCTTAGTTGATGCCTCAATTCTAATATGGCCATTTTCATTAGTTAATAGTCTAGGCATTAACTTAGGTATTCCACTTTTCATTTCATATTTTATACCTGTTTTCTCATCAGTCTCTACGCTGCTAAAAAAATTCACCTTTTTGCCACTTTTTCCAGTCAATTTTTCACCACTCCGAATAATTTTTACTAACGGATGATTTGTGAGGTAATCATCAACTCTAGCTCCTAGCTTATTATTACATTCTTCACAAACTCTCCTGGTAATCAACTTTTTATTTCCTAAGGCTTCTGGAATAATATGTTCATCTGATTTCTCTTTTTCCTTATGACAAATTATACATTGCATTGTCTTCTCACCTCTATACTGTAAACGTATAACCATAAAGCTACCATCCCGAATTGAAAGCTATCATCTAAATAGCTTGTCTAGAAAATCTACTGTCTACTTCTTTATATGTGATAGGAATAAAATATTAATTGCTCCAACAATAAACAATATATGAGAATACACTACTCTCGTTATATCAAATATGAACGTAGAAAGTTATTTTATTACACCCTTTTTTAGAATTACATCACCATATAAACGTTCTTCTCCAGTTTGAATTATTGCCACACACTTTTCACTCTTATCATAAAAATCATCTCTAGAGATTTTTTGTATGAGGTGTCATTGTGTAAATATGGTTTCACAGCGTCGGCTACACCATGCATTACTGGTTTTGGTTCAGTAATAGAAGGTGATAGTTCAACAAAAGTCGGTTCACTAACAACCATCTGATTAGATTCATCTATAGACTGAAGCTGACCTGCGAAATAGTACTGAACTCGTCACATGTGATCATAGAAGGTTGGTGGTTTAATATCGTGAAGGGCACACCATTCACGAACTGTCATGTCTTTGGGTCTGGAATTGAAGTCTTTAGCTTCTTTCCCCCCATTGCTGATAACGCATTTGCCTTTTTAAGGTACGTTCGTTTCGCGTTCATTTCTCTTATAAAAAATATTCTACAATCCACAGATTAATTTTGAACTTCTATATTTCGTCCTCACCTATACCACTCGCAATGCTCCACCTTCGTCCCCTCAGGCACAAGCGCTCTAGCACCTACAACTGCATTGCAGCCCACATGAGAATATGCCTCTACGGTACTATCATGATTAATAACAGCACCGGCATTAATAAGGCAGGATTCCTTTACAACTGCTGAGGTATGAACAACTACGTATGGTTCTATAATGCATCCTGGCTCAATAACTGCTGATTTGCTAATCACAGCTGTTGGATGAATCAATGTAGTTAAATTGAAGGTCCCTCTGACTTTATCTACCACTGCTCTGCGGCTGGCAGGATTACCAATTGCCACAATAAAATCATCGAACTGGTTTTGGTACTTTGCAAAATTGTCTATTGTATCAAGAGCATCGTCAGCGGCATCATCGAGAGCTGCTATTTTGTCGTAGCCACAATCTGCTGCCAACTCCTCTACTAAATGTCCATACTGACCATATCCCATAATTAAAATCGATTTCATGCAAATAATCTCCCTCTGAATAATCGAGTAGGAGGGAAATTCAAATGAATTTCCCGACCTCTCACACCACCGTGCGTACCGTTCGGTACACGGCG
>NZ_SVEV01000045.1 GCF_015057185.1 Pseudobutyrivibrio sp. | reverse complement strand
TTAGGAGCAGATTTTTTCCAAGGGTACTATTTGAAAAGACCATCGTAAAGGGTAAAGTATTGGGGAACAGCCTATAATTCGAACCATCAATGACCATATTATCCCGACAAACGGGATTTATCATTTTCCTTTCCTGACATAAATAAGAGTTGAACTCATAGAAATTATGAAGGATTATCCGCAGAATCAAGAAATGCATTCGCAGAAATGCTTCACATTTCACGCTCATCATTTCTTGCATTCCAATAGAATTATACAGATATTAAAAAAGAGCCAGAGGCAAATAAATTTGCCCTGACTCTCTTTTGAATATCTGTAATTCTGCAGATAATCCTTATCTCTTTGAAAACTGTGGTGCGCGACGAGCAGCCTTTAAGCCGTACTTCTTACGCTCCTTCATACGTGGATCTCTTGTAAGGAATCCAGCTGCCTTAAGTGTAGGTCTGTACTCAGCATCTACCTCAAGGAGTGCACGTGAGATACCGTGTCTGATAGCACCAGCCTGGCCAGTGTATCCGCCACCCTTAACGTTAACGATAACGTCAAACTTCTCTACAGTACCTGTAGCTACAAGTGGCTGACGAACTACTACCTTTAATGTCTCAAGACCAAGGTACTCGTCGATATCTCTCTTATTTATTGTAATCTTGCCTGTGCCAGGTACGAGATATACTCTAGCTACAGAAGACTTTCTTCTACCAGTTCCATAATACTTTGTTGTATTAGCCATGATCTACCTCCTATTAAAATGTAAGCACTTCTGGCTTCTGAGCCTGCTGCTTATGATCTGGTCCAGCGTAAACGAAAAGCTTTGTGTACATCTGACGACCAAGTGGTCCCTTTGGAAGCATGCCCTTTACAGCGTGCTCGATAACTCTGTCAGGGTGTGTGTTGAGCATCTCACGAAGAGTTGTCTCCTTCATACCACCAACATAGTCTGAGTGATGATAATAGATCTTCTGATCAAGCTTCTTACCTGTAACCTTAATCTTCTCTGCGTTTACTACGATAACATAGTCACCACAATCAGCGTGTGGAGTGAAGACTGGCTTATTTTTACCTCTTAAAACCTTTGCAACTTCTGCACAAAGACGACCAAGTGTCTGTCCTTCTGCGTCAACTACATACCATTTTCTCTCAAGCTGAGATGGGTTTGGCATATAAGTATTCATTGAGAATTCCTCCTTAAATAAATCTAAAAAAGCTCCCAAGCCGGTGATGTCCGGGCACCTGCAAGGAATGTTATAGTAAAACCTGTCTCCGGGCTAATGGACACAAGTCTCCTTACTACATCAACCATGACATTGTACAATAGGATTATACTTTCGTCAACCATAAAATTGGTCATTGCTCAATAAAGCAAAGGGTTATTCTACTTCTTGTGTTTTTTCCATGTTTTTGTACGGTCTTCTGAATGAAAATGAATTATTTCCAATATTAAGTAATGTATCTTCGTAACGGCTTGTATCATCATATGTAATGCTACCAACTACTTCTCCATATACATATCCACTGTTTAAATAATCCGCACCAAAAGCACTTGATATAAATCTAGCTATCCTAATATTTGATATATCATCACCGTGAATGACACACAGTTCGTCTGGCATTATCATATTGTAATTATTCATCTCTTCATAAGGCAATTGAAGGTAGTCAGCAGTATTTAATACATAATCCGATTCACCAAACTGTCTATTTGTGCCCATTATATCTTCTTTTGAAATATTATCAAGGTAGTCTAAATACTGTTGTTCATATTCCTCATTTGTAAACTTAAAGCCAAATATCTCACCATTTATTTCTATAAAATAATCTGCGTCTTCATCATATGAATAATCCGAGCCATAGCTAAATTGAATCTTTTCATCTGATGAGTGGTCCTCATCTTTTGAATAATGAGTACATACAGAGGCATTGCCATTTTCATCTTCTAGAACTTTAGTTGGCGAAAACTCTAAATGATAATATTTTGAAAATAATAAAGTACTATCATCATTAAAATCAGTTGGTGACCATGTACTAGGAAGATCCGTTTTGGTAAGGAAATAGTCTAAAAGTGTTCCTTCTGAAGTTAGACTTATTTCTAGCAGAGGACCAGCAACCTTAAGTTCATAGCAAGACGTTTCATATCCTTCTACTTTTTCTAATTGTTTTCCAACTGCCACCATTTTGGTCGTTATATTAGGTTCTGCAACCTTTATAAATTCACAGAGCTTCAAAGCTACACCTAATTGTACACCACCAGAAATACTAAATTCATCTACACTGATATCTTTTAATCTGCCCTCATCAATATTACAAACTACAGAATTATCATTGCTTCTAACAGATCCACCTATAGTGTCATTTTTTGTAGATATGGAAACTGGATTTTCCGCACCTATTTCAATTGTAATTCCCATATCAGCGTCAACAATAAGTGTTGTATTTATTTCTGCCGACAAAACGCCTAACCCAACAGGAATTGAAGGCAAAGGGAGTTCTGCACCAACAGATATTCCATCTAAAACTACATTTGGATCAAAGCTTATATCAAAATATGCCTCTTCATCATCCTCAACATAAGCATATATCTGCACATCGCTTAATGTGATTTTAAAATTACTAGACAGACTAGCCTCGAAATCCTCCTCACTTGAATCCTCCTCACTTGAATTCTCCTCATTTGAATCCTCCTCATTTGAATCCTCTTCATCATCCTCCTGCAAATCATCATCTTCAAAGATATCATCAACTTCCTGGGTATCATCATCTGATAGAAAATCATGATTCTCAATTATAAATGATGTAATCTCCAAACCATCAGTCCCACACTCGCCTGAAATTATCATATCAGTTGATATTTTTCTGGTATTATCACCGGAGGTGGTATCACATACAGTAAATGCAGATGCAACATCTCCACTATTAGTGTTTGTGATTTTAGACCAATCTACATAACCAGCAATTGTATAGTTATCAATTAAGTCTTCCTGGGTCTCTACTGGAACAGTTAGAATATCATACTTACCATCGTCCGTAGATTGAACGGCGATTATCTGCCCACCATGCATGATGCCATATTCATCTAAATAAACAATCTTATCATCTACCTGTGGCTCATAATCTCCTGTTGTAGCAATGACCTCATCCTGAACTGGATTTTCTGCTTCATCATTTTCCACATGATTATAGTAATCTACCGACCATCCCTGACCATCTACAACACCGCCAGCTAAGTTTACCTCATTTTTTTCAATGTGATAATCCTCTTGCATAAGAGTTTTTAGATTTTCTATAAGCTCTTCGGCCTGTTCCTGCCCAATATAAGAATCAAGGTATTCTTTTGCAAGCAATCCCCTTTCAACAGCAATGGCAGTTAAATTCTTATCATTCTTCTCTTTGCCATCTAAATAATATTCAGTACAGGCTCCGCCAAGCTTACTAAAGCCTGTCGTTATTGCATATGTACCATTAATCTTGTCATCGCTATACTCTGTATAATCAGTGAATTCAAAAGCTGTATTTAAAAGCTCCATCCACTGAGCCTCTGATAAAGCATCCTCCTCTGAAACAGGCACAAACTCTATTTCTTCAATTTCGACTTTTTCCGCCTC
This sequence comes from Pseudobutyrivibrio sp., assembly GCF_015057185.1. GTDB lineage: Bacteria > Bacillota > Clostridia > Lachnospirales > Lachnospiraceae > Pseudobutyrivibrio. The sequence goes on along the minus strand of NZ_SVEV01000045.1, from coordinate 13,510 downwards.
CTGCTCAGCTGCCTTCTCACTCGAATTCTTTTTGTTCTTGTAAAACTTGTAGCCAAAGAATCCACCCACGCCAAGGCAGATTACAAGAACTATAGCTATTATTGCTTTAAAAAACTTTTTCATCTATCTTCTCTCCTAACCAAAGAAAGATACTATCAAAAAAACTGCACAAATCCATTATGCCATGTAATTTGTGCAGTCAATATTATCATTAATTTAATCCAACCAAACTGTTATTTTCTTGCTACCAGATTGCTTTATTTTCACACCCGTAAGTGATTCAAACTTTTTAATATTGTCTTCAGATATTTCCCAATGATACTCTATTTCATCTCCATTGCTCAATCCTACTGACTTATCGTAAGTTCCATCACATACCTCAGCAAATATATCAGTAGCAACTACTTGAACTTCTTCATTATATTGCAATTGGGGATCATTAGTTATCGCTCCTAACATAAGATAAAAGCCATCTTCCAACACGGTCGTCGAAATAATCGTCCCATCTTCTGAGTAATCGCATTTTATATAGTCATTCATGTCTAGCTTTTCTTTACCACAGCCTGTAACTGCAATCATCACTCCCATTGCTAAAGCTAATAATAATCCTAATTTCTTTTTCATAGTTCACCTCTCATAAAAAAATCCTTGATGAATTAACACCAAAATGATTTAAACTATCACGTGCTTATTATAAATCCTATCCGTAAAAACCATTTCAATTCTTCTATCTTGATTTATATTAATCTTTTACCCATATTATTCTTATCCTCGCATCCTAGCCCCTGAAAATGTTTTATAGAATTCCTCACCACAGTATTTACAAATATATTTTTTTTGATAATTTCTTTGGGTATATTTAACCTGCTCAGTATGACTTTCAGGTGTCTCAACCTTGAAAGTACCCAATCCTGTTTCAACCTTAGAAGTCTTAACAGAATGGGATGTTTCATTAACAAAAAATTCATCTGCCTCAAGCTCATCAATACCATTACCTTTAATAGCAAAGAACTTTTTGCAACTTGGGCAACGCCATGGTTTTAATAACTTAAAATACGCATAAATACTTGTTCCGAGAAGCATCAATAATCCAAGTAGTAACACCAATAAACTTTCCTTTGGCCCCATCGAACCATCAATCAAACCACCTATTCCTAGTAAAATGACTGGTAAAGGAAAGCATAATAGCATAATAATTGCAAACACATCAATCGTTTTATTCCATTATGCGCTTAAATAATACTTAATCTTATCCACTTTGTTTAGTACCTCCATATATCATTTTCCAACTTACTCTTCACACACTTAGAGTTCTTTAAATTTGCAAAAAACATTATATATATAATGTCAAGCTGGATTTTTATAACGTTTCGAGTATTTTTAGACATAAAAATACCCTTGATGAATTGTCCAGTAAAGAGGGTACATATCACTTGGTATCGGGCCCGTCTTTTCAGTTTTGTTATTAGTGCTGAATATCGCTGTAAAAATCAGTTACAGGAACATCCTCGAATATTTGAGAATCAACAACGTTAGAAATGGTAATAGCACCTGTTCCAGAAGAAATTTCAAACACATTGACACCTGATAAATTGTCGTTATCATACGAAATACTTGAACTACCATCCGTGGTGTTAATGTCATAATATAAATTTGGACACTGAACACAAACAAAGTGTTGCTCTGGGTCAGTGCCATCGCCACCATAGATAACACCTGTGTTTACTGTAAATGTGGCACCATTAGCGACAAGATAGTTATAAATATCAGACGCTGTATTAAGTCCGCGTGACTGCATCCAAGCACAGATATACTGAGCGTTAATACCATTCGCTATAAATGTGTCTGTATGCCATACACCATTAGTGCTAAGTCTTGCGCCGTCATCAAAGAAATTGTAGCCCAATTCTGGCTCAGTCATATCTAAACCATAAATACCCTCTGAATTAATATTGCCGGTATTAAGACCTGTTGAACCATCAGCATATAAATAAAAACCCCAGCATAAATAACCAATATCTGTAACTGTACCATCGTCGTGAACAATTTCACTCTGCTGCCAATACATAGGTGATGTTGTTACAGCTGGGTTTGCTGCATAAGCTAAAGTGATTGCTTCTTGTGAATTATATGACTTTCCGCCAATAACTAAACCGTTAGACTTAATAGCTGTTGCTACAAAATCATTTATTATAGCATTGCTGCTATAAGTTGTAGTTGCGGCCTTTGCTTCAGATGTGATTGATGTACCTGTCACAACAATTGCACATACTAGAGCGAGTGTTAATACTTTTGATAAAAACTTTTTCATATAATTGTTACCTACCTTTCGTATAGATAAATTATATAATGTATATATATTTAGTCAAGTGGCGTTTTTGTAACTATTTATAAATATTCTGTGGCATAAAAAAACCCTTAGTTCGGAGAGCCAAGGGTTTTATAGGTTGTATTTACTACTGCACTATACATATTTAGCTTCTAAAAATAATCCATTACAGACTGTGCCATATCTATTACATAAATCAACTTACGGTACGGTACACGTCCAACCTTACGATAACTTCTGCTTTCAACATCGATTTGTCTTACTGCATCACTAGCAACATACATAGCCACATCATCAACGCTAATTTCAACTTCGAAAGTTGAACCTGTTTTTTTATTTGTCATAGGACAGACCACAGCCATACCAGACTCATTATATGAGCCTTTACTAATAACCAAAGCCATATGACCTATTCCTTCAATTTTAATAATATCTCCCTGTTCTACCATAATTCTCTACCTACCGGTTTTCCCCAATCAAATTCAGCTGTTGGTTGAAGAGGCTTACCCGAAAGTTCTATATACTCCTCTAATGTCCTATGTCTAAATCTAAAACCAGACGCCAACAATTCCCTAATTTGCTCATCACTAAGTTTTTCAATTACATCCATATCTAATAATTTTCCCTCACTTAAACCCGTAGCATATTTTCCAAGACGCTTAGCTCTTTCCCTTTTCATAACCTCTACATCCTCATAAAATACCCAAGGCTCCACATTAAAATATTCCCCAAGTCTTTCTAGAACATGATATCCAGGTGCAGTCTTTCCGTTAACCCAATCGCAAAAAGTAGTATACTTGAAATCAAGGTCTTCACATACTTTTTTTCTAGATTTATCTTCAACCTCAAGTAAGTAACATATATTGATTGATATTTTTTTCTTTTTATTCTCGTCTACAGTTTTCATTTCCGTATCTCCTCGTATAAATAATACGGTTATCTCGTATTGTTGTCAAGAAAAATACCCATGGCTCTTTGAGAGCCAAGGGCTAGTATTATTCTTCATATTCAATTCCAATCATGGTAAGTCCATGGGCTGGTGCGGTAGGGCCTGCAAGCTCGCGGTTGCGACCACGGAAAATCTCTAACATATACATAGGCTCCATCTCACCAGCGCCTACCTTGATAAGTGTACCTGCAATAATACGGACCATGTTGTAGAGGAAGCCATCTCCAGTAAGACGGATGTGGATTACATCGTCTTCCTTGTAAACCTTTGCCGTATATATTGTACGAACGCGGGATTTAACCTGTGCTTTTACCGATGAAAATGAAGTAAAGTCATGCTGACCAATTAAATAAGCAGCTGCCTCATTCATTTTCTCCACGTCCAAATCATAATAATAGTGGAATGTGTCCTTACGCTTTGTAGGGTCTGGCATCTTGCGGTTTAATATCTTGTATTCGTAGGTTTTGCGGCAAGGTGTATATCTAGGATGGAAATCATCCTCAACCTGGCAAGAATACTGAACCACAATGTCATCTGGTAATCTCTGATTCAAAGCAAAGCTGATTTTATCAGCTGGCATTCTAGAATTAGTATCAAAAACCGCAACATTTCCTAAAGAATGTACGCCAGCATCTGTACGGCTAGCTCCCATAATAGAAATAGGCTCTTGCAATAAATCTGTAAGAGCCTCATTAAGCTTTTGTTCGATTGTTACTCCGTTAGGCTGGATTTGCCAGCCACTATATCCGCTGCCATCATAGGCAACTACTATCATTACTCGCATATTATAAAAGTCCCTTTGCTACAAAAAATACAATTATGTATGTGAACACGCAAATATAAGCTCTTTGATCCAAAGAGGAATACTTCAGTGGTCTCATTTTTGTGCGTCCCTCACCACCATTATAACATCTTGCTTCCATTGCAAAAGATAAATCGTTAGCGCGACGGAATGCAGATACAAACAAAGGCACCAAAAGTGGAACCATATTCTTTGCCTTTTTAATAAGTCCACCGGTTTCGAAATCAGCACCTCTTGCCATCTGAGCCTTCATAATTTTATCAGTCTCTTCAATAAGGATAGGGATAAATCTGAGGGCAATAGACATCATCATAGATATTTCATGTACTGGTGCTCCAACCTTTTTCAAAAAGCCCAATGACTTTTCTAGACCATCTGTAAGCTGATTAGGTGTAGTTGTTAAAGTCATTATTGAAGTGCCAATAATTAATAACACCATTCTGCTAGTCATTAATACAGCATTTTTGAGACCAACATCAGATATTGTAAAAATCCAAAATGAAGCCAATGTCTTTCCTGGTGTCAAAAATAAATTGAAAAGTCCAGCTATTATAAGCAGTACGATAATTGAACGCAATCCCTTAATCATAAATGAAAATGGAACATGACTCATTTTTATAATTCCAAACAATGTAAGCAAAACAACTGCAAATAAAACCACATTGTTTGCAGCAAATAAAGTTATTATAAATACCAACGTAGAAAAAAGCTTTACTCGTGGATCCAATGAGTGAAGCACTGACTTTGCTGGATAATATTGTCCTAAAGTTATTTCACGTAACATAGAATTTCTTCCCTCGCCTCATCAACTGTAGTAGCATCTGTAGAAACATCAAGACCTGCATCCTTCAAATCGTTCATAACGTAAGTAACCTGTGGTGCAGCAAGTCCCATTTTCTCCAACTCTTTATAATGAGCGAAGACTTCCTTAGGTGTACCATCAAATGCTGGTTTTCCTGCATCCATTACGATGATTCTATCAACATAATTTGCCACATCTTCCATTGAATGTGATACCAAAATTACAGTATCTCCACGTTTCTTATGCATATCTGCAATGAGCCCTAAAATATCATCACGGCCCTTTGGATCAAGGCCAGCTGTTGGCTCATCAAGAATAAGAACAGCTGGTTTCATTGCAATAACACCTGCAATAGCAGCTCTTCTCTTTTGTCCACCAGAAAGCTCAAATGGCGAAGCGAGGTAGAATTCCTCAGGAAGTCCAACTAATCCTAAAGCTTCGTATGCTCTCTTTATCTGCTCCTTCTCATCCAAACCTTGATTCTTTGGTCCAAACTGAACATCCTTGAAAACAGTTGTTTCAAAAAGCTGATGTTCTGGATATTGGAATACCATACCTACCTGAGTACGCAACTCCTTAATATCAAAATCCTTGTCATATATATCCTGACCGCGGTAATAAATTGTTCCGTCAGTAGCCTTAATCAAACCATTAAGGTGCTGGACCAGTGTAGACTTACCACTACCTGTATGACCAATAATACCAATAAATTCGCCTTCTCTGATGTTAAGGCATACATCATCAAGGGCCTTTATCTCATACGCAGTATTAGGACTATATTTATAAGAAACATGGTCAAGGATAAGCACATTATCCTTTTTCTCTGTTTGTTGCTGTGGCTCAAAAGCTTTATCCCATGGTTTACGTTGTTCCATTGCTTTTGATGCATTGTACTGCAAAATTGCATCTACTAATTCTTTTCTTGTGAGAACACACTCTGGAAGTGGAAGGCCAGCCTTGCGAAGCTCATATGCAAGCAAAGTTACCTGTGGTACATCAAGACTATGAGCCTTTAATAGCTCAACATCTTTGAATATTTCACGAGGTTTTCCCTCCATGAAAACCTTTCCTTTTTCCATTACAAATACATAATCAGAGTCTACTACCTCTTCCATGTAATGTGTGATTAATATTACAGTAATGCCTTTTTCTTTATTTAGGGTATGAACAGCCTGCAAAACATCCTTTCTACCGTCTGGATCCAGCATTGCTGTTGGCTCATCTAAGATAATACACTTTGGCTCCATTGCCATTACACCAGCAATAGCAACCCTCTGTTTTTGACCACCAGAGAGCTTATTTGGAGAATGGCTCTTATATTTATACATTCCTACCATTTTGAGAGATTTTTCAACTCTCTTAACAATATCCTCTGTAGGAACTCCAATATTCTCAGGTCCAAAAGCAACATCCTCGTCTACTACAGAAGCTATTATTTGGTTGTCTGGATTTTGGAAAACCATACCGGCAGTCTGACGGACTGCAAATGTAAACTCATCATCAGAGGTATTCATTCCATCAACAAAAAGAGTTCCCTCTGATGGAGTTAGAAGTGCATTGATATGCTTTGCGAAAGTAGATTTACCAGAGCCATTATGTCCTAAAATAGAAATAAACTGACCTGGCTCCACATTAAGATTGACATGATCAAGAGCAACTTGAATCGCTTCAACATTGCCCTCTTCATCACGTCTAATATATTCATGTACTAATTCTTTTGCTCGAATAATTGACATTGGTACCCACTATTCCTTCCAGTTGAGTCTATGTAAATTACCCTCGGTTTCTAATCCGAGGAAGTCATTTTGTCTCAGGGCCTCATATAATACAATTGCCACTGAGTTTGATAAATTAAGTGATCTAATATCATGTCCCATAGGAATACGAACACAATTCTCCTCATTGTCTACAAGGATTTCCTCAGGAATGCCTGCACTCTCCTTGCCGAACATTATGTAGCAGTCTGGCTCATAATTCACCTGGGTGTGTGCCTTTTTGGCCTTTGTAGTAGCCATGTAGACCTTTGCATCGGGATTCTTTGCTTTAAAGTCGTCCCAATCATCATATCTGAAGACCTCTAATTTGTCCCAGTAATCCATGCCTGCACGCTTTACAGTTTTATCTGTCAGCACAAATCCAAGTGGCTCAATCAAATGAAGTCTAGTGCCAGTTGCGCAGCATGTCCGCCCTATGTTCCCAGTATTAGCAGGAATCTCGGGCTCATGTAGTACGATATTTAACATTGTATATTTCCTTTTATAAAGTATATTCAAAATCCAGTTAACAATCTATTAGTACTCTGAAAGTGACATTTTAGTCACTGAAAGAGTATCTAATGATTGTGAACGTAGGATTTTGTCTTAGCCTTGGCTGCGTAATTCTTCGATGAATTCTTCGATGCGGTCCATTGCACGCTTAAGATTCTCCAGAGAATATGCATAAGAGATACGCACATTGCCTTCACCTGAATCTCCGAAAGCTGTACCTGGAACAACAGCAACTTCTTTCTCTCGAAGAAGTCGAGTACAGAATTCCTCTGATGACATACCAAACTCTGCAATAGATGGGAAAATGTAGAATGCACCGAATGGCTCAAAGCATTTGATTCCCATCTTTTTAAAGCGATTAATAAGATAACGACGTCTATCGTTATACTCTTCTCTCATATTTGCCACATCATCATCACAATCACGAATAGCTGTGACTGCAGCGTATTGGCTAGTAGTTGGTGCGCACATGATAGCAAACTGATGAATCTTTGTCATCTGTTTGATAATAATCTCTGGGGCACATACATAGCCAAGTCTCCATCCAGTCATAGCATGGCTCTTTGAAAAACCGTTAATATAGATTGTACGCTCTTTCATTCCTGGGAAGCTTGCAATAGAAACATGTCCCTGTCCTGTGTATGTAAGTTCTCCATAGATTTCGTCTGTGAGAACAAACAAATCGTGCTTTTTAACGATTTCAACAATAGGCTCTAAATCAGCCTTTTCCATAACAGCTCCTGTTGGATTGTTAGGGAATGGCATAATAAGTATTTTTGTTTTGTCAGTGATTGCAGCCTCAAGCTCATCTGGTTTAAGTCTGAAATCATTCTCTTCCTTAAGAGCAATAGGTACTGGTGTACCGCCAGCCAAAATAGCACATGGCTCATAGGAAACATATGAAGGCTGAGGAATAAGTACCTCATCCCCTGGATCTAGCATTGCACGAAGGGCTACATCAATACCCTCTGATCCACCAACAGTCATAAGCATTTCTGTAAGAGGATTGTACTCTAAATCATAATGTCTCCTTAAGAAATTTGCGATTTCTATTCTAAGTTCCTTTAGACCTGAGTTTGAAGTATAAAAGGTGCGGCCTCTCTCTAGCGAATAGATTGCCTCATCTCTTACCTTCCAAGGTGTATCAAAATCTGGTTCACCAACACCAAGTGAAATAGCCTCTGGCATTTCAGCTACGATGTCGAAAAATTTTCTAATGCCTGATGGCTTAATTTCTGTAATTGTTTTATTTAGAGGGTTTCTCATAGGCTCACCTTCTCCCTCTCATCAACATGCTTCTCAGCCATAATGATGCCATGATCCTTGTACTTTTTAAGTACAAAGTTTGTCTGTGTTGAAAGCACTGAATCAAGTGGAGAAAGCTTTGCTGAAACAAAATCAGCAACCTCTCTTAAAGTATGTCCCTCGATGGAAACCATAAAGTCATAGCTTCCTGAGATAAGATAAACAGCATCAACCTCTGGATAGTTGTAAATGCGCTCTGCCACCTTATCAAAACCCATTCCTCTCTGAGGAGTAACACGTACTTCAATAAGTGCAGAAACCTTCTCTACACTAGCCTTCTCCCAATTGATAAGTGTAGGATAGCCACAAATTACATGCTCATTTTCCATAGCCTCTAGCTCATTTACAATAGTTGCCTCATCTGTGCCAAGCATCATAGCAAGATCAGCTAAGTCAATTCTGCTGTTATGTTCTATGTAAGTTAAAATTTTTTCTCTCATCTTAATCACCCCTAATCCGCCTATATTCGTAGCTTCCAAGTATTATCATTCGCCACGCTTTCGCTCTTGTCGTGCTCATTGCCCTACATAAGATGCTGCTAACGCACCATCTAAGTAGGGATGGCACTTTAAGGGCTCATTGATAACACTTGTAATCTACTCATTTCGGCTCATCTAATAATTTAGTTTAAACAATTAATTCAGTTCGAATTGACCGCATATAGCGCGTCAGTTTTTGGTGGCTCAAGGAAGCGCACCTCATCGCCGCTTAAAATACGACGATCATTTGAAGAGTTGGACTTCCCGATAATGGCGGATGCTACCCCCGCGTCCGCAAGTTTTCTAACTAAACCATTGCCATCCTCTGTTGCGATTAACATGGACCCTGAAGAAATTAACTCATAAGGATTGATTCCAAAATATTCGCAAACCTCTATAGTCTCCTGTTTTACAGGTATAGATTTCAAATCAACATCTAGGCCTACTCCTGATGCTTCTCCCATTTCCCAAAGAGCACCAAATATTCCGCCCTCGGTAACATCATGCATTGCTGCAACGCCATGTTCAACAGCAATCCTACTCTCAGGTAATACGCTAAGGTACTGATCAAACTTCTGTGCTGTCTCAACAAGAGATTTTGGTAGCTTTGTCAAAAGCTCATCTTGATGATCCTTTGCAATAATAGAGGTTCCCTCAAGGCCGATCCACTTTGTAAGAACAAGGTCCATTCCTGGTTTTGCTCCACCAGTAGATACCATCTGCCCCTTTTTCACCTTACCAACTGCTGTAACAGAAATAAGTGGCTGGTTGACTGCCTCAGTAACCTCTGTGTGGCCGCCAATTACTTGAACGTTGTAGCGTCTACATGCTGCATCCACCTGTTCCATTATTCCTTTGAGCTTTGCCTCCCTCATTCGTGGTGTCAAAAGAACTGTTAGCAAAATACCAATTGGCTCGGCACCTGCAGATGCCAAATCATTTACAGATATAGTAACTGCAAGCTCACCAATATCAGAAGCAGTACCTGTGATAGGATCTGTAGATAAAACCATCTCCTCATCAGGTGCCAACTGAACTGTTGCGCAGTCTTCACCTATGCTTGGTCCGCTTCCAACCTCTGGTCGTTTAACATGTAATTGTTTGATAACTGAACGTTTTAATACGCTCTCAGGTAATTTTCCGATTTCCATATTATGTCCTAAATATCTGAGTTGTCTGTAACCACTCCCTCGGTTCCGTCTGTAGTAACCTCCGGTGCTGTCTCAGTAGTGGTTTCAGTTGTAGTGTCTGTGGTAGTTGTCGTATCTGTAGTTGTGTCAGTAGTAGTCTCAGTTGTAGTAGGATTTGTAACTGAATACTTAGGTGTAATAATGTATGGTGTACTATTTGCAACTCCAGGAGCATATGTAGCTACTGCATTTGCGATAGTATTAACATCCTGTGTGGCTACTGCCTGGAGCATAGCTGCAGACAAGTTTGGATCCTCTGAAGCTATTCCTACAGTAACAGTACGATTTGATGGATTGTATTTACTATTGTTGTATACGGTACGGCTTACTTCTTCACCATTCTCGTAAACAATCTTCCATAATTTTGCAGTGTATCCAGTATGACCACTTACAGTTGTTGTAAGCTTACCAAGTGGTACATTAGGGTCTGCAACCCATGTTGTATTCTGAACTGTAACTGCAGTTATCTCTGACTCATATTCTACCGAATGGCCTGCATCATCCTCTTCCTTACCATATATATTGAAGTAGGCATTGCTGCCATCGCAATATCCTTCTATATAAATTGGATAATTCTTGTTGTTTCTAATCTGGAAGTCTTTGCCGCCAGATTCTGAAATCGCAGCATCCTGTGATGGTGGAACATATGAGACAATCATAGAATGGCTAGAACGTGTAACAACTTCAAGCTCTGCCTCTCTAACTGCTCCATAGAATGTTGTCGAAACCTGGCAAATACCGCCACCGTAAGTCTCAACTGTAGTACCATTCTCATATGAACCTGCCAACTGATATCCATTCTCAGCAGTAAATGGTGTAATTGTATTTAAAACTGAGAACTCATCACCTGGATAAAGAATAGTTCCATTAATAAATCCAACACCATTAGCTACGTTATTTTTACGAGCTGCAGACGATGAACTATAGTCTGTGCTGAAAGAACCTAATAAATCAGTAATCTCTGCCAATTCTTCCTTGCTTCCACGTGGTTCCTTAACCTCTGTGATAAGATCAACAGATGCATCATTTCCATCCCACTCATTTTCAATATAATTCTCGAGAAGGTCTGCAGATTTTTCAATTTGAACAACTACACCTGAAGTACCCTCATGGAATACAAACTCACCATTTTCCCTAGTAAGGTAGTCATCGCTAGCTTCATCATTAACCTGAGCTGATGCTGTATTCAAATATGCCTCAAGTCCTGTTCTATTAACGCCAATTGATAAAGCAAAATCCTTTGTGCGTCCTTCTTCGATATCCTTTACAGCCTTGAATCTCTCGGCATAATTTCCATATGTGCCATATGTGGCAGCCTTAACAGCTACATCTGAATTTTTAGCTCCTATGCATAAATCCTTGCCAGTGGCTGTAAAACTCTGGTCATTAGCATTAAGAGTAAATAAAACATCGTCATATTTAGAGAAATATTCTGCTATTAATTCATTTGCCTCAGTAACAGTTTTGCCTGATACATCTATGCCTCCAATGGTAATACCAGCTGGAATCTCTCTATCGTCTACGACTACTTCTTCTGCTCCTGCCTCGGCCTCTTCATCAGAAATCTCCTGGTCTGAAATTTCCTCTGTGGCATAAACTGTAATAGGCCCCTCCCAAGCTACGAGGTAATTACACATTAACATTGATATAAGCAATAGTATTTTTGATTTTTTCATAACAACCTCTAATAAAATATATTATAATTATAATATAGCTGCAGCAATTGTAGTGAAGAGCATACATACAACAACCACTACTAATACTGCTCCTGCAATAATTTGATGTTTTTTATTTCTTCTCATAATTATCAACCTCACTATTATAATACAAAGGAGAACCAATGGGCTTCCCAATTTTACCTTTTTTTCTAATCTTTTTAGTTGTAATAACTGTTAGATTGAAAGCCTTGGATGCTAACCAAAAGAAACAAGAAGAAGACTTTTGGGCAAAAGAACGTCAAGCTAACATTACACCTGCAAAAGATATATCAAATCTAAGATATATTACCATTCCAATGGAAAAATTTCCATTAAATTTTAGTGATGACAAAAAAGTATTAGAAATCGAAAATGAACTAAAAGAATTGTCTACTCACAAGCTTTTAAATCTAATAGGAAAAAGTAACACCGACTTAAAATTAGAATACGGTGTACCAAACTTTGAACTAATGAGCCAAATTGGCGATGATTTTGACAGAGTTTGTGTATTGTTAAATAGCTACGCAAAAGAGCTATATGCTGTTGGCAGAATTGATGATGTTATTACAGTCCTAGAGTTTGCCGTTGGCGTAGGCACAGATATCAGCGAATCCTACACGCTTTTAGCTTCCTGCTATGAAGAGTATGGAATGGAGCAAAAAATAGTTTTCCTGCGTCAGAACGTTCAAAAAAGTAACCTATTATTAAAAAATGCCATTCTTTCTAAAATTGAATCTAAAACCAAGATTTCCACCGGAGATCAGGTTGTCGACATGAAACTCTAGGTTTTTGTTTTTCATCAGAAAAACAAGAACCGGACGAAGTCATAAATCCCAGGCTTACTGCTCTGGGATTTTCTTATAATAATTATTCTATTATATAGATTTCATCTTCTGTCACATTACATTTTAAGTACAACACCTCTACCCCAGCCTCAATAGCTTCATTTAATGCTACCCCAAACTCAGGGTGTATTTTAACATTTGGACGAACCTGAGATACTCCATTTACCTGAATTACAAAAGCTATCCTCGCCTTGTATCCCTGTTTTACGGCTCCTGTCAACTCACGTAAATGCTTCACGCCTCGTTCTGTAGGAGCATCCGGAAAATAGCCTATACCATCTTCTATGAGGGTGCAGCCTTTGACTTCCATTAAATATCTGTCGTCACCTTTTTCCATATAAAAATCAATTCTAGAATTTCCGTATTTATATTCAGGAACGACCTTCGAATAATCCTTAGTTTGAAGCCATTCTTTCACAACTGCATTTGGCGCCTGTGAATCAATATTAATAATTCCTATCTCAGTATCTACGGCCACCAAATCATATAATGTCTTTCTATTTGGATTATCCGTTTTTTCCAAATAAACCGTAGCATCTGGCAATAATAGCTCTTTGCATCTTCCTGTGTTTTTAACATGGACAGTCTCCTCCCGTCCATCTACCATAACCTTTGCTATAAACCTATTTGGCCTCGATATAAATTTTGCTTGTTCAATCCTCTTATATTTCATACCACGATTATACTATATTCTCTCTATTTAAAAATACGGGAAGACGCAGTCATTTATGATTTGTCTGCGACAAATGGGACTGCGTAGAAATAATATAAAAGGGGCTGTTAAAAAACTCCCCTAAAAAGGTAAGGAGTGAAATCTTCGGATTTCACTCCTCTTTTATAAAAAA